>CASFTM010000011.1:27520-74874 GCA_949297775.1 uncultured bacterium
ACATCACCGGCGCGGGGATTTCGTCCGGCACCGGCAGGGAGAACGTTTCAAACAAGCTCGTCACGCGGTGTTTTACCTTTACACCGTAATCGTAATACACGGGCACCGCCAAAAAACCTTCGGGGATGTTTTTAAAAGCGTCCGAATAATCGTAGTTCTTCCAAATCAGCGGGTGGCGGACTCCGTTAAAATAAAACACTTTTTCAAAGTGCGGGTTTTCGGCAAGCAGTTTGCCCACCAAGGGCGAGTTGTTGCGGTCAAACTGCGCGCCGACATAGGCGTAAAACGGCAAATCCTTATACTTCTGTTTAAGTGCGGCTAACATCGGGGTAGTGTACAGGTAATCGCCAATCCCCATAAAAAAAATAAGCGCCACACCCTTTACCTGCGGGTTAACCTGCAAGGCTTTTTCCAAATCGTAATACACGTGCTCGTGGCGGTAGAGCGGGCGGCAGATGCGGTGCCAGGTTTTATCCAGCGGCAAGGTTTCGCGCACGGGTTCGCCCGGTTGGTGTTTTTTATCAAAGCGGTACCAAACGGGGGTGTGGGTATGGATAAAAAAGAAAATTTTATGCCACAGCCAGCGCAGCGTTTCGTAGGCAACGCAGAGCGGGCGGGAAGAATAGATAACGTGGTTTAACTGCATAGATAGATTATATAAATTCGCGCGGGGCAAAGCTATTTGCGCCCTTTTTTCCCATAAAAAAGGCCGCCCGCCGGCGGCCCAAAACATACAAGCGGTCTTATTTATAGTAACCGCCGGAAATCGGGGTGGCCCCGATATTCTTGAAAAATTCATCGCACGAGCCGTTTACACAGTTCCAATACATGGTTCCGTTAGAAATACCGGAAGGGGCGCTGGAAGAATCTTTAACTAAAATGCGCGTAGCCGTAAAAGCGGTACCGGATGTAGAAGTGACAGATATACCGCAGTTGCGGGATCCGAGCGTCACTAGTCCGTACTGCCAATCGTCCGACTCCGTATCCACTTTTACATCCAAATCCGAAAGAGAAGAGGGACATCTGCGGAAGGTGGTTACATACAGGGCAATGCCGTCCATCAAACTTTTAGAAACCACCATCGCTTCCGCCGCGCGGGCTCTTGCTACGGATTTTTCGTACTGGGGCAGCGCCACCGCCGACAAAATGCCAATAATTAATACCACTACCATAAGTTCAATAAGTGTAAAACCCTTCTTCATATTGTTTCTCCTTTCGCATACAGGCTACTACATAGTATAACAAAAAAATCTGCTAAAACAACCACCCGCCGGGGTTCGGCGGGTGGTTGCATGTAAAAGGGAAACTCTCGTTAATCCAGGTTGACCAATTCGTATTCGTCGTTCCCCATCCCCATTTCTTTCATATACGAAAGCTGCCTAAGCCCTTTGCGCGATTCAATGCGTTCCTTTAAATCGTGCGCTTCTTCATCCGGCAGGGCGTACACCATATCAATAGACGCCTGGTCCACCGCCAAAATATCAGTGGAAGCCAAAATGCCCACGTTGCGCGTTTTGGGTTCGGCGGCCGAGGTGCCGGCGCAGTCGCAATCCACGGACATATTGCGAAGTACGTTAATATAGACGATATTTTTGCCAAAATGGTCGGTTACGGCTTTGCCGCCTTCCACCATTTGTTCCATAAACTGTTCTTTGCTGGAGCGCCAAAGGTCATTGCCCTGGCTGCCGTGCTGCATAGCTTTGCCCACTTTGGCGTCGGCACAGCCGATGGCAATGTTTTTAAGCGAACCGCCAAAGCCGCCCATCGTGTGGCCTTTAAAGTGGGTCAGCACGACCATAGAGTCGTAGTTGAGCAAATTCTTGCCTACGGACATTTCTTTAAAGTGCTTGCCGCCTTTAATGGGCAGCATCACGGCGCCGTCCTCATCCATAATGTCCACTTCGCAGAAATCCCAGCCGTTGGTTTTAAGGGTTTGGCGGTGCAGTTCGGTGGTATGGCGTCCGCCTTCGTAGAGCGTGTTGGTTTCCACAATGTTGCTGTTGGGGATATGCTGCTGAAGCGCTTTTACCATATCGCGCGGGATGATGTTGGGGCCGTGCGGCTCGCCGGTGTGCACCTTGATAGCCACTTTGCCCTGAACGTTTTGGGAAATTTTATCGTAAATTTTCACTAACCCTTCGGGGCTGATGTCCGAAGTGAAATACACCACGGATTTAGCCGGTTGTTGCGCTTGGGCGGCTTGCTCTTTGTGGGCGGAACACGCCGCTACGCAAAGGCCCAGGCAAGCCAATAGTGCCAGTTTTGCTTGTTTCATCGTTTGCTCCTTGTTTGAGATATATAAGTATTGTACCAACTGGAGCGAACTCCAAGTCAAGCGGTTTCTGCGCCCGCGGCAAACGCACGGCTTTTCCCCAGCGCGGCTGGATTTCCCCCACAAAAAAGCCCTGGGTAGTCCCGGGGCTGATTGTGGAAACAAAATAAGAGAATTATCCCCACCAGTCTGCACAGGAAGCTTCGGTATACCCCAACGACCGAAGAGAAGAAAAAACATCTCCTCCAGTCCATTGACATATTTGATAAGTTTTTGCCCAGGTGCCATCCAAGTTATACATACTTGTCAGCCCATATTCCAGATTGTCGCTCCCAACACCGTTATGATCCTCCGTAACACGCGCCGCCCCTACCGCGCAATAAGTACGCTGGTGACACACCGCCAAATAGCACCAATCTTTAGAACAATACCCGCTCACACCTCCCATTAGTTGCCGCGGGGTTAAATTTTCCAAATCAATGTCAGCATCCTCTAATATATCTATATTCTTAGAATCAATTCCATTTGCCAGCACATGCAAACTCACCACCTGTTCCAGAGAGCGTATCATTGTCAATGCTTCGCTCATCCGGCTTTTTTCCACGGCTTTGGTGTATTGCGGCAACGCCACTGCCGCCAAGATACCAATGATTAGTACCACCACCAACAGTTCTATCAACGTAAAACCTTTTTTCATGTAAACCTCCACGGCGGGCCGATTTAAGCGCGTAAAACACACAAGGCAAAGCCCAGCCTATCCGTCCGGGTTCAGTGTATCAAAAAAAAAAAACGAGTCAAGCGTTTTTGGCACACAACAGAAAAAGCAATTTAAACTAAAAATTTTCAGCAAAATTTTATTTACCGACCGGTAAATAACGGTTTGCCAAATACAGACCAAAGTTATACAATATATACAGGCCGGAGTATCCCTCCGGGCTGGCGTGTTTTTACGCACGCGACAAGACCGTTTTAATTTACGCAAAAGGAGACTTCTCTATTATGGCTAAACTAGTTGCTATGGACGGCAACGGCGCAGTATCCCACGTCGCCCATGCTACCAACGAAGTAATCGCTATTTATCCGATTACCCCGTCCTCCACGATGGGCGAAATCTGTGACGCCAAAAGCGCCAAAGGCGAAACCAACATCTGGGGCAACGTCCCGTCCGTAAGCGAGCTGCAGTCCGAAGGCGGCGCTTCCGGCGCGGTGCACGGCTCCCTGACCGCCGGCGCCCTGACAACCACCTTTACCGCTTCGCAGGGGTTACTCTTGATGATCCCGAATATGTACAAAATCGCCGGTGAGCTGACGCCGACCGTGTTCCACGTGTCTGCGCGTGCTTTGGCCACCACGGCGTTGTCCATTTTCGGCGATCATTCGGACGTTATGTCCGTCCGCCAGACCGGCTGGGCTATGCTCTGCTCCGACAACCCGCAGGAAGCTATGGATATGGCCCTTATCGCCCAAGCCGCTACCTTGCGCGCCCGCGTGCCGTTTGTGCACTTCTTTGACGGTTTCCGCACCAGCCACGAGCTGAACATGGTGGAACCCTTGACCAAAGACCAAATGCACGAAATGATTGACGACAAACTCGTGGCCGAACACAAATCCCGCGGTTTAAACCCGGAACACCCCACCGTGCGCGGCACCGCCGCCAACCCGGACGTGTACTTCCAATCCCGCGAAGCCGTCAACAAATTCTACAACGCCGTGCCCGGCATTGTGAAAGAAGAAATGGCCAAGTTTGAAAAAATCGCCGGCCGCCACTACGAACTCTTCCAATACGTGGGCGACGCCGATGCCGAACGCCTGGTCGTGATTATGGGTTCCGGCGCGGATGTGGCGCAAAACGCTGTGGAAGCTATGAAAGGCCAAAAAGTGGGCGTCTTGAAAGTAAAACTGTTCCGCCCCTTCTCTATTGAAGATTTTGTAAAAGTCATTCCGGCCACCGTCAAAAAAGTAGCGGTAATGGACCGCACCAAAGAACCCGGCGCCTTGGGCGAACCCTTGTTCCAAGACGTTTGCGCCGCGTTCCTGACCGACGAAGCCAAAGCCAAATTCCCCGCCACTCCGCTCATCATCGGCGGACGCTACGGGATTGGTTCTAAAGACTTTACGCCTTCCCACGTCAAAGCCGTCTTTGACAACCTGGCCGCCAACGAACCCAAAAAAGAGTTCACCGTCGGCATTAAAGACGATTTGACGAACCTCTCTCTGCCCGAAACCAAACTGGAAAACAAAGCCGCGGCGGACATCTTTGCCGCGTTGTTCTACGGTTTGGGTTCCGACGGCACCGTAGGCGCCAACAAAAACACGATGAAAATCATCAGCGCCAACGGTTTCTTTGCCCAGGGGTACTTCGTCTACGATTCCAAAAAATCCGGTTCTATGACGACCTCCCACATCCGCTTCGGCAAAAACTATATCCGCGCCCCGTACCTCATCCAGTCTGCGGACTTTATCGGCGTGCATATGTTTGACTTCTTGGACAAATACGACGTTTTGGGCAAAGCCAAAGAAGGAGCCACCGTGCTTATCAACTCGCCCTACAACGCCCAGGAAGTATGGAACCACCTGACCGCCGAAGTGCAGAAAATCATCATTGACCGCAAGCTCAAAGTGTACGTGATTGACGCTTCCGAAATTGCGCTCAAAACCGGTATGGGCAGCCGCACCAACACCATTATGCAGACGGCCTTCTTCGGCATTGCGGGCGTCATCCCGACCGAAAAAGCCATCGCCGACATTAAAGAAGCCATCAAGAAAACCTATTCCAAAAAAGGCGAAGAAGTCGTGCAGAAAAACTACAAAGCCGTAGACGCCGCTCTGGCGGGCTTACAGGAAGTAAAATACCCGGCTGAAGTAACCTCCAAACTGCACACCAAAGCCCCGGTCCCGGCGGAAGCCCCGGCGTTTGTAAAAGACGTGTTGGGCGAAATGATTGCCGGCCGCGGCGACGATCTGCCGACCTCTGCCATGCCCGAAGGCGGCGTGTATCCTACCGGCACCACCCAGTACGAAAAACGCAACATCGCCATTATGGTTCCGCAGTGGGATCCCAACACTTGTATCCAGTGCGGTTTCTGCTCTTTGGTCTGCCCGCATGCGGCAATCCGCATTAAAGCCTACGACGGCGCGGAACTGCAGAACGCTCCGAAAACCTTTAAATCCGCCGACGGCAAAGCCGATTTGGCCGGTTTGAAATTCACCGTCCAGGTAGCGGTGGAAGACTGCACCGGCTGCGGCGCGTGTGTATTTAACTGCCCGGCTAAGAACAAAGAAAACCCGGAAAAGAAAGCCATCAATATGGTGCACCAGTTGGACGTTCGCGAAAACGAAATTGACAACTACGCCTTCTTCCTGGGCCTGAAACAAGCCGACGTAAAAACCAAAAAGGAATCCGTCAAAGGTTCCCAGATGAGAAAACCCTTGTTTGAATTCTCCGGTGCCTGCGCGGGCTGCGGCGAAACGCCTTACGTCAAACTCTTGACGCAGCTGTTCGGCGACCGCTTGGCTATCGCCAACGCTACGGGCTGCTCGTCCATTTACGGCGGCAACCTGCCCACCACGCCTTACTGCAAACGCGACGACGGCAAAGGCCCGGCTTGGTCCAACTCCTTGTTTGAAGACAACGCCGAATTCGGCTTGGGTATGCGCCTGGCGTTTGACCAGCTGAACCACGACGCCAAAGCCTTGCTGACCAGCGCCAAAGAAGGCGGCCTTAAAGAACACGCCGCGTTGATTGACGCTATTTTGAACGCCGACCAATCCACCGACGCGGGCGTAGAAGCCCAGCGCAAGAATGTGGCCGACCTCAAAGCCATCCTGGAAAAAGGCGCCGAAAAAGGCTGCGAAGAATGCAAACGCCTGCTGAGCTTGGCTGATTACCTCGTCAAGAAATCCGTGTGGATCTTGGGCGGCGACGGCTGGGCCTACGACATCGGCTACGGCGGTTTGGACCACGTGCTCGCCAGCGGCAAGAACATCAAAATCTTGGTGCTGGATACGGAAGTGTACTCCAACACCGGCGGACAGATGTCCAAAGCCACCCCGCTGGGTGCCAAAGCCTTGTTCGCCGCGGGCGGCAAAACCATGCCGAAAAAAGACCTCGGTATGATTGCCATGACCTACGGCAACATCTATGTAGCGCAGGTAGCCATGGGCGCCAATATGAACCAGACCATCCAAGCCTTGGCGGAAGCCGACGCTTACGACGGCCCGGCGTTGGTAATTGCCTACTCGCACTGCATTGCGCATGGGATTGATATGTCCAAAGGTATGGGCGAAGCCAAACGCGCCGTACAAGCCGGCCGCTGGATCCTGTACCGTTTCAACCCCGAAGCCCGCTACGAAGGCAAGAACCCCTTGCATGTGGACAGCCCGTTAACGGAACCCACGCTCCCGTTGGCCGATTATATGAGCGGCGAAAACCGCTTTAAAGGCTTGATGAGAGACAACCCGGAACTCGCGAAAGAACTCATCAAACGCGCAGAATCCGAGTATGCCTGGAGACGCGACCTGTACAAACAACTGGCCGCTATGCAGCCTGCCGAAAAGGTTGTAAAATAGTTTGAAACAAAAAACAAAATCCCCGGTCTATAAAGGCCGGGGATTTTTATTTACAAAAGTCTACTGCCTACTTTATTTTTTGTAGTTGGAATAGGAAACATTATTCCCACCAACCATATTATTCTGAAAGGTATATCCCAAATTTTTACATAGGGAATTCTGCAACGGGGAATCGGTTATAGCTCGGCAGGTGTAAGTCCCATCGGGACGGTAGGCCAGCGCAAAACCGGATAAATTATGCATATGAGAGGCACTTTCCCCCGGGAAAACTTCTATATACCGGCCTGTAGATTCCGGATAAATAATATCCAAATGCCAGTTGTTGCAAAGATAAGCGGGGTTTTCCCTCTCTTCATCCATCTTACACGGCAGAGAAATATCCAAATCCGATAATTTGGAAGCCATTTCCCCATTCGCCATTCGGTACACCTGCTGGGCCTTGACGATAGCGTCCAACATGGTTTGCGCTTCGGCTACCCGGCTTTTAGCCACCGCCATTTGGTACTGCGGCAAGGCCACAGCCGCCAGAATACCAATGATTAAAACAACCACTAACAGCTCTATTAGCGTAAATCCCGCGTTTTTCCCCGCCGGGAGCGATTTTTGATAAATTTTGTTCATAGCCAAAATTTATCAAAAAAAAAAAAACAAATCAACCCCCTTGCCGGGGGCAGGCACTCTATGCCCGTTAACACGATTAGTTTAGGCCACACTGTTTCCGCACTGTCGTGCTCTTGAGTAACGGCCCAGTGCCTGGGCTCCCAACGCCACACCCGCTGACACGGTTGGCGGCCCCTCTTGCCGGGGATAGGGCCAAAGCTTGGCCTCCCGGCTCGTTATCCGTTAGCACGACGGGGAAGGCACGCTGTACCGGCCTGACCACCCCTTGCGTAACAGTCCTTCCGACAGAACCATGCATTTTTGCTACAATAAAACCATGAAGAAAACTGCCATTTTTATCCTTTGTATCCTGGTTATTTATTTGGCTGTCAGTTACCGCCAGGCACAAATCCGCCAGCTTGGCGAGGAATTCGTCACCCATGCGTATTATGGGGAATTGTTGGAAACGAAAGAAAGCCTGGAAAACGGCGCCGCGCTGGATTATGTCCTTTATCTGAAAGACCCTCAACGCCAATACGACGGGGTATATTTTAACGTCCTGCAAGCGGCGGCCTCCGGCGGCAACGAAAAAATCATCAGCTATTTGCTTAAGCAGGAAATGGACATCAACACCCGCACGCCCCAAGGCTGGACTCCCCTGATTATTGCCGTGCGGGACGGACAAACCACCGCCGCAAAAGCGCTGATTTATTATAAAGCCGATTTAAATGCCCAAACCGACCTCGGCGCTACGGCGCTTATGATGGCAGTTACGCAAGAATTTCCTTCGGAAAAAGAGCGCGAAGAACTGCTCGTCTATATGCTTAAACGCGGAGCAAACCCCAACCTGACAAACGCTTTTGGATATTCCGCCCTGTATTACGCTGCAGCCTTGCACAAGGCAAACGCAGCCCAAATTCTGTATGAATACGGCGCCGACCCAAGCACGGAAGAAAAGCAAAAAATCCAAGAATTATTGAAAGGGAAAAAGGAACCGGAAGCGAAAGAAATTCTGCAGTTGCTAAAACGCAAGCCGCAAGCGGCTCCTCAACCGGAACAAGATTAAATTCCACAGGCTGGGACGGTGCTTTTCCGCCAAGAAAGCATTTCCCCTCCCGCTGAGAAGTTTTCCAAATACAAAATCCCGGCAGGTAAACCTGCCGGGATTTTGTATTTTGTACTAAATTATTTGACCGTTACCGTGTAAACAATATCTTCGCGCAGGCTGTTGTGCACCGGGCAGGTTTGCGCCGCACGGGCATACGTTTGCTTTTGTTCGTCGGTAAGCGCCGCGGGAAAAACAAACGTCAATCCCATTTTTACCACCCGGCTGTGCTTTTCATCAAATCCGGGTTCCACCAACAGTTCCGTTCCCGTTACGTCGTCGCCGCGCTTGGAAGCCATAAAACCCACCATCGTCAGCATACACGCGCCCAAGGCCGCCGCCAATATTTCACCGGGGTTCATATCTTCGCGCGGGTTCAAATAGGCGGAACGGACTTCGCCTTTTTTCCCGTCCAATACGCTTTTGGTTTGCAAATTCGCTGCTAATACCGTTTTAATTGCCATAGTTTTCTCCTGTTTATCGTCAGTTAACGGATATTGACCGTTATTTTTACATCCTCGCGCAACGTTTGGTGCACGGGGCAGGCGTTTACCGCCGTTTGGTAAAACTTCTTCTGCTCCGGTGTAAAATGCGCCGGGAACGTGATGTTTAACACAAACTCCCCCACCCGGCGCGGATTTTGCGCCATAATTTTTTCAATCTCCACGCGCGCGCCTTCAAAATTTTCTTTCCGGGCCGCGGCCATTTTGCCCATAATCGTCAGCACGCACGACGCAAAGGCCGAAGCCAATAAATCCGTGGGCGAAAAGCGCCGCCCTTTCCCGCCGTTATCCGGCGGCAAATCGGTTTGAATGGTGCTTCCCGTCGGGCCGTGGACGAGTTCCGTTTCTCCGTCCCCGGTGTAGGTGCAAGTAATTGCTGTCATAAATCTCCTTAAAAGACGTCCGCGGGCAACCCCGCGCGCGAATAATTAACTGATTTGCGCCAACTTGGTAAACAAATCTTTCTGTTCTTTCGTCAGCGTACGCGGCACGTCAATCGTCAAGGTTACATACAAGCTGCCCTTGGCGCTTAACCCTTTGCCGCTTAATTTTAATTTTTTGCCGTTGTGCGTTCCCGCCGGCACTTTTACTTTTACCGGCCCGTCCAAGGTGGGTACAAAAATCGTACCGCCCAAAGCAGCCGTCCACGGCATAATAATCACAGGCACGTGCAAATCTTCCCCTTCCAAACGGTACATCGCGTGCGGACGGATTTTAACAATCAAATACAAATCGCCGTTGCCTTTGCGTGTGGGGTTGCCCATTCCTTTAAGCTTAATTTTTTTGCCTTCGCTCACGCCGGCCGGCAATTTGACGGTAACCGTACGTCCGTTGGGCAGCGTCATCTGCATATTGCCGCCGCGGTGGGCGTCTTCCAGGTTCAACGCCAATTCCGCTTCTACATCGCCCGCGGCCTGGCCCGAAGCAGCGCTGCGTCCGAAATTTTGTCCGAATCCACCAAAACCGCCGCCCATTCCGCCAAAAATGCTTTGAAAGAAATCACTGAAATCTCCGCCGGAAAACGCTTCCGCGCCGCTGTTGCCGGCAAAGCCCGAAAATCCGCCGCCGTTGCCGCCATAGGTATATTGTTGGTATTGCTGGTAAGGGTTCCCCCCACCATACGAAGACGAACGCGCACGGGAGGATGCTCCTCCGCCGCGGGCATAATCCTGGTAGCCCTGTTCGCCCACTTGGTCATAAATGGTGCGTTTTTGCTTGTCGGACAGAACGGTGTAGGCTTCGTTGATGTCTTTGAACTTTTCGGTCATTTTGGCCTTTTCCGCCTCCGGGTGCATATCCGGGTGGTACTTGCGGGCCATTGTTTTGAACGCTTTTTTAATTTCGGCGTCCGTGGCGTTTTTACTTACGCCTAAAATTTTGTAATAATCTTTATACTCAGCCATAACTCCCCCTTTCTAGTTACCATTTTATATAATTTTTTAAGGTCCGCACTATGCTATTACTAACTAGACAAACGCACAAAACACCTTTAAAACTCATTCTAACGACGGAGGCTTTTTCGTCGCTTGCCAACCAGTTTATGCAAATTTTGCTGCCGTGGTACATTCTCTCCACCACCGGCAGCGTACTGTGGACGGGGTTTGTGGGTTTTTGCGCCCTGCTGCCAAATATATTTTCCTCGCTTTTTGGCGCCCCCGTCATTGATAAGCTGGGCCGCTCCAAGACAATGCTTTCGTGCGAAGTGATACAGCTGGTGCTGTTGGGAATGATTCCCGCGCTGATTGCGTCCGGGCACGACTGGCCTTGGCTGATTGGACTTATCATTTTTTTAAGCTCGTTTTTTGACGCACCCGGCCAGCTGGCGCGCACGGCGCTGTCACCCACGTTTTCGCGCTATGCCGACGTGCCCCTTTCCAAAACGTCCGGCATTATTGAAGCGTTTGACGGCATTATGTCCGTAGCCGGCCCGCTTTTAGGCGGTGCGATTATCGCGCTGTACGGGTTGTTGGCGGCGTGGATTGTGTGCGTGCTGTTTTGTGTGGTAATTGTAACGCTGTGTATCATCGTATTTACCAACCGCCGCCCGCGCCAACTGCGCCCCTTGGCAAGCTACCGCGAGGTATGGCAGAACTTGAAAATGGACCGCACCCTGTGGGAACCGATTTTGTTTACCGTACCGACGTTTATTTTGGGGCAATCCTGGGAGCTGCTCCTTTTACCCGCGTATATTTACGAACACGGATTTAACTCCATTTACCTGGGTTTTTTGGGCGCCGCCTTCGGGCTGGGAGCATTTATAGGCGCGCTGATTTTTGCAGGTAAATCCAAAAAATTTACTTTTTTTACCCTGCTGACGTTAAACTACACAGGCTATTTACTTTCCGTACTGGTACTATATTTTAATTTACCGACAGGCATTGTGCTGGCAGCCACGGTGCTGTGCGGATTGCCGTTTGGCGCGTTTGGAGCGATGATTATCAGCATTATTTTACTGCGCACCCCGCCGGCCTACCGCAGCAAAACGCTGGGACTATACGCCACGGCGACGTATACAGTAGAAAGCGTATGCGTGCTGGGGATAGCGGCGCTTATCCAGTGGATAGGCTTGCAGAACACTTTGTTGGC
This sequence comes from uncultured bacterium, assembly GCA_949297775.1. Classification (GTDB taxonomy): domain Bacteria; phylum Elusimicrobiota; class Elusimicrobia; order Elusimicrobiales; family Elusimicrobiaceae; genus Avelusimicrobium. Next base: position 39,156 of record CASFTM010000011.1, read on the forward strand.
GGTAAGCTGCGCCTTTGGCGGATTGGTGCTGGCAAGCATTTTTGCGCGGCGCAAGGAAGATTTTTGGACTATTTTATCGTCGGGAAATAAAAAGGGTTTACAAAACAAAACAGATTTACTACAATAAATATGTAGCAAGAAAGAGATGTTTTAAAAAACAGATTTTTCCCCGATAGCTCAATGGTGGAGCGACCGGCTGTTAACCGGTAGGTTGTAGGTTCGAGTCCTACTCGGGGAGCCAGTTTTAGAAGACAGTGTAGTAAAAACTGTAGTAAATCTTAAAATCCTCGGTTCAAAACCGGGGATTTTTTATTTGCCTTCCACATTAAATTTTTTCCGCATTTTAAATTCTTCTTTTTTGCCTTTGTTCCAGCTCTGCACCGGGCGCAGATAACCTACCACGCGGCTATAAACCTCGCAGGGCGTACCGTGGCACACGTCCTGTTCGGCTTTTAACTCATTGATTTTCGCTTTGATTTCTTCTTTGGTCATAATTCCCCCAGCCTACCTAATTTTGGAAGCTAATTTGTTAGCTTCCATTTTTTGGCCAATTTTTGGAAGCTAATTATCAATTTTTAGAAAATTGATAATTATAGAAATAACCGCCACTGAATTTCTATTTTAAGATGCAAAATAGAAATATCCTGCATTTCAGTTACCGATATTTTCTCGGCAGCTTCTGCACGCCACGCGGCACGGAAGACCATATTTTTTACAGATAGCCTCGCTCAAATAGCGGTCAAATTCTGCCTGAGGGCAAGTCATCAAAAGTACACCCCCACTAGCAGACCAAGCCGCCCGCGGCCGCCATACAGGCCAACAGTGGTGTTTTTCAAAAGTCCCGTCAAATCGTCCAGGCGCCTATCCACAAACAGATATCCGTCCAAATCAGTATCCAGGCCGACGCCGGCGCCATACCTATCAAAATAAACTAAACGCACGCCCAGGCCGGCTTTTAATTCTTTGCCAACGAGTCCCTGCACGGCAGGCCGAAAAGTAAAACCGGCGCGTTTTACACTAATTTCAGTTGTGCCGACCGTTGGCTGCAGCAACTCCGCACGGCCTTCCGGCGGAAGGTATTTAACTTCCGTTTTGACGGTGCCGTCCGCCTGGCGCACCGTGGCCGTCATTTTGTTGTCCTTTACCACTATCCGTGCTGCCTGGCTTTCTGGCAGCGTGCCGGACTGCGCGGCCAGTTTGTCTATCTGCCGCCCCTTATGCCAATTTGAAAACAAAAGCCCTGCCACTAGAAGCAGGGCTGTAATTCTAATTAGTTTTTTCACTATCAACACCCAGGGCTTTTTCGGCGCGGCTGATAATGGCCTTTTTAATCGCTTCGTACCCAATTTGGGCCAAGGCCAAAATAGCAAAGCCTAACAGCACCGCCATCAGCGGGTTGTGTGCGGTAACATCGGCGCCGTAAACCGCCAAGAAGCCACAGCCCTGGGACGCCACCAGAACGACCACAGACCACACCCAGCCGGGCACGGGCAAAAACTTTTCAACCAAGTTTTTAACCCATTCAATAAGCCCCACCACGGCCACAGCGGCGAGGCACAACAATACATACACGTTCATTTTTTCGCTCCTTTACTTTTATTTTGACTGCAAATTAAAAATGCTAATATTTAAGTGTTATTTTTAGTTTGGGGGTTACATTATGACCAAATCTGCTTTAGCCGTATTTGAACAATTCAATATCCGTCGGCATTATGACGAAAAAGACGACAAGTGGTACTTTTCTATTGTTGATGTCATTTATGCTTTAACTGAAAGTCCCAATCCGCGCAAATACTGGAGTGTTCTTAAAAGCCGTCTTAAAAAAGAGGGCAGTCAGTTGGCTACAAATTGTAGTCAACTGAAATTACAGGCAGCGGACGGCAAGTTTTATAAAACTGACGTCGCCGATGTAGAACAGCTTTTACGCCTCATACAGTCTGTTCCTAGTCCCAAAGCTGAACCCTTTAAAATGTGGTTAGCCAAAACGGGATATGAACGTATACAGGAAACCGCCGACCCTTCCAAAGCCATAGACCGTGCCCGCCAACATTGGAAAGAGCAAGGCCGTAGCCAAAAATGGATACAACAACGTATGCTGGGACAGGAAACCCGCAATAAACTAACCGATTACTGGCAAAATCACGGTGTAACCAAATCCCAAGATTTTGCCACGCTAACAAATATCATCCACCGCGAATGGTCTGGCCTTACGGTTGCCCAACACAAAAAACTCAAAGGCCTTCAAAATCAAAACTTACGGGAACATATGAGCGAAGCGGAACTCCTTTTTACCGCGCTGGCAGAGCTATCAACCCGCCAAATTGCCGAAAAGGACAAAGCGACGGGAATGGAACAAAACAAAGAAGCGGGTAAAAAAGGGGGCCGGCTTGCTAAACAGGCTCGTTTGGAATTTGAAGAGGCAACAGGGCAGAAGGTGGTTACAGCCCAGAGCTCTCTTCCTTCTTTCTCCCCTAAAAAGATAACAAAAAAGTCTTAATTTTCAAAGAACAATGCCCCGGCACGGTGCCGGGGTTTTTATTTACCACTCGCCGGTTTCCATAATTTTTGCAAGTTCCACCGCGCGGCCCTTCACTTGGAACGCCCACTTGCTATCCAGCATTTCCTTGGCTGCGCGCTTGTAATCGCCCACTTCCACGGCTGCCAGCATTTTTTTGAAGCCTACCAGCCCGGAAATTCCCAAGTTGTAGCACATCTCAATTAACACACCCAGCCGGGCGTCATCCAGCTTGGGCCACCAGGCGAAATTGTTCTTTACCTGCTTTTCGGCGATTTCCAAATCCTGCTTCAAAAGCAGTTCCGCCACCTCTTTGGATATGCCCCGCGCGTCCAAATTGTGCCCGTACCCGATAGTGAGCGCCCCCGCCGAACACCGATAGGGCAAGTACGATAATCCCTCATTGCGTCGCACCCGTGCCGCCAGTTTTTCGTAGTCCATTATTTGCCTCCGTGTATGGTCAAAATATGGGTTTTAATGGTTTTCACGTCATCTAAAATAATGTCTATTTTTACGCCGCTTTCCGTCAGCTTCCGTTCGTGTTCCTTCACGGTAGCTTCCAGTTTTTCCACGCGGGGCGGCAGGCCGTACATCGTAAAAAACCAGAACATCACCGCCCCCACCAGGCCGGCTAACCCCAGCCACGCTTTTATCCGCTCCGGCGTCATTGTTCGGCCTCCGGTTCCAGTTCTACCGTATTGGTTTGCACATCATAATACCCGGCTTCCACGTCCTCATTGGGGAATATGGGCATCACCATATTTACCGTTCCCCCGTTTACCTGGCGTTGCTGTCCGATTACTTTTACGCCGGATATAGGCCAGTTGGCTATCGTGCCCAATCCGTTCCATTCTACTGCGTTGCTTGTCCCCGGGAAGCAAAGCACCCCGCCGGAGGACTCCGCTATGCAGTGGAACATAGTTATAAGACCGTTTGAATATACCCACTTTTGGTTAATTGCGTTTACGTAGTCATACTTTTTGGTCAGCGTATGCGCCTCTGCGTCGTACACAATTTCATTGGCTATATGCCCCGGCAGCATTAATTGGTATTTGGAACCCTCTTGCTTTACGGGATAATTCAGGCATCCGGCAGGTATAAGCGCTACTTTGCTCATATACTGGCCGGGGTCCCCCCACGCGTTCATAACCTGTTTTAACGGAAGCAATAGTTTTTGGTAATCGTTTCTTAACTCAATCACGCTTATTCCGGGGTTTGTTATCCCGTCCTGTACGTCTTGGTTTTTGGAAGAAAAAATAAACGTTGCCGCATAGCACTCGTGGATAAACCGGGCATAACTGTTGGAATTAATTTTGGTTTGCGTCCCGGTAATGGCGCCCTCCGTTACGCTGTAGTCATATGCATACAGCCCGACATCACCTGCAAAAAATACCCGGTTCGCCTCCTCGTCAAACATTACGTCGCGTATTCTTTGGCCGGGGCCTAAGCCTGCATCAATTTGCACTTGTACAGCAGTGTCGTCTGTTTTAAAAAGATACAAGTTAGCATTATAAGAAACAATCTGCCCCGTGCAGAGCGTACGGTCGTTGGAGATAGCCAACCCCGGGTGTTGTACAAACTCGTTGGCATATACGCCGCTGATACTTTTTACAAACGTAAGCGCCGGCGTATCATAATTCACGTCATAAATCTCATAAGTGTAGTTCCCCGCCACACATATCAGCGTGTTGCCGTCCTGGCTGCGCCCGATATACGTATAGGCGCCCGTACTTTGGAAGGCGGCCTGCGCCACGGCGGCGGAAATCATTTCTTCCAGGCTGTCGTATTTTCCGGGCGGCACCAGGTACAAATTGGCCCCCGCGGCTATGGCTACATAGCCATTTTTCAAAAACCGGAAATTGAAGGGTTTCCGGGTACTGGGGATGCTTTCGCTTTCCCCCAGCATTACAATTTGCCCCAGCAGATTGTTTTTTTCTCCGTCAATAGCCAAATTGTTCAAGCGGTCCGCCAGCTGGATAAGCGTTTCGCCCGCGCTGGCGCCTTCGGAACCCTTTTCCTGCAGGCGCTTCGCTAGTTCCCGCTTGCCCAGGCTCACGGCGCTTTCCAGCTCCGCCAGGGCGCCGTTTTGCAGGGTGTCCGCCACCGCGGACGACAGTTCCTCCACCGTCGTCGTTTCCAGTTCGCTTTTTCCGGGCTGGGCCAGGGCGACTAAGGCCTCCGGGTCAATTTCCGCCGCAGGGTTTAAATCTTTGTATTCTTTGGTCGTAGCCATATTATTCTCCTTGTAAAACTGCTTGAATGTTGCGGATTTTTCCCCAGTCCGCAAATACTTCCAGCCGGGAAGCCGGCAGGCTGGGATAAGCCGGCCCCACAAAAACGCTTTCTTCGTTCTTGCTTAATGTTCCAACTGTTTGAAAGACGTTTCCCCAGTTGCTGCCGAACATCGTGGTTTCCCCGTCCACGGTTATACGCGTTTTCAAAATATCCAGCTCTCCGCGCCAATAGGTATTGGTGCCGCCGTTTTGCCCCAGCCTAAAAGCGTTCCCTGCAAACAGTTCCCGCCCGGCGGCACTGGCTTCCAGGCTCCAAAAGGCATCTTCCAAGGCGGGCAATTCTTCCGGCAGCAAGGTATTGTCGTCTTTTGCCAAATAGACTTTTGACGCGTTCCCGTCCCAGGCAAGCGCCACCCAGTATTTTTCCCCCGCCGCCAGCTTGGTTTTGCCCACCACAGAGGACCCGTCATAAAACGCTATACAGCCGGACGCCCCTTGCAAGTACACCGTTCGGTCGCGGTTGTTGCAAGCCGCCACCGGCTGGGTGGTGGTTACGGAGTCAGGCGTCACATTAAAAATCATTTGGTATTGTCCGCTAAAAGCAAACGGCTCCTTTAACTGCAAATAATTCCCGGCCGAAAATCCGCTTAAATAGCAAGATTTAATTTCTTTGGACGTACTGGCGTCCACCAGTACAAACACGCTTTCTCCCACGGAAACGGTTATTTTTGCGCCGTCTCCTTTCAGGGCTACGCGGTTCCACCCGTCCGCCAGCGTTTCCGAGGGGACATACTTCCACGCGTCGTCGGAATCCCACGGGAATTTAAAAAACAGGGTGTTTTGTTCTGCTTTTACTTGCATCACGCCAGGCACACCAAGCAGGAAGGCCGTCCCCGCCCCAATCGCCCCGCGGCGGACGTCAAACGCCACTTCAAACGGCGTTTTTCCGATTTCCCGGCCGGAAAGGGTATCTTGTAGCACCTGCGGGGCGTTTTTATAGGAAAGATATCCTTCCAAAGAGCTCCTTAAATAGGTGCCTTTTCCCGCCATCAGCAAATCCCCCTCCGGCGGCCTAAACGGCATATACACGAGCTTTTCCCCCAGGTACAGCCGCACGTTGGAAGTTCCGTCCGCGTGTCCGCTCCCCCAAAACAGGGTTAAATTTTTATCGCCGCAGTAAAATCCCATCAGTCTTCCTCCACCATATAGAGTGTATTAGGGTCTTTGGTTTCCAGCGCGTCGTATTCGGCTTCCGTCCCGCGCCAAAACTTTACCACGCCCTGGTTGGTCAGCACGCCCAGCGCGCCGGAAGAATATCCCTTCGCCTCTTGCGCGCTAGCCGCGGCTTGCGTGGAAGCGGTCTGCGCCTGGGTGCAGGCGGTTTGGGCAAGCGTACTTTGCTGGGTGGCTTTTGCCACTTCCTGTGCCGCCTGCCGGGCGTATTCTTCAGCCGCCAGCACCGCCCGGCTGGTTTGCTCGGTATAGGTGCTGCCCAGTTTGTAATATACGGCCACAAAACGGCTTTTGGGGGCGGTTTCGTCGCCGGCAAAATGCTCTCCAGCAGTTTCCGTTTTTAAGCGGACTGTATATCGTTGGTTTGAAGCATCGCCGTCCTGCCCCACAGCCGTAAAAACTCTGTCCTCAGCCACAAAGGGGGGCGATGTAAGCACCTCTCCCCTATCAGCCAAATGGATGCGTCCCACAACGCCTTCCAACTTTCTTACGGTATCGGTTTGGTAGGCTTCCAAATTGTCGGCGTCCACGGCGGGGCGCATATAGTTGTTGCATTTGGGCAGGTAGAAGGAATAGGTTTCCTCGTCCAGCACATACCCGCCCGAATCGCCGCACAGGGCAAAGCGGTCGTCATAGGCGTTTTTCGTATAAAAGCGGCGCATGGTGGAGAGATTCACTTTGTAGGCAAACTCCTGGTCTTCCACGGTTTCGGTGCGGGCCACGGCGTCTGCGTATTCGCTTACGAGCTGTTCGTATTGTTCCCAGTATTTGCTTTTATAGCACCGCGTGCCTTGCAGTTCCCAGCCAACAGCGGCCTCGCCCGTCAGCAAATGGTCCAGCAAAATCATCGTAAAAGGCGGCACGCCCTGCCCGGTCAAAGGGCCGCTTGGGATAAGCTGGAAAGCGTCCAGCACGCTGTTGTAAAAGAAGATATACTCCTGCCCGGCTTTGAGCATTCCCTCGCCAATTTCCTGGTCCGCCAAATAAACGGGCTTTGCGGCGCAGTTATTTATTTGCAAGGTGGTTTTTCCGGTATTGTCGTTGGCTACTTTCACAAACAGCAGCATTCCGGCGGGCAGTGTTTGCACGGCGGGCGAAAGGTTCACTTTCACGGCGTTTGCCTCCGTGGAAACATCTTTGCCGTAATTAAAGGCAAAGTTTTGCACCTGCTTGGCGGTGGCTGCGTCCTGCGCGTCCTGTGCGTCGCCCAAGCCGCTCACGCGGTAGCCGCCCATTTTCAAATGTCCGGCGGCAGGCTTTCTGCCGTCCGCCAGCAATACCTGGTTTAGGGCGTCTGCGGTGTCGTTTGCATCCTCGTCGTGGCGGGACGCCAAAATTTTGGTATTGGCGTCGCGGTCGTCCTGCCAGCCGGTTTTGCCGTACAAGCGCGTAAAATTCCCGTTCTCGTCAAAAGGCATCAGTTCCCCTCCTGTAAATTTTGCTTGGCAATGTTCCCCTCGGCGCCCAGCGCAAAAGGGCGGCTAAGCAGGATTATCAAATCCCGCAAGGTAAGCGCGTTTTTGCCGGTCTTGTTTTTTTGCTGTTTATTGGCTATACTATTGGTACCCTCTGCGTTTCCGAGTTTGTGCCTCGGGGTGAATGCAGAGGCTTTTTTATCAGCTCCTTCCCCCACTTGCGCCGCAATACCGCCAAACTGAGGGCTAAGCAGTACGCGCATAAAATCCCGCATAGAAACGGGCTTGACATTCCCCCTATTTTGGGTTATGCTATTTAATAAGGGAGGAGTATTCCGGAATATTCCGCCCTGTTTTTTCCTTGGCATATCTGGGTCTAATTTCCCAGAGAACCAAGGAAATTTTTTTTGCAGGAATTCTTCTACATTCGGGTTTATGTTGTGCAGTTCTCTATATTCCGGCGTGTTCCCCACACTCACAAGCATTTCCTTTTCACCGGTTGGGGTAGGTTCCCTCTTTTGGTAATAATCCCAAGAAGTAAAATTATCTCCGCGTCGTTTATAATTTTCCACATTTTTGCGCTCCACCCCATTGGCATGTATGTCTCGTATATATTGGATAGCGTCATAGCTGTTGGGGTCAGGGCTTTTTTTAATATGATCCCACGAATTATGATTTACTCTTACCGGATCTTCCCCCTTTTTTACCAGCGGCCCGCCGGCGCGAAGTAAATTAAAATGCACTTTTCCCACTCGGCGCGCCACATTAATATCGCGCTGCATAGCCGCCCATCGTTTGGCGGCCAGATAACCCGGGTCGGTCATCATTTTAGCCACTTCCTGCGGGTTCCGCCCCGTTACCCGCCCAATGATTTTTCCTGCCACAATCTTAGGTAGCGCTGTTATCTTTCCAAACAACAAATCCGCCAATTCCTCGGCGCGCATATTATTAGAATGCGTATCGCTCCCGCCTTTTACGATGCCGTAGTTTTTAACCGCCCGGTTCACCCCGGACAGTTCTTCAATAAATTTATCGGCGTCTTTCCCCAATACGGAGCGGAAGATTTGTTTGTTTTGTTCACTCCCCACCAGGGCAGAAGCCAGGTTGCGGGCCGAACCGTCTATGCTTCCTTTTCGGATGCGCCGCTGCAATTCCTGCGCCAGTCCCACGCGTATGGCTTCCCGTTCGGATGCCCCCGCCTTCCGGTAGATTGCGGCGGCCGCCTGCGGGTCCATATTTAACAATTCCCGTCCGCGGCTTAAAGCCTGTTCGGCGCCCAGCAAATCGCCGTAATCCTTTAATGCTTTTTTGTACTGCCCGCCGGTGGCTTTGTCTAGTTCGTCAACAAGGGCGCCACGTGCCTGTTGGGCGTAGCGGATACGGCTCTTTTCCGCGCCGGAAGCCAACGGGTTGGGCATTGCCATATCGTCCAACACTTTTTTGGTTTCGTTAAACAGGTTAAACCCGTCGTCCCCCAGCTGGGGCAAATTACGCTTGGCGGTCAACATCGCGCGCTTTACCTGCGGGTTACTGGCTACCAGTTTGGCAAGCCCCGGGTTTTGGGGGAGCAACGCCCCCATTTGTTGCATCGGTTTATAGGCGGCTTCGCTTAAAGCGCGTTTGGCGGCGGTCAGGGTTTCGGCGGTCTCCGCGCCCGTAGCCGGCATATATTTGCCCACAATTTGGCGCAGTTTATCCCCCTGCCCGGCATAGCCCTGTTCCACAAACTCCGTCAATAAGTCGCTGGCTTCAACATTATTGTTTTTTACATCTTTTGCAAGTTGGGCTACCTTGCTGTTTCCAATATCCAAAAGCGGCGTTTGGGTGTCTATACTCTTTTGCAACACATCTTCCCCGGCCGCTTTGGCCACGGTGTTATAATCTTTGTTTTTATAATTGGCAATCCACTTTTTGCCTGTTTTGGCGGCTTTGTTTATTCCAGCCCCCGCCAGCCCAAAAGCCGCGCCAAACGGCGCGCCCAACACGGCGCCGCTCATTCCACCTTCCAGCGCACCGACGGGGTTCAAACGGTCGGCATCGTCCGTAAGTCCCTGTCCCGCACCAAAAAGCCCTCCCCATTTAGCGCCTTCTTTAGCGCCTTGTCCGGCAGTACGCAGTAGTCCTTTTCCGGCAACGCTTTTTGCGGCCCCGCCCAAACCTCCGCCCAAAAGTCCGCCCGCCAGTTCCCCCATGGCGTTTAAGCCCGGGTGAACCTTCTTAAATTCTTCCTGCTCGCGCACAAAGTCCCCGCGCCCTTCTTTAAAGTTTTTCACGGGGTTAAAATCCTGCACGGAAAGTGGCGTGCCTTCTTTCAAGGCGTTTACGGTTTTGGCCAGCGGGCTCATCACCGTATTGGTCGCCCCGGCCAGCACATCGCCCAGGCCAAACAAACGCCCTTCCGCTACGGCGCGCCCGGTGTAAACGGCTTTTTCCAAACCGGTGTATTTCCGAGGGCGGAAGTGTTCTTCAAAACTTTCCCGGCTCATTTTGGTTTGGTAGAACTTATTGTATAACCGGTCGGCCAGTTCGTCATCGTTCCAGCCGTCATACGCAGGGTAACGCCGTCTAAATTCTGTAATATCCATATTTTCTCCCTTTACAGATTAAGTGGGTTGTCATTTTCTGTACCCAACTGTCCCATTGCTTTATCGCGGGCCTGATTTAAGGCTCTTTCCCGTGCAAACATAAAAGCATCAAGGGCGGCTTTCTTTTCGGCCGGAGTAGCATTCACATCGCCAAGGGTTTGCCGCAACATTTCTCCTTCTTTTTCTGTGAATTGTCCACCTAAATACTGTTTTAGTTTTGGAATCAGTTCGTTATTAATGGTCTGTTGGTATTTCTCCCTAGCAACGGAACCAGGAGTCCCAAATCCAAAGGTGTGTGCTATCACATCCAAACCCCTTCCAAATGGGGAATATGTCGCTTCATCCGCCAAATAGCGCAGTTCATTTGCTATCTGTTGAGCATTCTCAAATAAAGCCTGTTGGTTTTCATACTCCTGATTATACTGGGCCTTCTTTTTTCCTTCCTCTGCTTGAAATGCTTTTTCAAAAGGAGTCAGTTCTTTGGGTTGACTGGAGAAATCTATCAAGGCTTTTGCCAAATCGCCTTCCTGCTTGGCTTTGATAAGGCCCATATTGTTATCAAATTCCGCGGCTCTATCCGCCAATGCCCAATCACGGTTGCGTTGCGCCACTTCGTCTTCTCGGCGGTACTGCTCCAGTGCATCGGCCAGTTTATTTTCGCGGGCGGTTTGGGCGTCCTGCAAATTCCAGTTGCGCTGGCGTTGTGCCAGTTCGTCCTGCCGCCCCCAATTCATTAGCGTATGGGCCAAATCGTTCTGCTGGGCATATTGCTGGATAGCCTGGGCGTTGTCCCGGTCTGTTTTGGCGGCAAACGGGCTTAAAAACGCACTTGCTATCCCGGCAAAAGGGTTGCCGCTCTGCTGCAAATTTTGCAGGGCGTTTGCGGCGTAATTGGTTTTCAGTTGCGGCGTTTTCGGGTAATTCATCAAATAATCAGCTATGGACATTTTCTTCTTCCTCCTCTTCTTCATACCGGCTGGCCAAATCATAATCTACCATCAAAAGCCCCTCTTCCGTTTGGCTTACCGCCTGCGGAATGTGCTGTTGTACTTCCTGGGCCACCAGGCCAATGCGTGTTACTTCTTCCCCCGGGAAGTTAAACGCATACACCGTCAGCCCGTTAAACAGCTGTCCCACGGGGCGCAAATTTTCTTTAATGCGCGCATCGGAAAAAAGCCCCATTCCCAAATTAAGTCCGGCAGAGCCCAGGTTCAGCCACCCTTGCGCCATATTCTGCGCGGCCTGCTGTTGGGCGTTGTAGGCATTTACCTGGCTGTTGTACAAATTGTCATACATGGCGGTACTACCCTGGGCGGAAGAACCCGCGTAGCCGTTTAACGGGTTAAACGCGCTGAAAATGCTTAAGTTATTTTGGATTTCGTTGTTTCGCGCCTGCTGGCCGGCCTGTTGCGCCTGGTACATTGCCTGCTGGCGGGCGTCGTTTTGGGTTTGGCTCATATCGCTCATCGCGCGGGAATACGCTTCGCTCCCCACGGGTATACCCTGGTTTGCCAAGCGGTCTTGCAGGTTGTTTGTCTGCCGTTCAAAAATCGGCTCATACCGGTCGGAAAATGCGCCATACACGCTGTCTGCGGCCTGTTTATCGGCGTTGGTGCCGCCAAAAAGGTTTCCCAGTACCCCCTGCATTTGTTGCCCGTAGGTAGTGTTTAGGGTGTTGGTCGCCGGGTTCCACGTAAGTCCGGCAAACCCGTTGTTCACATTGTAACGCCCTTTGTTTAGGGTGTAGTTGTACATTTCTTTGGCTTGATTCACATCATAGGTCGGCACATTTCCGCCGCCGCCAAACAAATCGCTAAAAAAGCCCATTTTTCTTCCTCCTTTTCTATGTTTCCGTCTAAAAATCCTTGACTTTCCGCCTTTTTTTGCCTACACTATTTTTAGGGATACCTCCCAAGGCTACAACCCTTGGGACACGAAGGTGTCCCTTTTTTATTTGTTTATTTTGTTTATATGTTCCAACAAATCACGCATTTCCGGATGTTTCAGCAAATACTGTTCTACATCCGCGTTTACATTGTATAAAGCACGACCGTTGGGGCCTTCTCCTACCTGAATTCCTTGGTTTCCTTTTTGATACCAATGAAACTGCCTGAACTTATCACCTCTTACTTTTGTAGAACTTTGAGGTCCATAATAATTCCCCGTCGCATAAATATCCGGAACATCTGGCAACATGTCATACTTCTCTCTTAGGTTCTGGCGTTTAATTTTATTCCAAGCCTTGTTTGTTACCGCCGCATCAGGGTGCCCCTCTCTTTTCAGCGGTCCACGTGCGCGCAAAGCGTTAAACTGTTCTTTGCCATACTGCAAATCTGCCTGCCACTGCTGCCGCGTTCGCTTGGGGTACGACTGCACCGAAGCCGAAACCTGAAAAGGCTTGTCCAGTATTTCCAGCAAGCGGCTCATTTTTAAGGCTTTGCCCGCACCGGCCCCCAGCAGTATATTGCCCGCCATTTCTGCCGCAAACGCTCCGTATGGGTTTTCATAGCGCACATCGCGCAAACCTTGCTTAAAGGCCCGCCGTCCCGCCTCAAAAGAGCGCTGCGCATCGGTGCCTTCTGGCCCAAAAAGGTAGTCGTTTACCATTTGCGCCGCTCCGGCCACGCTGGCGGCGTTTTCATCGCCTATCGCGCTCCAAAACGGCCGTCCGTACTTTATCAATGCTTGTGCCAAATTCCCCATAAGTCATTTCCTTTACGCCAAATTTTTGCTTTGCTCAAAAAATACGTCATATCCCAGCAGGTTGGCCTCGCTGTTTAACAGCGCTCCGCTGGCGCCCAAGCTAAAGTAGGTCCCCTGCGTCAGGCGCAGCACCAGCCTCTTTTTTACCGCCGCCGCTTCGGCGGCCCAGCTGGTTTCGTCCCAGGGCGAGGTGTCCCACTGGCTCTGCGGGGCGGCGGGGGTGGATTGGTAGGCCGTATATTCTTTTTTAAAATCCACCGACACATTTACATCAAATTTCATTTCGTTTCTGCCCTGGTAAAAAAGCACCACTTCTTTTAAGGCTTTGGCATACGGCGTGCCCAGCGTGCTGTAAGCGCCCATAAAGCGCCAGTTAATGCTTTTCCCGTTGTCGTTCTGCCCGGTCTGCGCCTGGAACACGCCCCCCGTGCCGCAAAAATACAGTTTCCCGTTTAGTTCGGCCCAGTCCAGTGCGTTTAACCCGGTAAACCGGCTCCAGGCTCCTGTTTGCAAATTCATCACGTGCTGCACGGCCTGCGCGCCCGTTTCGGGCACGTTCACTAGGAGCAACCCGTCTGTCTGAAAGGGCCTTACCGTCCAGCCGTAATTGGCAAACGAGCTTTTCAGCTCCGCCAACGTGGGGTTAATCGCGTCCGAAAACGCGGCGGTTTTCTGTGCGGCGGGGGCGGATAACAGCTGCGAAAGCATATAATATCCGTTCTCGCCCAGGTACACCAAATCTCCGCCCAACGCGCAGACGCATTTGTTCCCCAGCGGGCGCGGTATTTTGTACGTGCCGCGCAGCGTCCAGGCATCTATTTCGCTGGGGTTGTCGCCTGCATACACCAGCACTTCGCCTTCGCTGGTAATAAATAAAATCTGGCTTTCCTGCGCGCCGGAAGACACGCTGTACGTCCACCCTGCCGCACACACCAAATGCCCGCCCAGGCGGCTAATTTGTGCCAAATCAAAGGGGAGCATTTCCCCCTGCACCGCACCTGCGTCTTTGGTGTACCAAAACCGCAGGCTTTCCCGTTCCAAAAAGAACAGTCTGTTTTTGTACAGCGTGCCCGCAAAAAAGGTTTCCGTATCCAGCGCGGTTTGTTCTTCGTTTTCGCCCGCCTGGGTAAAAGCGGCGGCTTCTATGGTTTCCCCGTCAAATACCTGCACGGGGTCCTGTCCGTTTAAAAAGTACAAACGCCCTTTATAAAAAACGGTGTTCCAGCGGTTACTCAAAAACCCTTCCGCCCGCTGGATAAGCGTATGGCTTGCAAAATCCGCTTCCCAAATTTTATTGTCCGCCCCCACAAACAATTTTTTTACGTCTCCGTAATCATACGCCGCCAACGTTTCCGGCAACGCGTCGCACGCCGCCGCCAGGGCAAATCCTTTGCGCACGCGGATGCGCCCTCCGTCCACCACCATATTGTCCAGCACGCGGGCAAAGCGCGGGTCCATTCCCGTTAGATTATCGCGCGTATTCCAGCCCAACACCGGTGCGGAAAACGACGCCGTAGCGCGGCGCAAATCTTTATTGGTCGGGCGTAACGGTCTTCGCATACTAGACTCCCGCCCCCGTGTCGGGTATGTTCACGCGCAGTTGCGGCGCGTCCGGGTCCGCCCCGTGCAAAACAGGCGCATAGGTGTTTCGCGCTTTCAGCCCGGCCAGGCAGGCTTCGTAATCCTGCTGGGCGTCCGCGTAGTCGTAGCCCATTTCCTGCTTAAATCGGTACACGCCGCCCAAAATAAGCAGTTCGGCGTCCAACGGGGTGGTGTCGTCGTCTTTGTCAAAGGCGCGTTTGGGCGTACCGTCCGCGGCCAGGGCGCCAAATTTACTGCGGTAGCGCAGCACGCCTTTCCATCCGTTGCTTTCCAGCTTGGGCAAAAACACGAGTTCTCCCCCCATTACGGTAAAATACTTGTCCGCCGCGCCCGTACCCAACACTAACAGCCGGGTGTATTCGTCCGGCGTCAGGTAGCGCACGGGGGTAGAGGAGCCTATTTCGTAAATCTGCGGCGTCACGGCAAGTCCCAAATCGGGCGCCAATACGGCAAGCGCCAGCCCGCCCGTTTTTTCGTTGTAGGCGTTTTGGTTCGTATCCGCCCTAAAAATAACCTGTTTTTGCAGTTCCTGCCAGGCGTAGCTGTTCAGCGCCGCGTCCAGCACGCGGTTGACGATGCCCAGCACCCGCTGGGCGGAAGTATCGTTGGCGTTTGTCAGGGTGTTTGGGATATCCAACCCCAGCACCCGCGCAATTTCCTGGATTATTTTTAGGGCGGTCATAATTTATTTACCTTGGGCCGTTTTGGGTTTGGTTTCTTTTTCCGCGGTTTCTTTTTTTTCCGTGGCTTCTTTTTCTTTGAGGGCCGCTTTCTGCGCGGCGGCTTTCTTTTCCGAGTCGGCTTTGAGGGCCGCTTTTTCCAGTTTTTCAAAATCGGCCCAGCTTTCTGCAAAGCGTTTTTTCAGTTCCGCACCTTTCACACCGGTTACCTTGTGGGAAACCACGTCTTTGTTTACGGACGAAGCAATTTTAATTTGGCAAATCACGCATTCGTCGTAAACGGGAGCTCCGTTTTGGCGGCTCTTAAACCCGTTTAACTGCTCAACGCGGGCAAAGCGGCCAAACACGCCCTTTTCGCGCACGGTCTTAAAACTGCCGGTATTGGCGTCCAGCACCGAAAGCACCCCGCAGGTTTCTTTGTATTCTGTTCCGTATTTTTCTTTAAACACTTGTTCCATAAAATTCCTCTCTTATTATCCCGCCGGGGCTGGCCCGGCGGGTACTAACCGTTAAGCGGCCGACGTCGGCAAGGAATAGACCACAAAACCGTATTGGTCTTTGCCAATGGCGTAATCAGACTTGCAGGCAATGCCGGTGCCGCTTAAAGCGGCTTTGCCGGTGTCCAACACCTTGCAGGCGGTTTCTTGGGCAATATCCACCGAGGCCTGCACATAAATAGCCACTTTTCCGTCGGTGGTTATCAGTTTGGCGCCCAGCTCCTGGCTGGGGGCGTCTTCCGCTTGCGCGGCGGCCGAACTGACGGCCGAAGTGAATTTAAGCATAGCTTCTCCTATTGTTTGGGGGCGTGTTAGGCCCCAGGCAACTAAGCGGTAATAACGCCCTGCAAGTTGCGGTTGGAAACGGTAAAGTTCCCCTGGAAAATCATCGGGAACACCTTTGCGTCCTGGTTTACAGGCAGCCGTTCTTCGTCCAGCGTAAAGAAGGCGTCTTTGTGCGGGCGCAGCTTCAAATAGCGGGTATTCAAAAAGTACATATGGCCCGCCGGGCAGAAGCTGTCGTACACCACCGGCACGCCTTCAAACTCCACCGCCGGGAAGGACGCATCACCGATTTTGGTTTTCCCGTCCACAATGCGCTTCATGTTTACTACCGCCGCTTTGTACAGGCGGTAATAGTCCGCACTGGCGATAATCAAATCCGGCCTATCGCTGTTGCGCGTGGTGCGGATCATCATTTCGTCCATTGCCGCCAGCATTTGTTCGGGCGTGGGGTTTCCTTCGTCCACGGCGGCTTCGGTGGCAAAGCTGTAAGCTTGGTTGCGCCAGAAGGGGTACGCCGCGGCGTCAATGCCGCCCACGCTGGAGGATTCCGGGTTGTCGGACACCAGGGCCTGCAAGCCCGTCAGTTCCTTGCCGCCGTCGCCGGTTCCGTCGGAATAGGAGCTTTTGGCTACATTGTTTTTCATCGTAATTTCGGCGTTTAACATTTTGCTTTTGAGCAAATTGTGTTTTCTTTGTTTGGTGGCGCCGTTGTTGCGCATTTCCAAGCCGGAAATGACCACATTGGCGTTGGCCTGCTTCCAGGGGAACACGGCCGAGGTCAGCACGTCGGAAGCGGAAATATCCAACAGTTCATATCCGCTGTACCATTTAAACGTGCCGTTTTCGGCGTACATAATGTCTTCTTCCAAGGCCAGGCCGCCGTCCTCTTTCACAATGGCGTCCTGTTCTTTCAAGCGGGAAAGAAGGGGCGAATGGGCGGTCACGTTGTCGGCCAGCGTATCGCTCCATTTGCGAAGGGTGGTTACTACCAAGTCGGTAAAATTACTCATTTATTCTCCTTATTGCCCGGCCAATTCTTCTTCCGCCAGGGCAATGATGTCGTCAATTTTTTTAATTTTGTTTCCGCCCGCGTGCGGGGCCGCGCTGGCGCGGGAGCGCAGCTGTGCGGCCTTTTTGGCTTTTTCCACCTCGGCCTGCTGTTGCGCGGCTTGCTGCCGTTCTTGTTTGAGCAGTTCTTCACGCGCTTTGGGCAGGCTGTAAAGGGCTTCGCGGTAGGCTTTTTCCATATCTTCGTGTCCGTCGCGGCGCATAATGTAGCCCATTACGGGGGCCACTTCGGCGAAGTAGGGGTATTTTTTATTTCCCTTTTCATCCACCGCATTGGCAAATTCGTCCAGCGTGGTTTTAAACCGGTCCGTTTGCGTCTGCGGCGGTGCGGGCGGCGTAGGCCGGCTGAGCAGCTGCTGCAGCTGGTCCAGCCTGGCCTGTATAGGGCGCACGGCCTCAGCGGCCGGGTCGGGCTGATAGCCTTGCAGCTGTTCCAGGCTTACGCCGGCCTGACGCGCCAACACGCTCAACGTGCGCAGCGGGTCTCGCTTTAATTCTTCTTCAAAGCGTCTTGCGTCGGAAACAAACGAGGCAAATTCTTTCATATTTTGGAATCTGCCCGTCACTACGGGTCTAAGCTCGGCCAATTCCGCTTCCAGTTCCGCGCGCATAGCGGCGGCTTGCTGTGTTTTTTTGGTATGGTCGGCCTGGAAATGGTGGTAGTATTTCCCCAACAAATCCCGCAGGTTTTCGGGGGCGGAAGCAAACAGTTTTTTGTCTTCTTCCGGCCAGCTGGCAATCATTTTTTCCAGCTTTTCCCGGTGTTCTTTTTGTTCCTGGGTTTCCGCGTCCGCAGCTTGCCCCGGGGTTTGGTTTGTTCCGCCCTTGGGTTCCGCGTCGGCGGCTTCCAGTTCTTCTTCGGCCTGGGCGATTAATCCGTCCGCCGTAATGACTTCATCTTTCGGATCGTTATCCGTCAGACTGTCGTTTATTTCGTGTTCTTGCATATATCCTCCCGTTTCACCGTTCTATCGGCTACGGTACTTCAAAGCTGCCTGTCCTTGACAGCGGGCCATTTTCCCGCTATACTGTATATGGAAACATACAAAACCGGGCTTGAATTCCTGGTGTAGTATGTTTCTTATTTTTTGCTTTGATTTTGTAAGATTTTTGCCAATTCAGGATGAGTTTGTAAAAAATCAGATACATCGCGATTGACGTTATATAAAGTCCTTCCACTTTTCCCTTCCCCTATGGTTATTCCCTGATTATCCTTTTGATACCAGTGGAATGAATTGAGATTATCTGTCCTGTCTTTTCTTAGATTTATAGGGCCGTGGTATTGGCCCTGCTCATAAATATCCGGCACGTTGCGTAACATATCATAATTGGCCCTGTTATTGTTTTGCTTAATTTTCTTCCAACTTTTGCCCGTTACCACCGCATCGGGGTGCCCCTCTCTTTTTAGCGGCCCCCGTGCGCGCAAAGCGTTAAACTGTTCTTTGCCGTATTCCAAATCCGCGCGCCACTGCTCCCGCGTCCTCTGCCGCGCCAAATGCTTATTCCCTCCGTACGGCTCGTTTAGCCGGCGCAGCAAATCGGCCATGTTAAACGCTTTTACCGCTCCGCGCGCTCCCAACACCCCGAATGCCGCCGTGCCCAGCGCTTCGGCCGCAAATGCCGCAAACGGGCTTTCCCAACGCGCGTCGCGCAAATCCCGCTCATAATCTCTGCGCCCCTGATAAAACGCTTCTTCCGCGCTGACATTGTCCGGCCCGAACAGGTAGCTGGCCGCCACATTGGCCGCACCCGCCACATCGGCCGCGTTGCCTTCGCCTATGGCGGCCCAAAAAGGCCGCCCGTATTTCATCAGTCTTTCCGCCAGTCCCATATTATTCCTGTCGTCCTGCCAAACTATCAAATTAGGGTCATGCTGAAGTGCCTTTATTCAGCATCTCCTCCGCTTTACCCCTTCAGCGCGTCTATGGCTGTTTCCTGCCGCTTGAGCGCCAATTCCGCCGCATCCTTTTGGGTATCCTTAATCAGCTTGGCCCGGTCCAGTTTTATCTTTTCCCCTGCCTGAGCCAGCTTTACCTGCGCTTCCGCGGCGCGCGCCTGAGCGGTCATTATCTCGGCCTGCGCTTTTAACTGTTCGGCCTGCGCCAACATCTGTTCCGGGGTGGGCTGTGCGGGCTTGGGCGCTTTTACGCGCGCTTCCCACGCGGCAAAGGCGTTTTCGTACGCTTCTTTTAACACCCGGCTCTGCGGGAACGCGTCCACCGCAAAAAGCACATTGGCTTTTACGGCGTCAATAAATTCGGGGTTGGCCTGCATAAAAGGCAAGGCCGCGTTTAACAAGTCGGACGTTGTTTTAAACAAGGTCAAGCGGGCTTCTTTGTCTTCCTGCGTTTCATCAAACGCGGTGGACGAGCTTTCCACTTCCAGCGTGCAGGCGCGCAGGCGGTCCGTCCGCAGGACGCCCAGTACGTCTTCCCAGGCGGGCTTTTGCACCAGCTGGGCAACGGGCCCGGGCAGCGGCCGGCCCATTTGGCGGGCCGAAAGGCCTTCTTCCTTTTGGGCGCGCGTGGGCAAAACAAGGCCGCTCACGCGCCGCAAATTTTCCAAGGTAAAATGTTCACACACCAGTTCCGCGCAAAGGCGGAAGGCGTCGCGGATAAAATACTGCACGGCCTGCTGGCGCGCTTTTAGGCGGATAGAGCCAAACTGCCCTTTAATGCGCTGGGCCTGTGCGGTTTCTGCGGGGTCGCTTGCGCCGCGCAGGATATCGGCAATGCCGGTAATTTCGTAAATTTCCGAAAGCGTGCTTTGTTTGCGCTGTTCCAGCACGGAAAGCACCTGCGTTTTACCCTGGTTGGGGTACTCGGCCACCAGCGCGGCAAGGCCGCCCTTTGCGGCAATTTCGCCAAAGCTGGCGCCCACCGGAATAGCGGTGTTGTCCTCGGCATTATTTAAGGCTTCCAGTTCGTCTTTAAATTCCCCCGCATACAGTGCGTTGGCGCGGATATTGGTTACCAAATCGTCCATCCGTTTGGCGATGCGCGTCAACTCCAGGGCGGTTTTGCGGTACAGGCGGTATTCGGGCACAGGGCTCAAATCGCGCCCCTGCACAAACTGCAGCGGCCGCACCAGCGGGAAGAACCCCGCCAGTCCGTACGGGTCCTCTTCGCGGGAAAGGGGTTTGGAATAATCTTTTACAAAAAACACCACCGTCCGTTCGCGCTTGTCCCACAGTTCCCACACTTCGGCCAGTTCGCGCACGCAGCGTTTGTCTTGGGGGTCGTTTTCTTCGCGGTAAGCCAAGGGGGCATTTTCGGCGGCGGAGCCGAATTTCTCTTTCAGTTCCTCTTTGTCCATTAAGTGCCGAAAGGCCACCCACCACACTTCTTCCCAGCGTTGGGCGTCGGCGCACAAAAACGCGTCAAACGCCACGCTCTGCAAGGTTACTTTCTGCTCGCCGATGTGTTCCACCGTTTCTTCCGTTTCGCCCACCGTTGCGCCGCTGGGGGCAATCAGCGGGCGGGAAACGGTTTGCCGCACAATTTGCGGCTCATAGCTTACGCGCAAAACGCCTCGGCCGGACAGCAGGGCTTCCAGCACGGCGGCGTGCGTTTCCTGTCTTAAGTCAAACTGGTCGTTGTTGTACACAATGGCCCGTTCGGCGGCTTCCGCGGCCACACGGGAGAGGTTTTTCTCCGGGTCTGTGCCCCCGTTTTGCTTGGCAAAGCGCACGCGGATAACAGGTTTTGGGGAATTGCCGGCCAGTGCGCCAAGCAGCAGCTCCGTATTGGAATACAAAACGTTAAAGCGCCGTTCGTCGTTATAGGTTTTCCATACGTCTTTGGCTTCTTTACGCCATTTTTCGCTTTTGTTCCAGGCGCGCTCCACCAATTTTTGATAATAGGCCACGCTTTTCATTCGTCCCCCCTCAAAAGAACCGGGCGCAGCTTGTACATCCCGGACAAGGCAAAATCTATGCTTTTTCCGTTTTTGGCCACCACGCGCAGTTTGGGGTGCCAAAAAAATAAGGGGCTGATGCCAAAGCGGAAGGAGCGTATCATTCCTTTTTGGCAAAGCCCGCGCAAATAGGCGCCGGCGTATCGGTTTAAATACCCCAGCAGCGCGTAGTTGTTTTCCCCCCCGCGGTAAGCCGGGGCCGCCGCGCCCAGGGCGGACAAATCTTTTTTCAGTTGGGTTTTCACTTCCTTTTCGTCATACAAGTTCATCAGTATTTCCCCAAATCCGTGCGCCTGCGCAAATGCTTGCGCACGTCATTAAACGTAATTCCTTCGGGCCGCGTGCTCTTTTGCGGCACGGGTTTCGCCAAATAACGGCTGTAGCCTTGCGCCATATAGCGGAACGCATCCGCCCCGTGGCTGGCCCAATTGTGCAAAGGTTCTTTGCTAAAAATCATTCTGTTGGCGTCGTATTTGCGTTGGTAATTGCGCAAACACTCCAGCAAATCCTGCGTTTTATCGGCATCAAAAAAGATGTTTTCAAACAGCATTTTGGCGCCGTTAATGCCGTCTGCCACCCGGTCGGCCGGCAATACTTCCACGGTAAAGCCTTTGGCTTCCAGCGCCTGGCGGCGGTTGCGCCCGGTAATCCATTCGCGGTTTGCGCCGTCGTGCGGGATAAACAGCGTCCCGTAACTGTAGCCCAATTCTTCGCGCTTTTGCCGAAGTACGTTCACATAATGGTCCATTCCTTCGTTGTTATTGGCGTAATAGTCCAATATGCGGATTTCTTTTCCTGCAAACTGGGCAAACACAATAGCCGTGCTGTCGTCAATTCCCAGGTCCCAAAAGGTATACACCCTAAACTGCGGGTCATATTCCAGTTTTTTAATCCGCCCCTGCTGCTCGGCAAGGCCCATTTCCTTGGTGTAAATGCCGCCGGCGATGCCTTCGCTCCACACGCCCAGCAAAAAGCGGTTTCGTTCTTCTTCGCTAAGCCCCTGCAATACGGTCAAATAATCTTCGGGCAGGTTTTGCAGGTTGTCTTTGGGGTTTAACAGGCAGCTTGCATAATCCTGCGGCCGGGCAAGCGGCGTTTTATCGGCCGGGTTCTGTTTTTCAATCCATACCTTATACGCCCAATGCCACCGGCCGGGCGGGTTGCAGTCGCAGTAGAGCTTATTTTTCAGCCCGTTTTTTAAGGACAAACGCGTCAGCACCTTGTTAAACATCGCAAACGAAATTTCAGAAATTTCGTTTAAAAAAATGGTGTTGTACTCTTTCCCCAAAATCGCGTCCGAATTGCGGTTGTCGTCTAAATACGAGAACCACACCTCGCTGCCGTTATCAAAGCGCAAATACAGTTCCTGGTCGTTTTGGTAGGGAGTAATCCCGCCAAAACACAGCCGCAGCACTTTGGGCAAGGTGTCCAGCCAAACGGACTCTTTCAGCGATTTTCTCGTCTGCCTAAATACAATATGGCGGCTAAAGGGTTCCTTGAGCGCGCGGATTAAAATGTTACGCAGGATAACGAATGTTTTTCCGCTTCGGCTTCCGCCAAAGAGCAAAATAAACTTGGCGTCCGAATTTAGCACTCCGCGCGCCTTTTTTTGGATGTTGGTCAGCGCAAAGTCCATAATCCCCCTTACGCCGCTTTGTCTTCTTTGTCAAAGAGCAGCACCACCGCCGCTTTGGTTCCCGCTTCCGCCCCCAGTTCCAGTTTTTTGGGGGCCAGCAGTTCAAACGTTTTTAAGGCGAGTTCCACCTGCTTGGCACTCATGCCCTTGGGGTTCTTTTCCAACAAAAAATTGCGCACCCGCCGCGCAATGGCGGCCATTGCCACCGTTTTTGTCGTTCCGTCTTTGCTCGGCAGTTCTTCGGCAAAAACGCGCAGTAAATTTTCTTTCAGCCGGTTGCGCTCCTGCCAGCGCCGAAGCCCCGCGCTTTTAGCCTCGCGCGAAGGCTGGTTGGTAGCGGAAAAACGGTGTTCTTTGGGCGGTACGATGCCGCCGCAGCCGGCTTTTTCGTGGGTAGATTTTCGTTGTCCCATAGCTTTTCCTGGTACCGGGGCAACAAAAAAGCCCCGCGGTCGCGGGGCGTAAAGGGTGCAAAAAAACTGACACCCCGGCCGTTAGGCCGAAATAATCAGTTCTCGCAGATACTACAGTATAGCCTATTATTTAGCGTTTTTCAAGGGTTCACAGAAAAAATCCCCGCCGCAGCGGGGAGTTTCTATTTATGATTTTTATCTATAGTTTTGGAATTTTTTGTAGTCTCTACTTGAGTCTCGCCTTCATTTCTTGATTGATCCATATTAATTTTAGAAGTCGGAACATTTTGTATATAATTGATATGCGCTGCCCCTTCTTTTTTACACGAAGAGGAATCATCCGGTCCAATAAGCAGTGCTATAAAACCACACAAAACAGCCAGGATAAAAGGAATACTATAGCAGAAATTACCTGTTTTCCAAAGATGTTTAATCAAGGAAATACACCGTGATTTACCAGGCTCATAGCAAATTGGTTCTAGTGGTTTGTGTTCGTGATGAAGCAAATGGTGAAAAACATATAAAAATATCATCAATCCCGTTAAAAACGACATTAACACAAAGACCGCATGAAAAACCGTTTCAAACTGTAACACAATAGAAACAGACACCGATATAAAAGTAAACAATGTAGCAAATGTTCCAAAGAGCTCCAAGTTATTTTTTGTTTGCTGTTTTAAATCGGAGGCTATTTTCTCTATTTGTTGATTAGCATCTATTATACTTTCTTGAATAGACGTCAATGATTCTTCAAAGCCTTTTACCTTATCCACTTCCCTTTGCAAAGCAAGGAATTTATCTTCCAATTCCTTAAACCAAGCGTCAGAATAGGTTTTCTGTTGATCAGATAGTTTTTGTGAAGAAGAATCAGGAACAGACATGTTTACTGGAATTCCAGTAGAACTTTGAGACAAAGGTGAATGTAATTTTTCAGAAGAATTATCGTTTTCCATATAATTCCTCTCTAATGCTATTTAAAGAAAATTTTCCAAGGGCTATGTTAATTAGTTTATCTAAATGCTCTTCATCTAAATAAGTCGGAAGAACCCCAGTATTCAAATCCCGCACACAAACATAAGGGAACTCTTGGCTATTATTTTTTAGAATTTGTATATTATCATAAAGGGAAACGCCATTTTCATTTAATTTGTTTACATAAGCTATGGAATTCAAAGAAAAACTCTCTTCTGGTTTTAATAAAACAGCACTGAGAAAGCGGGACAATGTAATATTGCTACATACAAACTGTGCAACTAATCCAAGTCTTTTTAACTTATTTTGGAAACAAGCTTTAAAAATGTCATAAATTAAAGACATCTTTTTTCCAAGGCTTTCCAATTCGTTACAAGAGAAGTCTATTCTTTGTCCATTTACTGCTATTTGCCACGGATCCACCTTGGCAGATATTAATGGAAAAGGGGTTGGAACACCTAAAGGGAATGTATTATTGAATTGAATGTTCCCTGCTTCGTGTTCACGTAAAAAATCTAACAAGTTAAACAATAATTCATTATCAATATTTTTTTCAGGGAAAAAAACAACCGAAAGAGCTTGATGTTGTAATATATCCATATTAATTCCTTGTCATATTTTCAATGTTTTTGCCTTGATAAAAGGCATAAATAGCATTCACATCAATGATATTATTGCTAGGAGTATTTGCTGCCAAATCGTTCCGAGCATTCTTCCAGGGAGCTTCTTGATGTGAATGCACCACGAGCCACAATGCGCCTTTTTTTCCATAGGCGGACAACACACGATCAATACAGCTTTTTTCTTTTTGTCCCAGATTTAACACACTTCCATACGGCAAATAATTAATAATTCTTTGTCCTTGATGAACATTATATAATTCTCTCACTACAGGGCCATTTACCCACGCCTCAATGTTTTCACGGAACAAACGCTCCCCATTGTTCCATGCCAAATACCAAGCTTGGCAATAATAAACTAGTTTTTGTAATTGTAAAGCAGAAACTTCATTGAGTTGCTGTAATATATATTGGGCTACATCAAAGACGCTTGCCATATCTCTCCCCCCTAATATGACGACAACAAAACCCGTTTACTTTTATCTTAAAGCAAGCGGGAGGAAACATTCTTGTAAGTAATTCTTTTCAAATCGGTACAGCGAAACACGCGAAAAACGAATTTTGCGTGACATTTACTATATATATTGTATTGGTTATAAGGGCTAAAATCAAGCCTTTTTGAGGTATTAAACAAGGACTTGGAAGGGTATTTGAGGTATTAAAAAGGAAATTGGAAGAACCCAATGCACAACCGTAGAAAACTACAATTTTAATGAAAGACAATTCCTTTTATTTTTTATTATAACATTTTATTGTTAGTTTTGTCAATAAAGTTAGTTTACTCAAACGCTATTTCAAAAAAGCGAGATTCATTGGGGCACCCGAAAAATTGATACACCTCATTGGGCAAAGTCCACCCGTCCACCACGCGGATGTTTACGATTCGCCGCGTAATGGTGCGGGAAGAATAACCCCTGTGAAAAACGACCAAATCGCCCTTTTTCAAGCGAGATAAGCGTTTGCTCCACCCTTCAGTAAACCGGCGGTATTCGCACGTTTTCCGCCCAGATTCAATCTCATCAAACCAATGGTAAGTAAGTGTCAAATGTAGTCTATTCACTTCTCCCTCCTGTTCCAAGCGGCTATGGCTTCGGCTTTTGACCGGTAAGTTTTTGAGTAATAACCACAGTTGTAGCAGTAAATGAAATAATCCTCATCAACCTCAAAGTTCGCTATACAATATCCGATATTTAGGGCTTCTCCACATTTTTTACAAGGTTTTAATTCGTTTTCCATTTTCCGCCTCCACAAATCTCGTTCCGAAAGCCATACGGCTCAACCAATCTCTAAATTTTAGTTTCATAATTGCTCCCCCAGGAGCAGCAAGGCTATTTGCTGCTCCGTTTTTGGCTATTTTGCGCTGCAAACCGCTTTTCCCGGTCTTCCAGCCACAGGGTAAACTCGCGGCAAGTATCGCACCCCTCGGCATTATTACACTTCGCAAAGTCGTTGCAAAACGGGGCGGATCCCGGCGCGGGTTCATCCACCCCGCCCCCTGCTTCCATTGTGGGCGCCACGGCTTGCTCCTTGCTTTTCGGCTGTTGCAACGGCACAAACATTTTGCAGGCCGTGTTTTCGGCCGCCACCACACAACTATGCCCCGCGCCAAACCAGCACGGCGCCAAACTGTCTGTTCCATCAAACAATGCACACGCATTGCATTTCCGTTTTTTCTTTGCCATAATTCCTCCGTATAGCCCCGTTCACACGCCGACCGCACACATACCCTTGCCAGCGCAAAAATCGCAAATAAAGCCGTTTTTGCCTTCTTTTCCGTCCGCTCTAAAAAACACCTCGCCGCAATGGCTGCAGCGCCTAAAAGCGGGGTCTAATTTTTCCCGCGGGGGTTTTGCTCCCGCGCCTATTTTTTTACGCACCTCAAATCCTCCTCAAATTCGTATTCCGTGTAAAACTCCATTAGAAAAGCCCTCCCGTTTCCGCAGCAGCCCCCGTGTTTTGGTGGCATTTCTCAAACTTAAATCCTCCGTGCAATGCACACTGGCGGCACTTGTCGGAATAGGCGCTAAAGGCCGCACAATGGGCGCGCCCTTCCTCGCACAATCGTTCTTCCGGCGAAAGTTTGCGCGTCATCTGCCCTCCCACACTATCTGCATTCCGGCCATCTTGGCCACCTGCAGCTCCATTTCCACGCCGCGGGATTGCGTCGTATCGCCAAACACATACACCACGTCGGCATCCAACATCATCCGCAAAGCCCGCTTAAAGTAAAACTCATAGGCCTTGTCCGTCCCGTGCGTCACGCTTATGTCCGCCGGATTCTTTATGCTGTAGCCGGCCGCGCGGAACGCTTCTGCCCGCAGGTTGAATGCGGCGCGGTTGTAGTCGGGTAATCCGGTCATCGGGCCGGATAAATACACCGTCTGCGTCGGGGCGATATTTTTGGTATTTACTTTGAACATACTTCCTCCTAAAAAAATTTGTTGGTCAGTTCCCCCCAGCTAAACCAGCGCCGGGTAGGGTTTTTGATAAGTGCTTTCTGCACGGTGTCCAATGTTATGCCGGGGGGCAGTTTTGCGCCTCTGCAGGAAAAGTCCGGGTTAGCCACCGGCCCCGTAAACAGGGCCACCAGTCGCCCGCGTTTGCCGTTTTCTTTGCAACACAAGCACACCAGGCTGTTGCACACGTGGATCATCGGTTTGTTGTCGCCCATGTCCACGAATACGGCAAAAGAAGCCCGTCCATATTCGCCGCACACTGGGCAAAGCATATTGCTGGGCGTCTTAAAGCTGCTCTGCAGGGCGCTGTCCGGGCCGTAAAAATTTGCCATTTTTCAGTTCCTCGCTTTCAACTTCCTGGCGAATGCTGTTTATCTGGCAGGCCAGGTAGTACAGGGAGTACAGGCCTTTGGCCCGCCGCACATACCGTGCCACACAGGCTTTGGCTTGCTCCAAATCCCGGCAGTTGGCCAGGATTGTTTCAAAATGCGGGATGTCCATATGCACCGCCGCGTTCAAAATTTCGTTGTTATCCGGTTTTTTTAGGCCCGGATGGTTGGTCCCCTGCAGATAATACAGGGCCAATTTTTCCAGGTCCGTTTTTGGATTTTGAAAATCCAAATTTGATTTTTTTGATATAAAAAATTCTTTATTCTTTGAATTAAAAGAAGGTACGGGTACCTTATGTATTGGGGGTGTTCCTGAACTAGGAACACTTCGTTCCTCAACTAGGAACACCCCTGTTCCTGAACTAGGAACGCTTCGTTCCTCAACTAGGAACACCTCTTTGGCTTTTTTGGGGGTCTTTCGGGCCTGGTATTTTTCCCAATTTCGGAACGTTATTTTAAGGGTCGGCTTTGCGGTAAAATCTATCACTTCCAACCCCTGCAAGGCTTTTAAAGCCTCTTGTATGGCGCTCATCCCCCGTACCACGGATATCCGGCTCAATTCCCGATAAGACGTCTCCAGGGTTCCTGTTTGGTAGTCCACCAGCAGCAGAAGGTCCAAGAATAAGCGGACGACCGACTCCTTCTGCCAACGCACTTTGCTCAACAAAAATTTGCGATGTAATTTTACGTGTCCCCGCGTATTCATTATTTCCACCCTTCTCCAAAGGTTTTTATGTTTTTAAGCTCTTCCGCCAAGATCTCGCACCCGTCGCACGCACCCCACACTTTCACGGTGCGTTTATCCACTACCAGGCAATCATCCTGCCACCACTTGGCGGCCGTCAGCGCATCCATTACGGCTTTTTCCAGGTTGTCCAAGTCGGCGCGGCTGGTCTTATAAATTTCAAAACGGTGCATTTCCGGGCATTTGTAGGTAAAACGGATGCACAGGCGTATTGCTTTTTGCATTGGAACCGGCGGCCGTTTGGCTTGTGCCGCCATCAATACGGCGTAATAAAAATCCGGCTTTGGCGCGTAAAAATGGTGCGTCTTAAAATTCCCCCGGGGCCGGGGTTGCGGCTCCGGCCTCGCGGGGACATACAAATACAGCTTCATACTTCTTCCGGCGTTTCTTCTGCCGGGCATTCTTCTTCGGCGTGTTGCTCATCCAACAAATCTTCCGGGCCGTCCGCCATCTCCTCTGCCAGGGCCGCTTCCTGCTCGGCAGCGTCCGGTTGCTTGGGTTCTTCGTCAAAAAGCCCTTGCTGTCGTTCTTCGGCCTTTAGCGGGCGGGATTCTATCACTACGCCTGTTTCCGGGTGCGTTACGGTATAAGTTCCTGCGGTATAGTTAATGATTACCGGGCACTCCATTTCGCGTTCTTCCCCACCTTCGGCTTTGGCCGCCAGGGCCTTTTTAATTTCCCCGTCCGTGCCTTTCACAATGGCCGCCACGGTTTTGGCTTCTTCGCTAAACTTTTCCTTTTTCTCGGTCAGCTCGGCGATTTTTTCGTTTAAGATGTGCACGTCATCTTCCGTAAACTCGTGGAACAGGCGGCGTTTTACGATATCGGTCTTGATATCAGGCTGAACATCCTGCTCGGTTTTTTTCTTTCTCGGCATCGGTCTATTCTCCTTTTACATCTTCAATTTGCCCGGTCATCAGTTTGTAGGCCAGGTAGGTGGTCATCGTGTCCATATAGCAATACGGGATCACCAGTTTATCCTGTCCCTCTGCGGCCAGTTTTGGGGCGTCCGCCCCGCTGATTACTTCTTTGTACTCCGGCAGTCCCAAGCGGTTCTGCACGGTTTTAAGCTTCACAAAAAGCTGTCCGTTAAACTCGGTCGTGTAATTGCTCAGGTACTCGCGCATCACGTCATAGTGCGGGTTCACTCCCGGCACAAACAGCGCCGGCAACTGGAGTTTGTGGCGGATGTACGCGTTTCTCATTTTGGGCAAGTCAAACCCGCGGCTGTTAAAGCCCACAATCTCCGTCAGCTCGCTGGTGCGTTCCGCCAGCCAGTCGCGCAAGTCCAACAGCATTTCTTTTTCTGCTTTGAAGTTGCGTATTTCAGCAGCCAGCCCGGGCATAGTCTTTACCGGGCATTTGGAAGGAATGCAGCTCCACACCACATTCCCGGCATCCGTTGCCGCGCAAAGCACCATAATGGGCGACCTATCCAGCAAGGCGGCTTTTTCTACAGCTTTTTGATAGGCCTCTATCTTGGCGGCCTGCTGCTCCTGTGCCGTTTTGGCTTTGGCAGGCATTTTGGCTTCCTGCGCTTTGGTGTTGATGTCGGCGGATGCGGCGTTTCCGGTTTCAATGTCAAAGCAAAAATGCTTAAGCCCTGTGTTTACGGCCTGCGCCTCAGCCAACAGGTTTACGGGTTGTTTGCACATTACCATTTCCTCCCATATCCGCCGCCGCGGTTGTATCCGCCGCCATAGCCGCCGCGGCCATAACTCCCGCCATTACCGCCATACCCGCCGCCATTGCGCTGGAAACCACGCACTTGGTAGCCCATATTCAACATCGCGGCAATAATCTGTTGGAATTGCGGGAAGGTCTGCGCCGGGAATTGGACATACACCGTCACCGTCATTCCGTTTATGTCCGTTTCCACCGGCACACTCCACCCGGTAGGGTTTGGCACGCCCCCCATTTGCACGGGTTGGGCCGGCATTGCAGGCAGCATTGTGTTTCCGGCCTGCACTGCGGGGGTAGTTTGCCCCCCCATCATCCCGTTTACTTGTCCCATTGCTTGCATCAAAGCCTGGGCCACCTGTTCGGGGCTTACATTGTTTTGTTCTGCCATAGCGTTCTCCTGTACGTAAAATAAAATGTCCCGGTCGGTGTAAAACCGTTTTCCCTCTCTGCGCTGCCGGGCCGGCGCAAACGCGGTTTGTGTTTCAATTCCGCGCGGGCTAGTCGCGTTCACTCTGCCGGAGGTGCCACTGTGTCCCTGCCGTCAAACGCCTTCGCCTTACTTGGATGTAAAGAACAAGCGCATGATTTTTGCTGCTGCGTCCAGCCGGGCCTTCACCTAGGCCCGAAGGGCTCGTTATTTCGCGCTGCGCGCGTTCAAATTTTTGTCGGGCCAAAGGGCATCAATTTCTTTCCGCACCAACTGCACCCTCAAGGACGCTTCCTGAAAAGCCGTCGCCCGTCCCTTTGCAAACGGGGCAATTTCGGGCCGTTCCATAAACTCGTATCGCTCAAAGTTCACTTGTTCTTCCAAGCGTTGCTGTAAATCCGCCAGTTTCTTCAATACGGCCTGTTTTTTATTGATTGCCATAAATACCTCAAATCTATCGGGCGCGCTGTTCGCGTATGCTGTTAGGAGTTTCCGCGCCCGCCGGCATCCGCCGGAAATCAAATCTGCCAAATGAACATGAGCAGAACAAAAAGGTAAATTCCCCCCATTAACACCGCCACGCATGGCGTGCTCATTTCTTCGGGGTGGTTCAGCAAGTGCCAAAAGCGTTTCATCGTGCTACCTCCCGTATATCCGGCGCAGGCGTTCCTGCGCTTTTATTTGGCGCAACGGCTTGCGCTGGCGCAGCCAGCTATAAAATCCGGTTAAGTCTTTTTCAAACAAAAGCATGCCGGCGTGTTCAAAGCAGGGGCAGCCCTCTTTCACGTATTTCAGCAGCTGATTTGGGGAGAGGCGGCTGCCGGCCGTGCGGCCTGGCACTTGCTCACACACCCCCCATAAGGTGTAGTATTCCACCCCGCCCAGTTCTTTTTCCAAAGGCATTTTTGCCCGTTTTTCTCTAGTCATTTTTTGGTTCCCCTTAACTAACTCAAATTTGTTAAAATAAAAACCGATAGCAACCTCTGCGAAAGGTTGGGCTACTGGCCCTGCTATCGGTTCACGAACAGAACTGATTATTTTTTTACGGTTGCCCGCAAAAATTGGTTTAGCGTGGTGTCGTACTCTCTGTTCGTGCCGCCCCTTTGTGGCGGTTTGTCGCGTTGCATTCTTCGCAGTTTTCAACGCGGTAAGACTGTTTTGTTTTGGTTCTTTCATCGTTTTGTGGGTGGGTAGCTCCCATCCCAAATTCCAACTAGGAGGTCACTTTTATGGCCAAATTTTTGGAAGCCCCTTGTATGGGCTAGCGCTATGTAAGGCTGCGCTAGTGCGGCCAAAGGGGGCAAACGCAGGCAAGAAAACTTTGGGGCAATCCTTGCATAAAGTTCTGCAGAACCGTGCCGGGAACCCCAAAAGTGCCGTCCTTACAACGGGCAATGGAAACCCTCAGCCAAAAGCTGTCGTCAATTTCCGAGTTTTCACCCTATTGTCGCACAAACCTGTGCGTTGGGTGCCTGCTCAAAACGATTAAAAGACCTGTTTTTTACAAGGATTTGCGCCTTGTTATTTGTTAATCCGTACTAACCGTACTGTTAACATATACAGTATATACGGTTAATGCGGCTTTGTCAAGCGTTTTTCCGTTTTTTACTGATTTTACGACGAGGAAATAATATGAATAAGTTTGAAAAAATGTTAGAAAAATGGAACAAAAACAATTTTAGAGGGGCTAAAATTAACCTTGCCAAAGCCTTAAATGTTGCGGATACTACGGTTTCTGCTTGGTGTATTGGTAGGGTAAAACCGGCAGCCGATAAAATAGAAAAAATGGCCAAGTTATTTGGCGTTGATGAACGCGAAGTCAAATCCGCTTTTGGCATTGAGGATAAAGAATTTTCCCGCTCCCTGCGCGTTACCCCTTTGACGGACAAAAATACTATTTCTTTACCCATTTTGGCCGATGTACCCGCCGGCCTGCCGGAATTTTCGGACGCCGACGTGGAAACATTCTGGGATATCCCCCGCTGGGTATTCCCGGGCGCAGATTTTGTAGTAAAGTGCAATGGCGACTCTTTGGAGCCCAAACTCCACCAGGGCGACTATTGCGTCATCAGAAAGACGGAAGACCCCATACACGGTCGTGCGATGGTAGTAAAGACGGAAAACGGCGTGTGCATGAAAGTTATTAACAAACGAAAAGACGGCACGATTGAACTCCGTTCCACCAACGCCAAGTATAGGCCCTTTATTCCGCAGGAACTAACTATTGTAGGCCTGATCATTGGCCATTGGCGTCGCGACGATAAAGAAAACTGGAATGATTTGACGGAGTAAACTATGGAAACACAAAATCAACCCGTATATTTAATTTACATAGACGAGTCTTACGACCCTACCCACTACGCCTATTCTGCTATCTTTGTGCCAGTATCTAAATGGAATGATATTTTCCAAAAAATTTTATTATGGCGCAAAGGGTTACATCAAACCCACGGCATAGATGTAAATGGTGAAATTCATTCCACTGAATTTGTCGGCGGACGCGGACAACCTGTATCCAATAGAGATAAAAACTATCGTGCGGGGTTATTTAATAGTTTTTTAAAAGAAATAGAAAATCTGCCTTACATACAGATTATTAACGGCATAACCGTAGATAAGCGCCGTCATGAAACCTTGTTTGAGTATGTAGTTACCCGCATAAATAATATGCTCAAAAAGAATAATGCTTATGGCATTTTAATTTGCGATGAGGGTGATGAAAGTAAATTAATTTCTATGGTGAGAAAATTAAAAAAAGAAAATCAGATTTGGTCTTGCTATGCTCCGGGAGAACACCGTTCTTGTCCGCTAGATCATATCATAGAAGACCCTTTGTTTAAAACATCCAAATCTTCGTATTTTATACAACTGGCAGATATGGTAGCATTCAGTCTGTTAAGAAACGAAAAGCCAATACCGGGGCAAACTTTGCCTGCTGTTCAAAGCGCATTTAACAACTTGGATAAAGTATTGGTAAAACAAGCATTTAGCAGAGATCCGCGTCAAAAAGGCATCGTAAGGGCATAAAAAAGCAGGTGTCGTTCAACCCAGCATTGGGAAGCGATCCACCTGCATTAATAGTATAAGTAAAAAAAATCATAAAGTCAAGGGGCAAGCGGGGAATGACTTTGTAAAAGTTGTTTTATTTGGGCCTGCCACTTTGCGTGGGATGGAAAAAAATGACAAAGTTCGGGCTTGCTATCAACACTGCTGTTTGCGCTTTGAAAGTGGCGAAAAAATGACAAATCAATCTTTACGGGAGCGTTTCCATATAGACGCAAAGAACTACCCTATGATTTCCCGTATCATTGCGGATACAATAGCGGATGGCAAAATTAAATTATCTGACCCGACAAATAAATCTAGAAAGCACGCAAAATATGTTCCGTTTTGGGCTTAATTCTTATGTAACTGTTATGTAACTGAGCGCGTCTCATGCAGGATATTTCCCTATACAAATATCCTTATTCTTATGTAACTGTTATGTAATTTGTTAATTTCTTACCGCTCCGGCGGGGTATTTAATAAAAAACGGCCACGCCGTCCCCTACGACGGCGGCCCCAAGGAGAATTTATGAAAAAACTCATCCCGGCCTTTTGTGCCTTTATTCTTTGCGGCTGTGCCGCCGGTATTAACCACAATGTGGCGCAAATAAACGGGCAAAATTATCTGATAGAAACCAAAACAAACAATTTTTTCGGTCTCTCCCAGTGGAGCAGCCCCAGCACCCTCATTCCGTTAGAAGAGGAAAAGCCCGTTATGCCGGAGAATTACGAGCCCAGCACCGCTCGGGCCGAACTGGCCAGAATGGCCGATGAATGCAACATACGCTCAATTAAGGCCCAATCCCGTCCCAATTACAAAAAGATGTATAAGTGCATCGTGGACAAACTGGCCGAGCTGGAACAAACGCAAATTAATTAGAAGCAAAAGTCCCAATGTCCAAACTACCTTCTGTCTATAAGCGCGCCGGCTCCCCGGTATATTGGGGGTCGGTCATGGTCAACGGCAAGCGCAAACAGTACGCCTTGTGCGAAAACAAGGCGGCGGCCCAGCGCATGCTGGCGGACATCAAGGCAGAAAGCAAATCCCGCTCCAAATACGGCACCAGCACGTGGGCCGCGTTCAAACAGCGGTATTTGGACTGGTCCAGCGCCCACAAAAGCCCCATCACGCTCGGGCACGACCGCCGCGCCCTGAACTATTTTGAAGAATTTGCCTCCCCCAAAACGCTGGAAGAAATAGATGTTTCCCTTGTGGAAAACTTTCAAACCTGGCTCAAAAACACTTCGGAAAAACTGGCCGCCAAATACAACCCCAAAACGGACAAACGCCCCGTCGGCCTTATGTCCAACGAAGGCATAAACCGTATGGTGCGCGCGGTCAAGTGCGCGCTTCGCAAAGGGGCGGAATGGGAACTGCTTCCGGAACTGAAACTCTCCCGCGTAAAAAAGTTCAAAACGCCCAAGGGGCGCGTGGAGTTCTTCACACCGCAGGAGCTGGCCAAGATTCTGCAGCATGCGGACGAAAAGGCCGAAGAACACGGCGGCTATTGCCCGTACAAAACCGCCACCCTGCTCGGGGCGCGGGCGGGCCTTCGCCGCGGGGAAATGGTGTTTTTGGAATGGTCCGACATCAATTTTGAGAAAAAGACTATCACCGTACAGCCCAAACCCGACTGGACGCCCAAAACAAACGA
Organism: uncultured bacterium; assembly: GCA_949297775.1. Taxonomy (GTDB): domain Bacteria; phylum Elusimicrobiota; class Elusimicrobia; order Elusimicrobiales; family Elusimicrobiaceae; genus Avelusimicrobium. Next base: position 73,929 of record CASFTM010000011.1, read on the forward strand.
GTGCCGGGACATTCCCCTTTCTGCCGATTTGCTGTCCTATCTGCGCGCCCTGCCGCATTCCCCCAAATGCAACCGTGTACTGTACGACTATTACGGAGACCCCTTTACGTTGGACGGCATTGTGGCCAAATACCTGAAATTTATTAAAGGCACCCGCTTAAAAGGAAGCCTGCACAAACTACGCCACACTTTTGCCAGCCACCTGGTGCAAAACGGGGTAGATTTGTACACTGTGTCCAAACTGCTGGGGCACAGCAGTATAAAGACCACCGAGATTTACGCGCACTTATCTCCGGTTACATTGGCCAGCGCAGTGGAAAAGCTGCCGGAATTGTAGTAAAAACTGTAGTAAAAAAAATAATAATTTGAATTAATAGGCAGGGAACGGAAAGGAACTAAAAAGGGCCTTTTGTATAGTGAAAAAGAACGCTTTTTATACGCTTACTATACAAAAAATCCGCTTTTCTTTCTCTCCTACTCGGGGAGCCAGTTTTAGAAGAGCGCCTAACGGCGCTCTTTTTTCGTCCACAAATGCCTTTTTAAGCCGTTTTATAGATGGAAAAGCTGCCAGCGCGAAACACGCGGAAAAAGCGGACATAGGCAGGCAGCGTGTCAGCAAACGACATCAGCCAGTCCGATAATTTCATTTCATCTCATTCAATTTTTGCAATAAAAAGGGCTCTCCGGGGTATAATAAAAATAGGAGATCTTTATGCGAAAAGTAATTTTTTTATCCTTTATATTCTTATGTTCCAGTCTTTCTTTCGGTACGGAAAGCTATACCACCTCCTGCTCATCTCGGACTTCTAATGCTTTGCGCCCCTGCTCCTCGTGGAAGACTACCCAAAACAAGGACGGCTCGTACACCACTTCCTGCGCGTCCAGGAGCGCCAACAAACTGCGCCCCTGCTCCTCCTGGAAAACCACCCGCAACAAGGACGGCTCG
>CASFTM010000012.1 GCA_949297775.1 uncultured bacterium
ATGACAGGTAGTGGAAACTACTTAAAGTAGTAGCTAGTAGAGTGAGGGCTATGCCCGTATTGTGAAAAACCCCCGGCTACGCCGGGGGATATTTATTTGTTGTGTCGTCTAAAAGCTAGGACCTAGATAAAACATAGGTCCAAAAAATCGTTAAAAATAGGGCTTTAGACCCCTGGAATTTTTGCAAAAAAAGCAGTATCCTGTAAGTAAGCAGTAAAACAAGGAGAGGAATTTTATGAAAAAAATCATTACTGGTTCGCTGGCCTTGGTGTTTGCCCTGGCTGCCGGTACGGCTGCCTATGCGGAAAGCAACTTGGAACAGCGTGTGAATGCAAAAGTGCAAAAAGCAGTGCAAACCAAAAAAGTTGCCGTGCCGCAAAAAGCAAAAACGGAAGTGTCGGTGCACTGGGTGGATTATAATGTTACGATGAAGCACAACCAACCCCGCTACCGCGAAGACGGCTCGGCCGTTAACGTAATGTCCTGCAGCGCGGTGCTGTGCAATTATAAAGACGAAAAAGACGCCGGCGTGGTAACCGTCGCTTTTGATAAAAATTGCTTTAATGACGTACAAAAATGGAGCGACGCCCAATCGTTCTTGTTTGAAGTAAACCTGGAACAGTTTGGTTCTTATACCCAGGGCGATATGGAAGGAGAACCGTTCCAATTTTCTATGGAAGTAAACAAAACGAAAGAAGATATGGGCAAAGTGTTCCATTTCGTCAAAACGAAAAGCGGAAACGGTATGTATTTATTCAATATGCCTATCCGCACGGCGGAAGCGAAAGCGTCCTTAAAGAACTTCTTCGCTAAAAACGGTTCCGTCTCGCGGGAAGCGGCTGCCAATGCCTTAAAAGGTATGCCTAAACCAAATTGGGATTACCAATTTACCGCCAATTAATCGTCTGTCCTTCTATAGCCCCCGCCGGCATAAAACCGGCGGGGTTTTTATATTTCGCCCAACATGCCAAATAACGTGGTTTGAAGTGTATTTTTTCGCTACATTTTATACAATACTTTTAAGTCCCGTTTCGGGCTATCTTTCTTAAGGGGGAAATATGAATAATCCGATGTTAAACGAAGCCGCCTTCCAACGCGCGCAGGAGCGCGCCGCCGCTGGCGGTGTAATGACACTGCAGGGAACTATCAACAAAACCTTCCTGCTATTGTTTTTGTGCGTAGTGGGCGGTATGATTACCTGGACCAACTACCAAAGCTGGGCCGCTTTTACGTGGCCGATTTTGATTGGCATTTGTGTAATGGCGGTGATTACCTCTTTTAAGCCGGCAGCCGCACCGATTACCGCGCCCATTTACGCCCTGCTGGAAGGGATGTTGCTGGGGGTACTGTCGGCGATGTACAATGCGCAGTTTCAAGGCATTGTGTTCAATGCCGTAGCGGTAACGATTTTGGTGTTTTTTACGATGTTGTTCGTGTATCGCACGGGAATCATCCGCGTGACGCGCGGGCTGGCCGTGGGTATTTTTTCGGCAACGGCGGCCATTGCCCTGTTGTATCTAGGGTCTTTTATTCTGTCGCTTTTTGGAGTAAACCCGACGTATTTAACGTCCAATTCTCCGTTGGCGATTGGGATCAGCGTGTTCATCTGTGCGGTGGCGGCGTTCAACTTTTTGCTGGATTTCCGCTTTATTGACGCGATGACCTCCAACTATCAAGCCCCGAAGCATATGGAATGGTATGCCGGATTTGGCTTGATGGTAACGCTGGTGTGGCTGTATATTGAAATTTTGGAATTATTAGCCAAATTACAGCGCAAATAATTCCACGCCGGAGCCGTCCAAATTTTGTAAAATTTAAGGAGTAAAGCACGGCGTAAAAACTGTGCTGGAAAAAAGAAAAGGAGTCAAGAAAAATTATGAATTTTGACAGCATCAAAAAAATTCAGGATATGGACCTGAAAGATAAAAAAGTCTTGGTGCGCGTAGATTACAACGTACCGCTAAAAGACGGGAAAGTGGACAACAACAAACGCATCGTTGCCACCGAAAAAACCATTAAGCACCTGTTGGAAAACAATTGCCGCGTCGTGCTGGTGGCCCACCTGGGCCGCCCGAAGGGCAAAGTCTGCCCGGAATTCAGCTTGGCTCCTGTAGCGGCTGAAGTGGAAAAATTGTTCGGCGTGCCGGTGCACTTTGCCAAAGACTGCGTAGGCCCGGAAGCCGAAAAAGTGGTAGCCGAAACGAAAAACGGCGAAATCGCTTTGTTGGAAAACCTCCGCTTCCACCCGGAAGAAGAAAAGAACGACCCCGAATTTGCCAAACAGCTGGCTAAACACGGCGAAGTATTTGTGCAGGAAGCTTTCGGTACGGTACACCGCGCCCACGCTTCCACCAGTGCGGTAGCGGACTTTTTGCCCGGCTGCGCGGGATACTTGGTGCAGAAAGAAGTGGAATTTTTAGGCAAAGCGCTGGAAAACCCGGCCCGCCCGTTTGCGGCGGTTGTGGGCGGCGCGAAAGTGTCCGACAAAATTATGTTGCTGAACAATTTAATGGACAAAGTGAACGTCCTTGTCATCGGCGGAGGTATGGCTTATACTTTCTTAAAAGTGCAAGGCTACGAAATTGGCAAGTCCTTGTTTGACGCCGAAAAAGAAGCTGAAGCCAAGGCCGTGCTCGCCAAAGCGCAAGAAAAAGGCGTAAAAATCTTGCTGCCGGTGGACCACATCTGCGGCAAAGAATTTGCCGAAACGACCGAACCCGTAACGGTGGAAGACATCAACATCCCGGCGGATTTGATGGGCTTGGACATCGGCCCGAAAACGGCTGAAATGTTCCGCGAAGAACTGCTCAAATGCAAAACCATCTTCTGGAACGGCCCTATGGGCGTGTTTGAATTCCCGAACTTTGCCAAAGGCAGCTTTGCCATTGCCCAGGCGATGATTGACGCCACGAAAGCCGGCGCCACCACGATTATCGGCGGCGGCGACAGTGTGAACGTGCTCAAAAAAGGCAAATTCAACCAGAAAGAATTGTCGCACGTATCCACGGGCGGCGGCGCCAGTATGGAATTTGTGGAAGGGAAAGAATTGCCCGGCTTAGTGGCCTTGGCCAAATAAGACGGCAATTCTTACTGTTCGTTGTTTTACCGACACAAACCGGGTCCCGCAAGGGGCCCGGCTTATTTTATAAAAATCCGGCCTTTGGAAATACTTTCCAAGGCCGGAAAACAATGGCGGGGGAAACTAATTAAATGTGTACGGCTCCGAAGTTTTATTTGTCAGCGCTCGACAGGCTTTTCGTTGTGCGTCGGTGCTATCTGCAAGACAAACCGCCTGATCCGGATTGTTCTTATCATACGCAATGGCATAGAAATATTTGGGACCTGTCCGGCGGCAAACCGCAATATAGACTCCACTTATTTCAGAATTCCCTGTTGCCCGGCACGAAAAGTTTTTTGTAGCTTTGGATTCAGTAATTCCCGTGGTAACATCTTCACCAGGAAACTCCAAATCCAAATCATTAATATTTGTCGCCCAGGTGCCATTGGCCATATAATAAGCTTGGTTTGCCAATGCAATACTGCGCGCCAGCGAAATGCCTTCGGCCGCGCGGGATTTTTCCACCGCCATTTCGTACTTGGGCAATGCCACCGCCGCCAATATGCCTATAATCAGCACCACTACTAACAGTTCAATCAGCGTAAACCCGCCTAAACGGCCCGTGACGGGGTGTTTTTTATTCAGCACTATTTTTTGATAAATTTTCGTCATACGCAAAATTTATCAAAAAAAAAAAACAAGTCAACCCGCTCTGCATTTCATCAGCCCACAACGGCAAAAAACGGCCCTTGGCAAACACCAAGGGCTGGAAAAACAATGGCGTGGGAAAACTAATTAAATGTATATGGAGCAGAAGTTTTGTTTGTTAATGCCCGGCACATTACTTTATTAGTTTCTGCATCTCCATAGGGATTTCCAGGAACACATAAAGCCTGGCCGGGATCGCTACTATGATAAGCAATGGCGTAGGTATATTTGGGGCCTTTTCTGCGGCAAACGGAAATATACCCTTCTACTCCCGCTCCTCTGGCACGGCAGGAAAAATTTTTGGTCCCTTTGCTGTCTACGCCACCAGCCATTTCATCCGTCCCCGGAAATTCCACATCCAGCTCGTTGATATCATCCGACCACGAGCCATTTGCCATATAATAAGCCTGGTTCGCCAGCGCAATGCTGCGCGCCAGCGAAATACCTTCGGCGGCGCGGGATTTTTCCACCGCCAGTTCGTACTTTGGCAACGCCACCGCCGCCAAAATGCCGATAATCAGCACCACCACTAACAGTTCAATCAGCGTAAACCCGCCTAAACGGCCCGTAGCGGGGAGTTTTTTATTCAGCACTATTTTTTGATAAATTTTCGTCATACGCAAAATTTATCAAAAAAAAAAAACAAGTCAACCCGCTCTGTATTTCCTCAGCCCACAACGGCAAAAAACGGCCCTTGGCAAAAACCAAAGCCCGAACAAACAAAAAGGGGGGAAACTAATTAAATGTGTATGGCCCCGAGGCTTTATTGGTTAACGCCCGACACATTTTTGTATTTTCTTCCACGTTAGAGTTTCCATTGCCAATGCATTGTGCTTGGTCAATATTGTCTCTATGATACACAATCGCATAAGTATATTTGGGCCCTCTCCGGCGGCACACAGCAATATACCCCCGGCTTCCTTCGTTATTTCCCGTAGCACGACAAGAAAAATTTTTGGTTTCTTTACTTGCGGTTGGAGTCGCACCAGGGGTTGTATCTTTCCCTGGAAACTCCAAATCTAAATCATTAATATCATCCGACCACGAGCCATTGGCCATATAATAAGCTTGGTTTGCCAATGCAATACTGCGCGCCAGCGAAATGCCTTCGGCGGCGCGGGATTTTTCCACCGCCATTTCGTACTTGGGCAATGCCACTGCCGCCAAAATACCTATAATCAGCACCACTACTAACAGTTCAATCAGCGTAAACCCGCCTAAACGGCCCGTGGCGGGGATCTTTTTGTTCAGCACTATTTTTTGATAAATTTTCGTCATACGCAAAATTTATCAAAAAAAAAAAACAAGTCAAGGCGCGGCAGACAATTTATCAACACCCCACACAGCCTGCCAAAAATTTGTATAATACTAGTGTGATTTTTACAGGAGAATGGTTCAAATGTACACTTTAATTTTGACGTTGCACATTATCGTCTGTATTCTGTTAATTTTACTCGTCCTTTTGCAAAGCGGCAAGGGGTCTGCCGCCGGCATTTTTGGTGCGTCGGGCGCGGATAACCTGTTTGCCAGCCCCACCGCTTTTAACGCCGTTAACAAATTTACCGCTATTTTAGCCGCGGTGCTGATGTGCACTTCGGTTGTTTTGACGATTGCATCCAACAAAAAATCGTCCGAATCGGTATTGGATAATGTCCAAATCCCGGCGGCGGCAGCCCCGGCCGAAGCGGGTAAATAAGTTTTTAATTCCCCTGCTAAGGCAGGGGAGTGTTTTGTTGCGTGGGCTATCTTTTTTTGCTAGAATATACCTGTAACAAGACGGAAGTTCTTTCAAATCCCTCGTCGTACAGTTTTTGCGCAGGTGGCGGAATTGGTATACGCGTGCGTTTGAGGGGCGCATGCCGCAAGGCTTGAGGGTTCGAGTCCCTCTCTGCGCACATTTTTAAACCCGGGTTCACGCCCGGGTTTTTTATATAATACGCATTTGGAACGAAAAATGACCCCACTTTCAGCGGCCTGGATTTGCTGGGCCATTGTTGGTTTATCACCTGTTGCGGGCAAATACGCCGTTGGCGTTATCAGCCCGGTTCTGCTCGTCTTTTTAGGCACACTGATTGGCGTTTTGTACTTCGCCCCCTGGATAACTAAAAACAAAAAATGGGGGGAATTATTCGCCCCGCAAACCCGCTGGAAATTTTTATTTATTGGCACCTTCGGCACGGCCCTTCCGTTTACTATTTCGCTCATTGCGCTCCACTACACCACACCGGGCAACGCCGCCATTTTGCAGCAGTCCGAACTGCTCTACTCGCTGCTATTTGCCGGAATTTTTCTAAAAGAATTTCCCAGCCGTCAGCAACTGCTGGGCAGTGCTCTTATTGTGGCGGGGGTACTTATCATTCTGCTAAAAGAACACTATACGCCGCGCTGGACGGGGGATTTGCTTATCGTCGGCAGTACCTGGATGCTGCAGGCCGGCTCCACCGTGGCTAAAAAACTGCCCAAACACTTGGATTACCGCGTAATTGGAATGGCGCGCAATCTGTTTGCCCTGCCGGCTTTAGCCGTAATTTTGGGCATTATGTGCCTGTGGGGGGAACCTTTTGTGCTAAAACCCAACGCCCAAATGTTTGCCGTACTGGGCTACACGGGGCTCCTAAAATACGGGCTGGCTATGGTGGTGTGGTACAAAGCCATCCGCGCGCTGGATTTAAGCAAAGTAACGGCTATTTATCTATCGTACCCGGTTTTGTCGCTAGTCATTTCGGCGGCGCTGGGGCTGGAACACATCAGCGCGCACCAGTTTGCCGGGCTGGCGCTTACGCTCTCAGGCGCCTATTGGGTAAGCCTGACTGTTAAAAAAGAAGGCCATTAAGCTTTCCTACCCGTTCGGAATTAAGTAAAATATATCTATGTTTACCATCAAACCGGTTTTTGCAGTCTGGATTGCCTGGTTCGCCACAGCGGCTAATTTAGTGGTCAGCAAATTTGCCGTTCCCTATGTAACATCGGCCCTGTTTATTTTGCTGGCGTGCGCCGTGGCGTCGGCGTGTTTTGTACCGTATCTGTACCAAACCGGCGGGTGGAAAACTTTGCTGGACAAAAAAATCTGGCCCCAATGTTTGGCGATGGGCACTTTCGGCACCGCCCTGCCGATGACGATTTTTATGATCGCTTTAAATTACACTACCCCGGTAAACGGCGCTATTTTAAACCAATTTGAAATTATTTATTCACTTATTCTATCGGCCATTTTGCTAAAAGAACGCCCGACAATCAGCCAAATCGGCGGTTCGTTGCTTATTTTGCTGGGGGTGGGGCTCCTTTTGTGGCAGGCCGGCACAACGGTACAATTAAAAGGCGATTTGATGATTATGGGCTGTTTGTGGATGTTTCAACTCAGTCATATCTTCGCCAAGAAGCTGCCCGCACATATGGAACCGCAGCTAATCGCCGCGGCGCGCGCACTGTTTGCCATACCGGCACTTTTGGTGCTGGTGGGGTATTTGGCTGTTTTTCAGGGGCCGTTGCAATTTGACAGCAACGCCACTTTGTGGAGTATGCTCTTTTTATGCGCCGTCGTGAACTATTTTTTAGGAAATACCTTTTGGTATCAAGCCATCCGGCATATGGATTTAAGCAAAGCCACCGCCATTATCCTATCGTACCCGGTAATGACGTTTGCGCTTTCGGTCCTGCTGGGGCAAGACAAAATTACTGTATTTAAGGTACTGGGAATGATCCTCGCCATGGGCGGGGCATATATCGTAACCGGTATGGTCAAACAAGGAGAAAACAAATGAAAAAACTCGTTTTATTTGATTTGGACGGAACCCTGGTCAACGCGGGGGGCGCCGGACGCACCGCTTTAAAAAAAGCCATGGAAGAGCTCTACGGCGTTAATCCGGAATTTGACCATTCGCTTATTTCCGGTCGGACGGATTTGGATAATTTTTCCATTGTTTATTCCTTAATTAAAAAAGGCAAAAAACCCACCGCCGCCGAGATGAAAAAAATGAAAGCCAAATATTTGGAACTGCTGCCGGTGGAAGTGCATGCCGCCGTGCGCTGCAAAAAATACGATTTAATCCCCGGGGTGGAAAAATTTTTAAAGCTGCTTGCTAAAGATAAAGACGTTATTTTGGGTTTAGGCACCGGAAACTTGGAAGAAGGGGCCAAAATTAAATTGGAACCCAGCAAGCTGGGGGGATACTTTACCGTCGGCGGATACGGCGAAGACGGACACACCCGCGAAGAAATGCTGCAGGCTGCTGTCAAGCGCGCGGAAAAGAAATTTAAAACCAAAATCGCGCCGGAAAACGTCTACGTCATTGGCGACACCCACCGCGATATTTGCGCCGCCAAAAACTGTGGCTTTCACAGCGCGGTGCTGACCAACGGCTTTGGCGAAGCGCAAAAAATCCAACGCGCCGCTGCCGAATTGGAAACCAAAGATTTTAACGACATTACCACGTTCTGCGTCTGGCTCGGCTTAAAAACGGACCCCAAAGGCGTCAAACGCGGCAGCTATATTATGCCCGCCAGCGCGATTGAACACGTGTTTTTCAGCCGTACCGGCATTGACGAAGACCGCTTAAAAATGCTGCGCATTAAAAAATATTCGGACTTAGAGTCCGGCACCATTATGTGAGGCCGCCGTATGGAATGGTATACCGCCGCTGAACGCTTTACCGAAGCGCTGGCTTCTTCGGACCCGACCCCGGGGGGGGGCGCCGCCGCCGCTATGACGGGCGCCATGGGATGTTCGCTAGCGATGATGGCTGTAAGCACTACGCTTAAACGCAAAGCTACGCCCGAAGAACTCCGCCCGCGCCTGACGCAAAGCTTAAAAAGGCTGACCGCTTTTAAAAACGAATTAAAAGGCTATATCCGCCAAGACGGCGAGGCTTACGCCGCCTATCTGACGGCGAAAAAACTCTCTAAAGACAACCCGGAACGGGAAAAAGCCGTGCAGGACGCCCTGCTGTTTGCCGCACGAGTGCCTTCAGACGCCGCCTCCGCCGCGTTACACTGCCTGCGCGAAGTGGAACAAATAAAGGGCGATGTGGCGGAAATTATTTTATCGGATGTTTTGTGCGCCAAACACTTGCTGCAGGCGTGCATTAAATGCTCGGCGGAAAGCATCCGGGCAAACCTGGTGTTCATTAAAAACGAGGACCGGGTAAACGAAATCAACAAACAGCTGGCCACTTTGCTAAAGGCTTGCTAAAAGGAATTGTTATGAGCGACAAAGCAAACAAACGCAGCGGTATGCTGGGCACCATTTATAATATGTTGCCTTCTATTGACGACGATTACGCCGCAAAACTAGTCTATACATTGGAAGACAAAAAAGCACTGACCGAACTGCAGCAGGATATTGCCGACATTGCCGCGCAGTTAAGCTCCGATTCGCCGATGACGGATACCACTGTCGCCAAAATTCTGCTGGACGAAATCACCATTCCGGCCGCTTTGCGCCAACTGCGGATTTATAACAATTCCACCTCCATCAGCGAACTCTGCTCCGCACTGGAAATTCCCTCCGCCGATACCGCCAAACTGTTGGAAGTATACGCTTCGTTCTCTTCCCGCAAATACTTTGACGAACAATTTGCCGCCGCTTTAAAAGACGTGCAGGACAGCGATATGAAAGACGAAGAAAAAGCCCTCCACGCCGTACGCATTTTGCTGCAAAAAGCGGATGAATTGCTGGCTTCTTCGCCCAAAACAGCCAAACAGAACAAAAAAGATATTTTTAAAACCGCCGACAAATATCACCTCTCCGTCAAAGCTACGGCGGAACTGGAATTGCTCTACACCCAACCGGCCAGCATTGCTTTTCAACAGGAATTTGACCGGCTGCTTAAACTGCTTTTAGCGCAAAACCCCGATAAACGCCTGTGCGCCTCGCTGGCGGCGCGGGTAATGCTGTGCCAAATCACCGCCAAAGATGCCCAGGATATTGCGCTGTTGTCCAAATTATTAAACGGGCAGCTTTTGGAAGAAGATTTACTGATTATCGCCTGCCGCTACTTAAAAGCCAAGGCGCCTGCGGATATTGCCGCCACGTTTGAGGCCGTCTTAAAGAAACTGCCGCACGTTTCCCGCCCAGAAGAAAACTTGGGCCTGGCGGTACGGGTGCTGTTGGACGGTACCGCCGCCAGTTTTGAAAATGCCAGCCAAAAAGCGTCCATTCTGCGCGAACGCGAGGTGCTGCGAAAAGCCCTGTCCAAAAAAGACCTTTATAATGGCTACGAATATGATTTGGCGGAACATTTTGGCGGTAAAAAGACTTTCATTCAAATAGAACGGGAAATGCAGGAATTGCTTCATTCTCTCCCGTACTGCAATAACGAAAAAGACAACAAAGAACTTGCCTGTAAAGTGCTTTTAGGTTCCCTTAGCCAGGAAGAAGCCGCCAAACAGGCCCAATACCTGCGGGACTTAAAAGCCCAAACGCTTACCCAGGGGTTGGCGCCCGAATTAATGAAAAATTATCTTGGCACAAAATCCGCCGACGAATTGATGAAGTTTTTTGAAGAATCCCTTGCCCCTTACACTTTTTGGAAATCCAACAGGGAAAAACATATTTTTGCACTCCATACCTTGGTAGGAGAACTAAATGGCGTTTATAACCACCGGATTTCGCAATTTGTATTGGAAATGCTGGAAAACGGATCTTCCCTGGAAGTAATGAACGATATGCTGGCTGAAATCCAAAAGAAAAAAACCAGCCCCGAAGAACTGGAAAATTTGTTAGAACGTTATAAACAAGCGCGGGCGTCTTCCAAAGCCGCCTAAGCGCACTGCAAGAAAAAAGGCTGTTAAATCGCGCGATAATTTGCTATGCTTTTATCGTGCCGTGTTACATTTATTTTTTCAAGGGTGAAAAATATGAGATATTGGGTCTATATCAACGACAAAGTAGAGGGTCCTTTTGAAGAGGACAAATTAGTCACGCTCCCGGGTTTTACCCCGGATACGCTCATCTGTGCCGAAGAAATCGCGGCCGGAGGAAGCCAGGAATGGGTAAAAGCTTCCAGCATTTTTGAATTTGACCAAGTTGAACAGACCGTCAACCAACCGCTTCCGGCGGCAGAAGTATTCCAAACACAAAGTCCCACCCAGCCGGTCCCGCAGGAAAGCACTGCGATTACTACTGCTAACTTGCTCCTTGAAAAAATGGATTTGTTAACCCGGGAAATTTCCGGCCTGCAAAACAAGTTGGACGAAATGCAAAACAAATTGGATGCAGCTATCACTTCGGTCCAAAATCATTCGGGCTTTCAGGGAGATATCCCGGCTTACATTCCTCCCCAAGAAGATGCCCACAATACTATTACTTTAACCCGACAAGCCCTTGAAACTGTCCAGGAAGAAAATCATTTGCCTAACACGGAACATTTGGTTTCCCAAGCGGAAGATATTGTCAATACCGCCAACCAGGAAGAAAAACCGTTGGATATGCTTGGCCCCATAGAGTTCGGAGAAGAAAAAAAACAAGATGCCACCCCGACCGAAGTTACTCTGGGCTCCAAGGCGGAAGAAGAAGTCGTTCTCCGCTCGGCGTTGGACTCTTTATATAATGCAAAGGCCGTTCAATCCCAAGAAGAAAAAGAAAGCACCTTCCAAGATTTACTGACACCGAAACAAGCCGAGGCGTTGGCTGCCCAGGCGGAAGTATTGCGCGCCCAAAAAGAAGCCACCAGCAAACCGACACTCGACGACGCTTTGAAAGCAGCCGCCGAGCCGGCAAAAGAAACTTCAGAAACGGCCGAAAAGGAAACTTCTGCCGGGAACTTGCCGTCCGAAGAAGAAGCTGCGAAAGATGCCTTATTAAAAGAATTAACGGCAGAGCCCAAAGAAGATATTTTGGACCAAGTCATTAAAGAAAGAGAAGAAGAACAAAAAGCCGAAACCTTTAAGATGGAACAAGCTGCAGCCACTGGCGCGGCTATAGCAGCCGAACAAATCTTGCAAGAAAAGACTTCTGCTCCAAAGCAGCCCGCTGAAACCGAAACCCCTGGGTTTGAAACCGTGCAAGAAGCCGCCGCAGAACCTGTTGAAGAAAAACAAACCTTGGACTTTACCCAAGCCCAACAAGAACCGCCGCTGACAATCGCCCCGGACCGTGCTGAACCGGAAAAGCAAGAACAAGTGCATCCCGCTTCACAAATGCCGGCAGACCAACCTGCGGAAGAACAAAAACCGGAAACACAGCCGGCCCAAGCAGAAGCTGCAAAATCCGATTTGCCTTCGTTAGAAGAAAGCGTGCCCAATCCGGCAGCAGGTATTATGTCTGAAGAAGCCAAAGAAGAAACTATGCAGGAACTGGTGCCCGGTGCTAAGAGCGAGAAACCGGACGGAATTGTTATTACAGATGCAGATCTAAATGAAGCGTTTGCCGAACATAATAAAGAAAGTGACCAATCGGTAGAGCAACTTTTTGGTATAGCTTCCCCTAGTGCCCAGTCTGCACAGCCGGCGCCGGAACAGCCGCTCCAGAACGACGAGACTGCTCATCTGCCGCAATTTAGCGACCAAACCGTTGACAAACCGTTGCCGGTGGGCAACCCGGACGATCTGACAGAAATTGAGCTGAAAGAAGGGTCCACGTATTTAATTTCCGACTTTGTGCCTCCGGCGCAGGCCAATGCTAATGCACTGCCCAAAGAGTTGGAAGCAATGCAAACCCAAAAATCTGGTCAGAAAAATAATAATGCTGCTCATTCCAGCACCGAAAACACCGCCTCCGAAATTCAAGAAATGGTGTCTCCGGTAAGCCAGAACGAAAAACAACCCGAACAGCCGGCAGAAGGGGCGCTTAAAGATGTAACCATATCGCAAGTTATTTTGGAAAATACCATCAAAACCAAACGCGGTGCCACGCTGGATATAAAAACTGTACCGATGGTACCTGAACCGGCCCAATCGGAACGGTTGCATTTGGATACGATGAATGATGATATCAATGCCCAACACGATATGAAAGAGGCCGATTTAAAAACCCCGGCGAAAACGACAAAAATGCTTATGGGCATTGGCGCCACTGTTGTATTGGCTGCACTCATCTACTTTATGCTTGCGTTTATGAATTTAATTCCGGCACAATTTAATGTATTGTCTTCCGGTCAAAAAACAGCGGCGCCGCAAAACGCCCAAATTGCAGACGAGATGCTCCCACAGGAACAACCCGCCGCTCAGCCGGGGACTGTTCCCATGGAAGCCGCTGCAGCGAACCCGATGGATAATATCCTTACGGAAGTAAAAAATTATCCGCTGCAAAATGGGTACACTCTGCAGCAATTTATTGAAGCCAAACACCCGGCCGCCCAAAACTTGATTACCTGGGAAATTTCTACTGCGGTAGACCCCGATAACTACTCCGTTTTGGTAAAAGTTCCGCCGGAGAATCCGCAAAGTTTCAAAATTTCGTACCGCTTTAATTACAATACGGTAACGAAAGCGCTGGATCCGACGATTTCTGACGCTAAAAACTTGTTGGATTCAGTAGCCCAAAGCATGGGGGCTCTCCCGCAAGGGCAAATGCAATTGCCGCAGCAACAAGGACTGCCTCAGCAGCCGGCGATGCCCCAGCAACCGATGCGGCAATAATTTGCCAAAAGTTGCATAATAAATTACAAATGCTATTTTCAGCCTCCGCTTTTGCGCGGAGGCTGTTTTTTGCAAAAGAGGAGCATCAAAAAACGAAGCATTTGCCTCAAAAAGATTTACCCCAAACAACATCCCTTTATCCGGGCCCTTGCTTGCCCAAAAAGGCATTAAACACCCCACGGTCCGCGCAAGGAACCGTGGGGGAAGATAATGAAACTCTTTTTTATTTAACAGCGTTTTTAACAATACTCTCCAAAATATGGAAAGTTTTTTCCACCCAGCCCATACTCAGCCACTCATAGGGGCCGTGCGGATTTTCGTATCCGGCAAAGATATTGGGCGTAGGCAAACCGCGCAGGCTCATCTGGGAGCCGTCCGTCCCGCCGCGGGCTTGCGTCAGGCGGTATTGCACGTGGTTTTCCCGCAGGGCTTCTTCCAAAAGTTCCATCGCTTGCGGATGTTCTTTTAAAACTTCGCGCATATTGCGGTACTGCTTTTTGAATTCAATTTCAATTTTAGCCGCCGGATATTTGCGGCGTTTCTCCGCCACTAAGTCTTCCAGCATTTTTTCAAATTGTTCAAACTTAACCAAATCGTGCTCCCGCACCAGCCCCTGCAAGACCGCTTTGTCCAAACCGCCTTCTATATCTTTAAACAATACAAAGCCTTCTTCGCCTTCGGTCGTTTCGGGCAGTTTATCTTCCGGCCAGGAAGAAACAATATCCGCCGCAATGCGCACGGGGTTAGCCATAAAGCCTTTGGCCGAACCGGGGTGACAGGTTTTACCGATAATACGGATGGTTACAGTATCGGCATTGAAGGTTCCGCAGTCAATATCGCCCAGGGTGGCGCCGTCCACCGTATAGGCAAAGTCCGCACCGAATTTTTGGACGTCAAAATACGAAATGCCGGTTCCGGTTTCTTCGTCAATAGTAAAGGCAGCTTTAATCGGCCCGTGTTTAATTTCCGGGTGCGCCAGCAGGTATTCGGCCAGCGTCATAATGGTAGCAATGCCGATTTTATCATCCCCTGCCAGCAGCGTGTTTCCGTCCGCCGTTACGATATCGTCCCCGATACAAAGTTTCAAATTGGGTGCGATTTCCGGCGATAGATACATCTTTTTTTCTTCGTTAATGGTAATCCGTCCGCCGTCATAATTGGGGTGCACGCGCGGACGAATGTTTTTTCCGTTAAAGTCGCAAACGGTGTCCATATGGGCAAAAAGCCCGATTACCGGCGCTTTTTTATCGGTATTAGCCGGCAGCACTCCGGTTACAAAGCCGTATTCGTCCACCTCCACATCCGTAAACCCGATGGCGCGCATTTCCTGTGCCAAGGTATGGGCAAAAGAAATTTGGCTGGGAGTGGTGGGGGTTATTTTGCTGGTAGGGTCGCTGGTGGTGTCTACCGACACATAGCGGACGAAACGGTTGTATATTTTTTGTTGTAAAGGATTCATATTTTCTCCATAAAAGCTTCATTTTATTATACAATTTATTATTCTTAGACTTGGGAGGATTTAATGAAGAAACTGTTTTTATTTATCGCCGCCGCCGTTCTGTTTGCCGGTTGCGCTACCGTCAAAGAAACCGAAAATATGGCCGACTGCAAATTTGCGCTTAGAAGCGTAGAGCTGACTAATTACAATTTGACTTCGTTTGATTTTGACGTCATTATCGCCATTACCAATATGAACCGCAAAGAAGCCGCCGCTCTGAAACGCTTTGAGGGGGAACTAACGGTAAATGAAGAAAAAATGGCCGATGTATCCCTGGAAGACATCCGAATTGAACCCAACTCTACCAAAAACGCCAAAGCGCGCTTAAATGTGCCGATGACGGCATTCAACAGCAAGCTGTTGGGGCTGATTAGTATGGGCAGCGGAACCTTGGACTACCACTTAACGGGCACGATGTATTTTGAAGGACCGTTGGGGGCGGAAATCCCCGTACCGGTGGATATCGGGCGCATTGGCAGCTACAATTAATTTTCACACAAACAACAACGCCCCGGGCCGCTTGGTCCGGGGCGTTGTTACGGAAACGGAAAAAATTACAGCAGTATCAGCCGCAGTACAAACGCCGTCAGGAATGAAAGCGAAAGCGTCAGCGCCACCACTTTAAGCGTATCCTTCCAGCCGCTTTCGCGCAGCATAACAAAGAAAGTCGCCACGCAGGGCAGATACATCGCCATAAACACACACGCCACCACCAGCGCCTGCGGCGCTAGGTTAAACGGTTCCAACAGCGCTATAGAGACGTCTTTGCGCAGGAAGCCCAAAATCAGAAGCGGCGTCGTTTCCGCCGGCAGGCCCAGCACATATTCCACAGGATAGCGCGCTAATTTGGCTATCCAGCCCGTCAAGCCGGAAAGCTGCATCAAATCCACAAACAGTACGCCAAACAAAATCAGCGGCAGCGCGTCGCCCAAATATTCTTTCATCCGAATCCACAACTTGCGAAGGAGCGGACGGATTTGCGGGATTTGCCACGACGGGATTTCCATAAACAGCTCGGGCGTTTCGCCTTTCATCAGTTTATTAAGCACCGTACCGGCTAAAATACCGTTGATAAACAGCGCAAAAAATACAATCAGCATATATTTTAAGCCGTAGGGGGACAAAATGGAAATAATCATCGCCGTCTGCGAAATGCACGGCGCCAGCACCAAAATAAGCGCCAAGGCAATAATGCGCTCCCGGCGGGTTTCCAATACGCGTATGCCCATTACCGCCGGCACTTTGCAGCCAAACCCCAGCATAATGGGCAAGGAACCGTACCCATGGAGGCCGATTTTGTGGAGCAGGTTGTCCAACAGTACGGCTAAGCGGGGCAAATAGCCCAAATCGCCCAGGAAGCCCAGCAGGGCATAAAAAGCCAGCACATAGGCCATTACTTCAATCAAAGCAATATGCAAGCCATCGGTCAGCACGCCAAAATAATTTACGCCGCCGTCGCCCAATAAAATCATTCCCAGAGCGTTGTCTTTTATGGGCGCCAGCAGATGTTCCAAAAAGGGAACATAATAATTTTCGTACAACGGGTCCAAAAGCGCAATGATGTTTTCGCCCACAAAGCGTACCAGGAAAAACGACGCAACCAACACCAACAAGGCAATCGGCAAGCCGGAAGCCGGCGTGGTAGCCCAGCCTTGGAGGTTTTCCCAAAACGAAGCGTGCTTGTGTTTAACCGTCTGCACTTTATGGATGATGTGCCCAATGGCGTTCCATTTGCCTTCGGCCGTGGGGGGAACGGAAAGAGGGCTTTCTGGTATTTTGTGCGAAGCAATGCGCGAAGCTTGGTAAGCCAATTCTTTCAGGCCTTCGCCCGTAGTGGCTACCGCCGGGATGACAGGGATGCCCAACAATTTTTCCAACAACTTTACGTCAATTTGAATCCCTTTGCGCTGGGCCTCGTCAAATTTATTAAGAAGCAAGATGACGGGCTTTTTAAGCTGCATAATTTCCAGCAAGAAGTATAAGTTGCGTTCCAAATGCGAAGCGTCCGCCACGCACACGATAAAATCGTACTCCAGTTCTTTAAACAAATTGCGCTTGCGGCCTTCAATCAGCCATTCTTCCTCCAGGCGGTAAAGGCCGGGGATGTCAATAATATCGTAGGCTTCGCCGTCAAATTGGGTTTGCCCGTAATTCAGGCCCACCGTCGTGCCCGGGAAATTGGAAGAAATAATCCCAATACCCGTCAAGCGGGAAAAGATTAAACTCTTTCCCACATTGGGGTTGCCCGCCAGCAGAAAAGTATTTTTTTTGGCGGCGACTAAAATTTTTTTGGCGGTTTCACGCCCGATGGCCACTTCCGTGCCGGACACGCTTACCACAACGGGGCTGGAACCCGGTTTACGGGTAATAAATTGCCCGCGGACGATTCCCATAGCCGCCAGTTTTTCGGTCATTTTGGCGTCTGTGTGAATTTCTTTCACCTGAGCCGTTTGGCCCGGTTTTAATTGATGAAGGGAACGGGAATTATCTTTTTCCATAAAAGTTAGCTTTTCCTTACTTTTATATTTTACCATAACCCGCCCCGCTTTACAAGGGTTCTGCCCCGACGAAAAAACAACCACAGGCACAAAAAAATATATTTTTTGTATAATTTAAGTACAACTTTTACCAAACAGGAGATCTCAAATTATGGCTTATAAAGTGAACCCGGATGTTTGCGTGAACTGCGGTGCTTGCGAATCCGCCTGCCCCGTCAGTGCCATCAGCGAAGTAGAAGGCAAAAGAAGCATTGATGCTTCCAAATGCATTGAATGTGGCGCCTGCGCCGGCACCTGCCCGGTGAGTGCGATTGCGTTGTAATTAAAACACGAGCGTAAAATTTAAACCGCTCCGTATGGGGCGGTTTTTTTACGAACTGTTGCGCGAACCGGGCAGGGGGTGCCGCCCGCAGGGTCCCGGTGGGCGCGATTGCTCTGTAATGGGAATAAACGCAATATTTAAACCGCTCCGCAAGGGGCGGTTTGTGCGGGCTGTGGGGCGAAACCGTTGAACCCCAGGCCAAAAACGGGGAAACACTACACCAGCACAGCAAAAATAAGAAAGGAGGGGGGTTCTTACTATAAAAAAGAGCCGGGGGATGTGCCCGGCCCTTTGGTCAGAACCGTTCGGGGGGTAAATCGAAAGGTTCTGGGGGATAAATTGCAGTTTCTATAGAGAAACTATATATTAATCATACAACCTACGCCCCAAAAAAGCAAGATTTTAAACCCAAAAATTAAGGTCTAATTTGCTATAGTTATTTTGTATTAATATTGTTTTTAAAAATTTAAAAATAAAAATTTTTAAAAACTTTTGCTTCCGATTGGTTATAATATAGTAACTGGAGGGAGAAACCATATGAAAAAACTAGGCTTCATTTTTGTTTTTGCCTTATCCGTCACGCCGCTTTGCGCTCAAAATGCCCAAAGCCAAAAAGACGATTATTACACAGGGTATGAAGGAGTTGTACTGGGAGAACGGACGCCACGTTCCGCCACGGATGCCATTGCCCAACAGGCTACCCAGGTTCCGGGCGATATCTACCGGGGCGTTGTATTTGGCGCCGAACAAAAGAAATACGACGGCGATATTTTAGGAAACCGTCCCCGTCCGAAAACGAAATATGTGTACGACACCTCTTTGGTACGCGCGGTAAAAATAAGCGACGTAGACCGCGTGCGGACCTTAATGTATGCCAACGTGGACGTAAATGAAAAGAACTACGCAGGCATCACCCCGCTGACGATTGCCGCCGAAAAGGGAAATATGGATATTATCAAAATGTTGGTAGAAGACGGCAAAGCTGTCGTTAATGATAAATCTAGCTACGGCGTAACACCTATTATATCGGCTGCCGCCGCCGGGAACAGCGAAGTAGTGGAATACCTGGTAGCGCACGGGGCAGATGTAACCGCCAAAGACGACTGGGGCAAAACGGCCTTAATTTATGCCGCCGGTATGAATAATCCCCAATTAATTACCAACTTAATTAAATTGGATGACACCGCCGTTAATCTGCCGGACAACTCCGGCAACACCCCGCTTATCTACGCCGCCCAAAAAGGGTTAAACGATAACATCAAAATTCTGCTTAATAACGGGGCGGATGTGAACTACCGCAACCCGGCCACCGGTCTTTCGTCCATTGCCGCTGCCGCCGCGGAAGGAAATAGCAATACCATCCGCTTGTTGGTGCGCACTGGAAATGCGGACGTAAATATCTCCGACTTATCCGGCCGGACGCCTATCTTTTACGCCGTGGAACAAAACCAGGAAGACGCCCTGCGCACGCTGCTTTCGTTAGGGGCGGATCCAAACGCCCAAGATCATACCGGCGTAACGGCTTTGATGCGCGCCTCTGCCAAAGGCCGCCAAAACTGCGTGGACATTTTGCTAAAACAAAAAGGAATTCAAACGGATACCAAGGATTTTCAGGACCGCACCGCCCTTACGTACAGCGTGTACGCCGATGATTTGGGCCCGGCCCAGGCGCTTATCCAAGCGGGTGCGGACATTAACGGGCGCGACAAATCCGGGAACACGGCTGTCATGAGCGCGGTTAAATCCAAAAATGACAGAATGGCTCTTTTCTTTATCCAGCAAGGGGCCGATTTAACGGCAATTAATAATTCCGGCAAAAATGTATTTGCGTTAACGGAAGAATTCCTTCCTAATTCTATGACGGCCAATGTGCTGAGCGTCAAAAAAGCCGCCGTATACGAAGACGCCTTGCAGGTACAGGCCGCCAAACAAGCCGAAGTGGAACAGCTGGAACAACAACTGGCAGAAGAAGAAGCCCTGGTAAAACAACTGCAGGAAGAAGCGCAAGCCGCACAATCCGAAGAACAAGCCGCCCTGCGCGCCCAGGTGGAAGAACAGGTGGCCGCCCAAATGGGGGATGACCCGGAACTGGCCCGCCTGCAGCAACAATTAGAAGAAGCCAAAGCCAAACGCGAAGCCGCCATCCAGCAGGAAGTGGAACGCCAACTGGCTGAACAAGCTGCGCAAGCCGCGCCGGAGGAGCCGTCCGTCTTGCAGGAAAAGGAAACGAAATAAACTTTTTTTCAACCCAAAAAAACCGGAGCTGTAAAAGCTCCGGTTTTTTTATTTAAAATTATTTTTACAAGCGGGCTAGGAACAGCCGGTTTGATAGGCTCCCCTAATTTCCCTTACCGCGGCATCTGTTTGCACCACCCCACAAACTGGCGCCAACGGGCATACAGCCGCCGGGCATCCGGACCGGATATACGGGGGGAAAACAACGTTCCGGCAGGGCGTTTTCCGGTGTTTTGTGCAGCAAGCTGGGCGGCCCCCAGCACAGAGCTTTCCGCCTCCGGCAACGCCGTAAGCGGCAATTGCAGCAAATCGGCCTGCGTTTGCACCAGCCAAGAGGAACGCGATAATCCGCCCGACACTTGCACCGGTCCGGAAATTTCAAAACCGTTTTCCCTCAAATAAGCGGCGATATCCGCCAACAGAAACGCCACCCCGCGCAAAACGCCCGCCACCCAATCCGGCCGGCGGGTGCGGGGGGACAAACCCGCCGATACCGGCGAAAAAGAAAAATCCCAATACGGGGCCCCCAACCCGCCCAAAGCGGGCAAAAACCACACAGGCTGCTGTGCTTGGCGGCATAGCTCATCGGTTTCAGCGGGGTCAAAAGCCATTCCCTGCACCCGAAGCCACTGCAGAGCGCTTCCCGCCGCATTAACGGGACCTTCCAGCAAAAACGCACTCTTTCCGTCTGGCCCGCACGCCGACAAAGAAGTTAACATTCCCGGCAGCAGCACGGGTTTTTCCGCCCCGGCGTGGTACAACAAAAAAGCACCCGTCCCGTAATTCATACACGCCTGGCCTTTTTCCAACCCCATAAAAGCAACCGAAGCCTGCTGGTCGCCCACGCATACCGCAAGGGGAATACGCACTCCCTTATATTCATACACGCCATAATCCGCCCGGCTGGGCAGAATTTGCGGCAGGCAGCTTTCCGGCACGCCAAACGCCCGGCAAAGCCGGTCGCTCCAGGTTTGGGTATGGATATCCAACAAAAGCATCCGTTGGGCAAGCGTCGGGTCGGCGGCGAACGTTTGGCCTTGCGTCAATTTCCAAATTAAATACGAAGCCACCGGGCCAGCGCACAAGCGCCCCTCCTGCAGGGCTTGCGCCGCCTGCGGAATATGCTTTAAACACCAGGCAATTTTAGGAGCGGAAAAATAGGGCGTTTTATACAGCCCGGTAATTTGATGCACTTCTTCCTGGGGGATATCCGCTTCATCCGCTTCGGTCTGGGCGCGGCCGTCTTCCCAGCTTAGCACCGGCGCTACGGCGCGCCCGGTTTGTTTATCCCACAGTACCACGGTGGAACGCTGCGAGGTTACCGCCAAGGCCGCCGCCTGCTCCGGCCCCACTTCGTCCAGCAACTCATTTAACACCTTCCATTGGCTGTCCAAAAGTACCTCGGCGTCGTATTCCGACAAACCTTCCCCGGGACGAACAGGAGCCAGCGGCGCGCTTTTTTGGGCGCGCACGGACCCGTCCGGCGCAATCGCAAACGCGCGCGAGCCGGAAGTTCCCTGGTCTAAGGCTATAATTAAGGGTTCAGTCTGCATGAGGCTCCTTATCAGCCGTATCAAACGCCGGGTTATACCAGCGGTTGTTGTTAAGCAAAGAGGAAGCGGCTTTATCCAACGCCAGCAATTGTTGTTCGGCTTGGTCTGCGTCAAAATCATCCGTATAGGCTTTGGAAGCGATTACTTTCCCGCCGCCGTGGCGGATTTCACCCTTCTCCGTCACCAACCCCACATTTATACCGTCCGATACCAACGCCGTCCGGCCGGGCACGTCTTCAAACATATCCCGCCCAAAAGCCGTATACGCCGGATTTAAACCCGTCAGCCGGTAGAGGGTGGGGATTAAATCGGTCTGGGAAACGATATGGTCTATTTGGCGCGGCTTTAACAAACCGGGCGCATAAATGACCAGCGGAATACGGAAGCGGTTTTGCAGGCTGTCCTCCGCCGGACCGCCGGAAGTATGGTCCGCCACAAAAACAAAAATCGTATCCTCCAGCCAACCGTCCTCCTTGGCGCGTTTTAAGAGTTCGCCAATAGACCAATCCGCAAATGACAGGGTATTTAGAAAACCGTGTTCCCAGGAATCATAGGGATATTTGTCAAACTGCGGCAGGGTAGACGTAAACGGTTCGTGCGTAATACCGGTAAAAAGCATTCCCATAAAATGCGGTTGAGGGCGGTTTTTAATTTTTTCCGCCGCAAACATCAGCATATCATAATCGTAGCCAAAAGGAGCTTCTTCTTTATACGGCAAGAGCTCCGGTATATCTTCCCAGCCATAGCTTTCCTGCGCCCCCAAATAGGAAGCAAGAGCGCACAAACGGTAAGAACTGCGATGGGACGTTTGGGCAAAAAACGTATAATAGCCCGCCTCGGCAAAATGATGCGGCATCGGGGAAAGCGCGGCTAATTCCAAACCGTACCCGAAGGACGGCAACCCCGGCACCCACGGCAGCCCCGCAAACACCGACCCGAACCCTACAATACTGCGCTGGCCGGTAGCATAGGCGTTGGTAAACACTACACCGTCCCGGATAATTTGGTCAAAAACGGGCGTAGCCCCAAACCCGTTGTGGGATAGACCGTCCACATAATACGGGTGCCAGCCTTCCAAGAGGACAATCAACACGTTGTATTCTTTTTCCGGCTTGCCGGCTTGTACACGCCGGCGCATCAGGGGATAGTTTTCATCGGGCTGTTCTTCATCCGGGGAAATAAATTGTTCTGAAGCCAAGGTTATTGCCTGCTCCTGTGGGAAAGGGTTGTTTACATCCACCGTTCCCTTCCGACCCACCTGGTAAGCGGTAAATACTCCGTTTAGCGTTAATACGGAACCGGCGGGGGAAGAAGTGTAATTGTATACGTCCGCCACGCCCAGCGATTTGCCGCCGCCCCAATGTCCGCGGATGCCCAATACACACAAGCCGACAATGCCCAGCAACAGGGCCGCGGTTTTGCCTGCTCCCCAGCGGCGCGCCTGGTAGTGCTTATCGGTAAAGCGGGAAAACCCCCACACCGCCGCCGCAAACAGCGACAACAGCAAAATAAGCGGCAGCCAGGTCTGGGTAACCATATACGAAAGGATAAAGCCCCAGTCATTGGTCAGCTGGATGATTTCTTCAGCAATATGGCGGTTGACTTTGGGAAAATAAATCAAATCGCCGATTAAAAACCCCGCCATCACAATCCATTGCGCCAACCATACGCCCGTCCAAACTTTAACCCAGCGTGGGGACTTAACCGGACAGTTAAGCAGAAAAATCACCGGCCCCATAAAAAGCGCAATGACGGAGAAATCAAACCGAAGCCCGTTCAAAAACGCCGAGGTAATTTCCGCCCCGGAAAGCGGGGCGAAAAAATCGGGGTTTAACCAAAAAAGCGCCAGGCGGGCGGCCGTCAACAACAGGGCCGCGGCCAAAATAAAAAGCAAAGAAAGTTTCACACGAAAGTCTTTTTTGTTCACAGCCATACGTTAGTCCGCCTTTTCAATAGTTAATTTTTCTTCCTCCGTCTTGCGGGCAAAGGCCTGTAATTGGGCTTTTGCCTGGGCCGGCACGGTATTGTCCGCCAGCAAACCGGCAACGGTGCTTTGGGTGGGCACCAACACCTTGGCTAATAACTTGAGGGTGCGCAGCAGCTCTACCACTTTTTCTTTATCGGTAAATTCCAATTTTTCCACGCGGGCAAGCTCGGCCTTGAACTGCCTGCCAAAGTGTTGCTCAAAATGGTTCTTGCGCATCAGCGCGATAATTTCCTGCTGCAACTGTTTGGCTTGCTGCAACAGCTCGCCGCAGCGGTCAATTTTTTCGCTCAGGATATCCAATTCGTCGGCGGGCTGCTGCGGAACCGGGGTGGGCTCCGGCGCCGGGCAAGCGTTTTGGGTGCCAAGCGGATTGTATTCTTTGCCGGTAAACACCGGGCAGATATTGCGGTAATCGCACCAGCGGCACTGGTTTTCGCCGGGGGTAGGTTCAAATTTTCCGGCGCGGATTTTGTCCGCCACTTGCAAGACCCCTTGCCAAAATTCAAAAATCTCCTTATCCGGCACGCGTTCAAACGTTACTTCTTCCAAGGTTGGCAAGTGGTAAAAACTCAGCTGCCCCACGCGCAGTTCTTTTACGCCCGGGTCTCTCTGCTGAACCAACGCTTTAATGGCGGGGGAATTTTCCGCCACTTTTTGGTACATATACAGCTGTTCCGGCTCACGCGGAACAGCCTTGCCGGTTTTATAATCCAAAATTTTAATTTTTCCGTCACCCAAATAATCAATCCGGTCCAAAATACTGATCAGGTTTAAGCCGTCCATTTCCAGGGTGCTTTTCATTTCTACGGACAGGGGATGAAAAAACGATGCCGCGTATTTAGCATAGTAGTTCTCAATAATCCGTCTCCCTTCGGCAAAGCCTGCTAATTCCTTTTCGGCAGAGGCATAACCTTTCTGTTCAAATGAAGTTCTGTTCCAGTATTTTTCAAAAAACACAAGTGCCTGCTCCAGCGTCGGGAACGACGCATTGGCAGGGTTGTAGATGTATTCCATCACTTCGTGCAGGGCCGTGCCAAAAGCAAAGTAGGATTTGGGCTGTTCTGGCAACATATGTATATAGCGGAATTTATACTTTTGGGGGCATTCCTTATACATACCCAGCTTGGAATAGGAAAATGATAAATTTTTAACCATGCAAATACTCCCGGAGATAGTTCATAATATTTTACCATTTTGTACCCTGCAAATAGGGCAAAAAAATCCCCGCCGAAGCGGGGATTTTTTTATTTTATGTTAATACCGGTAAAAGTTGTTGCTTTTGGCTGCACTTCCGGCTTGTGCTCATAAAAACCGACGGGCCGCTTTGCTTGCTGGGACTGCATACGCGGGATATTGATCTTGGCGCGCAGATAGGTATTAAATTCTGTCGGTATCGCAAGATCGATTTTGGCCGCCAGCAGCGTTAACGAATCCTTAAACAACGCCGGGTAAGAATTCAGCATATAGACCAAATCCGAAACGTGCTGGGCCGCTTCTTTGGATAATGTAACCAACTGGCGGGAAATGGCCACAATTTTCTTGCGGTAAAAGCGCTGCATTTCAAAATTATTGTCACATTCTTGCAACTGCTTATAAATCTTTTTAAATTCCCGGTGCTGGCGGATCATTTCTATTTCAATCGTACTTAAGCGTTTTTTAATAGCGTCTACCAACACATAAAAATCATCAGGAATGCTCTCATATTCCGGGATAGTTGTTATCCATTCGCGGTAAAAACGCGGCGTAATATGCGGATATTTCTTTACATCCGGGGAAATCGCCAATAACCCGGGGATAGAAGAATCCTTTTTAGGCAGAAAGTTCGGGTTGCGTTCCCGCAGCAACACATCGGCCCACTGGGCATATTCCTTTTCCTGCTGCAAATTCAGCTCAAGCAAATGGGCGGCGGATTCTTCCTGCAATTGTTTTAACAACTGCATGCGGATAGCAGATTCCAATTCTTGCTTGGACAGAATTTCCGCAATTTGGCTGGTATACATTTGCTGCAGCGTATTAATTGACTGACTCGTCAACTGGTAACGCGCCTTATACAGTTTGCTGGACGCGTTAGCGGAAACCACCTTTGGGGTCTGTTTGACAAGTGCTTTACCTACGGCTCCCAGTTTATCGGCTTGGGCAAACCCGGGAGCAGAAAGACAGAGCATTAACAGCGGGACTAACAAGTTTTTCATAAGTATGCTCCTTTATTTCTTGACATTCTCTTATATTTTTTTTAATATACTATATTTTTTAAAAGTAAATCTATTTTTTCAGACCTATTTTCCTCGTTTTTTAGACCTACAGCGTTTTAGGTCTTTTGGGTAAAGGCCTCCTAGACCTTTTTGTTTTTGAATGTTTTGCCATTTTTTTGTAAAATAGTTAATGTTGCATTAAAACATTTTGCCCCCATAGCTCAATGGATAGAGCATCTGCCTTCTAAGCAGGGGATATAGGTTCGATTCCTATTGGGGGTACTTTTCGTAGGCCGGCAAATCTTTTGCCGGCCTGTTTTTTACCGGGACGCTGCTCCCCGCGGGGGAAGTGCTACAATATATTTCCAAGGTCTTGTATGCCAGTACGCAAAATTATTCATATAGATATGGACGCTTTCTTTGCTTCCGTGGAACAGCGCGACAATCCCGCCCTCTGCGGCAAGCCGATAGCCGTCGGCCACGCGGGCCCGCGCGGCGTGGTGGCCACCGCCAGCTACGAAGCCCGCCGCTACGGCGTGCACTCGGCTATGGCTGCCGAACGCGCCAAAAAGCTGTGCCCGGAACTGATTTTTATCCCCGCCCGGATGCAGGTATACAAACACATTTCGCGCACGATACGGTCCATTTTCCGCCAATATACCGAGCTGGTGGAACCTCTTTCCATTGATGAAGCTTTTTTGGATGTGTCCCACCTGCCCTGCGCCACCCAAGCCGCCCAAGAAATAAAAGCGCTTATTTGGCAGCGCACTTGTTTGACGGCTTCGGCGGGGGTATCGGTGAACAAAATGCTGGCTAAAATAGCTTCCGACTACAAAAAGCCCGACGGACTTTTTGTAATTACTCCTAAAAATGTGGAACGGTTTGTAGCGCAGCTGCCGGTGGAAAAGTTTTTTGGCATCGGCAAAGTAACCGCCGAAAAAATGCACCGCCTGGGCATCTACACCGGCGCCGACCTGCGCCAAAAATCCGAAGCCGAACTGGTATATCACTTCGGCAAAGCGGGCCGGGCGTATTTCGGCTACGCCCGCGGCATAGACGACCGCCCCGTAGAACCCAACCGCAAGCACTTATCCGCCGGCGCGGAAACCACTTTCGCCGCCGATACCGACGAGCTTTCCGTTTTGCTTGCCGAATTGGCCCAAATGGCCCGCCAAGCCTGGCAGCGCGCCGAAAAAATAAACTTCCGCGGCAAAACCGTTACACTTAAATTAAAATTTGCAGACTTTAAACAAATCACCCGTTCGCAAACTTTTGACCGGTTAATTCCTTCGGAAAATGAGTTCTTTTCCGCGGGCAAAAGCTTGCTGGAGCGCACCTGTTTGCACGGGAAAAAAGTGCGACTCATCGGCCTGACGCTTTCCAACCCGCCGCAGCCTTCCGCCGGCAACCCCCGGCAGCAGCTGTTTGATTTTTAGCCGCCGCGCCGCCCGCGGAAGCACGAGCTCCTCCAAACGCGATTGCCGCGCCTCTTGAGCAAAGGCACCCCCGCCGGGCAAAGCACGCGCCCGCCGCGCTTTGCCGGGCTCCTTACGCGTAAGGAATTTGGTATAATAATTAAAAGGATTTTCATTTTGTAAGGAGATAACAAATGGCCACTAAATGCGCTGTAAAATGCGAATGTTCCCAACTACAGCGGCACCGCTGCCAATTTCAGCCCGCGCTGCCCGCTATTCTTAAAAAAGGTCCCGCTTCCGTAAAGCCGAAACTCGGCAAAGCCACCAAAAGCGTAGCCGACCAGGCCGCCGTAAAACGGATTTTCCCGAACACCTACGGACTGCCGGAAATTACCTTTGTAAAAGGCGCCAACTCCGCCGTAACCAAAAAAGCCGTACGCGTGGGCGTGGTGCTCTCTGGCGGGCAGGCCCCGGGCGGGCATAACGTCATCGGCGGGCTTTTGGACGGGCTCAAAAAAGCCAACTCCAAAAACAAATTATTCGGCTTTCTGGGCGGCCCCAGCGGCATCGTGGAAAACAAATGGGTGGAAATTACGCCCGCTTTAATGAAAGAATACCGCAATACCGGCGGGTTTGATTTAATCCAGTCCGGACGCACCAAAATTGAAACCGACGAACAATTAAAAGCCGCGAAAGACAATTTAATCGCCAACAAAATGGACGCGCTCGTGGTAGTAGGGGGGGATGACTCCAACACCAACGCCTGCGTGATTGCCGAATACCTCAAACAGCAGGGCGTAGACATCAGTGTTATCGGCGTACCCAAGACCATTGACGGCGATTTGAAAAACAAACAAATTGAAACTTCCTTCGGGTTTGATACCGCCACCAAAATTTACGCTGAACTCGTCGGCAATATCTGCCGCGACGTCAACTCCGCGCGCAAATACTGGCACTTTATCCGCCTGATGGGCAGAAGCGCCTCGCACATCACGCTGGAAGTGGCCTTCAAAACCCACCCCAACGCCGTACTGATTGGCGAAGAAGTCTTAGCCAAAAAGATGACCCTCGGTCAAATTGTGGACAATCTGGCCCAGCTGATCGCCAAACGCGCCAAAGCGGGCAAAAACTTCGGCGTGGTGCTGGTGCCGGAAGGATTGATTGAATTTATTCCGGAAATGAAAGAACTTATCAGCGCGCTGAACGACTCGCTGGCGGAAAACGAAGCTGAACTGTCCAAAATGAACACCGTGGCGGAAAAGAAAGCGTTTATCATTTCCAAACTGCCGGCTAAACTGGCGGATTTGATGAAATCCCTGCCCGACGGAATTTCCAGCCAGTTGATGTTGGACCGCGATCCGCACGGCAACGTGCAGGTTTCCTTGATTGAAACCGAAAAACTGTTGGTGGAAATGATCCGCACCAAATTGGCGGAAATGAAAAAAGCCGGCAAATACGACGGCAAATTCTCCGCCATCACCCACTTCTTCGGCTACGAAGGCCGCTGCGGCGTGCCCTCCACCTTTGACGCCAACTACACCTATGCGCTGGGTTACAACGCGGCGGTGCTGGCGCTCAACAAGTGCTCGGGTTATCTCTCTTCCGTGCGCAAGCTGACCAAAAAAGCCCAGGACTGGGAATGCGGCGGTATCCCGCTGACGATGATGATGAACATTGAACGCCGCAAAGGCAAAGAAAAACCCGTCATCAAAAAAGCCTTGGTGGAACTGAAAGGCGAACCCTTCAAACACCTGGCTAAGAACCGCGCCGTATGGGCGGAAGCCGATATGTACGTATTCCCGGGGCCGATTCAATTCTTCGGTCCGGCGGAAATCACGGATATGACGACCTTCACCCTGCTGTTGGAACAAGGCAAAAAAATCAAATAAATGTGTTTAAAAAAGCGGGCCCCACGGCCCGCTTTTTTTATGCGCAGGAATAACGGCTGGCCTTGAGCCGTATCCCGTTTTCGTTTATAATAAAAGACACGGCCGGACGGGCCGGCTTTCCGGGAGCCTTGCCGCAAAATGACCTGCCGGGCGGACCGCCAGGCGGCTGAAACCTAACATTTCTTTATTTATCTTCTATGCAACTGTACACGCTTCGCCGTATACACCGCTATTTGCTGCAGGCGGGCTGGAATAATGAAGCCGCCCACCAGGCCCTGCGCGCGTATGTAATGGAGCGGCTGGGCGCGCAAAACGTCACCCACACCCGCTTGGCAAAGCCGGGCCTGTCCAGCCGGGCGCTCCCGGCAAAAGTGCGGCAGTTGCTGGACGGGCTTGCCGTTGAGCCGGAAGGAAAAGAAGATGGACTTTCGCCGCAAACGCTGGCGGTATTAAATGAATTTTTTTCACCGGAGCGGAAGCAAAAAGGAATTTTTTACACGCCTTGGCCTATTGCCCGTCAACTAGCGCAAGAGGCGCTTTTGGCTCTCTTAACCCGCCGTGCCGGGCTGGAAAATGCCCCGGCCAGCCAATTATTGCACGGAAACGCCACCGCCCTGACCAAAGGAGCCAAACAGCAAGCGGAAACGTTGCTGGCAAACCTTACCGTATGTGACCCTGCCGCCGGAGCGGGGGGGCTGCTGGTTCCGTTTGCGCTGGAACTGGCCGCCCTGCGCCGCCGGCTGACTCCCGCCCTGTCGGAAGGGGAAGCGCTGTCCTTTGTCTTAAAACACAATTTGTACGCCGGGGATATATCCGCCCAGGCGCTGGAAGATTTACAGCTCCGGTTTGCACTTCTGTTGCGCCAATACGGGGCCCGGAAAATAGACGCCAACCCGCTTATGCATTGCTTTACCGGGGATGCTCTGCGCGCCGAAAAAGGCCAAAGCGTATGGGTTTTGCAATGCCCGGAAATATTTCGCCGCCAAGGGTTTGATGTCATTCTTTCCAACCCGCCGTATGTGGGGCAAAAAAACCACCGCGCCCTATTTGAACCCCTGCGCCAAAACCCGCTGTGGCGGTCTTACGCCGAACCCAAAAGCGATTTGTGTTATTTCTTCTTTCACCTGGCTCTTACGCTTTTGCGGCCCGGCGGCATAGGAGCGTTTTTAACGCCGCCCTATTTTGCCACCGCCGCCGGCGCCAAAACGCTGCGCAAGCGGCTGCAGACAGACGCCGCCCTGTTGTATGTGCAGGATTTTGGAGAGGAGCGCCTCTTTGGCGCGGCGGCGGGCGGACACAGTTTAATGACCGTGTTTGAAAAAAATAACGCGCCCGCCAAACCGCTTTGCCGCATAGGGGAACAATTCTATTCCCAACAGGAGCTCTTCGGCGGGCCGGATTTGTTTTTGCAAACCCGCCCCACAGCCGACCCCTTTTTGCAAAGCGCGCTTGCCAAAATGGCGGCAGCGCCCCGTACCTTGGGGCAAATCGCCCATATATCCAACGGACTGATGACCGGGTGCGACAAAATTTCCGCCGCCCACCTGCGCCAATTTCATCTGCCCGGCGTACAGAAGGGGGACGGCGTATTTGTGCTTTCCGCGGAGGAAAAGGAGGCGCTGGGCTTGTCCGCGGCGGAAACAACGAAACTGAAACCGTTTTTCAAAAATTCGGATATTTCTTCCTACACCGCCGCCAAACAGCCCCAAAACTGGCTGGTGGATTTTTTCTACCCCAACGACCGGGATTTGGATTTTTCCCAATACCCGCGCCTGCGCGCCCATTTGGCGCGTTTCCGCCCGGTGCTGCTGGCCCGCAGGCAAAACAACAACGGCATTGATAAATTGCTGGCGAAAGGCATTTACTGGTTCGGCTCCGTCCGGCGGAAAATGGATTTTGAGGCGGACAAAATCGCCGTACCCCAGCGTGCGGAGGAAAATAAATTTGCCCTGGCTCCCGGTCCGTGGTACGCGAGCTCGGACGTATATTTTATTTCCCGCCCGCAGGAAGGCCTGTCGCTGTGGTTTTTGCTGGCGCTTCTGAATTCGGCCCCGTATTTTGCCTGGCTTTCCTGCAACGGCAAACGCAAAGGACGCCTGTTGGAACTGTATTCCGCCCCGCTTAAAGCGCTCCCCGTTCCCGCCGCCACCGCCGCCCAACAAAAGCAATTGGAAACGCTCGCCCGGCAAATCTACCGGGCAAAATCGGCAGACCCGCACGCGGACGCTTCCGCCTTGCAGGCTCAGGCGGAACTATTGGTGAACACCCTGTTTGGCTTTTCCGCCCAAGAGGCGCAGGCCCTCCAAGAACTGCACCCAACCCGTCACCCTTACTCTTCGTCGGAAAAATGACCTTTTTTTGCTTGCTTTGGAAATATTTTTATTGTATTCTTTGAGGTAAGAGAGAATACCTTATGAAAAAATCCCGCATTGTTTTGTATATCGTTCTGCTCCTTATTTTTTCTTTCGGCGCCTATGCGGCGTTTATGTATGTATACACGGAATGGAAATTCCTGCCGGTGGAACTTCTGCAGGAGCCCAATAACGCCGATCCGCACGCCGAATGGAAAGCGCCGGATACGCTTTTGTACCTGCACCAAGTAAACACGCCCCGCCGCTCCGAACGCAAGGAAAACGCCTACGGCGGTTACGAAATTGACCTTCAAACCGACGCAAACGGCAGCCTGTGGGTGGCGCACGATAAAGAAGAAATGGCCCAGGAAATAAAACTTTCCGACATTTTTTCCGCGTTAAAAAATCCCGCCCAAAAAGCCTATTGGCTGGATTTAAAATCCGAACTGACCCCCGACCAGCTGGAGCAAATCCTGCTTACGGCCCAGGCGTTCCATATCCCGCAGGAAAACCTGCTGTTGGAAAGCGTCCCCGGCCCGACGGCAAAACTGATTAACAAAAAAGGGCTGAACCTGCTTTTGCAGCTGCCCGCCCATTTTGAAAAAGACTTTGGGGACCCGCAATCCCGCAAAGAAATCAATCAAAACGCCTTACAGGAATGGGAAGAATACCGCCCGTCGGCGGTATCGGCCAGCTTTGGCAAATACCCGTATTTGCGGGCCTATTTTCCGCAAATGCCAAAAGCTATCTATTATTCTTCCACCAAGCGCCCCAGCTTAAAAAAGCCGTTTATGGTGCGCCATATGAAGGCAGATCCGTCCGTCAAAATTTTTCTGATAGACGAATATACCTGGTAACCAGATTTTAGTTGGATAGGAGAAAAAATGAATACCGCTGTCACCCGCGCCCAAGCGCTGGATTTACTTAGAAAATACAACAAGGAGCCCTTCCATATTTTGCACGCACTGACGGTGGAAGCCGTTATGCGCCAGTTGGCAAATGAATTGGGATATGCCCAGGAAGCCGATTTTTGGGCCGTGTGCGGTTTGCTGCACGATGTAGATTTTGAACAATTCCCGCAAGAGCACTGCAAAAAAGCGCCGGAGCTGCTGGCGGAAATTAACGCCGAGCCGGAAGTGGTACACGCCATTTGCTGCCACGGTTACGGGTTGGTAACGGACGTAAAACCCGAACACGAAATGGAAAAAGTATTATTTGCCACCGACGAACTGACCGGCCTTATCGGCGCGGCGGCACGGATGCGGCCTTCCAAAAGCGTGAGCGATATGGAAGTACCCAGCCTGAAGAAAAAATTTAAAGATAAAAAATTTGCCGCCGGCTGTTCGCGCGACGTCATCAAGCAAGGCGCCGAAATGCTGGGGTGGGAATTAGACCAACTGTTTGAAAAAACCCTTTCGGCTATGCGCGCCACCGAAAAAGCGGTACAAGAAGAGGCAGCCGCTCTTGCATAACGTTCTGCTGTAAAAAACCCCGCGTCCTTGTTGTGGACGCGGGGTTTTTTAAATTAAGAGTGTTAGTTTTGGCATTCGCCTTCCGTACCGTCAGTACAACACACATCCACGCCAATATCTACCCCGCAAATATCCGAACACATAGCTTTCCCGGCAGAGTTCAGGCCGGTACAAGTAGTATTGTCATTAATATAGACCCGGGACAATTCATACTGGTATTCCAAGCTGCGGTTGGGGGCATAGCGGGAGGCCGTCAGCTGTCCGCCGCCATTGGTTTCCAATTCTATGCGAAAGCCGTTGCAATTGTCCCCTGTTACCGGATTGCCGCGCGTATAAAATACACTGCCGGAGGCTCCCTTGGGAGCCAAATCCAGGGTACGGTAGTCGTTGGCATATTTGCTGGTTTGCATTTCTTTGCGCCGCTGGGACTTGGCAATGCTGTTAAGCAGTTCAATCGCTTCCGTCATCCGGGCACGCTCCGCGGCACGTCCGTAATCCGGCAACGCCACCCCAATCAAAATCCCTATTATCAGAATTACCACCAACAATTCTATTAACGTAAACCCCTGCTTCATTGTATTACCTCTGTACAAAGGACTTTTCTTTTACAGTTTAATAATTTATCTGCTCCTGTTGCAACGAATCTTCGGAAAGCAAAATATTTACAGCTTGATTTCTTTTTCCAGCGCGGCAAAAAATTCACCCGCTTTCAGCGGAAAATACAAATCCGTTACCGCCCCGGTAAAAGCCGACGGACGCGGATTAATTTCAATAATTTTGGCTCCGTACTGTTTCGCCGTCAGCGGCAGGCTGCAGGCGGGCATTACCTGCCCGGCGGTGCCCACGATAATCATCACATCGGCGTTTTGCGCCATTTCCAGTGATTTTTCATATGCCAGAGGGGGGATTCCTTCGCCGTAAAACACAAAATCCGGCTTTAATACGCCCCCGCAAAAACATACCGGCGGTTCGGCGGAAATGTCTACATCTTCCAATTTGTATTTGCGTCCGCAGGACGTGCACGAAAGCGTGTGGATGGTGCCGTGAAATTCCTGCACGTTTTTGGAACCCGCCCGTTGGTGCAAGCCGTCTATATTTTGCGTGATAACACCTTTTACAAACCCTTTTTGCTCCAGTTTAGCGATTACTTCGTGCGCCTTATTGGGCTGGGCTTCGTCCATATCGGTAAAGAAAATCTTTTTCATTTCTTTCCAAGACTCGTCCGGGTGCATTTGGAAAAACGTAATTTCAATGTACTTGGGGTCGTACTGGTTCCAAAGGCCGCCCTGCCCGGTAAACGGCGCGATGCCGCTTTCCACACTTACGCCCGCGCCGGTAAACACGACGCCGTAGGAAGCGTCTTTAATCCATTTTGCCGCCTGTTTGATGTCGTTTGCCATAGAGGTATTGTATAATATTCTAACCTAAAAAATAGCTTGCTTCTCTAGTGAGCCTTTGTTAGAGTAAGCCTGTTGGGGGAATCTTATTTATGCCACACACCGCACATACTGTAAAACACTATTTATACAATATTTTGCAATTTAATAACCGCAGCAAAATTACCACCGCGCTCAATGCGCTAATTATCACGCTTATTTTGCTAAGCGTCCCGGTGGACGTGCTGGAAAGCGTACAGGACATCAGCCCCGTAGTAAAGCGGTGGATCTATCACCTGGATTTGGCAATGAGTATCATTTTTGCGCTGGAATATGCCCTGCGCGTAATTACCTGCACCGAAGATCCGCGCTTTAAGCGGCCTATCGTCGGGCGGCTGAAATACATATGCACGCCTTTAATGCTAATAGACTTATTCGCCATTTCTCCTTTCTTTATTTTGGGTACGGGTATGGTGCGTATGCTGCGCGTGTTCCGTATTTTAATGCTGATGCGCTATACCAACGCCATACAGCTCGTCAACAATGTGGTAAGCGAAAAGAAAAGCGAACTGGCCATTTGCGGCGCGTTTATTTTAATGCTGTGGGTGTGGAGCTCGTTTATGATTTTCCGCGTAGAACACGCCGCCCAGCCGGAAGTGTTTAAAAATATGCTGGACGCGATGTGGTGGTCCTTGGAAACTTTTACCACGCTGGGCTACGGCGATATAGTGCCTATTACGCTTTTCGGACGGATGATTACGGCTATAACGGTGGCAATGGGGCTTATTTTGTTTGCTATTACTACAGCAGTGCTTACGGCGGGGATTGTACAGGAAATCCAAAAATTTGAACGCAAGAAACAACAGCCGCCGCAAGTATAACGCCCGGCAAATTTCCTATCCGTAAAAAACGGCCCGCGCATGTAAACAGCGCGGGCCGTGTTGTTGACTGCCAAACGGCTTAGAACAATAATCCAATCATCAGCGAAGCCGCCGCCGAATCGGGCACGCTGGTACCGTCCACATCGGTTGTACCGTCGCTTATGGCGCCGGCGAGTTCCAGGTGGAAGTGCATCATATTCAGCCCAATGCCCGCCGTGTAATAAGGCGCCACCGCCGAGCTGGCCAGGTTTTTATTATACCCCAGCCGCAGCGGAATATTAAACGTCGGGCGGTTTAATAAATTGATTTCCATCCCCACCGCCAGCTGGCGGGATTGAACGCCGTCCAGCAAGGTATCGTTTTCAGTCAAATCCAAATCGGCGGCCAGCGTCATAAACGAGAAGGGGTTTACCGCCGCGCCCATACGCACCTGCGGGCGGAGCTGGTATTTTTCCGTGTTCCAATGGGCAATAATGGCCGGGTCCAAATCCGCGGGTGCGGACGGACGGTCAAATTTGGGACCGTTGATATTGCGCACCGTCAGGCCCAGCTGGGGGTTGAGCAGAATTTCGCGGTCCAAGGCACGGGACAGATTAAACTGCGCCCCCAAATCCACCCCTAGGTTTACGCTGTTTTTCTTATTATCGTAGGCCTTTTCAAAAATATCTTTGATATCCTGGTCGTCGCTCAAAATCATCACGCCGCTTTGGGCGGTATAGCCGTCAATTACTTTCAGGTTCGCGCCGAGTTTTAACCCCGGGATTACCTGCATCCCGTAGCCGAGGGAAACTTCGGCAAAAGTAGCCGCATCGGCCATGGCAAGCGTTTGGTTGTCCGCATACGAGCCGGTGGACGAAGCCGCCTGCTGGATAATTTCCGCCGCGCCGCCCATGCTGGAAACGGCTGCGTTTACGGCGTCCGCAATTTGCTGGCTGCTTCCGCCCGCCGCGGCGGCGGCGTTAATAAAAGCATTGGCCATGTCCTGGCTGTTGGCATAACCGCCGCCCAACAGCTGGTTTAGCGGGTCAAACACGCCGTAGCGGTCTATAGCGGCAGCCAGCCGCTCGGCAGCCGATTGGTTCACTCCGCCCACCGGGCCGGTGGACCCCAGCTGGAGCCCGGCGCCCGCGCCGGCTAATCCGATATTTTTCGTGTCTACCACAGGCAAAACAGCCATACTGCCCAACGCGCGGGCGGTAACGGCAAAATTTTTCATTTTAAAACCGATGCCGGCATCGGCGTCCACCAACGCCCCCATATCTTTGCCCACCAATTTGGAAATATCGTCCAATCCTTCAAAAATCGTGCTTAAATTTTCCGCGCTGACGGTATGTCTGTTATCTATCGCATCCGCTAAATTTTTGTAACGGTCCGCCATATCCGTCAAATCACCCACGCTTTCCAGCACATTTTCCGTCGCCTGGAAAGCCGCGCCGGCATTGACGGCAAACCCGGTATCGTTCAAATCATTGTCATCTTGCGCAAGCCCGGCCGGGTTCCAGTATTGGGCGTCCACCCCGTAAGCCGTCGCCACGCCGGCGCCGCCCATACCCATTGCGCGCGTCCCCACCAACTGCCAAGATTGTGCGTCCGCCCGTAAAGCGACCGAAAAAGCGGCAAGACATAAAGCCATTGCACAGAGTTTTTTCTTCATGTATTCCCCTGAAAATCAAATTTCTTTTTATTTTGCCAAATAGAATATTTGTTGTCAACCCGCAAAAAACCCCGCCTAAAAGCGGGGTTTCGTTAGGTTGGATTTTTTCTAAATGCTCACCAGCCCGCGGGAAAACACATAAATTGCCGACAGCGCGAACAACACCAACAGCACCGCCACTGCAACTTCGCCTTTGCTGAATACGGGTTTTCCGTCGTTCTGTTGGCGGCGCGCCCATACAAATACGGGTATGCCCGCCGCCAGGAAAATAACCGCCAAAAACAGGTATTTTAAGCCTGCCGCATACACCAGCCATACGCCGTAAAGCGTACCCAGCGTGGACGTAAACAGTGCTGCCGCGCGGCCTTTGGACGCAATTTTGGCGAACTCGCCGTCCTCGGTCATTTTCCACAAATAGGCCGTACTGGCAATGTACGCCGGCAGCACCATCACGCCCGTGATGGAAAGCATCGTATTCCAGGCGTTGTTGGAAAAATAAACCATAAAAATAGCCAGCTGCATAATAATACTGGTCACCCACAGCGACACGGACGGCGCCCCGTTTTTGTTTTGAATGGCAAACTGCTTGGGGAAGGTTCCGTTTTCAGCCGCGGCGGCGGGGATTTCGGCGGCAATCATCGTCCAGGCCAGCCACGAAGAAAGCACCGCAATCAACAGCCCGATATTCATCACCCACGCGCCCCACGGACCGACGACTTTTTCCAACACGCCGGCGGTGGAAGGGTTGGCGACGGCGGCGATTTCTTCCTGCGTCAGAAATCCAAACGGCAGGACCGAAAGCCCGATGTAGATGACCAAACAGCCCAAAAAGCCCAAGAATGTGGCTTTGCTGACGTCGGACTGGCTTTTGGCGCGGCTGGATAACACAACAGCACCTTCAATGCCGATAAACGCCCACAGCGTAACCAGCATGGTACTTTTTAACTGGGCGGAAAGCGGGCCCAGCGTTTTGCCGTTTTCGGCGATATGGCCCCAAAAATTAAAGTCAAACTTATCCATATGAAAGCTAAACAGCAAGATAAGTATGAACAGCAAAAGCGGGACCAATTTGCCTATTGTACCGATGATGTTTAAAATAGCGGCCTGCTGCACGCCGCGCAGTACTACAAAATTAAACACCCAAATCAGCACAGACCCGCACACAATGGACAGCAAATTATTTCCGCCCGCAAAATATGGGGGGAAAAAGTAATTCAGCGCGTCCATGGTAATAACGGCAAAGCCCACATTGCCAAAAATTTGGCACAGCCAATACCCCCAGCCGATAGTAAAGCCCACATACGGACCGAAGCCCTCGCGCGCATACATATAGATACCGGACGTCAAATCCGGCTTTACGCGCGAAAGAATGCTAAATGTGTTGGCGATGAAATACATCCCCACGCCGGTTACCACCCACGCCAACAGCACGGCCCCGGCGCTGGCGCCGGCGGCCATATTTTGGGGGAGGGAAAAAACTCCTCCCCCGACCATAGAACTTACCACAATGCACGCCAAGCCGATTACGCCCAGCTTGCCCGCCGTGTTGTTTTTATCTCCCATAATCCCCCCGAACGGTTAAATCCGTTATTTTAATCCAACGATTTTTTATGTGGCACGGCAGCAGGTGCAAACTTGAAGTTTAAAAACCCCATTACCGTCAAACAATACGCAAAAGGCTGGGTAATGTTGATGTAATTGTGCCAGATTTGGAATTCGCTGTGTTTCTCCACGCCGCGGATTTCCAATTCGTGATTGAGCGATTTATTGAGCCACATATGCGCGTGCCCGGAAGCGATTTCATCGTCAATCGGCGTATCAAAATACTCCACATATTCAGCCGCCCAGCCGCCGATTAAATTGCCTTTCTTGTCCTTTCCCCAGCATACGCCCACACCCGTAGCAATGGCTTTATGCTCCTCAATGCGGGCCCCGTTGCCGGCCATAATCACTTCCAATACGGCCCCGTGGGTAAACTGGTCGGCCACCGCGTCCACCGGGTAAATGTTTTGGTACAAATCTTTCGGCAGAACCGACGTATACGGAATGATGTTGAAATCCTGTATTTTAGCCTGCTGCAAAGCAGAATCGTAGCAGAAAGTTTCAAACGGCTGCGGCGGAATACCGTCAGCCGCCTGCCCGGCTCCGCCGGAAATAAACGCCAATGTAGGATAGCGGGTCCCTAAAATTAACTCTTTTTCCATATATTTCTCCTTATTACAGCTTGTATATTACCCCACTACAACATCACTGTTGTACGCAACCCGACCACAGTAGTTACCCCCTGGTCCGGGTTGGAAGCGGCCTTCGGATAAACCTGCAAATCCGGAGTAACCGTTACAAATTTGCCTATACCCCACACCCATTGCAGTTCCAATACCGTTTCGCCGCTGCGCAGCTGGGGGGGATAGCCAAGCGCCTGTTCGCTCGTGCGGTTATACGCCACACCCAGCGTAAGGGCGTCCTGCGGGTTGCGGCCCAGCGGGTCCAGCCACGAAGCGCCCAGCGCATAGGAATTTTTAATGGGTACCGCTCCGCCCGTAGAACCGTTTGCCCGACCGAAAACGGCAAAATGTTTGCCTAAAAACTGCTGCATATTCACTGACCATCCGTTGACGTTTTCGTCCTGCTGGGACACCGCCGGCTGATAATAATACAAGAAACTATACTGCCCTCCGCCCCATTTAAAAGAGGGCGTCCAGGAAACGGAACCGAAACCGGTGTACTGCCCGTCAAACGCGGTCCGCCCGTGGATTTGGGATCCGGAAATGTTGTTGGCGTCCTGATAGCCGGCGGCAAACGTCCAGCGGCTGGTCTGCGCCTGCACATACGCGCCCAAAGACGCGCCCGGATACGCCGCCGACGCATTTTGCGAAAGCGCATAGTTCATCAGCGCCGTCTGCTGGTTATCCATATAGGTTGTTCCGTCAAAGTTATAAATAGGAAACTGCCCGACGGTAACGGACAGCCAATCCCATTTGCCCGGCAGGGTGTGGGTATAGGTAAGCTGGGAGAAATCTTCTTCGTCGGAAATATCATCATTAAAGGCACTGACTACATTTCCCCGGTTTTGCAGGACGGAGCCTTGCTGCCCCCAATAATGCACCAAGCTATAGTTAAAATTGACGGTGCCCGAACCCCACGCTTTGTCCTCAAACAGCGTCCAGGTGACGTACGGATAATAAATGCCCTGCACCGCCGTCTGTTTGCCGCCGGGCGCCAGCCGCTGGGCCGTGTAGGAAATATCCAACCCGATTTGCAGCCCCAGCTTATCCGCGATAAAATTCTTCGCGTCTATGTACTCCTGCCCAAAAGATGAAAAAGAATGGCTTTCTACGGTTTGGCGGGAAACCTGCCGCTGTTCGTGTTTGGCAGAAGAACTCCCGCCAGCGCCCGCCCACGCCGCTGTATGCAGCCCGATAATAAGGGCGCACACCCCGCTTATTTTCCACGCGTTCATAACATCGCTCCATTTTTAAAATTTGCAACCCGGCGTTTCCCGCCATTTGCTTCACCATAACACTCTAAGGCCCTTTGTGCAACCTAAAAAATAGATTAGTTCCTCGTTTCAAAAAAACGCCCCGAGAGAACCCTTTTCACGCGCCGCACGCCAACTAACCCTTTTTTGCCGGCCCGCACGGCTGGAGTATCCGCCAACGCCCACGCATTTTAAAGGGATTTCCGGCTTCCACGCCGCCAACAAGTTTACACAAAAAAATGAAAGTGCTAGAATTTTAGAAATCGGGCATTTGCGACACACACAATTCCGCCCGGAACGCTAATAACCTATGACTGAAATTTGGAACCGTTTTTGGGATTTGTTGGATCCGCAACGCAAAGGACCGCTGTTTTGGCGCTATGGCTGGAAAGGAATTTTATTTATCGCAGCCGTGACCTGGTTTTTGTACAGCTGGTACGTCGGCCCGCGCCACTGCCCGCTGGCGGGGCTGTTTTGGCTTTTAACGATTGGCGTGCACGAAGCGGGACACCCAATTTTCCGTTTTTTATCAGGCGGGAACTTTGCCGTTACCATCTGGGGCGGAACGGTGATGGAATTGGGCGTCCCGCTGTTGTGCTTCTTTTATTTCTTAAGGAAAGGGCGGGAAATCCAAGCCGACGTGTGCCTGCTGTGGCTGGCGATGGCTTGCTACAGCGTGGGACAATACGCCGGCTGCAGCCTGGACCCGGTCATCAGCCTGTTAAACGCCGGGCCAGAAACCCTGCCGGACTGGGATTATATGCACAAGTGGCTGGGCACTGAAGGTTACGAATGGCATATGCGCCACGGATTTTACGGCCTAAGCGCTTTCCTGGGGGCGCTGGGAACGTATTTGTTTTTTGCCCATTTTTGGGCGTGGAACAACCCCGATGGGCACGATTATAACCAGGACGACGACGGGCACGACCGTTTTTTTACACAAGGATAACTATGTCCCGCTTTTTTCATTTTCTTCACATGCTTACCGGCCTGCCAGAAGAGTTCATCCGCTTTCTGTGCGTCGGCGCGGTGAATACCGCTTTTGCCTATGGATTATACGCCGGATTTATTTTTATCGGTTTTCACTACGCGCTGGCGGTATTTTTCTCTACGGTTATAGGCATTTTATTTAGTTTTAAAACACTGGGCAAATGGGTGTTTTTTAATACGGACAACCGCCGGCTGTGGCGTTTTTTTGCCGTCTATGCGGGGGGGTATTTGCTAAATGTGGGGATATTGCGCCTGCTAACGCTGATCGGCCTGAAAAACCTTTACTTCGCCGGGCTTATCAGTTCGTTTGCAGTGGCCTTGGTAAGTTTCTTTTTAAATAAATACGTGGTATTTAAACAAAAATAACCCTTCCAACCACTCGCTGTATAAAGCAAAAACCCGCCGAAAGGCGG
>CASFTM010000013.1 GCA_949297775.1 uncultured bacterium
AGAATACCTGGCCGCTGACGGGGAAATCTATTTCCGCCCCGGCGCCAAAGAAGCGGTGGAGTTCTTTTATAACCGTGGGTTGAAAGTGGCGTTGGCGTCATCCAACATTACGCGTTGGGTAATGTTTTTGCTGGAAAAGAAGCATATCAAAAAATATTTTTCTTCCGTTACCACATCCGACGACGTCTCCCGTCCCAAACCGGACCCCGAAGTCTATTTAAAAACAGCCCAAAAATTGGGGGTGGACGTAAGCGAGTGTTTGGTGTTTGAAGATTCCGTCGCCGGCGCCACGGCGGCGATTACCGCCCAAATGCGCACCTGCGTCGTTCCGCAAATCAAACAGCCCACCCAATACATCCGCGAAAACGCCTTTAAAATTTATCATTCTTTGCAGGATATTTATCCGGATATGGACGAACTGCTGGCGTAAGCGTTTTTGTAAAAAAGACATAAAAAAGCCCCGGTTTTTGCCGGGGCTTTTGCTGTAGGAGAATTTTAGTTAAGCGAAAGAATTACATATTTGGAAGACAATTCTTCCACCTCTTTCAGTTTGGACGGGTCCTTATAGTGGAAGGTCAGCATTTTATAG
The DNA here is from genome assembly GCA_949297775.1 of uncultured bacterium. GTDB lineage: Bacteria > Elusimicrobiota > Elusimicrobia > Elusimicrobiales > Elusimicrobiaceae > Avelusimicrobium. The sequence continues at coordinate 590 of CASFTM010000013.1, forward strand.
GGCGGGTTAACCACCAGCCAAAACACTTCGTTTCCGTCATTTAACAGGACGGCCAGGACATCTTCCTTGTATTGGCGCACCTGCACCGGTTTTACCTGCCCGTTAAAAAAGCGTTTTAAAAAGTACAGCTGGTCCAAAGAAAGGGTGCAAAAACTGTTTAAATCCACCGCGGTCAAACCATATCCATTAAACAGCGGGTTTGCATTGGCGGCGGTTTTTAACGCATGGTAATTGGCCTTGCATTGAAAAAGCTTCTTTTTATTTTTGCCCAAGCTTGCATAAAAATTTTTCAAGCGGTTATTTTCTTGGGCGTGACGGGAAATGCGGCGCACTTGTTCGCCTACTGCCGTTCCCAATACGGTAACCGTTCCCCGGTTGTCCACCGCTTTGTTCGCTTTTTGCAGGGCAGTTTCCCAAAAAACAGCTTTATAAGCCGGTTGGTCGTGGCTCTGGGCTTGCAACGCCATAAAAGGCCCCGCCAATAAAGCCGCTACCGCCGTTGCCGCCATCCATTTTTTAAAATACATAAATTCCTCCCTTTTAAGTTAATCCTATTTATTATCCTAAAAAAGAAAACGGCCCAACAAGGGCCATTGGACCTAAAAAACGCATAGGACCGGGAACAGCTTATTACACCGCCGGGGCGGAAAGGATGTTAAAGTCTTCCTCTCCAGCTGTTTCCAGGCTGGATTCATCTAAGGAAAAACTTTTTAGAGTATTTAAAGGATAAGTTAAATATTGGTTTAAAAACCGGCGGCATACGCTGTTGCATTTGGCTAAAGAGAGCATTTCCTCCGGGGATGAAAACGTCAGCGAGGAAAGTTTCTCTTCGTGCATACGGCGCCAAAATTCGGCGGATATTTTTAAAACGGGGCGGTCCAGCCCAAATCCGGCCAGCGTCATCAGCCGCAGGGTAAAAGCCGCAGCAAAGGCGGGGTTGGGTTCTCCGTATTCCAGCTCGGTTAACGAAGAAAGCAACAGCTCAAACTTGGCTTCGCTGGGCTGGTGCAGGGGGGTAAGGCGTTGGAAAAGCTCGCAAAAGTGCATCGCTAAAGCCGTACGCCGCAAGCTTTGGCGTACGGAGGGGAATACCTGGTGCAGTTTCCCGCCCGTTACTGTACCCACGGTGCCTCCGCGGCGTACATAAATGCGGTAATCGGCATACACAAAGGGTTCGCTGAATGCTTTTAATTTGCCGGCCGGGCGCGCCACGCCGGGCAGCCGGACGTTGAGGCGCCCGTGCTCACGGGTATAGAGCGATACAATCCGGTCCGCTTCGCGGAAGGGCTGGCGGTAGAGAAGAATGCCCGAGTCGGTAAATATCATAGTAACAGCATAGCAAATTTGGCGCGTTCCGGCACAGCCGCCAGACCTTTTTTTGTACGAAAGGGCCAGAAATTCTATAATATATAAATAGAGCGGGAGGGAAAATGCAAATTTGTTGGCAAGCCGCTCAAGAAAAGCTATAATATCAGTACGTTTCACACAGAAACCATTTTAAATTAATTAATAGGAGATACGTTTTTTCCAGTCCGGTTTCCGGGCCAGAATTAACGTTTAAGAGAATATGTTACCGACCTACAGACCTAACAAAAGAAGACGCGCTAAACACATCGGATTCAGAGCCAGAATGGCCACCGCCGGCGGCAGAAAAGTACTCAGCGCCAGAAGAGCCAAAGGCCGCCACGAACTGATCAGAGCCGCCTAAGCCTATGCCGTCCAACGGTCTGCCGCGCAAATGCCGCCTGCACCTGAAAAATGATTTCCAAAGGGTTATCCAGGGCGGCGCAAAACTGCAATATAACGGAATTATACTGTGGTGGCGGTCCGGCCCCGGTGCAGGAAAGCCGGCCCGTTTTGCGGTAGTGGTGTCCAGAAAGCTGGGCCCGGCGGTTGTGCGCAACCGCGCCAAAAGACTTTTAAGAGAAGCTTTTAGACTAAACAGAAAAGACATTCAACCGGGGGTTGACCTTGTTTTCAGCCCCAGACAAAGCGAAACGTTAACCCATGTGCACGCAGCGCAGGAAGCGCTCAAGTCACTGTGCGGCAAAGCCGCTTTATTAACCGACTCTTCAGAAAACAAGAAGTAACCGCATATTATTGAAGGGACCCATGAAGAAGATTTCGCTTGTATGCAAGAATTTATTGCTTTTGCTTCTCAACATCTTTATGTTGACGGTGCGCCCTTTTTTGGGGCCGCGCGGCGTGTGCCGGTTTGAACCGACATGCAGCCAGTACGCCAGGCAAGCAATTACCAAATACGGCGCGTTTAAAGGCGGGTGGCTCGCGCTGGTGCGGGTATTAAAATGCCATCCTTTCCATCCGGGCGGATACGACCCGGTGCCTTAAGGCTGTTTTTTCTGTTTCAAAAGGCTTCCTCTTACCGCGCCGCGGCAGTTTTGTTGCCGGCGGCTGTTATATAAGAGGAGTTTTATGAACAACAGACAGTTTTTAATTACGGCCATGTTGTTCCTGCTGCTGATTACGGGGTACAACCAGTTTGTTGCCCTGCCCAGAGCCCGCGCCGCCAAAGAAGCGGCCGAAGCTCAGCTAAAAAAGCAGGAACAAGCCGTCCAACAGCAGTCCGGCGCGCAAAGCGTGCTGGTTGCTTCTTCCCCTGTAACCAAAGAAAAACCTTCCGCCCCCAAACCCGAAGAATTGTTTACGCTCAATATGCCGCAGGCAGACGTTACCTTTTCTTCCAAAGGGGCCGGCATCAAAACCTATTTGTTTAAAGACGTGGTGGAAGACGTCAATTTAACCCCGTACGAAGGCGAGGGGTATTTTGCCACGCTGCCGCAGGTAGACTTTGCCGAATTTTCCCGTACTAAAGATTCCATTACTTTTGTGGGGGACATTGTCCCGGGTTTCAGCGTATACAAGACCTTCCGTTTCAATGAGGACGGCATTAATAACGTAAACGTTACGTTTGAAAACAACACTTCCCGCGCGTTGACCGTGGCCCCCTGGAGCTGGAATTTTGGGCCCGGGCTCTCCACCGTCAAGAGCGAACTGAACGACAACGCCCGCGAATCCAAAGCCGTATACTTGGTACAGGAAGAAGGCAAAAAGAAGCCTACCCTGGAAACCTTTAAAAAAGGCGACGACCAGCCGGAACTTCCCTGGACGTGGGCCGGTATAAACAACCGGTATTTCCTGTCGGTCTTAATTCCGCAAGGGTGGAAACCCGGCGATTTAAGCGCCAAAAGCGAAGTAATCGGCAAGCAAAAACGCCTGTGGGGATTATTTGGGGAAGGCAACCTGGAAGGGCCGCAGCTTTCCGTTGCCGTACCTGGAACCACGGTAGAAGCCAAATCCAAAGCGGAATATAAGTCGGACTTTTACTTTGGCCCCAAAGATTACAAAGAATTCTTAAAGCTGCCGTACCATTTGGACCGTTCCATTGCGTTCGGGTTCTTCGGCGCGCTGGGCAAAATCGCCCGCAATGTGCTGGAAACCTTCTACGGCTGGACAGGAAACTACGGGGTAGCCATTATTATGATGACTGTTCTGCTGCAGCTGATTTTGTTCAAATTTACGCTGATGCAATTAAAATCAGCCGCCCAAATGCGGAAAATCCAGCCCGAGATGAAACGCATTCAGGAAAAATACAAAAACAACCAGGAAGCCCTCAGCCGCGAAACGTTGGCCCTGTACCGCAAGTATGGCGTCAACCCGCTGTCCGGATGTCTTCCGATGCTGATACAGCTGCCTATTTTCCTGGCGTTGTTTAATGCGCTTCGGACGTCGTGGTCCCTGCACGGGGCGAAGTTTGTGTTTTGGATTACGGACCTCTCGTCCAAAGATCCGTATTACCTGCTGCCTATTCTGATGGGGGTCGTGATGTATTTCCAGCAGAAAGGCAACATTCCCGCCGGGACGGACCCGGCCCAAGCCGCTATGTTTAAATATATGCCGCTTCTGTTTACCCTGCTGTTTATGAACTTTCCGTCCGGGTTGGTGTTGTACTGGCTGACCAACAGCTTAATTACGTTCGGGATTCAGACGGTTGTCAATAAAAAACTGGCTAAAGCCAAATAAGGAAAGGAGCAAATTTTATGCCAAGCAAAATTAAAGTACAAGCAAAAGAAGTGTCCGAGGCTATTGCCAAAGGGCTGAAAGAATTAGGTTTAAGACGCGACCAAGTGGAAGTAACCGTGCTGGAAAGCCCCAAAAAAGGCTTTTTGGGGATTGGTTCCCGCCCGGCGGTAGTGGAACTGCGCCAAAAACGCTGGAGCACGGCGGATTTGGATTCGCAGATCTATATGGACGTGCCGAAAAAACGCTCATCCAAATCTTCCCGCGGCGGGCGCGGCCGCAAGGACCGCGGCGAAAGCTCCCGCTCCGGCCGCCGGAACAGCCGCCGCTATGAACGCCCGGCCGATGCGGTGCGTGAAATCCGCGAAAAACAGCCCAAAGCCAACGAACCGCAGCTTTTGCCCAGCGAAGCTATCCAGAACGCAGTCATTCCGGAAAACCTTAAAGCTCCGATGCAGGAAGCCAAAGAGTATTTGGAAAAAGTGCTTACCCAAATGGGCGTAAAGGTGGAAAATTTAAACGTATGGTGGGACGAAAAACAACAGCGCATTCTGCTGACGTTTGACTGCGACCACCCGGCTATCGTCATCGGCAAAGAAGGCAAAACGCTGGAAGCCATCCAGTATTTAACCACGCTGGCGTTAAGCCGCCATTTTGACAAACCGATTTCCGTCATTACCGACACGCAAAACTATTGGCGCAAAGCGGAAGACAAAATTGACGCCGAAATCGCCAAAGGGATTGATATGATTAAACGCGGCAACAGCGTATTCCGCTTCCGCCCGATGAGCGCGCAGCTGCGCCGCTACATTCACCGCGCGGTAGAGGGGAACGAATTTGTCTGCACGTCTTCGGAAGGGGAAGGCAAATGGCGCAAAGTAACCCTGCGCCCGACCGAAAAAGCCCTGGAAGCGGCCCGCGCCAATACGGCCCCGGCGGATTTTGTGCCCGGCGTAATCGGGGAGGACATCCCGGAGGAAACGCCCGCCCAGCAGGCTGTAGCCGAAGCGGAAGCGGAAAAAGCGTTAAACGAATACCACGAATCCTGCTCCTGCTGCAGCGGGGAAGCGCCGGCGGAAAACACTTCCGTAGCGGCTCCCGCCGTGCAAGAAGCGGCTTGCGAAACGCCGGCGGCCCAAGCGTCCGCGACGGAAACCGTAACCGTACAGGAAACGGTAACGATCATTCCGGCGCAAGAACAGTCCGCTCCCGCGGAAGAGCAGCCGGCGGCTGAGGCCGTCCAACCGGCGCAAGACGCTCCGGCCCAACAACCGGCCTCTTCGGAAGAAAAACCGGCCTGTGCCTGCGGCCCGCTGTTTGAAGCTCCGGCGGAAAACAGCCAAAACGAAACGAAATAATTTCGGTTGCTTTTGATAAGACCCCGGTTCCACATTAGGAACCGGGGTCTTGTATTGTGGCAAAATTTTTACGGAGGGTAATACAAGCAAACGCCCCGGAAGAACCGGGGCGTTTGTTTGCGTTGTTTGGCTCAAATGGTTTTGCCTAATTCCAGGGCTTCTTTTAATTTGCCGGTTTTGATGATGTCGCCAGCGTCCCAGGTTCCGCCTGCAAGCAGCATACCGCGGTCGGCCCATTTTAAGTAATCGGCAATGGCTTTATAGGTGGCTTTTAAACCGTCGTAATCGCCGTCGGCCTCGTTTCCTTCCGCCGCCGCCAGCAGGACGCATTCTTTAATTTTCAGTTTGCGCAGGGCGTTGGGCTTCATATACGCGTACAGCTTGTCCACCGCGGCTTTAAGCTGGGCGGTCATATTGAACCAGTATAAAGGCGTGCAAAGCACCAGCACATCGGCTTCTTCCAACATCGGGGCCAGCTTTTCAAACTCGTCCGGGAACACGCACGGCTTGCCGGCGCTCCAGCATTTGTCGCACGCTTTGCAAGGCAAAATGGGGTGGAAAGCCGTTTCAAACACCTGTACTGTATGCCCGGCGGTCTTAACGCCTTGGATAAACGCGTCCGCCAACAGGGCGCTGTTGCCCAGCTGGCGGGGACTGCCAGTTAAAACCAATACTTTTTTAGCCATAAAATCAATCTTCCTTGGTTGCGCCCGGGGATTACCCGGACGTATGGAAACGCCAGAAAATGCCGTTTCCGTCTACCCCAGTATAGCTTATTTTTCGCCTTTTTGGCGCGCCGGCTGAAAAGTATGATTTTACGAGGAGAAAAAACCGTCCAAAAACACCCCCAAAAAGTGATAAAATATACCTATGCAGCAAACCATCTGTGCCTTGGCTACGGGAACAGGCGGGGCGGTCGCGTTGGTGCGGCTGTCCGGCCCGGAAGCTTGCCGCATTTTTTGCGAGCTTTCCCGCCGCGCGCACCTGCCCGAACCGCGCAAGCAAATTTTGTGCACGCTCTACGACGGAGCCGAAACGCTGGATAAGGCACTTGTCACGTATTTCCAGGCGCCGCATTCCTACACCGGCGAGGACGTGGTGGAATTTGCTATCCACGCGTCGCCCTATGTAAAGGGGCGGCTGCTGGAACTGTTGTGTGCGCACGGGGCCGCTATGGCCAAGCGGGGGGAATTTTCCCAACGGGCGTTTTTAAACGGGAAAATGGACCTGGTGGAAGCGCAGGGGTTGTGCGATTTGATTGCCTCCGGCAATAAGGCATCACATAAATTGGCGATGGACTCGCTGGACGGCAAACTGTCTGCGCGGGTGACGGACATCAAAAAACGCCTGTCTGAACTGTTGGCGCAGATAGAAGTGCGCTTAGATGACGTGGACGAAGAAATGACGCCTCTGCCCGACGAATTTATAAGCGGCGAAATAAACGCTGTGCTGGCGCACATTAAAGCATTGGCGGATACGTTTTCCGTCGGGAAATATATCAAAGACGGGCTGAAAACCGCCCTTGTGGGCGCGCCCAACAGCGGCAAATCCAGCTTGTTAAACGCATTGGTGGGGTTTGACCGGGCCATCGTGTCCGACCAAAGCGGCACCACGCGCGACACGGTGGAAGAAACGCTGGAAATAAACGGGCAGAAAATCATTTTAACCGACACCGCCGGCATCCGCGAACACGCGCTGGACCCGGCCGAAAAAGAAGGTATGCGCCGCAGCCGCCGCGCGATGGAAGGGGCGGATTTAATTTTATTTGTGCTGGACTCGTCCCGCCTGCTCACGCCGGAAGAACAGGAACTGTGGCAGGATATCCGCCGCCAGCAAAAACGCACGGTAATCGTGTGGAACAAAACCGATTTGCAAGCCGTCCACCCTGCGCTGGACGAAGCGGAAAACTATACGCAGGCCGAAGTGTCGTGCAAAACGGGCGAAGGGCTGGAAAATTTAAAGCAACTTATTACCGCCGACGTAACCGAAGCGCAGACCGCGGACGGGCTGATGATTTCCAACCTGCGCCATTACGAAGCCTTGCTGCGCGCACAGACGGAACTGGAAAGCGCACTCATCCGCTTGCAGGCGCAGGCGGGGGGAGAAATCTACGCCGAGCACTTGCGCGGCGCGCTGACGCAACTGCAGGATTTGATTGGGGAAGTAACGCCCGATGACGTGCTGGGGATTATTTTTTCCAAGTTTTGTATGGGGAAATAAATGTTTGTTTGCGAAGATAAATACGATGTGGTAGTGATTGGTGCGGGGCACGCCGGCTGCGAAGCCGCGCTGGCTGCCGCCAAATTGGGGGCCAAAACGCTCCTGCTCACCCAAAGCCTGGACACGATTGCCCAAATGTCGTGCAACCCCTCTATAGGTGGTATTGCCAAAGGGCAAATCGTGCGGGAAATTGACGCTTTGGGCGGAGCGATGGGCCGCGTAACGGACCACGCCGCCCTGCACTACCATATGCTTAACACCGGCAAAGGCCCGGCGGTGCACTCCCCGCGCGTCCAGTGCGATAAAAAAGTCTACCAATTTACGTTTAAACATTTTCTGGAACTCCAGCCTAATTTGGACATTATGCAGGACGAAGCCGTCAAAATCTCCGTGTCGGATAACGGCGTGGACGGCGTGCTGACCCTGCGCAATACGTTTTACCATACAAAAGCCGTCATTTTAACCACGGGAACCTTTTTGGCGGGCACCATCCACATCGGGACGGAAATGTTCCGCGGCGGGCGCTACAACGATATGCCTTCCGACGGCCTTGCCAAAAATTTGCGCGACGACCTGCACTTAAACATCCTGCGTTTTAAAACGGGTACGCCCATGCGCATTAACGCGCGCGGGCTGGATTTTTCCAAGTTCCGCCTGCAGCCGTCCGACAATCCTTTGCAGGCCATTTCGCACTTTACCGACGAAAAAGAACAATCCAAACGCACTTTTTTAAGCTGCTATATTACCCGCACCACGCTGGAAACGGACAAAATCCTGCGCGCCAACTTCCAGCGGTCGGCTATGTACAGCGGCAACATCCACGGCCTGGGGCCGCGCTATTGCCCGTCGGTGGAAGACAAAATTAAAAAATTTCCGGACGTTACCAGCCACCCGCTTTTCTTGGAGCCGGAAGGATTTCATACGGAAGAATTTTATATCCAGGGGTTTTCCACCAGTATGCCCGAGGACGTCCAGCGCGCGCTGATTAAATCCGTCCCCGGAATGGAAAACGCTTCCATTACCCGCCCGGGATACGCCATTGAATACGATTTTTCCGACCCGCGCGATTTGTACCCTTCGCTGGAAAGCAAACGCATTCCGCGGTTGTTTATGGCGGGGCAAATTAACGGCACCACCGGGTACGAAGAAGCCGGCGGGCAAGGGATTATGGCCGGGATCAACGCCGCGCTGAAAACCCAGGGGAAGGAACCGTTTGTCTTGCGCCGCGACGAAGCGTATATTGGCGTACTGATTGACGATTTAATCAACAAAGGCGTAAATGAACCGTACCGGATGTTTACGTCTCGCGCGGAATACCGCATTCTCTTGCGTAACGACAATGCGGACCTGCGCCTGACGCCGCACGCATTTAAACTGGGGCTGTTGGACGAAAAATACAAAGCCCCGTTTGAAAAATACCAGGCTCTTTGCCAAAAGCTGATTGAACATCCTTCCGCGTCCGTGGACGAAAACGAAACGGAACTTTTGCCCTGGACGGTGGAAAAAGCGCGCCGCCACGCCGATATTTACCACAAATACGCGGGGTATTACGACCGCAACAAAAAAGACGCCGAACGCCTGGCGGAAATGGACAGCGTCAAAATTCCCGAAGGATTTGACCCGTCTTCCGTGCGCGGGCTGTTGTTTGAAAGCGCGCAAAAGCTGGCCTCCGTCAAGCCGCAAACCTTGGGCCAGGCGGGGCGCATTCCCGGCGTAACGCCGGCAGATTTGCAATTATTGGCTGTACATATTGAACGCTTCCGGAGGCTTAAAAATGCAAAAGCGGCTCATTAATTTTGCGGCTGAACGGGGGCTTACGCTTTCCGCCGCGCAGGCGGATACACTGGTGCGTTATGCGCAATTGGTGTGGGAGAAAAAGGACTTTTTAAACCTCACCAGCGCAAGCGGCCTGGAGGAAATTATCTCCCGCCATATTTGCGACGGGTTAACCGCCGCCGCCAAAATAAACGCAATGGCGCACATCAAAGGGATACCAACTCCTCAGGTGGCGGACGCCGGCGCCGGGGCGGGATACATCGGCCTGACTCTTGCGGTTGCCTTGGAGCAGGCACAAGTAACATTGATTGAAAGCATTGAAAAACGCTGCTCATTTATGAATTGGGCGGTGTTGCAGTTAGGGTTGAAAAACGCCAAAATAAAAAACGTGCGTTTGGGACAGGGTACAAAATTTGCCGTTGATTTTTTAACCGAACGCGCCATGGGGCAGCTGCCCGATATTTTGGCCATTTGTTTACGCGCAGTCAAGCCGGGGGGCGTGTTTATCGCCTTCCAGGGGGAATTGCCGCAAACGCACGCGTGCGACGCCGCTTCCGTCGGGGGAACCTTGCTGGGAGTGGAGCCTTATACGCTGCCGTGTGACGACAAAAAACGCCATTTGGCTTTGTTTGAAAAAAACGCTTCATGAATACGGTTAAGAAACTGGTTTTCTTTTTGTGGTTATTGGCCGCCGTGTTAGTAACGCCGCCGCTGTTGCGGTCGTTCGGCCTGAACCCCAAAGAAATGGTGAAAGATTTATTTTCCGATACGCCGCGCAAGGATATCATCGCTCCCGTTGCGCCCAAGCCGGCAGAGGCTCCCAAAACCGTGCCGGTTTTGGCCCCGGCGGAGGATGAAGAACGCGGGCGCGCGCGCGAACTGCGCCCCGATATTTCCGTCCCGCCGGCACCGTCCAAGCCAGCCGCCGAACCGGCCCCTGTATCCCAAGACGAAAAGGAATTTAAAGAAATGATTTCCGGCCTGGAAAATATTGCCAGCGTGGCTTCCGCCCCGGAAGACAAGATAGACGACTTGCCCGTGCAGGCCTACCGCCCGCAGAACGCCGCCCAAAAGGTGCGCTGGCTGCCGCCGCCGCCCGGGTTTTCCACCGCGGATACGTTTAATTATTTGATCTACCGTGAAAAAAACCCCGTTACTCCAACCATCAAAACCGTTTTGGACAACATCCACGGCAACCTGATGCTGGATTTAACGCCTTTTACCATCGTCATCAAGCCCAACAAAATTTTAGTGATGCTCTTTGGGCAAAAAGACAGCTATATGAAATATACCAAGCGTCCGGCGTGGTCGGGCGCGTCGTCTGACTTACGGGCCGATACGATGTATGTGATTGAAAGCAACAGCTTTTATCCGCTGTCCGTGCACGAACTGACGCATTTGTATTTTGACGGGTATTTTTTGCCCACCATTTCGCCGCTGTGGCTTTCGGAGGGGATGGCGGTGTATATGCAAATTACCACCACTAAGGAAAAACCCAGCTGGGTGGACCGCAGCCTGCGCCGCATTTTAAAAGGCGATTATATCCCGTTTGAAGAAATGACCGAAACCGAAGATTTAAGCAATTATTCCACCCAACAGGCGGAACTTTGGTACACCCAGGCCTACAGCGTGGTGGCCTATCTGCTGCAAACGCGCACGCGGGACGAATTTTATAAATTATGCAATGAAATTAAGGAAAAAACGCCTCTTCACCAAGCCCTTTATCGCGCTTACGGAATGCCGTTTAACAGAATAAGCGTATTGGAAAACGTCTGGCGGCACGATTTGCAGAAGGCCTATCAGGATGGGAAAATTCTGCAGGCCTCCGCCCAGAAATCCGCCGCCAAAGCAGCCGCGTCCAAGCAAGTTTCTTCCGGCACCGTTTCTGCGGCAAACACCAAACCGGTTTCCGCCAAGCAGGCCCCGGCTGCCAAAACACCCGCGGCCAAAGCAAACGCCAAACCCGCTCCACAGAAAACGAAAATCAATAAGCTTAAGCTGGTTCCGACCAACGGCTACAAAGGGGGATTTAACTGATGAGTGAAAATTGGATACACATCCCTATTATGGCGGTGCAGATAGCCGATATGCTTTTAACCAATCCCAACGGCGTGTATGTGGACGGCACATTAGGGCTGGGTGGGCATACCAAATTTTTTCTAAGCCGCTTAGGCGCGCAAGCGCGCATTTTGGGGTTTGATAAGGACGAAGAAGCCCTGCGTATGGCGGTGGAACGCGTAAACGACCCGCGGCTAAGCGCATTTCACGCAAGTTACACCCAGGCCCCGCAGGAACTGGAAAAACTGGGCCTGCCAGGAGCCGACGGAGCTTTGTTTGATTTGGGGCTCAGCTCGTACCAGCTGGATAACCCGGCCCGCGGGTTTAGCATCGTGCACGAAGGCCCCCTGGATATGCGCTTTGACCGGCAGAACCCGCTGAGCGCGGAAGTAATCGTAAATACGTGGACGATGGACGAATTGGTGCGGATTTTGACCGAATACGGCGAAGAACGCCGGGCCGTCCAAATCGCCCAGGCTATTATGCAGGCGCGCCGGCAGGGCCGTATCGGCACCACCCAGCAGCTGGCTAAAATAGTGGAAGGCGTTTACGGCGGCAAACGCGGCAAAACGCACCCCGCCACACAAACTTTCCAGGCCCTGCGCATTGCGTGCAACCAGGAATTGGAAACGGTGGAAAACGTCTTGGCCTCGTTAGAAAAAATCGTAAAACCCGGCGGACGCGCCGCGGTGCTGACGTTCCACTCGCTGGAGGACCGCTTGGTCAAAAACCGTTTTAAAGAACTGTCCAAAACAGGCGGCTGGATACTGGTAAACAAACATGCGCTGGCGCCCCAGTACGAGGAAATCCGACAAAACCGCCGTGCCCGCAGCGCCAAGCTGCGCGTGATTGAAAGGAGCCGGATATGAAATTGTTTGGACTTGTGTTTGTGTTAGCGTTGTTCGGCTTTGGGGTGGTGATGATGCGTATTGAAATCAACCGCTCGGGCCGCAACATCAGCCAGCTGCAGAATGAAGTGGAAATTAAAGAAGCCCGCAACCAATATTTGCAGCTGGAAATTTCCCGCCTTTCCAGCCCGGGCAATATTACCCGGCTGGCGCAGGAAAAATTAGGGATGGTGCCGGCGAAACCGCACGAAATCGTTTTATTGGAAGAAAAATAAGCTATGTTTAAAAGACCGGCCTCTTCTCCGTTTGTATTCAACGTCAAAAGCCGTATGCGGGCCGCTGGCATGGTGATTTTGCTGGCGCCGCTGTGCATTTTTGTACGGCTGTTTTATATGCAGACGTTTTTGTACGAGGAATTTTCGTCCAAAGCGGAGCGCGCTATTTACAACTACCTGGCGGAAGACCGCCTGCGCGGAAAAATTTTGGACGTAAACGGGCGGGAATTGGCCGAATCGGTGCGGACGCACTCCTGCGGCGTTAACAAACGCTACGTGCAGGACAAAAACAAAACCGTGCAATTTCTGTCCGAAACGCTGGGAATGCCCAAAAAAACCATTTTGGACAAATGGAAACGGGCGTCCAACTTTTTCTTTGTAGCCAAAAAAATAAAACCGGACAAATACATCAAAATTTCTCAAATTCTTCGCACCCGGCTGGGCCAGGGGCTGGAACTGACGCCGGAATACGAGCGCATCCACCCGTACGGAGAAAGCGCGCTGGATTTGATTGGCGCGTCCAACTCCAAAAATTATGGTTTGTCCGGTATTGAACAAATGTATAACCGGGAACTCAGCCAGGATATCAGCAAAAAACGCGCCAAACGCGCGCGCCGCGGTGAAATCATTTACGACCGCAAGCTCAAAGAAGAACTCTCCGTGGCGAATGTTTATTTAACGGTGGACGCCGTCGCCCAGTTCTATGCCGAAAGCGCCCTTAAAAAAGCGGTGGAAGAAGTCGGCGCCGAGCACGGCGTAGCCGTGGTGCAGGAGCCCAAAACCGGCAAAATTTTGGCGGCGGCCTCGTACCCCGTTAAGGACGGGCAGTCGCTGGCGTTCCAGTTTACGTACGAACCGGGCTCCACCTTTAAAACGATTGCCGTTTCCTCTGCGCTGGACGCGGGGGTGGTGCGCGTAACCGACAGTATTGATATGGACGGACGCAAGTGGGAAATTGCCCGCGGCGTGGTTGTGCGCGACAACCAGCACGAAAAGGATTTCCTGTCTGTTCCCGAAATTATGCAGCTTTCTTCCAACATCGGGGCGGGGAAAATTGCCCTGGAACTAGGGGCCAAAAATTTGTTTTACTACATAAAAGCGTTTGGTTTTGGCACCAAAACGGACATCAATTTTAACGGGGAATCCAAAGGCAATGTGCCGCCCTACAGCAAATGGACCAAAGTGGATACCGCCACCAAAGGCTATGGGTACGGGGTAGCGGTAACGCCTATCCAGCTGATTAACGCCTATTCGGCGGTGGCCAACGGCGGTATTTTGATGCAGCCGCATATCATTGACCGGATTGAATACGCCGGCGGAAAAGTGGAAAAGAAATCAAAGCCCGTTAAAATCCGCCGTGTGCTGAAGCAGGAAACTTCAGACACGATGAAAAAAGTCCTCCAAAGCGTGGTGGAAGCAGGCTCCGGCAAGCGCGCCCGCATTACCGGCTACCAAGTGGCCGGCAAAACGGGCACCGCCGAAAAACTAAGCAAAGAAGGTGGCTACGCCAAACGCAGCCACGTGGCTTCGTTCTGCGGCTTTGCCCCCGTGTCCGACCCGCAGTTTACCGTGTTGGTTATTTTGGATAATCCCGCCAAATACAGCTTTGGCGGAACGGCGGCGGCGCCGGTATTTAAAGAGATTATGGAACGAATGCTTGCGATGAAAGGCATCCAGCCGGACCAATTGGATTTTGAATAGTTTAAACCGATTTGATTTTGGTAAGGAGTAAGTATGAAACTTAATTTAACCCTCAGCAAAATAGCGAAAATTACCGGTGCGGAAGTCATCTCCTCCGCCCCCAAAACGAAAGTCACGTCTTTTGTAACGGATTCCCGCGTCATCCGCCCCGGCGATGCGTTTATCGCGCTGAAAGGCAAAAACCACGATGCACGGCAATTTATTCCCGAAGTCCTCCAAAAAGGCGCTTCCGTCGTGCTGGCGGAAAAAGGGTTTGATATTCCCCGAGGTACCGACGCCTCTTTTTTGCTGGTGGACGATTCTTTAAAAGCGCTGCAGGCGCTGGCTAAATACCACCGCGTAAACAGTACGTTAAAAGTGGCCGCCATTACCGGTTCCAACGGCAAAAGCACCACCAAACAAATGCTGCGCGCCATTTGCGAAACCGCCGGCGAAACCATTGCCAATATGGGCAATTTCAACAACCAGTTTGGGGTTCCGTTTTCGCTGTTGGAAATACAGCCCAAGCATAAATACGGCATTTTTGAGCTGGGGGCCTCCCATCCCGGCGATATTGAAGAAACCGCTTCGCTGGCGGTGCCGGACGTAGCGGTAATTACCAACGTATCGGCGGCACATTTGGAATTTTTCCACGATTTGGAAACCGTCTACAAAACCAAAACCGAGATTGCCAAATGCTTGAATTTCGGCGGGACGCTGGTGTATAACGCCGACGACGCGATGCTCTGTCGTTTAAATACCGAATTTAAGGGCAAACGCATTTCATTCGGCTTCCACCCCGGGGCGGATTTGCAGATTTTGGAAACGGAAAAATTCTCCTTTACCTACAAAGGCGAAGCGTATATGCTGGATTTGACGCTGGAACGCCACGACAAATTAAACGCCGCCGCCGCGGCCGCCGCCGCGATTGCGCTGGGGCTGTATATGGATAACGTCAAAAAAGGACTGTTAAATTATACGCCCATGCCGATGCGTTTGGAACGGCTGAAACAAAACGGCGTATCGTTTATTTTGGATTGCTATAACGCCAACCCGGCCAGTATGCAAAACGCGCTGGAAATTTTAGGGCGCGAAATGTCCAAACCGCGTATTGCGGTACTGGGCGATATGAAAGAACTGGGCGATTCGTCCAAAGAATACCACCGGCTGGTAGCGCGCCAGGTGTTAGATAACGGCGTGGAATACGCCTTTTTAGCCGGGCCGGAAATGAAATACGCCTACGAAAAATTGAAAGACGCGCCGGGCGTGAAGGCTTTTTACGCGCCGACGCCGGAAGGGTGGACGAAGGACTTGTCCAGCGCGCTTAAAAAAGGCGGTACGTGCTTGGTTAAAGCGTCCCGCTCGATGAATTTTGAAAAAATCCTCAAGGAGATTTAGAAAAAAATGCTATATTACCTCTCGCTGTTTACGGATGACTTTAGTTTTCTAAACATCTTCAGTTATATTACCTTCCGCACCGGCGCGGCGATTGTTACATCGTTTTTGCTGACGCTTCTTATCGGGCCGAAAGTGGTGGCGAAACTGCGCTCGTATAAGATACAGCAGATTGAACGCGAATATGGCCCGGCGTCACACCTGTCCAAAAGCGGCACTCCGACGATGGGGGGACTGCTGATTTTTGTCAGCTTGGTGCTGAGCGTGCTTTTATGGGCGCGGCTGGACAGCAACTATATTTGGCTGCTTCTCTTTACCACCGTTACGCTGGGTATCGCCGGTGTAATGGACGATTACACCAAACTCGTGAAAAAGAACCCGGAAGGAATGAAATCCTCCATCAAATTGGCTATCCAGCTGTTTACGGCAGTAGTGGTGGTGGGATACTTGGCGTTAAATCCGCCCAACGGGGATTACACCACCTCGCTCATCATTCCGTATATGAGCAAGATGTTTATTGATTTGTCGGTATTCTACTTTGCGTTTGCTATGCTGGTGATTGTTGGCTCCTCCAACGCCACCAACCTGACGGACGGTTTGGACGGCCTTGCCAGCGGGTGTATGGTGTTTACGGCGGCTACGTATGCGATTGTAGCGTATTTGGCGGGTAACGTTAATTTTGCCGATTACTTAAAAATCATCTACGTGCCGGGGGCGGGAGAAATTACCGTTTTTATGGGCGCCTTGATTGGCGCGTGCGCGGGGTTTTTATGGTTTAACGCCTATCCCGCCCAAGTGTTTATGGGGGATACCAGCTCGCTGTTTTTAGGCGGCGTGATTGGCACGGCCGCGCTGTGCGTCAAGCAAGAGTTGCTGCTGCCGATTGCCGGCGGTATTTTCGTAATGGAAACCCTTTCCGTTATGCTGCAAATGGGATATTTTAAAATGACTCACGGCAAACGGCTGTTTAAGATGGCGCCCATTCATCACCATTTTGAACTTTTAGGCGTGCCGGAACCGAAAGTTATCGTCCGGTTTTGGATTGTGGGCGCTATGCTGATGCTGTTGGCGCTGGCGTCCTTAAAAATCAGATAGTGTATGGTCAAACTGTTTAACAAAGCCCCCAAACGGCGCAATAATTTTATCAAACGGCCGGCCCTGTATAAAGACCGCAGTGCGGCCTTTGGCGCGCGCCGGCAGGAAGGGTGGAAACCCCTGCGCCTGGACAGACGTTTGGCGTTTATCACGTTTGCGTTTGTATTGTTTGGGCTTATTTTTACCTATTCGTCCAGCGCGTTTGACTCCACCAGTTTTTTCAAACGCCAGCTTTTGTTTGATATAATGGGCGTGGCGGCGGCGCTGTTTTTATCGCAAACATACGACAAACTGCAAAAACTGAAAATCTTTTCCCCGATGAATTTAATGTACGCCACCTGGGTTCTGCTGATTATTGTGCTGTTTACCCGCACCCAGGCCAACGTGCACCGCTGGATTGATTTCGGCTTTTTTAAACTGCAGCCTTCGGAAATTGCCAAAGTGACGCTTGTCATTTATGTAGCCGATTATTTAGACAATGTTTCCGGAAGATTGGCGAAAAATTGGAAACTGCTGATCAAACCGATGGCGGTAGCCGGATTTACGCTGCTGCTGATCCTGGCGGAAAAAGACATCGGAACCCCCACGTTAATGGGAGCGGTGTTTGTGTTTATGCTGTTGGTGGCGGGAGCCAAGCTGAAACATCTGGCGGTGCCGGCGGTGGCGGTATCCCCGCTTATCATACACCAGCTGTTGTTTGTGCCGTACCGCAGGGAGCGCATTTTTTCGTTCTTAAATCCGTTTGAAAAAGCCGGCAGCAGCGGCTACCAGCTGGTGCAGTCGTTTTTGGCTGTGGGCTCGGGCGGCTGGTTCGGCAAAGGGCTGGGCAACAGCGAACTGAAACTGGAATACCTGCCCGCCGCGCATACGGATTTTATTTTTTCCATTATGTGCGAAGAACTGGGCCTCTTGCGGGTAGTAGTTATTTTAGCGTTCTTTTGCTGGCTGCTCATACGCGGCATCAGCTTGGCGCGCGTGGCCAAAACCACGTTTCACAGCCTGGTTATTTTCGGGCTGACGATTACGATTTGTATGCAGGCGTTTTTTAATATGGCTATGGCGGTAGGGCTGCTGCCCACCAAAGGGATTGCCCTGCCGTTTTTCTCGTACGGCGGATCTTCCGTTATTATGACGTTGGTAATGATGGGCATCATCCTGAATATGGCAGCCGTAGACAACACCCAAAACAACCTGCGCGAAGACATTACCAATTACAAAAATAGGAATAAATAACTTTATGAACAAACGTTTCTTAATAGCTTCCGGCGGAACCGGAGGACACTTTTATCCCGGCTTGGCCTTAGGCAAAGAACTGCGCCGGCAGGGGCTGGCCGTATTATTTATTGTGCGCAAAAACGACCCGGCCGCCCAAGTGCTGGAAACGCATAAACTGCGCTACCGTGAAATTGATTTTACGGGCCTGCCCCGCTCTATCAATCCCTTGCGGCATTTGCGCTTTTGGGGGAAATTTTTTAAATCCCTCTGCGAAACCCGCCGCATTATTAAAGAATTCCGCCCGGATGTGGCTGTTGGCACGGGGGGATATATCTCGTTCCCGCTGGTGTTTATGGCGCATTTTGCGGGCGTCAAAACTGCCGTGCACGACTCCAACGCTCGGCTGGGTCTTTCCAACCAAATCTGCGGTAAATTTGCCGATTTGTTTATGCTGGGGCTGCCCATTAACAAAAAACTTAAAAACGCCGTTCTGACCAGCACGCCTATCCGCCGGGAATTTGCCGACACGCCCGATAAAACCGCCATTTTGGAAGGATTGGGGCTGGACGCGGACAAACGCACCGTGCTCATTTTTGGCGGCAGCCAGGGGGCCAAAGGGCTTAACACGGCGTGCGCGGAAATAGTGGGGAAACTGGCTAAACGCTCCTCCTCGTGGCAATTTATCCATATCACCGGGGAACGCTGGTTTGGCATGATACGGGAAAGCTACGGCGGGTTAACGAATGTGGCGGTACTGCCGTATTCCCACGAAATTTACGCCTTGATGCGCGTGGCGGATTTAGCCGTCTGCCGAAGCGGCGCCAGCACATTGGCGGAACTGATGTACTGCCGCCTGCCGGCTGTTTTGGTGCCGTTCCCGCACGCAGCGGCGGACCACCAATATTATAACGCTAAAATTTTAGCGGACGCCGGCTGTGCGCGGGTAATACGCGAAGATAAAAATTTAAAAAATAACCTTTGGCGCGTTTTTACGCGCCTGACCAGCCGCAACAAAGAACTATTCCGTATGCGCGGCGCTTATAAACGGCTGCGTATTCCCAACCCGATGACGGCTGCAAAAGCCATTGTGAACCGGCTGCGTAATTTATAAAAAGGAAATCCGCTGCTCAGCAGCGGATTTTTATTTCTGCCGCCGTCAAGATGTTTCTTTCCGCCGGCGGCGTGTGCGGCATTCTTTTTTAATTTAGTAATAATGCGGGGAAGTTTTTAAACATTCTATCGTAACTGCAGGATAGGGGGATTTCCACCCGCCAGCTATTTTAGGCATAAAAACCCCGGCTTAACGCCGGGGTTAAATTAAATACCTGCAAAGAATTTGCACATTTGTTCGGCGGTTTCCGGATCGCTGGACCCGGGCGTGCAGCCTTTTAACGTGCCGCCGGTGCCATCCAAGTCCGGTTTTTGCCACAAGGTATACAACGTATCGCCGTTGTCTATGCGCGCTACATTCACCTGTCCGTTTGCACCGCCCAAGGTGTAGGTAAACAATTCCGTCGTATAGACGGTGCCGTCCCCATTCCACTGGCCGCCGCGCAAGTCCACGTCCGCAATTTGGTTGCGGTTACTAATAACTGATTCATTCGGATTGGCCTGGAAATAGCGTTGGGAAGCGTCCACAATCGCTTTGGCGTTAATCATCGCTTCCGCCATGCGGGATTTTTCCACCGCCGTTTCAAACTGCGGCAAAGCAATGGCCGTTAAAATACCGATAATCAACACGACCACCATTAATTCAATTAACGTAAAGCCCTGTTTATTCATACATTCTCCTTAAAAATAAATTCCTGATAAAAATAGTATACAATTTTTCTTCTGTTTCTCAACGGGTGTTTTCCCAGTTGTTTTTTTAGAAAAAATATATTAAACTAATATATGAACATATGTTCATATATTAGTTATATAGGATTTAATTATGCCTGCTAAAATAAAAACTGCCAAAAGCCATACCTGCAAGCCTTCGCTTAAACTGCCGGAAGAAACCCTCTACGATTTGGCGGACTTGTTTAAAGTGTTTGGCGACAGCACCCGCCTGCGTATTTTGTGCGCTTTGTTCGGGTGCGAACAATGCGTCCAGCATATTGCCGATGAACTGGGAATGACTCAGTCGGCCATTTCCCACCAATTGCGGTTTTTAAAACAAAACAAATTGGTCAAAAACCGCCGGGAGGGGAAAACGGTGTTTTATTCCCTGGCGGATGAACACGTCAAACGGATTTTTGACCAAGGGTTGGAACACATTCGGGAGGGGTTATGAGCCATTTACATCATACTTCTAAAGCGTGCAGCAGCTGCAGCGCCTGCGCGTGTGCGCACGGCGGGCAGAGCGGGGCTTCGGGCGGCGAATGGAAAAAGCTGGCGGCTTCCGCCGTTTTATTTGCGGCGGCTTTGCTGGTACCGGGCGGTTTGTGGCTCAAATTGCCGCTGTATGTGCTTTCGTATTTATTAAGCGGGGCGGAGGTGCTCATTAAATCGGCCCGAAACATCCGGGCCGGAGAAGTGTTTGACGAGAACTTTTTAATGGCACTGGCTACGTTTGGCGCGTGGGCCATCGGCGAGTATCCGGAAGCCACGGCAGTGATGCTTTTCTACCAAACGGGGGAACTGCTGCAGGAATACGCGGCAGGGAAATCCCGGCGCAGTATTGTTAAATTAATGGATTTGCGGCCCGAGTTCGCCCGCGTGGTGCGCCAGGGAAAAGAAGCGGAAGAGAACCCCCGCACGGTGTCGGTGGGGGAGATTACCCGCGTGCGCCCCGGCGAACGAGTGCCGCTGGACGGCGTGATTGTGGGCGGGGAAGGGCATTTAGACGCTTCCGCCCTGACGGGGGAAACGCGCCCGCTTACGGCAACAAACGGGCAAACGGTGCTGGCAGGATGCATCAGCATAGACGGTACTTTAGATATCCGCACCCAAAAAACATATGAAAACTCCGCCGTAGCCAAAATTTTAGAGCTGGCGGAAAACGCCGCCAACAAAAAATCCAAGGCCGAAAAATTCATCACCCGCTTTGCCCGCGTCTATACGCCGGCGGTGGTATTGGTGGCGGTATTGGTGGCGGCGGTGCCGCCGCTGGTATGGGCGGATGCATCGTTTAAAACGTGGTTTTACCGCGCGCTTATTTTCCTGGTTATTTCGTGCCCGTGTGCGCTGGTGCTTTCGGTCCCGTTGGGATTTTTCGGCGGGATTGGCGGCGCGGCCAAAAACGGTATTTTAATTAAGGGCGGTTCTTACCTGGAACGCCTGGCCCATATCTACACGCTGGCTTTTGACAAAACCGGCACCCTTACCCAAGGGGTTTTTGAAGTGACTTCCGTCGTTCCTGCCGCCGGCGTATCCCCGGAGGAAGTACTGCGGCTGGCAGCCTTGGCGGAGCAACATTCCAACCACCCTATCGCCAAAGCCGTTTTAAAAAACGCCCGGGAAAACATCTTAGTTCCCGTCAAAGAAATCAGCCTGACGGAACGGGCCGGCGAAGGGGTGGAAGCTTTGTGCGAAAAAACCGCCATACTGGCTGGAAATAAGCGTTTAATGGAACGTTTTAACATAGCCGGGCTGCAGCCGGGGACGGGAACCTGCGTGTATGTAGCCGCCAATGGTGTATATAAAGGGCGAATAGAAGTGGGTGATAAACCCAAACCCGGAGCGAAAGACGCGGTGCTGGAACTGAAAAAATGGGTCAAGCAACTGGTTATCTTAAGCGGGGACGCGCCCGAAGCAGTACAGCAAACGGCGCAGGAATTGGGAATTTCCCACGCATACGGAGGGCTGCTGCCCGGCGGAAAAGTGGAAAAGCTGGAATCTTTCATAAAATCCGCCCCGGCAGGTGCGGTAATCGCTTTTGCCGGGGACGGCATTAACGACGCGCCGGTACTGGCGCGGGCCGATTTGGCTATTGCCATGGGGGCCCTAGGTTCCGATGCCGCCATTGAAGCCGCCGACGTGGTGCTGATGACCGATGAACTAAAAAAAATAGCCGTCGGTATCCGCATTTCCCGCAAGACGCTGTTGGTCGTTAAGCAAAACATTGTGTTTGCTTTGACGGTAAAAGCGGCGGTGCTGGTGCTGGGCGTAATGGGGCTTGCCAATATGTGGGCGGCGGTATTTGCCGATGTGGGCGTATCGCTTTTGGCGGTGTGCAATTCCCTTAGGCCGCTGTATTTTAAGGAATAGCATCTCCCTGCACGTAATAAGAAATCCCCGGGGTACGCCCGGGGATTTCTTATAGTATCTTTCACCTTAGCAAAACTTTGGAGAAATTCAAACACATAAAAATCCCGCTCTTGCAAGCGGGATTTTCAGCAAATCTACCGTTTATCTGCCGCGGATACGGCGGATGTTGCGGCGGTGTTCGTCGTATGTTTTAGAGAACACGTGCCGCCCGCCCGTATCGGCCACAAAATAAAGGGCGTCAAAATTTTTCTCCGGATTGAGCACGCCCAAAACGGACTCCCGGCTGGGGTTGCAAATGGGCCCCGGCGGCAGGCCGGCGTTGCGGTAGGTGTTATACGGGGATTTTACCCGCAAATCTTTATAAGTAAGGCCTTTTTTCCAGTAGCGGTTTTCTTTTAAGTTATACCCCAGCGCATATTGCACCGTCGGATCCGCTTCCAAGCGCTTGCCTATGCGGAAGCGGTTCAAATAAACGGCGGCAATTTTAGGCCGTTCATCGTGGCGAACTGCCTCCCGCTCCACAATAGAAGCTATCGTCAGCACCTGTTTTTCGGTTAAATCCGTCGGATACTGCCGAAACAGCGGGGCGATGTTTTTGCGGTATTGCAGGAGCATTTCGTCCACTACTTTTTGGGCGGGGGTGTTTTCCGCAAACAAATAGGTGGAGGGGAACAAATAGCCTTCCAGGTTTTTTTCGCGCACAATATCCAAGAAAGCCTGCGCGTCCGTGATTCCTTTTTCGGCAAGCAAGTCAGCCATTTCTTCGCTTCGCCAGCCTTCCAAAAAAGTTACTTTTTCATAGTGGGTGCACTTGCCGCTTTTGATGCAGTTAATTACTTCAAAAGACGAAGTGTTTTTACGCAAATCAAACCGACCGGCTTTTAAATCCTTTGCCGATGAGGTCAGGCGCATAAGTGCTTTAAAGAACCACTCACTGCGGATAATGCCTTTTTCTTTTAGCATACGCGCCACGTCGGCGCCGCTTTGGCCCTGTTCAATTTTCACCACCACCAGCGGCCCTTTGCTAAAAAAGCATTCTTTCAGCGTCCAGCAACCGCCGAGGCATATGCACAGCACCAAGCACAGCAAAAAGATAAATTTTTTCATTTCGCTACTTCACCAACTTAAAGAAATGACGTTTGCCCACTTGCAACACATCGCCGTTTTCAAACGCCAGCGGCGCGTCCGCGGTTACTTTTTCGCCTTTTAACCGTACGGCACCCTGGTCAATTAAGCCGCGGGCTTTGTTTTTGCTCTGCGCCGCGCCCGCCGCAAAAATAACTGCCGACAGCAACGCCCCTTCTTCCGGCTTAAATTCCGGGATATCGGTAGGCAGTTCTTTTTTGGAAAATACTTTTTCAAAATTTTCCAATGCTGCCGCCGCCGCTTCCGGCCCGTGGAAGCGCGTTACCAAAAGTCCCGCCAGTTTCTTCTTGGCGGCCATCGGGTGGATGGTTTTAATATCGTCCATATTTTCAGACGTCAACAGCTCGTAGTACATCGGCATCAGTTCGTCCGGGATGGACATCAATTTGCCAAACATATCACCCGGCTCGTCGCTTAGGCCCACATAGTTGCCGTAGGATTTGGACATTTTCTTCGCGCCGTCCAACCCCACCAAAAGCGGTACCGTAATGGCTACCTGCGGCTCCTGCCCGTGGTTTTTCTGCAGTTGGCGCCCGACCAGCAGGTTAAAAATCTGGTCCGTTCCTCCCAGCTCCACATCCGCTTCCAGGGCTACCGAGTCCTGCCCCTGGAACAAACTGTAAAGCACTTCCAGCATACTAATCGGGTTGCCCGCCGCCATACGTTTTTTAAAATCGTCGCGTTCCAAAACCTGCGCCACCGTTACTTTTTGAAGCGTTTGCAGCAGTTCTTTGCCGGAAACAAACGGGTCCAGCCATTCGCTGTTAAAGCGGACTTCGGTTTTGGCCGGGTCCAACACTTTAAACGCCTGGTCAGTATAGGTTTTGGCGTTTTCCAAAATTTTCTCGCGCGGAAGAACGGGGCGGGTGGAATCACGCCCGGACGGGTCGCCCACGGCGGCGGTAAAATCCCCAATTACCAGCACGGCTTTATGCCCCAAATCCTGAAAGCGGCGCAATAAAGAAAGCGCTACGCTGTGCCCCAGGTGCAAATCGGCGCTGGTCGGGTCGCACCCCAGTTTTACTTTTAAGGTTTTTCCGCTTTCCAATTTTTTGGCTAAATCGGCTTTAGACACTACATCCACGCAGCCGCGCGTTAAAAAATTGATTTGTTCTTCCACAGTCATTTTATATCTCCATCAAAACGGGTATTTTTTATATTTTACCATATACAAACCAAAACCGCCCGCCGGTTTAGGGCGGGCGGTGCTGTTTGCAAATTATTTAATATTCAATCGGCGGTCCAAAACGGTTATATGCCCGTACCCCCGGCCATACGCACAACACCAAAACAGCCAGCGGGAAAAAAAGCACCGCCAAAAACCACCAGCCGGACAAGTCCATATCGTGCAAGCGGCGCACCGACGCAACCCACCACGATGCAAACGCCAAAAGCAAAATGCCGCTTCCTAAAAACAAAAATAACAACGCCACCGGGTTCAGGCTTTCGCCTTTTCCGCCCAGCACCCAAAACAGCATTCCCACGCCGTACAGTACCGCCAAAACGCCCAACCGGATAATATATCCCAGCCGGCCCAATCTTGTATTCATAATACCCCCCTTATGTGAAGTAGTATAACAAACCCGCAGGAGCCCAACCGCTCTAAAAAAGGGTTAGTACGGTTGCTGTATAGCCGCCGGTTAGAACGGAACCTGCGTATTCCGCATTTGGGAGGACAACGTTACTAACAGGGACAGACACACCGTAACGGCAACTAACGCCCCCAACGCCCACGGACGAACGGAAAAGAACTGGGGGAAAAACGGCTCTGCCTGCGGGGCAAAACGGTTGGCAGAAGCCGGCGCTTTTTTGAGCGATAAGAACAATCCTAAAGCCAGCCCCAGCGCGGTAAACAGCCACCACGCCTGCGGAAGCATCAGCGCAAACAGCATTATAGCTGCGATGTATCCGATAAACCACCCGCCGGACAAATTCAAATCGTGCAGCCGACGGAAAAATACCGCACACGAAATCCAAATTAAAAATACAGAAACTACCATCGCCAGCAGCCCCATTCCCAACAGCAAAAACGCTCTTCCCAGCGTAAACTGGTCTGTACTGGGGGCCAAGAGCCCCATACCCAACACCAGCATAAACGATATCAACTGCGTTAAAAAGTTGACCGCAGCAAATTCTTCCCGTCCGGCCCGGCCGGAAAAGCTAAACAAATTTCTCCAATTCATAATTTCTCCTTAGTAAAAATCATACGGGTCGGCCGATATTTTGACCGCCGCCTTTTTGTCCGGCACAAAAGAATCCAGCTCCGCCACCAATTCCAGCCAGCGGGCCTCGTCCGTTTTAAACAGCAAATACTGCTTTTTAAGCACATCCGTCTTTTTAGCGCACCATACCGGGCCCAGAGTATCCAGTACCAGCGGCGCCGCCAAACGTTTAATGCGCGCCGTTTCGGCGTTTAGCAAAGCGGTATCTTTGGCTTTAACAAGCACCTTAATCAAATGTATAAAGGGAGGATACAAAAAACTTTCCCGCAAGGCAAGTTCCGTTTCCGCCGCGGCGGCATAATCGCCCTGCAGAAGGGGGGAATAATCGTATGCTTCCTTATCCGCCGCCTGGATAATTAACCGGCCGTCAGGCACCCCGGATAAGTGGCCCCGCAGGGCAAAAAGCATCTGCCCATATTTTTCCGACGCGCGGAAATCCGGCCCGTCCAGCTCCAGTTCCGCGTCCAGCACCGCCGCCAGCGTTACTTTGGCCCCGCGCAGCGCGCCCGAAGCCATCCGCGTGCCGACAATTACATCCGCCCGCCCGCTTTTAAGCGCACTGAGGGCCTCAAACCCCTGCCCGGACTTGGTTTTAAGCGTATCGGAATCCAACCGCAGCAAATGGGCTTTAGGGAACAGGCGGGTCAGTTCCGTGATAATTTTTTGCGTACCGCTTCCGCGCGATTTAAAAATCAGGTTATGGCACTGCGGGCACTCCTGTTGTAAGGTTTCCGTATGTCCGCATTTTTTGCAGACCAGCCGATCGCCGTGTTCGGGGGTGTTCTCCCGGGCCAAAATAGTTCCACATTTTTTGCATTTGGCATAGGCTCCGCAGTTCAAGCAGTAATACGCGTTGGAATAGCCCCGGCGGTTTAAAATCAAAAGGGAGGTTTCCCTGCGCTTGATATTTTCCGCCAGTTGTTCCAATAAAAAAGCCGAGAAAAAGCGGCTTTTTTCGCTTTTTTTATCCGTCAGTTTGATTTGCGGCGCAAAAGCGTGGCCCGGCACCGGCTGCACAAACGGAAGGTTCTGCACGCGCCCATTCTGCACCCACTTTAACAACTCCGCACTGGGCGTGGCGGAAGCAAAAAGCAACACCGCTCCGTGTGTTTTGGCGCGGAACATCAGCAAATCGCGCAGGTGGTAGTAGGGTTTGTTTTCTTCCTGCTTGTAATTATCGTCCCCTTCGTCCAGCACCGCCGCCAAACGCAAGTTTTTAAACGGCAAAAGCGCCCCGGAACGGGTGGAAATAACCACGCAGGGAAGCCCGTTGGAAATGGCAGAAAAATATTTTTTCTTTTTGCTTAAAAGCATCCGGCTGTGCCAGCAGAACACATTGTCTGCGCCAAAGCGGGCTTCGGCTTCTTCAATAAACTGCCGGGCGGCTACAATGTCCGGCACGGTAATCAGCGCCTGCCCATAGCCGGCCAGCACTTCGCCCGCCAGGCGCAAAACGGTTTCCGTTTTGCCGGTGTACGCCGGGCCGTTTAGCAGCACCGGGTGAAACTCATACGCCGGGAACGAACGCACCGTTTTAAGGGCGTTTTCCTGCGAAGGAGTCAACTTAAAAGAAGGGGTTTTTACGTCTATGCGGACAGAGGTGGGGGCATTTTCCAGCTTGAAATACGGCTGCGGCGGCACCAAGGCAAACAAAATTTGCCCCACCGGGCCGCCCCAGTGGGCTTTCATAAACCGCATTAAGGGAAACAAATCCGACCCAAACAGCGGGCGTTTATCCACGACGGAAGCAATTTCTTTTAATTTTACTCCCTCCGGCGCGGTGCAAATTTCGCTTACCGCTGTTACCATTCCGCCCGTAAGAACGCGGCCAAACGGCGCCGTTACGCGCACGCCAGGAATGATTTTATCTTCCAATTCGGCGGGGACGGCATAGTCAAAATCGCGGTCCAGCGGAACGTCATACACTACTTTGCAGTACATAGAGGGATAAAATTACTTCCGGGCGCCTTTTAAGCCCAGTTCGTCCATTACCATTTGAAGGTCTGTCCAGGCGTCTTTTTTCCAGCCCGGGTTACGTAACAGGGCCGCCGGGTGGAAAGTGGCCAAAATTTTGACCGGGCGCGGCAGGGTAACGCTGTCCAAGTGTAAATCGTAAAATTTCCCGCGCAACGCTCCCAAAGATTTGGCATCGGCAATCAACGCTTTTGCCGCTACACCGCCCAAGGCAATGACATATTTGGGGCAAATAATGGAAATTTGTTTTTCTATGTATTTGCGGCAGCAGGCAATTTCCTCGGCGTTTGGGGCGCGGTCGTTGCCGTGTTTTTCGGGGTGGAGGGGGTCCGTCATCGGGTGGCATTTGGCAATGTTGGCGATAAAAACCTGTTCCCGCGTAAGCCCCATGGCAACAATCATTTTATCCAACAATTGCCCCGCCCGGCCCACAAACGGACGGCCCTGGCGGTCTTCGTCAAAGCCGGGGCCTTCGCCCACGAACATCACGTCGGCGTTTACGTTGCCTTCGCCGGGAACAGCGTTTAGGCGCGTGGCGCCCAACGGGCAGCGGGTGCAAGCTTTAATGGTTTCTGCCAATTCAGCTAAGGCAGCCGTTTTTTGGGAAATGTTCATCTGAGGTTCCTCCGAAGGAATAACGCGGGCCGGCTCCGGGGCGGCAACAACCGGAGCAGGCAACGGCGGTTCTGTAAGCTGCGAAGCCGGATTTTTAAAGGCGGATTGGGGGGAAACAGCCTTCGGAAATTCCACCGTCAGCGTTTCGCCTTCGGGCATTTTAGGAAGCGGTTTCCCCGTCGGTTCCCCTTTAGAAACAGCACCGGCTGCGCGCAAAGGCGCAGCCGGTGAAATAAATTCATCCTCGCCCTGGGCGGCTAAAAAAGTTTTCAACTCAGCAATCAGCCGGCGCAGAGAATCGTTTGCCATACTTACAGTTTCATCGGTTCTTTGGCTTTGCGTTCCGCTTCTTTGCGGGCTTCTTCCTGGGCTTTCAGTTCGGCTTCCAGGTTTTCTTTGCTGATGCGGAGCACTTCGTCTTTAGAAATGCGGTTGGATAAAATATCATCCAAGGCCACTTTAATCACGACGGCGTTAGGCTGGTTTTTGTATTCGTCTTTTTTCTTGAGTTCCTTGGCCCAAATGGACGCCAAAACCACCACGTCGTAGCGGTCTCCGTCAAAATTCATCAGTTTGGCGTCAAATTCTTTATCGTTTTTTACGGACATATTCGCTCCCTCGTTTTACTTCAGGTTTTTAATTTTCAAATCCTGCCGGCACACCCGGCACTGTTCGGCCGCAATAATTCCGGCCATATGGTCTACGGCTTCCGCCAAATCGTCGTTGAGCAACGCATAATCGTAGTGGTCCAGTTCCAGCATTTCTTTTTTGGCGGTTTCCAGGCGGATTTCAATATCCTGGGTATTGTCGTTACGCCCTAAAATGCGCTTTTTGAGTTCCTTTAAGCTGGGTGGTACGATAAACACGGTGGCTGCGTCTGGGTATTGGGCTTTTACCGTACGTGCGCCTTGCACGTCAATTACCAAAATAGGGCAAATACCTTTTTTCATCAGCCCGTCCACCGATTTTTTGGGAATGCCGTAGTAATGCGTATGCACTTGGGCCCATTCCAGCATTTGGCCTTTTTTTATAGCTTGTTCAAATTGCTTAATACTCCAAAACAAATAATCCACGCCGTCTTTTTCCCCGGTGCGGGGGGCACGGGTGGTGGCGGTAATCACACGGGAAACGGAACGGTCGCGCTTTAGCACGGCGTCCACAATAGTCGTTTTACCGGCGCCAGACGGAGAAGAGACAATAATGGGAAAGGGCTTCATTGTTATATTTTAGTAAATAATCCCGGCGGCGTAAAGCAAAAAAAGGATTTTCCTTCCTTTGGCTTATACCGCTAAAAAAGGACCTTCCTTAGAGGAAGGCCCTTTAAAAAGGTGTACGGCTATTTGCAAAAAGCAGCGGCGTCCACGGCGGTATTGGCTTCCTGCAAGGCTTGTTTGCACCCCGGCCAGGCACGAAAGGCCTCTACCACGGAAGAATAGGCTGGATTATAGACCTTTTGAGCGCCATAGAAATACCCTACTAAGCCGTCTTGGCTGGACCAGGAAGCTTTCCCTTCCAGCGCTTGCTGCAGCGTTTGTTCTCCATTCATCACACGGGCAAACAATAAATCTTCCCGGACATCCGGATACACCGTAAACGGATCCGTTAAGAACAAGGTAGGTTGGCTGGAAATAGCCGCTTCCACCCGGATTTTATTTTGCTTAGCGTAAGCCAGGGCCTCCTGATGCAGCTGCAAGGCTTTCTCGCACGCCTTTACCGCCGCCCCGTATTCGCCGCTTTCCAAGGCTTCGCGACAGGAAACAGTTTGGTCCATAACTTGGTTAAACTGGTTCAGAACCATTTTTTCAGCTACCGCCTTATCTACCGCTGAAGGCGCCGCCGAAACAGGCCAAGCAAATAATACCCCTACTAATACAAAAAGATATTTTTTCATCCCATTCTCCAAACAAACTATATAATTTATTGTAATCAAATTACCCCAATTTACAAGAGTTTACAGAACCGCAAAAGGCCGCTGCCCTCCATTAGAAGAAACAGCAATAAATTCCATACTCATAATTAAAAATTTGTCTGCGGATAGTTGCATAGTGGTTTTCCTCCCGTATATGTACAGTATGCCTGTTTTACACAGAGAAAACCAGGGCCTTTGGACCCATGAAAAACTTGAAAAAGGGCCTAGGAGAAAGAGAGCCTTTCGGCCTAGGCGCCGCGGAATTTTAAATAAGCGGCGATTTTGTAGTGTTTGTATTTTTCGGCCAGGGCGCGCGGGGTCATTCCAGCCGCATCTTTAAGGTGCAGGTCCGCCCCGTGCACCGCCAAGGTTTTGATTACTTTTACGCCGTTTTGGCAGGCCGCCGCCGCGTGAAGCGGCGTGCCTCCAAAATTATCCAGCGCATTGACGTTGGCACCGCGCTTAAGCAAATAGCGGCACATTGCATCCAAGCCGCATTCGGCGGCAATGTGCAGGGGGGTTTGGGCATCGTCGGTTTCCGTTTCCAGAGAGGGGGATTTTTTCAGCAAGCGGCTGACGGTGCGAAAGTCGTTTTGGAACACGGCTTGGTGTAAGGGAAAGCGGTTTAGTTCCGTAGTTAAAAATTCCACAATCGGAGGATTAACCCCGTGGTATAACCGTTTTTTGCGGACTGGACGGACAGCCGCATACAATACACAGGCAGCTAAAATAAGAAGCAAGCAGACAATTCCAAACATAGCAATTCCTCCCTGTGGTTAGAGGTACTTTAGCTTAATAAGGGAATGTTGTCAATAAAAAATGAGAGGCCGGACGACTCCGGCCTCTCGTTGCATCTATCATTGTTTACAACTTAGTAGCCTTTTACGACTGTGCAGACTTCCGAATACACCGCATAGCTCTTGATGTCTTTATCTACGGAAGACACTTTGGTAATTCTGCCGTTCTTTTTGGCGGCTTCAATAGACATATCGCCCGAGATATACAACCCTAAGATGTTCGTAGCACAGGCGCGGCCCGTTTTGGTGCCGGCGGCTTCGGTGGCCGTCATCGGCTGTTGGGTAAAAGCAAACAACGCCGTACCCACTTCCGTGCTGGGGGTAGCGCACGCGGCCAGCATACCGCAGGCAAAAACCATCAACAACATTTTTTTCATCTGTAATCTCCTAGAAACACCCTTGCAAACAGGGATTTTAATTTTAAATAATTACCTATTTTGGGTAATTATCTTAAAAAGTATAACAAAAAGGATTAGACGATACAAGCCGCTTGTGGCTCAACGCCTCCAAAAGGAGTGTATTGGCCCTTTCCGACAACGCCTAACGCCACGGGCCGTGCGAAAGAACAGTAAGCCTATCCATTATGCAACAAAAAGGCCGCTTGTCGTTTTGACAGCGGCCCAAAGCTACACACCATGCACTTTAACGGCGGTTAGCCGCCTGCGCCTTACGCAACAAAGCTTCCGTTTCCGGCTGTCCGAAGCGGAGGGCGTAATCCAACGGGGTTTGGCCGGCATTGTCCCGCGCATGAACGTCCGCCCCATAGGCAAGCAGTCTAGCGCAAAACTTTTGGCGCCCCAGCGCGGCTGCAATATGCAGCGGGGTAACCCCGTTGTGGACGGGCGCATTGACAGCCTGACAGCGGGCTTCTTCCGGCAAGAAGCGCAGATCGTTCAACCGGTCGTGGCGGTGCTCCAGCACGGCCTTAGCCACCGGGGCTTTGTAAATAAACGGTATAAAATCCGGCGGGAAAATTTGCTCCGCTTGCCGGCGG
Organism: uncultured bacterium; assembly: GCA_949297775.1. Classification (GTDB taxonomy): domain Bacteria; phylum Elusimicrobiota; class Elusimicrobia; order Elusimicrobiales; family Elusimicrobiaceae; genus Avelusimicrobium. The sequence continues at coordinate 32,396 of CASFTM010000013.1, forward strand.
GTAATTTTATGATTAAAGTATGCCCCTATTTTAAATATGCCAAATAAAACCACACAAATTACCACGCCCAGGCCGACTTTAAAATAACCGGCAGATACAAAAGAAGGACTGTTGGCGTTTAGCCAATTGACCATTGAACCAAAGCCCAAAATACACCCCACAAAAACGGCCCCGGCAAGTGCGCCCCAAAACAACAGCCAAAAAATGTCTTTTATTTTGTTCATTTGTTTGTTCCTAAAATAGAATATTTTTTTACCGCTTCCAATATGTCCTTTTGTCCCTTGGCGCTATAGGTTGATAAAGCAAGAGAAAAGGAGGAATGCTTCGCCGGGAAAATATGCAAAATGCGCAGCGGGGCCAAGCAACCTTCTTTCAAGTGGAAAACCAAGATAACCGTACTGTGCATCTTATAGCAGTCCACCCGTTTAATCTCCTTCCACAATACGGGGCGGATATTAATCGGCCCCTGGATATATTGCGGGGAGATTTTAACGCGGCAAGGCAGTACGGCCGCGATACAAGCCCCCAAGCGCACACGCCAAGAAACATCTTTCAGCCGACAGGGGAGAATATTCCCTTTTCCAAACTTAAGGATACCGCCGATTGGGAAAGGAAATCCGTACCACACAGCCCCATACCCCAACCGCGCCTAGCAAGAAAAACAGCACACGCTTGAAAGAAGACCCGTTGATAATTGTTAGATCCGGTTTAGACATATTTTCCCAAAAATTTAAAATCCCGCCTTGCTTGTAACAAGGCGGGATGTATCAGAGATAACCTCTATTTGCGTTTTTTAGCCAACACGTCTTTAGCGGCGGCTTGCGCAGCAGCCAAGCGGGCTATCGGCACGCGGAAGGCCGAGCAGGACACGTAAGTGAACCCTTCGCGGTGGCAGAATTCCACGCTTTCCGGGTCGCCGCCGTGTTCGCCGCAGATACCGACTTTCAAGTTCGGTTTGGCTTCGCGCCCTTCGCAGACGGCGTGTTCAATCAGCATCCCTACGCCGCGCTGGTCCAACGTTTGGAACGGGTCGGCTTCCAAAATACCCTGTTTTAAGTATTCGGGCAGGAAGGAACCGATATCATCGCGCGAGAAGCCAAAGGTCATCTGCGTAAGGTCGTTGGTGCCGAAGGAGAAGAAATCCGCTTCGCCGGCTACTTCGTAGGCCAACACGGCCGCACGCGGGATTTCAATCATCGTCCCTACGGAGAAGTTGAGCTTTTTGACTTTCGTCTTGGCCACCACTTCGTCATAAGCGGCGCGGATGAGCTTCTTTTGGCTGATGATTTCGTTGACGTCGCAGGTCAGCGGGATCATCACTTCCGGCTGGGCTTTTACGCCTTCTTTGATGAGTTCGGCGGCGGACTCAAAAATCGCGCGGGACTGCATCATGGTAATTTCCGGATAGGTTACGCCCAAGCGGATACCGCGGTGCCCCATCATCGGGTTGACTTCGTGCAGGCCGGCGGCGCGTTCTTTGAACACGTCCATCGTAATCCCCAGCGCTTTAGCCAGTTCGGCCTGTTTTTCGGGCAGGGTGGGCACAAATTCGTGCAGCGGCGGGTCCATCAGGCGCACGGTCACGCCGTAACCGGCCATCGCTTTCATCGTGGCTTTGATTTCCTTTTTCATATACGGGAAGAGTTCTTCCACCGCGGCTTTGCGTTCTTCTTCGCTGCCGGAAAGAATCATTTTGCGCAGGATGAAAAGCGGCTTGTCGGAATTTTTGCCGTAGAACATATGTTCAATGCGGAACAGCCCGATGCCTTCGGCGCCGAATTTGCGCGCTTTGACGGCGTCGTCTTCCGTATCGGCGTTGGCGCGGACTTTCAGTACGCGCACTTTGTCGCACAGGGCGAGGAAGGCGGAAAGATTTTTGTTGCCTTCGCCAGCTTCCAACATTTTCAGCGCGCCTTCGTACACATGGCCTTTCGTGCCGTTCAAGGTCAGCTCATCGCCTTCTTTAAAGGTTTTGCCGCCCATTTTGACGGTTTTAGCGTTTAAATTGATTTCCAATTCGCCACAGCCCACAATGCAGCATTTGCCCCAGCCGCGCGCCACCAAGGCCGCGTGGGAGGTCATCCCGCCGCGCTGGGTCAAGATACCGGCTGCCGCGCGCATACCTTCAATGTCTTCGGGGTTGGTTTCTTCGCGCACTAAAATGGCGTTTTTGCCCGCTTCCTGCAATTTAATGGCGTCTTGCGAGTTGAACACAATCGCACCCGCCGCGCCGCCGGGGCCCGCAGGCAGCCCTTTGGCAATCGGCGTTACGCCGGCTTCGGCCTTGGGGTCAATGGCCGGCAGCAACAGTTCGCCCAACTGCGCAGGCGTTACGCGCAGGACGGCTTCTTCTTTGCTAATCAGTCTTTCTTTTACCATATCCAACGCCATCTGCACCGCCGCGGTGCCGTTTCTCTTGCCGACGCGGCACTGGAGCATCCAGAGTTTTTGGTCTTCAATGGTAAATTCAATATCCAGCATATCGTGGAAGTGTTTTTCCAGCTTTTTCTGGATAGCGTCCAATTCCTTATATACTTTGGGCATTACTTTTTCCAGTGTAGGCAAATGTTTGGAATGGGCGTTCGCGGACCATTTGTTCATCGGGGAGGGGGTGCGGATACCGGCCACGACGTCTTCGCCCTGGGCATTGATTAAATATTCGCCGTAGAAGTGGCTGTCGCCGTTGCCCGGGTTGCGCGTAAAGGCCACGCCGGTAGCGCTGGTGTCGCCCATATTGCCGAACACCATCGTCTGGACGTTGACGGCGGTTCCCCAGTCGTGGGGGATGTTTTCAATGTTGCGGTAGGCGATGGCGCGTTTGCCGTTCCAGGAGGCAAACACCGCGCCGATAGCGCCCCAAAGCTGTTCCATCGGGTCGTCCGGGAATTCTTTTTTGAGTACTTTTTTGACGGTAGTTTTAAATTCGCCGCAGAGTTTTTTGAGCTCTTCTGCCGGGATGTGCGTATCGTCCGACACGCCCAGTTTGTGTTTGACTTCTTCCATCATCCCGTCTAAAATTTTGCGGATGCCTTCGCCGTCTTTGGGTTCAATGCCGGCGGCTTTTTCCATTACTACGTCGGAATACATCATAATCAAGCGGCGGTACGCGTCGTACACAAAGCGCGGATCGCCGGTTTTGGCAATCATACCGGGAATGGTTTTTTCCGTCAGACCGATGTTTAAAATGGTTTCCATCATACCCGGCATAGAAGCACGCGCGCCCGACCGGACGGACACCAATAGCGGGTTCTTTTCGGAACCGAACTGTTTTTTGGTTTCGCGTTCAATTTTTTTGAGATTGGTTTCTACGTCGGCTTTTAAAGTTTTGGGATAAGTACGTTTGTTGTTCCAGTAGTAGGTGCAAACTTCGGTGGTGATGGTAAATCCGGGAGGGACGGGGAGTTTTAGCTGGCCGGACATTTCTGCCAGGTTGGCGCCTTTTCCGCCCAACAACTCTTTCATTTTGCCGTTTCCTTCGGCTTTACCCGCTCCAAACGAGTATACGTATTTAACTGCTTTTTTTACGGCCTTTTTTGCGGCGGGTTTCGCCGCTTTCTTAACGGTTTTTTTTACCATATACGGTCGTTCTCCAATAAAAAAATAACAGCGTAACGGACGAAAGTCCGTTTGGTCCTCTATATTGTAATACATTTCCAAAAGAAAAGAAAATTTTTCTTGCAGGCAAGCCCGACGCGCCCCAACCGGCCGGAAAATACGACTATTTCCCTTTTAAATAATCGCCGTGGAAACCGTACCCGTCCGACACCGTCCGCCCGATGGACGCAAGCGGTTCTTTCCAGGCCGAAACGGCGGACGCACCGGGGTGCGGCTTGCCGGGGTAAAGTTCGTAGTTGCGGCAGAAAGTTTCGGCTGTCACATTAGGCATAATGACGTTCGCCCCACACTCAAGCGCCAAAAGACGCCCCTGGGGGTGGAGCGTTTCCATAGCCGTTGTAGCCGGGATGTTAATATCCGGCAGCATCAGGCGCATGACGGCCATCATTTTTAGGGACAATTCCAAATGTCCCGCAGCGCTTTCTTTGCAAAGCGGCGTATCCGGGTGGGGGATAAACGGGCCAATTCCCGCCATATCCACCGGGAGCGATTTAAAAAACAATAAATCATCGGCTAAACTTTCCACCGTTTGCCCGGGCAAGCCGACCAAAGAGCCGGAACCCACTTCGTAACCGAGTTCCTTTAAATCTTCCAAACAGCGCACGCGGTTATCCCAGCTCATCTGCGGGTCCAATTTTTCGTAGAGGGCTTTGTCGGTGGTTTCAATGCGCAGGAGATACCGGTCCGCCCCGGCCCGGCGGTAGGCGGCGTATTCTTCGCGCGTTTTTTCGCCCAGGCTAAGCGTTACGGCGGCGCCCAGCTGCTTAATGCGGCGGATGATATCCGCCATTTTATCCGCGTCAAACCACACATCTTCGCCAGATTGCAATACCACCGTTTTATACCCATACTGCACCGCTTGCTCCGCCGTCCGCACGATTTCGTCCGGCGTCAGGCGGTAACGGACCGCTTTGGCGTTAGAACGGCGGATGCCGCAGTACAAACAATCGTTTTTGCAATAATTGGAAAATTCTATCAGCCCGCGCAAATACACGCCGTCACCCACGAATTTTTTGCGCACTTCGTCGGCCGCTCCAAAAAGTGCGCGCGGGTCCGGCGCTGACAGCAAGGCAACTATTTCGCCGCGGGTATGCGGAGAATTGGCAAACAGGGCTGATGGACTTGTCATAATAGAAGTATATCAAAATTGAGGGATAGGCCCAAAGGCCCAAAGCCTCCTGGGACTTACACCCTAACCCAATTAGGCCGTTTGACACAGAAAAACTGGGCCCAAATTATTGACCATGCTGGGCCCAAGGACCCTGTTAATTTTTCTTTCAAAAGACTATCTTATAAATATCAAGCAGGTCAACTTAAATCCAGGAGGCGCTGATATGAAAACGGCCATAAAAGAAACTCTTTCTACCCAGCTGATTAAAAAGCAGCGCCTGGACCGTGAGTTTGCGTGGATCAGCCGGGAATTTAAAGATTTCCATACATTATCAGATGTGGAAATCTACAATGCGGAGCGCTATGCCGCCCTGCATTTGGGGTACAGCTTTTAACAGTGTGTTTCTAAAACCTCCTACAAGAACACCCTGCGCCCGCCCGCCAACCCGGGCGGGCGTTCTAATTTAAAAAATACTACACAAAACAGATATTTTTTGCTAGTATAGGGGCAAGGAGAACTTCGTATGAACACAAACACGCAAACAAGATTACTGCATCATACTTTACTCTGTGTAGGAATTCTTCTCGCGGGCACTCCGATTGCCCACGCGCAAGGACAGAGCCTCGTTGCCAAAAGTTTTACCCATTTTGGTAATCCGGCGGTTATTTTCCCCGCCAACAAAACAATGCCTTCCGCTTTAAAAGGCGTGATTGTTTCGCCCGAAGTCGGCCGCCGAACCGGGGCCGTCCTGCAGGCCAAATCCAATAAAGAACTAATGGCCAAACTTCAGCGCAAAATTGCCGCCCAACAGGCCAAGCGGGTGTTCTTCCCGGGGTATTATCATCCGTCCTTAGTAAACATTCATACGGTACCTTATTTAAATGAAGTCAAAAAAGAACTCCGTGCCATCTACCCAAACACTAAACGGCTGTTTTCGCCTTTTTATGCTACCACCTGGAAAGAAGTGATGAATGTTTGGAATCACGGTCCGAAAGGGCAGTTTATGTCCGCCTCTTCTGCGGCGGAGGTATTGGTATCCCGCGCGGTTTCCCGCAAAATGGGGTATTATGCCGTAGCCGTGCAAAGCACGGAAGCTTCGGGCCGCCCCGTGCACGATATTTTGCTGTTGGACGTAAACAACGCCCAGTGGATTTCGCTGCGCAAAAGCTTGGCAGCCGTACACCCGGCACGCACGGCCAACAAAACCCAGCGGGGTAAATAAAAATTGCTTTTTAATCCGGCGGCGGAATGAATATATTCCGCCGCTTTTTTGTGTATCTCCGCCCGGTAAAAAACCGGGGATATGCGTGCGCGGGGAGAACCCCCCAAACAGCTGGCTAACGGGCCGCGGATTTGCTATACTATACTAACGAAAGAGGATAAAGAACGGCCATTTGTTCTTTATCCTTTTTATTTGGTATAATTAATCTGTACTTTAAGAAGTATAAAAATTAATAACAGGAGAAGATTGGCCTCCGGCTCGGTATCCCTTGGGATAAGGAATGCTTGGTCGGCAGATTACAATCTAAGTGTACAATACAATGGTACTTTCCATGCAAGACAGAAAAGACATCATCAGCAAATTCCAAACGAGCGCGAACGACACCGGCTCCGCCGCCGTGCAGATTGCACTCATCACGGAACGCATTCAGTATATTTCCAACCACCTCAAAGCCAACCCGAAAGATTTTGCGGGCGAAAG
>CASFTM010000014.1 GCA_949297775.1 uncultured bacterium
TTTTTGATAAATTTTGCGTATGAGCAAAATTTATCAAAAAACCCACCCGGCGGGGAAAAACGCCGGATTTACGCTAATAGAGCTGTTAGTGGTCGTTTTGATTATCGGTATTTTAGCGGCGGTGGCTTTGCCGCAATATACCAAAGCGGTGGAAAAATCCCGCGTGACCGAAGCAATGATTATACTGAAAAAAATTGCGGATAATGTGGATATGTGTCTGCTGGAAAACGGCGGGCAGTTGGCCCTTTGCGGAGAGCCGGATATCTGTTTTGCTGGATTTGAAAACAAAGGTTACAATGCGTCCGGCTTCACTACGGATCATTTTCAATATGGGTGGTGGGCTGTTCCGATGGCCATACGGAATACAGATGATTATGGTTTAATACAAGTCACTCCCCAGGTGGCGGCTATCAATGGGCTGCCGGAGGGGCGTTGGTGTGCCCCAAATACGGAAAAAGGACAGGCTCTTTGTAAGAGCCTTGCCGGTGGGAAAGCCTCTATTACGAATGGCTTTATGGGCACAGCATTCCCATTTTAGCGAGGAAGGTTTAGCTGCGTTTTGTGAGAAGCTCTTTGCCCCTCTTTTGAGGGGCTTTCTTTTTGTCCGTTGACGGCGCGGCTGCCTTTTTGGTCGGGGCGGCTTTGGGCGCGTGGAGCTTTTGCTCCGGGTGCTGGGCCAAAAATTTGTCCACGGCATCCAGTTCCGGCTTTAGGTATTTGCCGGTGTAGGATTTCTCACAAGCCGCCACTTGCCGCGGCGTACCCGTCACCACAATTTGGCCGCCTTTGTCGCCCCCTTCGGGGCCAAGGTCAATCAGCCAGTCGGCGGTTTTAATTACGTCCAAATTGTGTTCAATAATCAGCACGGTGTTGCCTTTGTCCGCCAGGCCGTGCAGCACGTGCAGCAGTTTATCAATATCGGCAAAGTGCAGGCCGGTGGTGGGCTCGTCCAAAATATACAGCGTTTTGCCTGTCCCCTTACGGGAAAGTTCGTCCGCCAGTTTCACGCGCTGCGCCTCGCCGCCCGACAAGGTGGTGGCGGATTGGCCCAGCTTGATGTAGCCCAATCCAACGTCATTTAACGTTTTTAAATAGCGTTTGATTTTGGGGATGCTGTCAAAAAATTCCAGCGCCTGCGATACGCTCATATCTAATACTTCGGCGATGTTTTTGCCTTTGAATTTTACCTGCAGCGTATCTTCGTTAAAGCGTTTGCCGTCGCATTCTTCGCATTTGACGTAAATATCGGGCAAAAACTGCATTTGAATTTTTAAAATGCCGTCGCCCTGGCACTTTTCGCACCGGCCGCCCTTTACGTTAAAGGAGAACCGGCCCGGCTTGTAGCCGCGGCGTTTGGCTTCGGGCATTTCGGCAAATAAATCGCGGATGTGCGAAAATACGCCCGTGTAGGTGGCCGGGTTGGAGCGCGGCGTTTTGCCGATGGGGCTTTGGTCCACGATGATGACTTTGTCTATATTTTCCATTCCCTTGATGGCTTTGTGCTTGCCGGGGGCGTCCTTGGCGCCGTAGAATTTTTGCGCCAAAGCCTTGTACAAAATTTGGTGGATAAGCGTGCTCTTGCCCGAGCCGGACACGCCCGTTACACAAATAAATTTGCCCAACGGGAATTTGACGTCAATGTTTTTTAAGTTAAATTGTTTGGCGCCCAAAATTTCCAAAAATTTGCCGTTGCCTTTGCGCAGTTCTTCGCGCGGCAAAATCATCCGCCGCCCGTTTAGGTACGAGGCCGTGAGGGATTTTTCGTCCCGCAAAAAATCCGCCGTCGGTTCCGCCGCCACAATTTGGCCGCCGTTTTCGCCCGCGGCGGGGCCAAGTTCCACCACATAGTCGGACGCTAAAATGGTGTCTTTGTCGTGCTCCACGATAATAAGCGTATTGTCCAAATCGCGCAGGTTTTTTAAGGTTTCAATCAGCCGGTCGTTGTCGCGCGAGTGGAGGCCGATGGTCGGCTCGTCCAGTACGTACAGCACGCCGGTTAGGCCGGAGCCGATTTGCGTGGCCAGGTGGATGCGCTGCGCCTCGCCGCCGGAGAGCGTTTGGCTTTTGCGCTCCAGCGTTAAGTAGGAAAGGCCCACGCTGTTTAAAAATTCCAGCCGCGCGCGGATTTCTTTTAAAACGTCTTTGGCGATGATTTGCTCTTTTTCCGAAAGGCATATTTGCTCAAAAAACGCCTTGGCGGCCGATACCTGCATGGCGGTAATGTCGTGGATGTTTTTGCCGTCCACGCGCACGGCCAGGGCTTCGGGTTTTAGGCGTTTGCCCTGGCAGGTGGGGCAGGTGACCTCGCGCATAAAGCGGGTGTAGACTTCTTCCTTCACAAAATCGCTTTCACTTTCCTGGTAGCGGCGTTTTAAGTTGGTAATCACGCCTTCAAAATCCTGCTCGCCGCCTGAAATAAGCGACGTATAACTCGCCCCGCCCGCGCCGTATAACAGTAAATCGCGCTGGGCTTTGGAAAGTTTATGCCAGGGGGTGTTCATATTGATATGGTTTTGGCGGCAGACTTGTTTTAAAATGTCGTAATAGTATCCGCTCCAGGAGTTCTTCCAGCGGTGGGTGCGCGTAGTGACGGGGTTGTCCCACGCGGCGATGGCGCCTTCGTTGATGGATAAAGACGGGTCCGGCACCACGAGGTCTTCGTCCACTTCAATTTTCAGCCCCAGGCCGTTGCAGTCCGGGCAGGCCCCGTAGGGGGAATTGAACGAAAACAGCCGCGGTTCCAGTTCCGAAAAACCAATCCCGCAGTGGGCGCAGGCGTTTTCTTCGCTGTAGGTAAATTCGCGCGGGTTGTTGCCTTCCGCTTCCAGCACGTGCACCAGCCCTTTGGCGTATTTTAAAGCGGCTTCCAGGCTTTCCACCAAGCGTTCGCGGTCAAATTCTTCCACAAAAATTTCATCCGCCACCAGTTCAATCGTGTGTTTTTTGTAGCGTTCCAAGGTGGGGGTATGGTCCAGGGTAATGACGGTGCCGTTCACGCGCGCTTTGACGTAGCCTTCTTTTTTAAATTTGGTAAATAATTCTTCGTACGTGCCGGCGCGTCCGCGTACCACCGGGGACAAAATATAGACGGTTTTTTCGTTAAACTTTTTTAAAATGTCCTGTGCAATGCCCTGCACGCTCCAAGACTGTACTTCCCGCCCGCACTGCGGGCAGAAGCGGTGCCCCACGCGCGCAAACAAGAGGCGCAGGTAATCGTAAATTTCCGTTACGGTGGCGACCGTAGAACGCGGATTTTTGGAAGGGTTGCGCTGTTCAATGGAAATGGCGGGGGAAAGACCCTCAATATGTTCCACATCCGGCTTTTCCATCAGCTCCAAAAACTGCCGGGCATAGGCGGACATACTTTCCACATAGCGGCGCTGGCCTTCGGCGTAAATGGTGTCAAACGCCAGCGAGCTCTTGCCCGAGCCCGAAAGCCCCGTAACAACTACCATTTTGTCTTTGGGCAGTTCTACGGTGACGTTTTTTAAATTGTGGCCTTTGGCGCCGATGACTTTAATACTTTTCATATCCAAAATCCTTTCTAATCCAAAAAAGCGGAAATCAGTCGGAAAAAGAAGCAAAAATACTGCTTTTTTCCGCTTAATAAATTATATAATTTATTTATCTGTTTTATCCCGGAGCGCGCGTATGAAAAAACCGCTTAAAATATTGCTCTATACCCTGGGGGCCCTGTTATCCGTCGGTATCATTGCCGTTATGGTGTACCAGACGCGGGACAGCTTTGTTAAAATTTGGCAGGGTGTGAGCACCCGGTATTTGTTCCTTTCGCTGTTTTCTTCCGTTTTGATTTATGCGGCGATGGGCATGAGCCTTTACGAAGTATTGCGCATTATGGGCCGGCGCGTAAGCAAAAGCGCGGCTATTGGCATTGCGCTGGTATCCACGACGGTCAACTATGTGGTGTCGTCGCTGGGGGTAAGCGGGTTTGCCCTGCGGGCGCATTTGTTAAACCGCCGCCGCGTGCCGTTTGGCATGTGCGTAACCGCCAGTATCGTCATTACGGTTTTGCTTTACTTTGTGTTGGCGGTAATTATTTTACAGGGCTCTATTTTGATGTTTTTTAATTCTTCCGCTACAACCATGCAAATCCTTAAAAATTTCCTGCTGATTGTGGCCATGTGCGCCGTGTGCGTGCTGATTACGGCCTTTTTGTTTAACAACGAATGGCGCTCCAAATGGCTGCGGAAAATTTTCCGGATGATCAACAAAGTGCTTTACCACGTGTTCCGGGCGCTTATTCCCAAGGGCAAGTACGACGATTTTATGGACCAGCTGGATGAAGGCATTGATTTAATCCATAAAAAGAAAAAGAAACTGACGATGACCATCGTCTATGTTTGCGCCGACTGGCTGTTTACGATACTGGTGCTGTATTTCGCTTTCCGCGCGGTGGGCATACATATTACCGCCGGCGTGCTGGTGGCCGGGTTTGCCGTTGGTATGGTAACGACCCTTATTCCCATTTTGCCCGGCGGGCTGGGCGCTATGGAGCTGGCCATGACAGCCGTTTACGCCCAAATGGGCATAGACTGGGATTCCGCTTTAATGGCTACGCTCATTTACCGCGTGGTGTATTATGTGATTCCGGGCATTATCAGTATTTTCATTTACTGGGGGCTGCAACTCTCTTCTCCCGCGGCGCCCCGCAAGAAAAAAACCTCCCAAGGAGCCTCTTTATGAAAGAACGCATTAACGAACAGGTGCCCAGCGTGCGCCCCAGCTGCTATTTGCATAAAACGTCCGTACTTATCGGTGACGTAACCCTGGGGGAAAATGTATCCGTTTGGCCTTGCGCTGTTTTGCGCGGGGATATCGCCGCGATTGTGGTGGGGGATAATTCCAACATCCAGGAAAACGCCTGCCTGCACGTAAATTACGGCGCGCCGTGCTTAATCGGGCGCGGCGTAAGCGTGGGGCACGGGGCCGTGGTGCACGGCAGCAAAATAGGCGATAATTGTTTAATCGGTATGAACGCCGTCGTAATGGAGAGCGAAATCGGCCCCAACTGCATTATCGGTGCGGGGGCGGTGGTTCCGGCGGGGAAAAACATTCCCGCGGGCTCTTTGGTAATGGGGGTGCCCGCCAAAGTGGTGCGCAAACTGGAGGAGGACGAAGTAAACGCCGTCATCCGCAATGCGCGCGAATATGCGGACGCCATTATGCTCTACAAAGACCATTGCGAAGAAATGTAAGTATGAAAAAAGTCCTTTTGATAGAAGATTCCAAAGTATTGGGCACGGCGCTTATCGGCGCGCTGAAGGTGGAAAATATAGAAGCCCACTGGGCCGACAACGGCGTTTCCGGCGTGCAAATGGCCAAACAACTTAAGCCCGATTTGATTTTGCTGGATCTAATGCTGCCCAAGCTAAGCGGTTTTGAAGTGTGCAAAATGCTCAAAACCGATAACGCCACCTGGCGTATCCCGGTGGTAATTATGTCCACGCTGACGGATGCCGAATCGCGCGACCGCGCCACCGAGGCCGGGGCGGATTACTTTATCCCCAAGCCGTACGATTTGGCTTCTACGATGGGCGAAATAAAAAAATTATTAAAAATTTAAAACCCCAACGGGGCTCAGGGAGAAACCTATGGCTGCAACCAAACAAACAACCGCCAAACGCAGTGCGAAAACCGCCAAATCCGCCCGGAAGACGGCAAAACCCGCCGCCAAGCTGGATCTGCCGGCTTTGGAAGAGCTGCTGGAGCAAAACCGCCCTTCGGAAGTGTTGGAAAAATTGCTTTCCGCCCGCCAAAAAGACGCGGCCGCCTGGTTCTTAACCGGCGAGGCCCAGCGCCAGTTGGGGTCGTTTGAAGGGGCTTTAAAAAGCTATGCCGTTGCCTTGCAGACTGCCGACCAGGCCGAAACCCGTATGGACGCCTTGCTCGCCATGGCCGCTTGTTACCGCACGCTGGGGCATTCTGCCGCCGCGTACGAGCTGGCGGAGGACGCTTTGAAAATGGCGCAGGAGCTGGAATACGACGAATTTACCGTGCGCGCTATGCAGGAAATGGGAATGGCCCTGCGCGCCTGGGGCCGGCTGGAGGAGGCGCTGGACTTGTTGGACGCCGTTTTATCGGCCTATACCCAGCTGAAGGATTATGCCGGGATGAGTTTTATCCATTGGGCCAAAGGCGGCATTTTCCGCCTGCAGGGGCATTTTCAGGAAGGCATTGCCCAGTTCAAACAGGCTATTAAACTGGCTAAAAAAGCCGGGGACGACATCAGCCTGGCATACGGCTACTGCGGGTTGGCGGGTATCAGCCGCATCTGCGGAGAAATTGACAACTGTGTGAAAAATTACAAGCTGGCGGAAAAAATCTTCCGCAAGAGCGAAGATTTGTTCGGCAAGGCCTACACCAACTGCGGTATGGCAAACGGCCTGCGCCAGCAGGGAAAATATGACGAAGCCCTCCGCCATTATAACGTGGCGGATAAGCTCTATTCCGCCATTAACGATACGGTAGATTTGGGGTTTGTAAAATGGGGCCGCGCCGATATTTTAAAACGTAAAAACAAAATGGACGCTGCGTTGAAAGATTTGCAGGAAGCGCGCATACTGTTTGATAATTCCGACGAAACCCGCGGACAAATTTTAACCAAGCTTTCTTTGGCGCAGGTGCTCTACGCGCTGGGCCAGACGCAGGAAGCTGAAGAATTGTACGAAGCCGGCGTAGCCCAGGCGCGCGCCGAAGGATTGCACACCTATTTGGAAAGCTATACTTGATAGCCTGTGCCAGAGGGATATATGCAAAATAGGGTTGAAATTTGAACAAAGATTTCTTATCCTAATAACAATAAGATGTTACAAGGGGTATTGTATGAAAAAACTTTTACTGGCAGTTTTGGGACTGTCCGTGCTGGTTGTGCCGGCGTGTGCGGAAAATAAAATCCAAATGGTTACTTATTTCCCCGTGCCGTATGTGGCTTATAGCAAAGTTACCGTGGACAAGCAATTGGATGTGGGGCTTACGGCATCGGCGTGCCAAATGAATTTAGGCTGCAGCGATTTAAGCGACTATGGAACGCAAAAGCCTTTGTATGTCAGCGATAATATGATTGTTCAAAGAGGGACTGCTCAATTTAATAGCGGCATTATTCGTGCCAATAGGATTTTGATGGGGAAACAGACTTCTAGCTCGGCTGCTAACTTAAATTTTAGCAGCAATTTGCGTATTGGGGAATTGCTAAATGGTTATACTTTGGAAGCAACCAATATGAATGTTACCGAATTGAAGTTGTTCCCCGACTATATTACCAATTCTTTCCCCAGCTGTTCTGCTGCAAGCGGAGGGTCTCCCAACATATCGTGGCAGGAATTGACCTTATATAAAACTGCGGAAGTGTATTTGGTCTGCGGCTAAGAGAAAAGGCCGTATGTTTTTGGGCGGCAATAAAAAGAGGAACACTGCAAAAGTGCTCCTCTTTTTGTATTGGTCCGCTTGAAAAACCGTTTAGGGAATTAGTTAATTTCTTTAATTTCTACTTCAAACGTAAGTTCTTTCCCAGCCAGCGGGTGGTTAAAATCCAAGACCACTTCTTTATCCGTAATTTCCTTCACCACTGCGCGGAAGGTGTGTCCTTCGTTGCTGGCGCCTACCATATCGCCCACTTTTAAATTTTCAGCTCCGCCGATAGCTTCTTTCGGCACGCGGCGGATCGCTTCTTCCAGTACTTTGCCGTAGCCTTTTTCGGGGGCAACTTTAACGGTTTTTTTATCGCCCACTTTCATTCCGGTCAGTTCTTCTTCCAAACCCGGAATAATATGCCCTGCCCCGTGTACGTATTCCAGCGGGCCGCGTCCGGCGGAGGTGTCAGCAATTTTGCCGTCCACGGTAAGGGTATAGTCAAATTTGACTTTGGAACCTTCTTTAATCATTTTTTTCTCCTTTTGCCGCAGGGGTCCTGGGCGAGTGTTATGGTATATTGTAACAGTTTTTAAATACGAACGGGAAAAAATGTTTTTACACCAAACGAAAGCCCCCGCCGTTAAGGCGGGGGAGCCAACATGTTGGCGGGGAAAAGAAAATACCTCGGTATTTAAGCAGTATGCCTATTTGAAAGGACCTGTGCAACCGGGAAAAAGGATTAGTTTTATTTTCAACCGGCAGGCTAATGCGTGGGTTGTCCTTTGAAAAAAATAAAAAAGCCGCGCCTTTGCCAGGCGCGGCGTATGTTGGATAAACACGCTTATTCGTTGCCAAAAATGGTATTTAACTGGCGGTTAACGCGGTAGAAAGTGGCGCACTTTGGCATATCTTTCAAGCGTTTTGCGCCGATGTACGTCATACAGCTGCGGATGCCGCCCAAAATAGCTAATAAGGTGTGTTCAATTGGCCCGCGGAACGGAATTTCCACCACTTTTCCTTCGCTGGCGCGATACTTTTTCATTCCGCCGTAGTGCTTGTCTTGGGCGTACTCGGAGCTCATTCCATAGAATTTTTTGTATTGTTTTTCTTCAATGCGCAGCGCACAGGTTTTGTCGTCAATCATTTGCACTTCGCTGGTTTGGAAGGCTTTGGTGCACATATCTCCGCCGCTTTCGGCGTGCCCGGCCAGCATGCCGCCCAGCATCACAAAATCCGCCCCGGCGCACAGGCTTTTGCACACGTCGCCCGGTACGGTGCAGCCTCCGTCGGCGCAAATCATTCCGCCTACCCCGTGGGCCGCGTCCGCGCATTCAATGACGGTGGAAAACTGCGGTCTTCCCACTCCGGTCAGCTTGCGCGTGGTGCAAACGGACCCGGGCCCAATGCCTACTTTAACAATATCGGCTCCGTTTAAAATTAAATCCTCGCACATATCGCCGGTTACCACATTCCCTGCCATAATAAGCGCTTTGGGCCAGGATTTACGGACCTTGCGGATATAGTCAATCAAATAAGGGGAATAACCGTTTGCCACATCTACGCAAATGTTGGAGATGAGCCCGCTGTCCATCACTTGGCGGAGTTTTTCGTAATCGGCGTTCGACACGCCGGAGCTGACAAACAGCAAATCGTTGGTGCCAAATTCCTGGGCGTTTTTTTGCAGGAAAGTAATCAGTTCTTCGGCGCTATAGTGTTTGTGCAGGGCGCTTAAGAGGTGTTGTTTCTGCATTTCACGGGCAATTTCAAAGGTGCCGGTGGTAGCCATGTTGGCGGCTACGATGCCCGTGGCTTTTAGCGGACGGGGACACCATTTGAAGGAATATTCCCGTTCTACCTCTACTTCCGAGCGGGAAGCTAAGGCTGAGCGTTTGGGACGCAGTAAAACATCGCAGTAATCTAATTGGATGTCATCATAAATTCTCATGTGTTTCTCCTTACCCTGCAAATGAGTTTGGGAAAATCCCCAAACCGTTTTATATCATACTAAATTTGTCCAGGGTTGGTTCTTCGCCTTGGCAGGAAAGCTATTTTTAGCTATAATGGGTATTGTAATTTGTAATAAAAAAACTATACTTGTAAAAATGGAGCTCTTATGAACAAAGGGTTTACGCTAATAGAATTGCTGGCGGTCGTGTTGATTATGGGTATTTTGACGGCAATCGCCCTTCCGCAATACCGCCGCAGCGTGGAACGCTCCCGTGTGGCCGAGGCGCTGCAGTTGTTGCCGGCTATATACGACGCCCGCGAACGTTTAATGACGGAACGCGGTTGGACATGGGGAAGCGGTTCCGCGGGGCTTTCGTTTTCTAAGCTGGATATTGATATGAAAGGAACACTGGCTTCTGATACGCAGTGGAAAACCCAGAATTTTTCTTATAATTTGTCTGCAAATTGCGCCGGGGGAGCGTGTTCCTCTTCTAATCCCTGGGTATCGGCGGAACTCATCAAAGGGATTTATAAAGGAACCACTTTGTATTACAATGGCGGCAATGTGGTGTGCTGCCCCGGAGATGACGCCGCGGATGCGTGCGACCGATTGAATATTGATAAAGGTTCCTGCTAGTTGGAAAGAAAAGGATTTTGTATGAAAAAGAAAAATGGATTTACCTTAATTGAAATGTTGGCGGTGGTGTTGATTATAGCGATTTTGTCCGGCGTGGCCTGGCCGCAGTACCGCAAAGTGATAGAGAAAGCGCGCATTGCGGAAGTAGAATCCATGCTGCGCACCATATATGATTCCAGCGAGCGTCTGGCGGGCGAGTTTGGATATCGCACTTATGCCGCGCTGGTGGGGGCAAAAGGGGAAGCTAATTATTCGTTTTCCCGTATGGATATGTTTGATACGGATAACCTGCCTGCCGGGTGTTCGTTAAGCGGACGCGCGTTAAAATGCAAATATTATTTGTATTACCCTTTGGTGTCGGCCAACGGGGTATCTTATGTTACGGCTCAAAAATTAAAAGCGCCTTATGCCAACACATTGATTGTCTTTAACCGCGATAACCAGCAAATTTACTGTCAGAACGCAGGCAACTCTACGGCGTGCGAAGATGTATTCGGGCTGGATACGGTTACGGGAATTTAACGGAGAGGAACCAATATGAAAAAAGGTTTTACCTTAGTTGAAATTTTAGTGGCGGTCATGGTCATTACGTTGCTGGTGGCTATGGCCGTGCCAATGTACGAAAAGACGGTGGAAAAATCCCGTATGGCGGAGGTGCGGGCCTTGCTAAAGCAGATTATGGAGTCCAAAATGCGTGTTTTGGATGCCATGGACCGCGATACTTATTCCAGCGGGCTGTTTGGCTTTGAAGCGTTGGACATTTCTATTCCTTGTATTAACCAAAGCTCGGGGGCGTTGCTTTCCCGTTGTGAAGGAGATACTATCTATACAAAGGATTTTAAATATTCGCTGGCGCCTACAGGCACTTCGTCAAACGCTGTTTGCGCCGAACGCCGCAAAGGGGATAATGCGGGCGTGCAATTCTTGTATTTAGGGGAAGAGGCCACCGGTGTGCAAGAAAAATTCTTTTGCAATGATGGTTCATCCGGCGGTTCGTGCGAATTGTACGGGTTGGAATCCAGCGGTTCGGCTTGGTGTTCCTAAAGAACGGTCTGTCCATTTTACTCCCGGGCGGTTGTTAAACGCCCGGGAGTTTTTATCGCCATTATTTTGTACATCCCGTCTTCGGAACTTGGTTGCAGCCGGATTTTTAAGAGCCCAAAGGGGCGAAATGCCGTTGGGTTGCTTCCGGTAAGGAAGGATGCGCGGCTAGAATAAATTTCGGCCCTTCCCATAAAAAACCCCCGGCCGGAGCCGGGGGAAAAATTACAGTAAATTTTCCTGCTTTTCTTTCTTTTCTTTTTGTTTTGCTTTCAGTTTTGCTTTTTTATCCAGCCGTTCGGCTTCCTGCTGCAGTTGGTCGGGGGGAACGTTTCCCGCTTGCAGCAGCAAGGCATGAAACCGTGCCGGCGAAAATTGCTTTCCCCACTTTTTACGGAAGGCATTATAGGTTGCCTCAAAGGCGTTTAAGCCGTAGATATAGCTGGCGGCTTCACCGGGGCGGGCGGCGATTTCCTTCAGTAAGATTTCAGCCTCTTCCTGC
Organism: uncultured bacterium; assembly: GCA_949297775.1. GTDB lineage: Bacteria > Elusimicrobiota > Elusimicrobia > Elusimicrobiales > Elusimicrobiaceae > Avelusimicrobium. The sequence goes on from CASFTM010000014.1 coordinate 11,499, forward strand.
GCAAAACCGTTTTCCGTTACTAAAAAATTCAGTGCATCGGCATAAGTGTATTGTTTGGTTTGCAGGTGCACATCTGCCAGGGCGGCCGCGGCGCGGCGGTAGTTGGTCCAGGCCAGGAAAAGCCGTTCCTCGTCCGAAGAAATGTAACCGCGCCGGGCGGCCAGCTGCTGGGCATAGGCGCTCCAGCCGTTGGCGGATGAAACCGACGGATACAGCCGGCGGATAGCGGATAATTGGCTTCCGGCTACGGTTTGGTAGTAGCGGCCGGGAACCAGCTCCCCGCATAAAAGCAATTTGCGTACGGGCATATTAAAATCACGCTGCAACTGTTCCTGCCGGGCCAATTTGTTGCCGGACGGCAAGCGCAGAAACAGGTCCGTGGTGGGGGCGTATTGTTCGCCAAACGGCGGCATAAACAGGTAAGCTTGGAAATAGGCATAAAAAGCCGGCATCGGTTTCACGGAAAAGCGCATCCGGCTGGCGGGAAGGGTGCCGTCTTGGCTGAAGAAGGAAGCCAGTTGGTTTGCGTCCTGGGTAAGTTCGGCTATTAAATCCCCGCCGGACGGAGCGGCTTGCACCCGGGCGGCGGCTTTATAAAAATCCTGGGCGGTGGGGGGCACATATTTGCCTTTTTTTGCTTTTTGCTTTTTCTCCTGCGGAATTTCTTGCACATCGGGGGTGCCGTTGGGGTCGTCTATTACGGTCACTTCCTCTTCCGCCGTATCTAAGGCAAACGGTTCCAAGGCTTGGGCCAGTTCCTTTTGGGCGGCAGTAAATTCCTTGGCTAATTGTTTTTCCAACTTGGAGGGTTTTACCTCTATTTGATAGCGGTCGGCAAGCACGCGGGTGTAGTTGTCTGCCCCCAGGCGGAAATCCTGGGTGTCTTTTTCCTGGGAGAGGCGTTTAAACAGGTCAAACATTTGTTTAATGGCGCGCTTGGCGTTTTGCCCGTTTTGCTTAATTTGCGCAATAGAGATATCGTCTTCTACTCCTTGGAGCAGGAAATCAGTTACTTCGTCAAAAGCCAGATAGGCGTAGTAGGCTTTTTCCATCGCCTGTTGGGAAAGGAAGGCCGGCGGCTGCACTAAATTTTTTTCCGCTTGGGCGGCTACGGCGGGCAAAGCGTTTACGCGGGCCGCCAAGTCGGCCTTTTGCTGGGCGGTGGAGGTCATTTTTTTAAGCATCACGTCATATATGGCGTCAAACACTTCGGCATAGTAGAGGGGGTCGTTTTCAATGCGGTTTTGTTCCAAGCTCCAAATATCTGCGTTGAGGGTATTTTGCAGCAGTTCCAGGTCCGGTTGGTTGGCGGCGGAGAGTTGGTCCTTTTTGATTTGGTCGGTAATCTCTTTAACGGAGCGCAGCGCGCCTAGTGCCAGGGCGTTGGTTTGGGCGGAGCGGTCGTTTAATTTGGAATTGGCCGACGAATACCCCAGCCGGGTGGCCCGTTCCGGGAAGAACGAAAGCATTACCGAAGCGTACCGGTTGGCGGCCTCGGTCAGTTGGTTGTCTTCCAGCAGGGTGTCAATGCTTTCAAAATCAACATCCGTTTGCGCAAAGGAAGCGGACGAAAATAAAAGGCTGCCGCATAGCAGCAAAGCAAATATACGTGTTCTTTTCATAAATTTTATAGGCTTATTCCGCCGTAACGGTATGTCGGACGGAAGGGAAGCGTTGGGTTAGGTTTAGTTTTATAAGGGCGTTTCCGCCGCCCTATATATATTTTATTGTTTGCGCGGGAAGGCTGTCAATGCAGTTTTGGCGTTTGCAAGACGAGGGAAAAATGTGCTACAATAAATTATCTTCAGAACAGAGGGGGGCCTGCTGCAGGCCGTTTACCCAAATCTCTGTTTTTGCTATAATCTAATCGTAACCCTTTTCGGGCCATTAGCTCAGTTGGTAGAGCAGACGCCTCTTAAGCGTAAGGTCGTGAGTTCGAGCCTCACATGGCCCATTTCGTTTTCTAAAAATAATAAGGACGGATGGCGGAACTGGTAGACGCGTACGCCTTAGGAGCGTATGGAGCAATCCGTGAGGGTTCAAGTCCCTCTCCGTCCAGATTTTCGGCCCGGCCGATATATAGGAGTGACTGAACGTATGTCCATCTTCAAAACCGCCCAGAGCGGGGAAGTAAAAACCCAACAGCTTAATAAAGAAGGCTGCCGCGTGACGCTGTCCGTGGAAGCCGCCCCGGAACTGGTAACCAAATGCTTTCAAAATGCCGCCGTGCAGGTTCAATCCCGTGCGCAGATGCAAGGCTTCCGCGTCGGAAAAGTACCGTTGGACCTGGTAAAACAAAATTTTGCCGGACATATTAAAGAACGTGCGTTGGATTTAACGGTAAAAGCCGCCATTAATTCCGCCATTACCGATGCCAAATTGGACGCCGTTGCCGTACCTACGCTGACCAAAGCCGATTTTGTAAACTTTGCCGAAGGCAAACCGTTTACGTTCGAAATCGCGGTGGACGTTGCCCCGGAATTTGACGTAAAAGATTACAAAGGCATTGAAATCGCCAAAAAGCCCGAAACCGCCACCGAACAGGACGTGACCGACAATTTAAACCGCGTGCTGGACGCCAACGCCCGCCTGGAAAGCGCCGCCGAAGGCTCCGTGATTGACGACAAATGCTATGCTGTCGTGCATTACACGGGCAAACGCAACGGGAAAGACGACTATAAATTAAGCGCCGACAGCGAACTGATTGATATGGCTGCCCCGCAGACAATGCCCGGCCTGGCTGAAGGCATTAAAGGCCTGAAAAAAGGCGACGTGAAAGATATTGAAACCAAAGAAGGGGAAAATGTTATTTCCTATCACGTAACGGTGGATGATATCAAAAACAAAATCGTGCCCGCGTTGGACGATTCTTTCGCCAAAGATATGGGCTTTGAAACTTTGGACGCTTTAAAAGCCAAAGTGAAAGAAAGCCTGGACGAAGAAGCCAAACAAAACGCCCGCCGCGACGAAATCGCCCAGATTGAAAACCACCTGGTCAAAATGAATAATTTTGATTTGCCCCAGAGCTTGGTGGAAGAATATACCGAATCTTCCTTAAATAACTTCGTGCGCAGTATGACCCAGCTCAAGCCCGAACAGCTGACGGCGGACCAGAAAAAAGCGTTTGAAGAACGCATCCGCCCCAGCGTGGAAAAGGACTTGCGCATCGGCTACATTGTGCACGCCATCGCCAAGAAAGAAAACCTGGAAGCCACCGAGGCCGACTGGAAAGCCGAATTGGATAAGAGCATTGCCGCCAATTCCCAAAACAAAGAAGACGAAAAGAAAATTAAAGCCTTCTTTGACGAACGCAAAGCGCACATTTTGGCTACGCTTAGCGAACGCAAAGTCTTTGATTTCATCAAAGAACAAGCAAAATACAAATAAATTTGCCGGAACGAAAACCCCGTCCGTTTTGCGGGCGGGGCGTTTCGTCCCCGGACGAGCCGTTTTCCGCGTCGTATGAACACACGGCATATGGCCTGGACAAACGGTTTTAACCTCAGGGAGCGGGTAATTTTGCCCGCTCCTTTTTTGTTGACGCACGGTCTTGCCGGTGGAAATGGGGATTGCCCGGTTGAGAGTTGTTGTGCCGGGGCGTGGAAGGAGAAAATTTGTATAGCTCCGCTGGTCGGGTTGGCGGGTCTTGGCAGCCGCCCCTGGGGGGCATTTCTGTAGGGCGCGGCATTTCTAAAATAGTGTGGCCCCATTAGTCGTGTTAACGGGCATAGAGCGGGGAGCCCAGCTTTTGGGCCCTTTTTCTGGCACCAGAAAAAGGGCGAAAAAGAGTGCCGGCCCAAGGCCCCATAAAAATCACTTTCAAGCGGGAAATTTTATAACTCGCGCGGGTTCCCCGCGCTCAGACAATAAAATTTCTTCTCCGCTTGGAAGGCTTTTTATAGACGGGGCAAAAGGGCCGGATAAACGGCAACAGCAACAGCAACAGCATAAGCGTAAGCGGAAACGGAAACGGCTTCCTTTTGAATAGTGCGGCATTTCTAAAACGTGTGGCCCAGCTAGTCGCGTTAACGGGCATAGCGTGCCTGCCCCGGCAAGGGGGGTGGCTTAAACTAATCGTGCTAACGGGCATAGAAAGGGGAGGCCAAGCTTTGGCCCTTGACGCGTTTTTTTTTTTTGATAAATTTTGCGTATGAGCAAAATTTATCAAAAAACCCACCCGGCGGGGAAAAACGCCGGATTTACGCTAATAGAGCTGTTAGTGATGGCGGTTATGAAGTCCCGCTTGTCCACGATGCGCACGGTGCTTGAAAACCTGCACAGAGCCGAAGAAGTTTTTTATATGGCTAACGGGTATTACGAAGCGAATACGGACAAATTGGATTTTGATTATAAAGGCTCCTGCACGGGAACGGATGTTTTAAAATGTGGCAATTTCTTTTACGTGGACATCATAAACGGCAGCGGTGTAGTGACGGATCCGGGCAAATTGCATATCAAAGCTTCTTATTGCGTGGATACGGAAACCCTTTCCGAATGTTCGCCTGATTTTTCATACTATGTGTGGTTTGATAATTCTTCCAACCCTGGATTACGGACTTGCATAGGAAATAATGAGAAAGGCAGAAAATTCTGTAATATTATAAACGCAGAAAATTAAAGTTTGCCGCCCCGGTTTTCCGGGGCTTTTTTATGTAACTACTTCCGCTTTTGCCGAAGCGGCTGCACCTTGCACTGGGTGGGCAGGCCTAGCTAAGGAGCGGCCTGCCCACCGGGCAGTGCGGCGGCCTCTTCTGCAACGGCTATCCCCAAAAGGCGCGGCGCAGTTTCCGGCTGCGCTGAGCCGCCGGGGGGCAGAGGGGGTTTTTACAGGCCCAATTTGGTATAATTTGTATATGAAGAAATGTTTATTTTTGCTGGCATTTTTGGCTGCGGCATTTGTTGCGCCGCAGGCCGCGTTTTGTGCGCCGGACGCAGCAGATGTGCAAGCTCCGTCCGTTTCTGCCGGGACTGTTCTTCCGGCTGAACCGGAAGCGGCGCCTGCCGAACCAGCGCAAACCGTCAGCAAATCTTCCCTGGCTGCTACACGGGTGGACAGCAAATTAAACGAAACGGTTTTGCACCAAACGGTGCTGGATTACTCTTTGCCGCCGGAAATTGCCGATGTCGCCCAAAAATGTGCGGACGGGAAAATAGACGAATGTTATTTTTCGTTTAAAACTTTTGAAAATGATTCCAACCCCAAGCTGGCTTCCGCCGCCAATTTGGAGCTGGCGGTGATGTCCTTGCAGCGGGGGCTGGTAAAACAGGCCGTCAAATATGCAGACGCCGCCTGCAAATTTAACCCGGACGACCCCTTTGCCGAACTGACGCGCGGCTGGATGTTGCTGTCTGCGGGCAAATACAAAAAAGCGCGCAAATCCTTCCAGAATTTACTGTATCTAACCGCTGATTTTGAATATGTTTCTTCCGCCAAATTGGGCACGGCCCTGGCGTGGTATTTGGACGGCGACAAAGAAAAAGCCGCCACCGAGCTGCAATACCTCTATACCTCTAACCCGTACGCCATTTCGTTTGTGTCCTATATGCTGGGGCGGATTGCGTCGGAAATGAAATCCTCCCGCAAACTGGCGCCGGTATTTTTGCAGCAGGCGCTTTCGCACGATGAACGCAACTACGCAGCGGTGGAATTGTTTGCCGAATTGTCCGAAAAAGAAAAAGACGACCTGCGCACCTGGCAGTATTATTCTACGCTCTACAGCTTGGATCCGGACAACAAAGAGCTGGCTAAAAAAATCGCCAAATACGCCAAAAAACTGGGCGATAAGAGCATTGATTATTTGTTCTACCTGCGCCTGGAACAGCCCATCGTGCACGAAATGGTTTCCACTCCGTCGGAAAAGGTAAAAATGGCCTTGTACGCCAACCGCGAACAGGTGCCGCAGGAACTGCAGTCGTTTTCGCTGATGCCTTCGGGCACGGTGCGCGTGGAAGACGAAAAACTGGGCACTGTGCTGCGCGCTCCGTCGTACATAGAAAAAACGGTCGTTTTCAACCCGGAAACGGGCGGCGTGGATTTCCAAAACGCCAAAGGTCATGTGGAATTTTCCGCCAAGCGTCCGTTTACCATCTTGCTGGAAAACCCCAACAAAACCTTGCTGGTGCGCAATGCGTCGGCAAAAAACATTTTTGCGGCGGATTTAAGCGATAAAGAACTGAAAGGAAATTTAATCGTTATTCCCACGCCTGCCGGCATTAAGCTGGTAAACGAAGTAAACGCCGAAGATTTAATCCCGGCCCTGCTTGCCACCCAGGTGCAGGACGTTACCCACGAAGCCGCCCTGCAGGCCCTGGCGGTGGTGTTTCGTTCGGCCTTGTTGCAGGCAGTGGCCGACCATCAAGACCAGCCTTACCACATTACCGACAATGATGTTTCCTTCCAATTTAAAGGCATTAATTTGATTTTTAAGAAATTGCTGGACGCTTCCAAAGAATCCAGCAAAATCCGCCTGACCGAAGCCCAAGCCGGCGCTTATGCCGACTGCGGCGTCCTTACCGCGGACGCGCTGGAAAACAGCGCCAACAAACCGGGCTATGTATTCTCGCCCGCCAACGTCAGCAAATACATCCTCTCCAATCCGCCGGCGGATTTGCATTCCCGCCCGCAGGACCCGACCCGCTGGTCGGGCGTGAAATGGATGTATCTCTACGACGGAAAAGAGATACAAGACCGTATCGCCGTCAAACAAAACATCGGCAAACTGCGTGCGCTGACGCCTACATCGTTTACGCCCACCGGCCGCATTTTGTCCATGCGTTTTGAAGGCAGCAAAGGCTCGTACGAAGCCAAAACCCCGCAGGAGGTCGCGTTTATTTTAAGCGCGGGCACAATGCGTTCCAACCTGTTTGATGTGGTGCCGTTTTATAAAGGGAAAAACATCAAAAGCGTCTTGGTGCGCGGGTATGACACGGGGCTGGGTTACGGGCTTTGCCTGCAGGGGGCGGACGGGTTAGCCAAACAAGGCGCGGACTATATGGCGATTATCAAATATTATTTCCCCGAGGCCCGCATCTTGGATACTACCACAGGAACAATTAAATAAATGGAAAAGACAAAAATACTCTACTTCATTACCCGCATGGACCAGGGCGGCGCGCAAGCCAGTGTGCTGCTGACGCTGAAGAACCTTAACAAACAACAGTTTGAAACTTACCTGGCCTGCGGCCCGGGCGGACGTTTGGACAGCCGCCTGAAAAACGACACTAACCACGTGTTTTTTATTTCCTCTTTGCGCCACGACATCCGTCCCAAGTATTTCTTTCACGATGTGGCGGCTCTGGTACAAATGGGGCTTGTTTTGCGCCGCGTCAAGCCGGACATCGTGCATACCAACGCCCCTAAAGCCGGCGTATTGGGGCGTATTGCCACGCGGTTGTTTTGGCGCAAGGCCAAAGTGGTGCACACTTTCCACGGGCTGGGCTTTGCCAAGGAGCATGGGCCGAAACAGTTCAAATTCTTTGTGACGGTGGAAAAATTCTGCGCCCGGTTTACGGATGTGTTGGTGTTCGTTTCCCGCCGCAACGCCGCCGAAGCCAAACAGCTGGGCATCGGCAAAGGGGTCCGCACGGAGCTGATCCGCGCGGGGGTAAATTTTAACCCTATTCTGCCGCTTAAGTTTGACCTGGCCGCCAAAAAAGCGTCCTTAAAAATTCCGGCCAATGCCAAAGTCGTGCTGGCCTTGGCTAATTTCAAGCCGCTTAAAAACCCCATTCACTTTGTGCTGGCGGCCTACAAAGTGCTCAGCCAAATGAAGAATGTGTACTTTATTTTTACCGGCGAAGGCCCGCTGAAGGAAACGGCTGTCAATTTGGCTAAAAATTTAAGCATAGAACGGCAGGTGCTGTTCCCCGGCTGGCGCAATGACCCGCTGGAACTGTTGGCAATTTGCGACGTATACGCCAGCGTGTCTTTGCGGGAAGGACTGCCGATGTCGTTGCTGGAAGCAATGTCTATGCGCGTGCCCGCCGTTTGCTATGATGTGGACGGCATTGGCGAAGTGATTACCAACAACAAGACGGGCTTCTTGGTGGCGCCCAACGACATCAACACTTTTGCCGATAAGTTAAAAGTGTTGCTGCGCCACGCGTCTTTGCGGGAACGGTTTGAAGCCGCCATTGACCACCGCGATTTTTCCGAATTTACGGCTTCTACCATGGTCAAAAAGCAGGAACGCCTGTACAGAAGCTTGGTCCCGCCGACTAAAAAGAACGGCGGCAAAAGACGTTTTTTTAGAAAACGCAGACATTTCAAAAAGTTTAACCCGGGAGAAAAATAATGGATTACGCAATTAACGAAATGGAGCAGGAAGTTCTCAACGCTACACGGGAATTTGCCCAAAAAAAGCTCAAACCCCTGCGCGCCGAAATGGACGCCAAGGAACAATTTTCCAAAGAAATGCTGGAAGAATACCGCAAATCCGGCTTAATGGGCTTGTGGCTGCCGGAAGCATACGGCGGCCTGGGCGGGGGGATTACCTGCCTGGCCATGGCGTTTGAAGAGCTTTCCCGCGTGTGCGCGGGGTTGGCGCTTACGCCGGGGACGACGGCCTTGGGCGCTATCCCGATGTTTTTAGCCGCCACCAAGGAACAGCGCGAACGTTGGTGCCCGGATTTAGCCAGCGGCAAAAAGCTGTGGGCCTTTGCGCTGACCGAGCCCGAAGCCGGCTCGGACGCTACGGCTTTAAAAACCACCGCCATTAAAGACGGCGATTTTTACGTGGTAAACGGCACCAAACACTTTATTTCCACCGGCAAAGAAGCTGACTTCTATACGGTTGCCGTCAACACCAATCCTTCCCGCGGGGCGCGCGGTATTTCGCTCTTGGTCATTGAAAAGGGCACGCCCGGTTTTTCCTTTGGCAAAAAGGAAGAAAAAATGGGCATCCGCACCAACCCCACGTATGAACTGATTTTTGAAAACGTCCGCGTGCCGAAAGAAAACCTGCTCGGAAGCGAAGGGCGCGGCCTGCTGTATTTGCAGGAAACGCTGGATTATTCCCGCCCCGGCGTGGCGGCGCAGGCCGTGGGCATTGCGCAGGGCGCGCTGGACGAAACCATCCCCTACCTGCGCACGCGCAAACAGTTCGGGCAGCCGATCATCACTTTCCAGGCGCTCGGGCACAAAGTGGCCGAGCTTGCCGCCAAGACGGAAGCCGGGCGCGCCTTGGTGTACAGCTTGACGCACCGGATGGACGAAGAGTTTTTGCCCGCCGTCAAAAACGCGCTGGAAAACGGCACCACCGTGCACGATGAGCTGCGCAAATTAAAAGGCGGCCGCTGGACCAAATACAGCGCCGAAGCCAAATTGTTCTGCTCCAATGTGGCAATGGAAGTAGCCGACGAATGCGTCACCCTCTGCGGCGGCGTAGCGTATATGCGCGATTTCCCGCTGGAAAAGTACATGCGGGATGCCAAAATCACCCAAATTTACGAAGGCACCGTGCACATTCAAAAGAATGAAATCATCACGGCGCTGATTAAAGAGTACGCCGCCAAAGGCGACGAGGAGTAATTTGTATGCATATTGTAGCTTGCGTAAAGCAAACCCCTAAATCCGATAACGTAAAAATTGACCCCGCCACCGGCTGTTTAATCCGCTCCGGCGCGGCGAGCGCGATGAACCCCTTTGACGAATACGCCCTGGAAGAAGCCGTTACGCTTAAAGAACAAGTAGGCGGAACGGTGTCCGTTATTACGATGGGCCCGCCGCAGGCCGAAGCCGTCCTGCGCGACAGCATAGCCCGCGGGGCCGATACGGTCTACCAACTGGGCGATATGGCGTTTGCCGGGTCGGACACGTGGTCCACGAGCTATGCGCTTTCCAAAGGGATTGAAAAAATTAATTCTATCCGCCCCGTGGATTTGATTATCTGCGGCAAACAAACCAACGACAGCGACACTGGGCACATCGGCCCGCAGATTTCCGCCTGGCTGAAAATGCCCAATGCGGCGTTTGTCAAAAAAGTGGTGGAAGTGAAGGAAAAATCTATCGTCGTGGAACGGCTGACCGAGGACGGAAGCGAAGTGCTGGAACTGCCGTTCCCGTGCGTGCTGGCGGTGGTAAAGGAAATCAACAGCCCGCGCGTACGCAGCGTAAAAGGCCGTATGGCTGCCAAACGCGCCGAAGTAACCAAATGGACCGCCGACGACATTGGTGCCGACAAAACGATGCTGGGCGTGAAAAACTGTCCCACGCACGTGGTTAAATCTTTCGTGCCCAAGCGCGAAGTGTGCGCCATAGCCGTAGAGGGCGCCAACGGCAAAGAAAAAGCCGCCAACTTGGTAAAATTGCTTAAAGACGGAAAATACATTTAAAGGATATGACGATGAAAGATTGTAAAAATGTTTGGATTTTTGCCGAAGCCCAGCGCGGCAAGTTAAGCCCGACGGCTTTTGAACTGTTAAACGCCGGGCGCAAACTGGCGGATGATTTGGGCGAAAAACTCTGTGCCGTGCTGATTGGGTATCAAGTGGAAAAATTCGCCAAAGAGTTGTTTGAACGCGGCGCGGACATTGTGTATGTGTGCGATGACAAAGCCCTGGAAAATTACGTAGACGACGTCTACGCCAAGGTGTTGGCGGATATGGTGGCGGCGTACAAGCCCAACAAATTTTTACTGCCCGCCACGAACCTGGGCCGCTCGCTTTCCGCCAAGACGGCCATTTTTGTAGGCACCGGGCTGACGGCGGACGCGACGGAAGTCGTCATCAATAAAGAGGACGGCCAGCTGCACGCCACGCGCCCGACCTTCGGCGGCAATCTGATGGCTACCATTACCTGTACGCATACGCGCCCGGAGATGTGTTCGCTGCGCCCGATGTCGTACGAAAAAGCACCCGTGCAGGCGGGCCGGACGGGGGAAGTAATTAAATTTGCATTTGACCCGGCCAAGCATACGTCGTTGGCTAAATTCTTGGAATTTATCAAAAGCAAAGGCGATGATATGGATTTATCGGAAGCGGAAATCATCGTAGCCGGCGGCCGCGGCGTGGGCAAGGCGGAAGGGTTTGAGCTCTTGCACAAACTGGCGGAGCGCCTAGGCGGCGCGGTGGCGGCTTCGCGCGCGCCGGTGGACAGCGGCTGGATTGATTACCGCTACCAAATCGGCTTGACGGGCCGCACGGTAAAACCGAAAGTGTATATTGCGTGCGGTATTTCGGGGCAAATCCAGCATATGGCGGGGATGAGCGGTTCGGATGTGATTGTGGCTATCAACAAGGACCCCGAAGCCCCCATTATGAAAGTAGCCAACTATGCCGTACAGGGCGACTTATACGACGTGGTGCCGGCAATGTTGGAAGTGCTGAAATAATTTGCTGGCAGTATGTATGCGGCGGACGGCTTAGGCTGCCCGCCGCTTTTTTTGTGCTTTTTCCGGCGGGGAAAAGTATTCAATGAAGGGAGCGCGAGAGGGCGACATTTCCAAAACAGTGTGGCTCAATTAATCGTGTTAACGGGTGAAGGGAAGGGAGCACCGGCTCGGTGCCGTTGCGCAAGGGCGCGGCATTATGGGAACAGTGTGGATCAATGAATCGTGTTAACGGGTGAAGGGAAGGGAGCACCGGCTCGGTGCTGTTGCGCAAGGACGCGGCATTCCTAAACTAGTGTGACCCAATTAATCGTGTTAACGGGTGAAGAGAAGGGATCACCGGCTCGGTGCCGTTGCGCAAGGGCGCGGCATTCCAAAACAGTGTGGCTCAATGAATCGTGTTAACGGGTGAAGGAAAGGGAGCCCAGGCTCTGGGCCTTGATTTGTTTTTTTTTTTTGATACACTGGTGCTGGCGTTGATTTTTGGGCTGTTAATTATTAGACTGTAGTTAGGCTTTTAGATTAACTTGCTAAGGAGTTTTTTATGAAAAAGGGTTTTACTTTGATAGAATTATTGGTTGTCGTACTAATTATCGGTATTTTGTCGGCGGTGGCGCTGCCGCAGTATACCCGGGCGGTTAATAAATCCCGTATGGCAACGTTGGTGCCCCAGCTTAAATCATTGCTTGATGCTGGAGAAGTGTATGTGTTGGCAAATTCTCTTTCAGCTGGGCAAGGAGATATAGTCATTCCTTTGGACAGTTTGGATATTGAATTGGATGATACTTCATTTGACTTTAAAGGGGGAAAAGAGTGCAGCTTTTCCTTACGGCTTCCGGCAAGTAGTGCGACGGTGGGGCTTGTGTCCATGTGCTCAGGAAGCGCCGGCATATTTGGGATAACAGGTACCGGCGTGCTGTTCTGTGCGCCATCAGACACTGTTTGCAAAGAATATGGTTTTACTAAAGTAAGCTCATTAACTGCCGGCGGGGATTTTGCCAGTATAGTTACCGGTACGGTTTACACCATGTAAAAGGCTGTACAAATAGAAACGGGCTGTCATTCCTGTTGGGAATGACCGCCCGTTTATTATAAATATCTTCCAGCCCGGGCCTAGCGGATTAGATAAGCGTCTTCGCCGTCCAGGGAAATGGGGGTGTCATCGTCGGTCTGGGACTGGCAGAAATTTTCGCCCGCGCCGTTTAATGGTACGCACGCCAGGCGCATAAAGTTTTCCGTAGTAGTCAGCTTATAGGCGGCGTGCGGGTTGGCGTCCGTTTGGGTAAATTCCGCTTCCCAGCAGGGTTTTGAGGCGTCCGCCCCCGCCCGGCAGATTACGCGCCCGGTGTAGTTTTTTAATTTAGCTTTTTGCAGGCGGCTGGTCAGCCGGTCGGCCTGTTCCTGGGTCATAAACTGCCCGGTGGAAAAGTTTTTCTGCCGCCCCCACAATACCACCACTTCCGTCATCCGGGCGCTTTCTACCGCGTTAAAATAATACGGCACCGCAATAGACGCCAAAATGCCTATGATGAGCACTACTACTAACATTTCAAGCAATGTAAATCCTTTTTTCATATTCGTTTCCTCTATAACACGCGTACTTTGTAGCCTTCTTTTTCCAAGAGGAGGGCGGCTTGGGCCTTTTTGTCGCCCTGTATTTCCAGGCGGCCCTCTTTTACGGTGCCGCCGCAGCCGAGCGATTTTTTAATTTTTTTAAGCAAATCTTCTTTCCCCTTCGGGTGGAGCGGCAATTTTTCCACCAGCGTCATTCCGCTGCCTTTGGCGTTTTTGGCAAACCGCACACGCACTGGTTCGGTTTGCTTTTTGGGGGCTCCCAACTGGTTGCACACACAGGGGATATGGCGGCAGTGAGGGCAAAAATCGGGATCGGTGGAAAAGAAAATCTCGCTCATTAATGCGCTTCCTCCAGGTATTGGCTCAGCAGGGCCCGCAGGTCGTGTTCGTTTGCCGGCAATCCCAGGGACCAGGCCGCTTCGTGCAAAATGCTTTCCAAAATGCCCGGCAGCTGCGTTTCCAGTTCCGCCAGCGAAAGATTGCGGTCCATACGCAAATAATCTTCCAGTACGGTGGCCTGCTGTTTGCCAAACAAAGCGCGCAGGGCGCGGATATTATCTATTTTAAAACGGAAATACAGCGGTCCGCCGAACGAAAGACGCGTTAAAAATTTGCGCGCCGTAAGCATAAACAGCGTAACGTTTTGCGCCAGCCGTTCAATGTGCACGGTCTTGGCGGGGTGCCCGTTGACGATTTCTTCCTGCGTGATGATTTGTTTGCTCATTACCAGGCCGTAGGAGTTAAACTCGGTCATCCGGTAAACGCCGCGCTTGTTGGAAATAACGGCTGCCCCGTCCTGTACGGGCTGGAGGGGGAAATCCGGGTCCGCCATTACGCCCCACGGCGCGCGGGCTGACGAAAATTTGATAATTTCCGGCAGTTGTTTGTAGCCTGTGAGCGGTTCTTCCGGGTACAGCGGCACGATGGATATTGCGCAGGAAGTCTGCCCGGCGGCGGAGAGATTGCGGGTTTTTAAATAATTGTCAAAATGGCTTTCGGCCTTGTCGTACAGAATATGGCGCAGGCGTTCAGATTTGCGGCGGTGGTCCAAAAGCCAGGGGAGTTTGTCCGGGTGGACGATGGCTTCCGGCCGGCTGCTTTGCCCGGTGCGGATATACGCCCGTTTGGATTTGCCCACCAGGTGCGGCGTCAGGTTGCTTTGCGGAATGTTGATGACGATGAACATCCTATCCCCGCGGTCGTTTACGCAAACGTTTATGTCTACAAAGACGATAGGGTCAATGTACACCTGGATGATGTCCTCTATGGAGTTACGGATTTTTTCGTGGTAAGCAATGCCGGTAAAAGGCGGGCAGGGTTTGTCGTTTTTGTCGTCCTGCACGCCAACAATAATGGTGCCACCCATCGCATTGGCGAACGAGGCGATGGTTTTGGCGAATTTTTCGTGGTTTTTTGGCAGCATATATTTGTAATCCAGCTGTTTTCCTTCGGGCAGCCGGCGCTGGCAGAAAGCGACCACGTCGTTAAAAGTCAGGTCGTGAAACGGTTTATTAAAAAACATCGCAATACCTCGCTGTTGGCCTGGGGGCGGTTTAATTGATAAAATTATTATAATAAAATTATGGTGCGCCAAACGAAAACTTTCAAGGATAAAATATGAATTCCCCTATGCATACGCTGGCAGGCGTCATTACCGAAAAATTCATCGCGGCGGATCCGGCCGCGGCGGCCCGCGCGCTGGAAACATTGGCTACGCACGAAGTGCTGTTGCTGGTGGGTTCTTTAAAAGCGCAGACGCTGGTGGCGTGCCTGAACCCGATGGACCCGGCAAAAGCGGCGGCGGTGCTGCGGCGGCTGCCGTTGCGGCAGGCGTCGTACGTGCTGGCGCATTTGGACGTGCCGCAGGCCGCACGGCTGATGAAAGAGTTTTCCGCCCCGTACCGCCAGCGCATAGCCGCCGCGCTGGAACCGGCGTTTGTGGCATTGCTGGAGCAGGCGGGCTCGTACGCGCCGGGCAGTGTGGGCCTGTTAATGAGCACGGACGTGGTTACCGTGCGCACGGAAAGCAAATTGGCCGCCTTGATTGAACGTTTGAAAGCGTTGCCGCGCAAAAAATTGCCCGCGGCGTGTTTTGTAACCGCCAAAGACGGAGAACTCAAAGGCGTTATCCGCACGGCGGAACTGGCGTTTTATAACGCGCAGTCGGTATGCGGTTCCATTATGAGCCCCGCTGATACGCTCCGCCCTCAAGCGGACGCCGAAACCGCCCGCCAGGCGTTTTTGAAAGCGCAGGCGGATGTGTTGGCGGTAACGGATGAAAAAAACATTTTGCTGGGCGTTTTGCTCAAGCAAATGCTTCCACCACCGGCGGATAAAAAATCTTTTTGGAAGCGGCTGGCGCAATAACGCAAAGTTTTTTGGAAAGAAAAACCCCGGTATACGACCGGGGTTTTTTACAGTACAAAAACTAATTGATTTTGCTGTGGGGGGGAATGTCGTGCGTGATCCATTTGTTGGCGCCGATAACGCTGCCTTTCCCGATGGTAATGTTGCCCAGGACGGTGGTTTCGGCATAGATGATTACGTCGTCCTCTATATTGGGGTGGCGTTTAATGCCCTTGACCGGGTTGCCTTGGGCGTCCAGCGGGAAGCTTTTGGCCCCCAGCGTAACGCCTTGATAGAGCTTTACGTTGGCGCCGATGACGCACGTTTCGCCGATTACTACGCCGGTGCCGTGGTCAATAAAAAAGCCGGGGCCGATAGACGCGCCGGGGTGGATGTCAATCCCGGTTAAATTGTGGGCGTACTCGGTAACGATGCGCGGAATTAAACGGACGCCTTTTTGGTGCAGATAGTGCGCCAAGCGCTGCAGCGTAACGGCGGTAACGCCCGGATAGCACAACAGCGGTTCAATGGGGTTGATGGCGGCGGGGTCTCCTTCGTAGGCGGCGTTTACGTCGCTTATCAGCAGGCGTTGGATGTCCGGCAGAGCACGGATAAAATCACAGGTGATGTCGTGCGCCTGCTTTTCGCAGCGGGCGCAGTCCTCTTTTTGCTGGCACATAAAGCAAAGGGATTTTAAAATTTGTTCTTCCAACCGTTCCGCCAGGGTGTCCAGCGTAAACTGCGGCGTTTCCCGGCCCGATTCCAAGGGGTACTGGTACAAAAAATCTTTTAGCGCGCAAAATATCGCCACCGTTTTGCGGGCGGAGGGAATAAACTTGGCCTTTTGAAAATATTTTTTGTCAAAAGTGTTTTTCAGTTCTTCGGCGGTTTGGGAGAAATTTTCGCTCACGGGGCGCCTCACATCTTGAAATCTTCACCCAAATACAAACGTCTTGCGTTAGGGTCGTTTAACAGGGTATTTTGGTCGCCTTCTACCAGGATTTTTCCGTCATAAATCAGGTAAGCGCGTTCGGTCAGCGGCAGGGTTTCGCGCACGTTGTGGTCCGTAATCAACACGCCGATGCCTTTGTCCTTGAGTTTAAAAATCATATGGCGCAGGTCGGACACGGTAATCGGGTCAATCCCCACGAACGGTTCATCCAGCAGAATGATTTTGGGGTTGCTTATCATACAGCGCGCAATTTCCATACGGCGTTTTTCGCCGCCGGAGAGCGTCCAGGCTTTTTGCTTGGCCAGTTTGGTAAGGCCAAATTCGCTAAGCAGCGCGTCCACGCGGCGTTTTTGTTCCTGCTTGTTGTCCAAAATGCGTTCCAATACCGCCAGCAGGTTTTCTTCCACCGTCAGCCCTTTAAAAATGGTCGGTTCCTGCGCCAGATACCCCAGGCCGTGGCGGGCGCGTTCGTACATCGGCAGGGAGGTTACGTCGTCCCCGTCAATAAACACGCGGCCCTTGGTGGGGCTGATAAAACCCACCATCATATAGAAGGAAGTGGTTTTCCCGGCGCCGTTGGGGCCCAACAGCCCGACAATTTCGCCGGATTTGACGTGGATGTCCACCCCTTTTACGACCATACGGTCTTTATAAACTTTTACAATTTGTTCACTGCGAAGCTGCATAAAAACCTCTAAAATTTATCGTTGATTTCCGCGTCGTTTAACTGCGGGGAAACCACCCACCCCTGCACTTTTCCGTTCAGTTCCACTTTGCGGCCTTCGTTGTCGGACTGTACTTCATCCGCTATTATAGCAAATGTGCCCTGTTCGCTTGTGCCGCTTAAGAGCGGGCGGGAACCGGAAGCGGTGGAGCGGTTGTTCTCTCCATCGTAAATAATGGTGTTTGCCTCCAGCGTACGCCGGCTGTCGGACAGTTCCGCCCCGCCGGAAAGCGTTAGGTGGTTTTGACTTTGCTTGAAGGTGGCTTTTTGCGCTTTGAGCGTTTGCATGCCTTCGGGGGCGGGGCGTTCCACGCGCACGTCACCTTCCAAAATAAAAATTCCGTCCGCCAAATTGAAGTCAGCTTTTTTTGCGTATGCCGTTACGGAAGGCTGTTGCGCTTCCTGGTAAATCAGACGGATTTTGTTGTTTTTGGAAGCGGTTAAAACGCCTTTTTGGGTTTTGTAATTATAGCGGGCATAGTCGGCGTACGCTTCGTACACCGGCTGGCCGGGTTCAGCCTGTTTGACGTAAACGCTGCCTTTGGCGGTAAAACGGTTTTGGGCCCGCTCGGAGAGGGCGTAGTCGGCGCGGAAGGTGTAGACGCCGTTATCGTAGGATACGTTGCCTTTGAATTCTTCCTGTTGTTTGTCTTTATAAATGACCCAGCTGTCGCTGGCAATCAGCCCGCCCAACACGGGGGGGAGCGTCATATCCTGCACTTTGCTTTTCAAGGAATTTTTGGCCACATCCAAGCGTTTTTTGGCGGGCGGAATTTTAATTTCCGGCCCTTCTAGGCGCACGGTTTTGCAGCCGCTTAAAAAAGCGGACAAAAGTAAAAAAGCCGGAAGCAAAAAAGTAAATTTTTTCATAACGAAGGGCTCTTTAATTCGTTTGCGTCCGCGGGCAGGCGGGTGGTTTGTTTTTTGATTTCAATTTTGGTCAATTTGGAATCCGTTTCTATTCCGCCGCGCGCCGTTACTTTGGCGCCGCCGCGGGTGACGACGGTTTTCCCGTCCGACCAAATGCGGTCTTTGTCCACGTCGTAGAAAAAGCGTTCCGCGGTAATGATTAAATTTTCGGTAAACGATTGTATTTTGGCGTTTCCTTCAATGGTAACCAGTTTGCTGGGGTAATCAAACGAGCCCGTTTTGCCGGTGACGGACGCGCTGTCCTGTCCGTTTTCTTTCAGCAGCAAATCCGGGTTTTTCAAAACGGCGCTTTGCAGGCTGGAAAAATCCACCGATTCGGCGCGCAGGATCCATTTTTTATGGCTGTCCTGCGACTCAAAGATAGACACATTCGTAGCCAGCTGCATACCGGCATCCTCGGCGGGGGAGAATTCTTTTTCTCCGCCGCAGGCGCACAGGCCGCATACCGCTAGCAAAAGGGCAATCGTTTTCCTCATTTTTTATCCAGTAAAGCCAAAAATTCAATTAAATCTTTCTCGTCAATAATACCCACCACTTTGCCGGTTTTGTCCAACACGGGCAAATTGTCCACGTGCGTGGCGTGAATCATTTTGGCGGCTTCTATGGCGGGCAGGGTGTCCAAAATATGGTACGGGTTTTTGGTCATCACTTCGGTAATATTTTTGTTTAACACATCCGTTCCGCTTTGCAGAATGCGGCGCAAATCACCGTCGGTAAAATACCCCAGCAAATGCCCCTTTTTGTCTACAATGCTGGTGGCACCGGCGGCGCCGGTTTGCGTCATGACCAACAGCGCGTCCTGCACCGAGGCGCTCTCGCGCACGGTGGGGTTATTTTTGCCTTTGCGCATGACGTCTTTTACCTGTTGGGTAAGCAGTTTGCCCAAAGAACCGCCGGGGTGAAAGACGGCAAAGTCGCGCTTTTCGAAATGTTTGATTTTCATCAGGCAAATAGCCAGCGCATCGCCCACGGCCAAAGTGGCGGTGGTGGAGGCGGTGGGAGCTAGGTTGTAGGGGCAGGCTTCGCGCTCAATGTGGATGGTGATGTGAATGTCCGACATCAGCGCCAGCTTGGATTTGTCGTGCCCGGTCATGGAAATAACGGTTAATTTGCGGCGTTCCAGCGAAGGGAGAATTTTGTTAATTTCTTCCGTCTGTCCGGAAAAAGAAATAGCCAAAATCACGTCGCCGGGGGTAATCATCCCCAAATCGCCGTGCAGCGCTTCCACCGGGTGCACAAAGAAAGACGGCGTGCCCGTGGAGGCCAAGGTGGCGGATATTTTCCGCCCAATGATGCCGCTTTTGCCGATGCCCAGCACCACCACGCGGCCTTTTGTTTTGGCGATCACATCCACCGCTTTTAAAAAATTTTCGTCAATGCTTTTTTTGCTCAGGGCCAACGCTTCGTGTTCTATTTCCAAAACGCGGCGGGCGATTTTTTTGACAGCTTCTTTGGAATAGGTTTTTTCAGTCATAAAGTTACCTGTTTGAGTGCAGCCAGGGGGCCGCTTCGGGCGCGGGCTGGCGTTTTTGATACGGCGCGGGCAGGCGGTCCGTTACGTACGCAAGCGCAAAATAAGCCGCCGTGCACGCCACCAACAGCGCGCCAAACAGTTTGGCGTGCCACAAAAGGGCGGGTTTCCAGGCGGGGGGTGTGGTCATTATTTAAATTTTTTTACTACTTGGTCAATGGCGCATAATTGGCGCGCCATTTCGCCGGCCATTTTTAAATCCAGCGAGTTGGGCCCGTCGGAAAGGGCGTGGTCCGGGTCCGGGTGGGCTTCAAAAAACACACCCGCAATGCCCAGGGCCGTGGCGGCTTTGGCCAGCACCGGGGCCAACTGGCGGTTGCCGCCGGTGGCGGTGCCCAGTGCGCCGGGTTTTTGCACGGAGTGGGTGGCGTCAAAAATAACGGGATAGCCGAACTGCTTCATAATTTCCAGCGAGCGCATATCCACCACCAAATCGCCATAGCCAAAGCTGGCGCCGCGTTCCGTCAGTAAAATGTTGTGGTTCCCGCGCGATTCAATCTTTTTGATGACCTGTTCCATCGCGCCCGGCGCCAAAAACTGGCCTTTTTTGACGTTAACGGCGCGGCCTGTATCGGCGCAGGCCAACACTAAGTCTGTCTGGCGGCACAGAAAGGCGGGGATTTGCAAAATGTCGGCTATCTGGGCCGCTTCTTCGGCTTGCCAGGGTTCGTGCACGTCCACTACCAGCGGCAGGCCCGTGACGGCTTTGGCTTTGGCTAAAATATCCAGCCCTTTGGCCAGCCCCGGGCCGCGGTAGGCGTCCACCGAGGTTCGGTTGGCTTTGTCAAAAGAGGCTTTCAAAATAAAAGGGTGTTTGGTTTTAGCTAAAATGGTTTTGAGCTTTTTTGCAGTGTCAATGTAATGCTTTTCGCTTTCAATGACGCAGGTGCCCGCCATAAAAGCCAAAGGCAGGCGGTTGGAAATTTTATAGTTGCCGATTTGAATGGTTTTTTGCATATACATATCATAGCAAATTTTGCCTGTTTTTCTATATAAGGTTGCGTGCGGGGGCAACAAGTACCAAAAACACCCGCCCCAAGGAGCCCCGGATCGGAGCCCAGGCTTGGGCTGTTGCGTAAGAGCGCGGCATTTCTAAAACAGTGTGGCTTAAACTAGTTGTGTTAACGGGCATAGAGAGGGGCGGGCAAGCTTTTGCCCCGGCTCGGTGCCCTCTTTTCTAAAACGTTTGAAAAAACTACAATATAACCGACTCTGTCTAAAATGAGGAAATTTTATGCTTAATTTAACCAAAGCCGCCAAAGAAACGGTTTATATGAAAATTTTGCGCGTACTGCTGGCGATGTGTTTTTTGGTGGTGCCGCTTGTATTTTTTACCGATTTAACCGTCAATCCGTTTTTTATTCAAAACACCTTGCTGTATGTGCTTGTCGCGCTGATTTACGGTACGCTTGCCGTTAAATTTTTACGCTCGCACGATATTGATTTTACGAAAACATTTTTTGATTTGGCGTTTTTTGTGTACGTCATTGCGTGCGTGATGGGGTGGCTGTCGGCGGTATCGTCGGCTTCGCAGGTGCTGCGCCAAACGATGTTCTACGGTCTGCTTAATTACGGCACGCTGCTTTTGATTGTATCCTTAGGCGCGTATATTATGAGCAAGAACGTTGTGTTTTCCGGCACGATTGAAAGCAAAACCAACTATATTTTGTTGTTCTTGGTGTGGGGGGCGTTGTGGTATTTCCTGCCGATGCTGAAGACGCATTTGTCGTCGGAAAATGTGTTTGCCCAAATGTTTGACTGGTATGGCCTTTTGTTATGGGGGGGTGGCGTATGGCTGGGCGTGCGGGTGCTTAAAAAGCTGACGCAGGAAAATATTTTGGTGCTGATGTTTGTGGCGGTGTTTCTGGCGTGCTGTTACGGCGTATTGCAGGCGTTGGGGCTGGAATTTTTATGGCCGTTTGAAATCAACCAGTTTGCTACGAAAGCGTTTTCCACCTTTGGGAACCCGAACTTTTTATCTTCGGCGGTGGTCATGCTGATGCCGTCTTTGTTGGTCTACTTTATGCGTACCGACAGCAAAAAAGATTTTGTCGTCTACGGGCTGTTGGTATTGGTATATGTGCTGTTTTTGTCGTTTGGGCTGGCGCGTTCGTGCTGGCTGGGGGCGGCGTGCGGGTTGGTAATGATGTGGATGTTCGGCACGCTGCGCGCGCTTATTTGGAAGCGCAAAGGCCGGGTGTTTTTGCTTGTGTTGTTGGCGGTAGGCGTGGGGTGGGGTTCCGTGTATGTGGACGGGACCGACCAGCCCAGCCCGGTGGCGAAACGCGCGGCGGAACTTTCGCAGGTAACGCCTTCCAACATAACCTTAAAAGTAGACCGGGATAAAATTTTCCAGTCCCTGCACCAGCGGTTGTTTATGTGGGACGTATCTAAAGAGATTTTCCTTTCGCGTCCGGTGCTGGGCAGCGGATTGGGAAATTTCCAAATGGCGTTTGAGCAAAACCAGCCCAAAACGCTGCTGCGCTACCCTAATTTGCGTGAACTTAAAACCGTTACCCACGCTCCGCACAACGAGTTGTTTTTCCAGCTGGCCCAGGGGGGGATTGTCGGGTTAGGCTTATTTGTGTTTATGTTTATGGTGCTGTTTTTGGAAGTGCGCGATTTCGCCGCCCATAAAAAAGAGGGCGACAAAAAACAGCTTCTGCAGGCGTTGTTCTGCGGCATTTTGGGAATGCTCGTGGACAATATGCTTAACATTTCCTTGCACGCCGTGGTGCCGGCGTTTATCTTTTGGTGGCTCGTGGGGGCGGAAGTCAGCGGCGTAGGGAAGGAAGAAGGCCGCATTGCCATTACCGCCAACCCCGTTACCAAAACGGTGGCGTTGTCGGTGTTGGCGCTTTGCTCGGCTGTTTTGGTGTGGCAGGGATTATGGCTGACCAGCGAATACCGTTCGTTTTTGGGGCAAAAAGATATTGCCGAAAAACGCTACGATTCCGCCGCGCAAAACTTGTCGGCGGCGCTTTCGCTTTATCCGGCCAATACCGAGGCGGGCTTCCGCTTGGGCAATGTGCTGTTGGCTCAGGGAAAATATAAAGAGGCTTTGGAAGCGTTTGAGAAAACCATTTCCGCCGCTTCTTATTACGAGGAAGTCTATTTCCACGCGGCGTTGGCCGCCATCGGTGTGCACGATACCAAAAAGGCAGTACATTATCTGATGGATAACTTGCGCCTGCATCCGTACCACCTGCAAGCGTACGAAATGCTTTCCCAGCTATTGTACGAAGACGTTATTTACGCCGATGAATCCGCCCTGGCACTCATGGAACGGGGGCTGACGCTGTTCCCGTACGAAACCAATCTGTGGCGTTTGGCGGGGGAGATTTACCAAAAACTCGGCGATATGGAATATGCCAAAAACACCTACAAGCGCGGGCTGACCGTGGATACGCTGGACCAAGAACTCCTAAAAAGGCTGACGGCGCTGTATCCGGCGGGAACGGCGGACCGGCCGGAAGTCATTGCCCAGGCGCAGCGTTTGCAGCGTTACCAGGACAAAGCCAATAAATTTAATAAAATGTCGCCTTATTATCAGCACCGCCTGCGGACGGACATAGAAGACTATATTAAAAAATATCCCGATGACACCAACGGACGCATTTTGCTGGCGCGGGTGCTTTCGCTGGCGGGCAATGACATCAAGGCCGAAGAAGTGCTGGAGAGCGTGTTGGCGGAATATCCCGACGATCTGTGGGCCAATCTGGCGCTTTCTACGCTGTATTATAAAGCGGAGGATATACAAAAAGCCAGACAGTGTTTGGAAAACGCTTTGTTTTATTATCCGCAAAATGCGCTGGCGACGGCGCGCTTGGAAGCGTTGGATAAACTTTTAGAGAAAAAATAATTATTTTTAGGCGATTTTTAGAATAGATGTTTTAGCAAGCATATGAAAATTGTAAAAAAGTACCTTTACAAACCGCGTTAAATTGCTATAATTCTAATATCTGTGTGTTGCAGGGTATAGACGGATAGATCGCAAGGGACAGGAATATTGTAATGATAAATATGAATAAATGCTGGAGATATTTGTTAGTTTCTCTTTTCTGCTTGTCGCTGACGGGCGGAAGTTTTGTTTTTGCCGCCTCTGCGGCCAAACAGCTGGCCAGAGGTATTTCGTTCTACGAAGAAAACCAAAATGAAGAAGCGTTGGATTGCTTTGTAGACGTTATGCTCTCAGGCAATAAAGAACAAATAGCTGAAGCAAATAAATATGTGGAACTTATCCATAACCGCATTGGCGGTATTCAAACGCCGGTGGAGGTGGATATTAATTTTAAAGAGGGTGAAGTTAAAAGTTTGGAAGACGTAACGGACGCGTCCGTGCGTGCCGCCCAAGCCCAAGCAGAGGCCGAAGCCGCCGAGCTGGCTGCCCAGGCGCAAGCCGCCCGGGATGAGGCCGCCGCCCAAGCGGCTGCTGCCAAAGACGAGGCGTTAGCCGAAGTGCAGGCCCAGCAGCAAGCGTTGACGGAACGTATTGAAGCTAATCGGCTTGCCGCCCAGGAAAATATGGAACAACTGCGTCAAGACGCGGTCCAGCGCGCGGCTGACGTAAACGAAGCGGCTTTGGAAGCGGTAACGGTTACGCAAGGTGTTGGCGATGTGGCCGGTCAGTCTGCCACGGAACAGGCGGATTTGCAAGCCATAGAAAACCAGGAGGCGGCGGTGGTGGTATCTTCTGAAGGAGACAGTTCCCGCCCGGAAGGAATGCTTACCACAACCAATGAACCGGCTTCTTCTACATTTACCGATTTAACCTCCCCCGAAGCAATTGAAGCCCGCAACATCTATACCAGCCAAAAGCTAACCAGCATGAAAGCCGCGGCAATGGATAAAATTGCTGCCGCCAAAGGGATTCACCTGTATTTCCGCGACGGCTTGCCCGATGCCCTGGATATGGATGCAGATGTAATTTTCCAGGGAAATAAATTCCGCCCGGAAGGGTTGGCCTTGTTGGATGATATTTATGATTTGCTGGCTCTTACGCAAAATGCCGCTTATATTATTCTGCCGCCCGGATCGTATACTGACGATGTAACCCTGTCCGGCATTCGCCAGGCTATGGCGCTTAATTCTTATTTTGTCAACCGCGGTATTTCGCAGGGTAAATTGCACTATAATATGGGCTTGGTGGACCAAGAGCCGCCGGCCCGCTTTGCCAATTTAAACGGGCTTTCTATCGTGTTTGATTACACCGCCCAATTGCCGACCCAAATGGAAAAAAACGAAAATAACGAAAAAGCTCCGCTTTTGAGTATGGCTATCGTGCCGCAATGCCACGCGATTGACCGCTCCTTAGGCGAAGCTTATGCTATTGATTTTTCTGTGTTGGAGACGGTAAACCCTGTGGATAACTGGGTGCTGCAAGTTGTACAGCATGGACGCGACGGGAAGTATTATGTTGTACGCCAGCTGGAAGGCTTTACCCCCGTATATCACCAAATTTTATGGAATGGGCGCAAAGGCATCATTGGGCCGGAACTCCCTTGTGGCAAATATACCGTAGTGTTGACGGCCACTGACTTGAAAGGCCAAAAACAAACCCTGCGCCGCCGCATTATTGTAAAATGCACTAAGCAGAAGGTTTCTTCGTCGTCTGCTTCTTCTGCCTGCAATACAAGCTCCTGCCAGCAGGCTGCGGCGGATGAATTGTGCCCTAAATGTAATTATAAAGCGTCCCGCTTATGGGTAAAACCAGGCCGCACGATGAAAGCTGTTGCCGAAGAGGAGTCCGCTCCGGTAAATGCGTCGGCGGATCCGTATGCCATGCCGGCTGGTACTGATCCCTATGCTATGCCCAATTCAGCGGATCCTTATGCCATGCCGGATACCGTAAATGGTTCTTATACCGGAACCCCTTCTGATCCAATGGCGGCTTCCGCTGCAGGCCAAAACTATGCGCCCGCCGCGCAGCAGGGAACCATGGGGCAAAATTCTGCCGCACCGGCAGAAATGCCTGTGAATAATCCCTATGATATGCCGTACGAACAATACGGCAATAATTAAGCCGAGGTGTTTATGAGCAGCAAGAGCAGCTTTACAGAATCGTTGTCTACGGCTTTAATAGGCCAAAATATGAATGCTCATCCGGATTGTTTGGGCATTTATATCGGCATTGATGAAATTTATGTGGCGCAAAGTTCTAAAAAAGATAGCGGAACAGTATTAGAGTCTTTGGTGCGTGTACCGATTAATTCTGTAGACAAGACACTTTTGAAGCCTTTGGATTTAAACGAAACTTTTTTTTCTATGGATAATTGGCTGGAGGCTTTGGGAAAAGTCACGTCCAAAAAGAAGTGGAAAACCAATAAAGTGGTGGTCAGCCTGGCACCCGCTTTTTGTTTGTTGCGCCATTTTGTCATTCCAACGGTGATTGACCGTAAAATGTGGAAGAGTTCTATCCCGCTCCAGGCGCGCAAGTATATTCACTTTCCGTTTGAAAAAGCGGAATATGCCTATCACGTGTATGAATTTGAAACGGCTGCCACTAAGCAAAAGCGGTTGGGTGTTGTTTTTGCAATGACGACCAAATTAATTATTGAGCGCTTGCAAAAAGGCCTTAAATCTGTCGGGTTGGATTTGGTGTCTGTGGAACCGTCCAGCCTGTCTTTGGGCCGCGCGTTTGGCGACAGCGACAAAGAAGCCGTCGGAAACGGCGGGAGAATTTATTCTTTCTTTGGAAAGGATTTGGCGAGTTTTGTGTTTGTAAACGAAAACGCTCCCGTCTTGCTGCGCGAAGTGGAAATTTCCGGTTCCCTGCCTGCGGAACGCCGTCGTTTTGAAATTACCAACTGCACGGAATTTATTGCCAAGCAGTTAGAAAAAGATCCGTTTGAAGAAGCTGTGATTGTCGGCCACGAGACGGAACAGTGGGTACCGGCGTTAGAGGCGGATTCCAAAAAGCCGGTGCGCAAGTGGGATTTGCGCGAAGTATATGGTGTAGAAACCAAATCGGTGGGAGAGATTGCTTCCATAGGGGCCAGCATTAAGTTTTATGACCACAAAACCCCGGATTTGGATTTTACCAAAGGGAACCGCTTAAGCGATTATGAATTTAACGCCAGTTTTACAGCGTGGAAAGTGGCGGCGGTTTTAATCGTGCTGATTCTGTTGCTGATTTTGAAAGGCTGGCTGGGAGTGCAAAGCAAGGCTGGTGAGCTTGCGAAGACGAAAGCCTCCAATAAGCAGACCATCGCCGATTTTGAAGGATTAACTGCAAACCAAATACAGAGTAATTTGAGCAAAATGAAGGGCCAAAATTCCAACTTGGAAACTGCGCTTAACAGCGGCAATTTAATTACTCCGTTGTTAGTGGAAATTGTGGATACGATTCCGCGGGAAATGTGGATTTCTAAAATAAATTATACGGACACTTTCCCAACCAGTTCCAACAATTCGCGCAGTATTACGATGGAAGGTTCTATTAAAACGGGCAAAGATGGCCGGGCGGATTTAGCTTTGGGTAACAAATTTAAAGATGCCTTGGTGAAACTTCCGACTTTCCAAAAAATCTGTGGAGATTCGGCCGTGATCCGCTATGTAAATGTGGCCGGAACGGGGAACGCCTCTTCTTCCGACAAAAAGCCTTCAGCCGGGCAGGAAACAAGCTTTGTGTTTACTTGCGGCAAGCAAGGAGGTCGCTAATATGCCTGTCAAATTTGACAAAAATAAAATAGTGGAAGATTTAAAAAAGGGCTTCCAAGACATTCAGACGGTTGCCCAAGAAGGCAATTTTAAATTGTTTTTAAAACAATTTATTGCTGTTTTGGTGGTATTTTTGCTGTTCAAATATTGCAACGGAAAATTCGCGGCTGCTGTTTCCAACTACAACGGGCAGATGGAAGCGATTCGGATGCAGCAAACCAGTGAGCAAGAATATCAGGCGAACAAAATGAAATTAATCTCGCTGGAACCTCGTTTTCCGGATGTATCTGCTAAGAACGAATGGCTGTTGAGCCAAATCTTGGGCATTTTTAAAGCTGCCAAAGTAACTCCGCAGATAGAAGGTTCCCAAACAGAAGATACCTCTAATTCTTCTTATTTGGTTGCTTCGCTGCGGGTAAATTCGGAAATGGGTTTTGACCAATTTGCCCAATTTTTAGCCGGGGTGGAAAACAGAGAAGATTTTGTGAAAGTGTCGGAATTTTCGTTATCCAAATCGACGGAATCCGACAAACTGGGCTCCAACAAGATTACCTTGCGTTTTAACACCATTTTCCCTAAAGAAAAGATTGCTAAATCTCTATTTAAGGATTATGATAAAATTATAAAACAGCAGGCCGAGCAAAAAGCACAACAGGCCCAGCAGGCACAACAGGCGAACCAATCTAAAGCGCCTGCCAATAACGAGGGGGTAAATAATGATCAAGAAATTTAGCTGTGTGTTTACCCTGGTTTGTTTTGCAGCGCTTCCGGCGGTGCAGGCCCAGCAGCCTGTTGCTGCCCCGGCGCAGGCAAATACTCCATTGGTGGGGAATACCGCTCCTGGAGTAAAAGAAACATTGGCTGCGCAGGCCGATGTGTCGGTAGAAGCAGCGGAAGCACCCGCTGCCCAGCCGGCCCCTGTATCTGCCGCTCAGCCGGCTGAAGCCGCCGCCAACGAAGAGTTTGTTATGCCGCGCGAAGAAGTACCCGAAAAGGCGGAAACGACAGCCGCGCCGCGGGTGGTGTACAATCCGAAGAATCAGCGCGATCCTACTTTGTCGCCGGATGATTTCTTGTTGCTGCAATATCGGGAACAGCAGCGTTTGGCTGCTTTGGAAGCGGAACGCCAGCGCAAATTGGCGGAAGAACGCCGCCGCCGGGAAGAAGCGGAACGGCTCCGCCAGCTGGAATTGGCCCGCATCAAAGACCCTACCCGTGAAGTACGCAACAAAATTCGGGTAACGGGTATCATAGGCGAAGAAGTGTTCATTGGAAATAAAATTTACACAATCGGCAAAAGCATTTACGGCGCCCGCATTGTGGAAGTACGCCCGGAAGAAGTAGTATTCTCTTATAAAGGACATAAATTTGTACGGAAAGTTCAGTTAAAATAAAACTCTCATTTAGGAATAAATTACAGGAGGACAGATGACAAATCGTTTAGCAGTTGTGCTGGCGTGTGTTGCTTCCTTGGGATTGGGGGGAACGGCTGCTGCCCAGCAGGCGCGTCAGACCCTTCCCAGCGACAATACCATCGCCTTGACGGAGGACACAACGGTAAAGCTGACGGGCGAGACCGAATTGTATAAGGAAACGGAGCAGTTTTCTCCGCTGGACCGCAAAGTGTCCATTCGTGTTTCCAATGTACCGATATCGGCGTTTTTAAACAGCATTACCACCCAGGCGAAGATTAACTTTATTATGAGCGAAGAATTCGCGAATAAGAAAGTGACGGCTTCGCTTACCCGTGTGACGGTAAGGGAGGCTTTGGATACGTTGCTTCGCGTGCATGGCTTGGCTTACCAGCGCATCGGCAAGAGCGACAGCTACGTCGTAACCAAACGCTCCAATGACGCTCCGGATACCATTACCAAGATCTATACGTTAAGCTATATTTCTTTGCAAGGTATTGGCTCCGCCCAGAGCGAGCTTAACAGCATTATGCCGCAGGATGTTTCTTCCGGCGGGTCTTCCAGCTCCAGCTCGGATACAGGGGCAGGCGTACCCGGCGGCGGAACCGATTCGTACAGCGGCGGTGCGGAAATTACTGCTATTGTGCAAAGTATGCTTTCCCCGGTAGGTAAAATTGCCGTGGATCCGCGGACGAACAAATTAATCATTACCGACGTGGCCGAAGTATTTCCGCAAGTGGAAAATATTTTGGCTGAATTGGATATCAAACCTCCGCAGATTTTAATTGAGGCCCAGATCGTAGAAGTAAGCAAAACCAGCGGTTTAAGCTTGGGCTTTGAATACGGCGGAGATGGCGGAACCCTGGTTACTATGACGGGCCCCAGCCGCGTGGTTGATTTGGACTATATTAAGGGTAATGGCGTAAAAGGATGGAACTTCATCTTCCCGACCCAGGACCAAATGAACAGCGATTCCAGCGATTCGGGCTCTTCTTCCTCCAGCTCTTCCGATTCGGAACAGAGTGATGAAGGCGGGTTGTTGGATTTCTCCGCATTCAACATCGTACTCAAAAGCTTGCTTACCCGCGGGGAAGCCAAATACTTAGGTAAACCGAAAGTGGTTACGCTCAACAACAAAACGGCTACCATTACGACTTCTACGGACGCTACCGTAGGTCAGACGATGAGCCAGTCCGGCAGCGGATCGGGCGAAGGGATGACCACCACTTCGGCTGAAAGAAAAAGAGTTGGTTTGACGCTGCAGGTTACTCCTCAGGTAAACCGTGAAGGTTATGTAACGCTGTATGTGCAGCCTTCTTATTCGGACGTTGTCAGCTCCGGGTTTGACTTTTCCAAAGATACTACAACCCGTGCCGCTTCTACTTTGGTTCGCGTGAAAAACGGGCAAACGGTGGTTATCGGCGGGTTGTTAACTTCCCGCGAAACGGACCAAACCCGCAAAGTGCCCCTTTTGGGCGACATTCCGATATTGGGCTGGCTGTTTACCAGCAAGACCAAATCCAAAAACACTACCGACTTGGTCATCTTTATTACCCCGACCATTTTGGCAGAATAAACAGTTCCCACCAATACCTGCCCCCGGAAACGGGGGCAGGTGTAATACAGATTTACAGCAAACATTAACAGGGTTTTAAGTAAAAGAGGAGTAGGAAATGGCAAAACAGTTAAGCGAAATTTTGTTAGAGCAAGGGACTTTGGACGCCACCCAAATTAAGCGTGCCCAGCTCTATGCCAAACAGAATAATGTGCCAGTAGCAGAGGCTATTGTTAAATTCGGTTTTGCGACGGAAGAACAGGTCACTGCGGCATTATCCAAACATTTTTCCGTTCCCTACGCTTCTAAAGAAAACGGCATTTTGGTGCCGGAGCGGGAACAAAATTTGCAGGAAATCATTCCGGAAAAATTTGCCCGTGAAAATATGGTCATTCCGCTGTTCATAGAAGATGATGAATTGGCGGTGGCGGTGTTGGATCCGACCAACGTGTTTTTGCTGGAAAACATCAAAATGATGTCCGGCAAGCAGGTGCAGCCCTTTATTGCCAGCAAAAGCCAGCTGCTGCGCGTAATTGACGCTTTTTATTCCAACAAAAATTTGTTGGAAGAAGTAATGAACGAAGCCGCCAAACCGAACGCAGATGCGGCTGCTGCGGAAAGCGACGAAGATGTAGATGTTTCCGGTTTTTTGGATTTAGATAAAATTTCTCCCAATTCTTCGCAGTATGTAAAGCAGGTAAACGCTATTTTGCGCCAGGCGATTGCGGAACGTACGTCTGATATTCATTTGGAAATGTTTGATGAACGCGTCAGTTTGCGTTTCCGCATTGACGGTTCTTTGTATGAACGCACGGCACCTGCGAAGGAATCTGTAAACGCCATTATTTCCCGTATTAAAATTTTGTCCAAGTTGGATATTGCCGAGAAACGTTTGCCGCAGGACGGAAGTTTTACTATCCGTTACCAGAACCGCTCCATTGAAGTCCGTGTGTCTGTATGTCCGGCGGTATACGGGGAAAAACTGGTGCTTCGTATCTTGGATAAAGGCACCGGGGAAATGAACATTGATAAACTGGGGTTTGAGCCGGACCAGAAAAAAGCCTTCTTGGAAGCCGCCAACTTGCCGCACGGCCTGATTTTCTTGACGGGGCCGACCGGTTCGGGTAAATCCACCACGCTTAACGCGGTGCTGACCACCATCCGCACCCCAGAACTGAACTTTATGACGTTGGAAGACCCGGTGGAATACAAACTGGCAGGTATCAGCCAAGTGCAGGTAAAACCGGCCATTGGGTTGACATTTGCCGCTGGGCTGCGTTCCTTCCTGCGTCAGGACCCGGACGTTATTCTGGTGGGGGAGGTTCGCGATAACGAAACCGCCGAAGCCTGCCTGAAAGCGGCTTTAACCGGTCACTTGGTGCTTTCCACTTTGCACACGAACGACGCTCTGGGCGCCGTTCCCCGTTTGATTGATATGGGAATGGAGCCGTTCCTGTTGGCCAGTTCTTTGGCCCTGGTGGCGGCCCAGCGTTTGGTGCGTATCTTGTGCCCGTATTGCAAGGTGCCCCACATTCCGGACCAGGCGATGTTGGCGCGGATTATCCAGGAAGGGCATTTAAATCCGCGCGACCAAAATTCGTGGACGTTTTTTAAAGCGGTCGGTTGCCCGAAGTGCTTTGGCACCGGGTTTATGGGCCGGCGCGCTATTTATGAAGTATACCGCATGTCGGAAGAAATGCGTAACATTATTTACAAAACCCAGGATTTGGTGGAGCTGCGTCAGGCGGCGGTCCGTTCGGGTGCGCTTAACTTGCGTGCCAACGGGTGGCATAAAGTAATCCGCGGGTTGACGACGGTAGATGAAATCTTAAGCATTACAACGGCGGACGAATAACGCCAAAAGAGGGTTTATGCAAAAATACACGTATACGGTACAAGATGCAAACGGGAAAACGTTAAGAGGCTCTGTGTCGGCAGACAACAGGGAAAAAGTAATTTTGGCCTTGCAGAACAAAGGTTATTTGGTGTTGGATGTTAAAGAAGGCGCCGCCGGATTATTTGGCGGGCGTTCCGGAGCCCGTAAAAAAGGCGGCAAGGTGCCTGGGCACGTATTGGCTTTCTTTGCGGAACAGCTCTCTACGCTGGTCGCGGGCGGCGTGCCGTTGGTGCGTGCCGTTTCTTTGTTGGGGGAATACGCCTCCAACCCGACTTTGGGCGTGGTGCTGACGCAGGTAGCCAAAGATATCGCGGGAGGTCAATCCTTGCATACGGCTCTTTCCCACCATCCTAAAACATTCAGCCATATTTGGCTGTCCTTGGTACAGGCCGGGGAAGTGGGCGGCCAGCTGGCGGATACGCTGATGCAGGTGGCCATCTACACCAAGACCCAAGAGGCTATGAAGAGCAAAATCATTACGGCTATTACGTACCCGGCTATTTTGACGTTTGCCTCCGTAGGCGTATTGGTTTACTTTATTTTGGGCATCGTGCCGACATTTGCGCAAATCTTCAAGGATTTTAATATTGATTTGCCGTTAATTACCGTTGTGGTGCTAAATGTATCCAGCTTGCTTATTAACAACGGGGTGCTGATTATAGTATCCACAATTTTTCTGTTTGTGGCGTTCCGTTTTTATATCAAAACGGAAGATGGCAAAAAACGCTGGCACTCTTTCTTGCTGTCTATGCCTATTTTCGGCAATTTCTTGAAAAATATTTATTACGACCGTATGCTTTCTACCCTGTCTACTTTGCTTAGAAGCGGTGTGACGATTTTGAATGCCATTTTAGTATTGGAAGAATCGTTTGACGGAAATGTGATTATCCAAAATGCGTTAAAACACGTGCGTGCCGAAGTGGCGGCAGGGAAATCTATTTCGGACTCTTTCCGCTCTACGGGCGTATTCCCCGGATTAATGACGGAAATGATGCTGATGGGGGAAGAATCCGGTAAATTGCCCAGCATTATTGGAACGCTTTCCAAATTCTATTCCGACAATGTGGACCAGTTTATTGCCCGCTTTTCTGCGGTAATTGACCCTATTCTGATTTGCGGCGTCGGTGCGCTGATTGGTATTATTGTAGCGTCTATCTTCCTGCCTATTTTCAAATTGTCCCAAATTGGCGGGAACTAAGGAGGCTCTTTATGAAAAAGCAAACCGGATTTACGTTGATTGAAATCCTGATTGTCGTAGTAATTGCGGTTTCTGTAGCGGCGTTTGCACTGCCGGCGTACAAAAAAACCCAGGACCGAGCGAACTTTTTGGCTGCCCAAGGGGTGTTAATGGATTTGGGGAATGCCGTGCAAATGTTGCGGGAAGAAGTGGATTTTCCGTTCCCCGCTGCCGCTCGGTCTGTGATGAAAAACTGGCAGGAAAATTCATCTATAGATCCGGAGGAAACCGCTCCCGTTACCGGGAATGCCCACTATTTCTTGTTTTTGCGGAAAT
This sequence comes from uncultured bacterium, assembly GCA_949297775.1. Taxonomy (GTDB): domain Bacteria; phylum Elusimicrobiota; class Elusimicrobia; order Elusimicrobiales; family Elusimicrobiaceae; genus Avelusimicrobium. The sequence continues at coordinate 44,920 of CASFTM010000014.1, forward strand.
ATTTATCGCCTATTCCGTTCAATGTCGCCAGCTTGTATAAGAATTACCGTTTTGTGCTTTGTCCGGAAAATACCGCCAGCAGCTCATATTGCTGCAATGGGGATTCTAATGTGGTGGTGTGTATGTACGACTCCGGATACGCTAACCGCGCGACGAAAGGGGAATATTATGGGGCGTTATATTATAAAGACAACCATATAGAGCGTATTTCTAAAATCAATTAAGCGGAATAAATTTTAGCTTGAAAATGTTTTAAACAGGCGCAATACTGTAAAGAAGGGGTATCTATGTATTGGAATAAAAAAGGTTTTACCTTATTGGAATTGTTGATTGCGGCTACGATTGTTGGCATCTTGGCGGTGTTGGCTACGGCGTCCTTTCGCAGCAGTGCGGGGGAAACCCGGGTAGCGGGTGCCAAATCCAAGGCGGAAATGTTGGCAACGGCGGTGCAGCGGTATAGAATGGATCCTCAGGCGTGCCAGTTTATTTCCAGCGACTCTCAATTAACGGTGGGTAATTTGGTTTCGTGTGGATATTTGGAAGATTTGAATTTTTCAAATGACGCTTATTTTTCGTTTTCCATTTGTGCCAGCGGGTCGGGGTGCCCGAATGCCTCGTATTTAGCTTGTATGACGGGGTACAATTCCAAACTCCCTTCTCGTTATTTGTCCGGCTATTCTTACTGTTTGGATGAGGCGGGCCGGGCGGTGGAAACAATGGGGTCTAATTAATATATGAAAAAAGGTTTCACGTTAATGGAAATTTTGGCGGTGTTGCTGGTCATTGCCGTAGTAGTGTCTATGGCGGTGCCGGTGTTTCGCACCGTGCGTTATGAAATTAGGAACAGCCAGGCAAAAAAGGCCGCGAAAGAATTGGCGGAAGCCATGCGGACCTATTACCAGGTCAGCCGGGGCCTTGGGGTAAAGCAGACGTGCTTTACGCCTTCTTCCGGCGGGCAGGGTATTGTGACGGCCACTACCTGTAATTCCGTAGCGGCGGAAGGCATCCCTTATCAAAACAGCAATGTAACCGAGAGCAATCGTGCGGACGTAAACCAGTTGTTTGCCTGCGGATATGCGCCATATAAAGATTTTTTGAGGGTTCCGTATGAGTTTTGCACATGTAATCTCTCCGGAGGGGGGCAGTCTTCCTCTTGTCAAATTGACGAGACGACCAACCCTTATGTAGTGGTCCGGGGTGCTTCCGGAGCCGGGGATAAATACACCAAGGACGACTATTATATTTATGTGGACGGGGCTATGCAAGTGCTGGAAAGTGAAGAATAGGAAAACAGGGGAGCCATATGAAACGTATTTTGTGCAATAAAACCGGCGTAACTATTTTGGAAGGCTTAATTGCTTTGGGGTTGCTGGCGCTTGTGTCGGCAGGAACCTTTGGGGTGTTGCTGTCGGTTTCCCGCAAAGCGGGCAGCCCGGATATTCGCGAAGAAATGGCCTATGCGGTGGAAAAGGCTCATAACCAGCTGCAAATGTATACTCCCTCTTTATCCTCAGATTTAATAAATCCTAATTTGCCGTACGACTTAATTAACGGTTTGTGCGGGGGGGATGGAAATCCGTTTGGTTCAGGGACTCATTATATTAATTGTATGCTCCCGCCTATTTGTGACCAGTCCCGTTCCAGCTTTTATTATACGGTGGGAGATCAGGATTTAGATATTCCCTTTATTGACAATTATAATGCTTCTTCGGGTACGGTAAGCGAGTGGGGTGGAGCGGAAATAGCGCCGCTTAAAAAAGTGGAGTTTTTTATTACATGTAATGGGTTTACGTTATGAAAAACAAAAAGGGCTTTACTTTAACAGAAATTTTATTGGCGGTGATGATTGTAGGCATCATCGGAATTGCGCTTGCGGCTTTGACGACGGCGGCTTCGCGGGAGTCGGGGGTGGGGCGCAGCAAAATTTTATTGCGCAATAATTTATCTATTGCTATGCGCCAGCTGCGCGAAGATATTCACCATGCCAGCCGCGTGATGTATGCGCGTGGGCAAATTAGCAGTGCTTCTTCCGGTCAGCAAATACCCTTGTTAGTGCTGGCAAAAAATGTGGACCGGAATAATCAGGCTATTTTGTCCGGAGTTACGCCCACTTATGTGACATATTGTTTTTACGTGGGTTCTACGTCGGCCTTGCCTTCCGGTTCCCGTTCGGAGGGGTATATTACCCGTGCAGAGAGTACATCTGTTCCAAGCTGGAGCTCTATAACGCCCTCTTGTCCCGGCGGGGATGTATTTTTGTATAACGTTAAATACATTCCTCCCAGCAGCAGTGACGTCAGTTATCCGGTGCCGTTGTTCCGGGTGGATGGAACAACGGGGGTGTATAGTGAAAAAGATACAGGGAATAGTTTGCTGCAAAAAGATTTAGGTTCTGTTTTGTGGGTGAAATTAATTACGGAACGGCCCAGCACGCCGGTAGTGAATGATGTTGTGGAAGAAATGTTTGTTTTGCCAAATGGCTTTAGGATAAATTAAAGGGGACGCGGTATGTTAAACAATAAAAAAGGGGCTGCTCTGTTGCAAGTTTTATTAATTACGGCTGTGTTGGCCGGGATGGCAACTATGTTGCTGCGGGCCAGTTTGTCGCGCACGACCGCGGCCCGCAAAACGCGCCGATTGGTTTCAGCGCAGATGTTGGTCAATTCTTGTATGGCGGAGGTAAATACCCTTTGGTCTATCAAAAGCCCCGAAGCGTTTGCGCGGGATATGAACCAGTGCATTATGTATTGCAACTCCAATTCTGTCATTTCATCTTGTCCGGCGGATTCCCAGGTTAAAAGCCACGAATGTAAAATTACGGTAGCCGGCACTGAATATACCGTGACGGCAGAATTTACACAAGACAGCCCGACGTTAGACGGCGGTAAAAAGTGTGAATTGGTCTATTCCATTGAATCCGAAGTAGATACCCTGTAAAATGGCGGTGGAAAATGAAGAAAACCTGCTTGTTGGCCGTGTTTTGTTTGCTGGGGAGCAACGCCTGGGCGCAGCGGCAGTTGGCGGCGCCGGAAGTGTCTCCGTCCATTCGGGTTTCCACCGCGGTGGAAGCGCCTAAATCCAATATAGATTTATTAAAGCAGTCGTTATCTTCTTCCACCGTTTCCGGTGTAGCGGCGGCCTCCGCCCCCGCCGTGCCGGCAAATTCAGCCCCGGCAGATAAACAATCATCCTCTTCGTCCAAACCAATGCCAGCTGGAGCGGCAAAATCTGCCGCCTCTTCCAGTACCACATTAGATATGCCGCTTGAAATGGGCGGCACGGTACAGAGTGTGCAGACTACTGTGGCTCCCGCGGCTAAAAAACCCGGCAAAACGCCGGCGGTTTCTAAGAGCGGAAAGCAGCCATCTGCTGGCGGGAAAACGTCCACCAAACCTACCGAACTGGAAAAAGATATTGAAAAATCCAACGCCTTGCTTCCCGCTTCTTCACAACCGAAGGAGGGAGACGCTCCCGCCCAAACGGCTGAAGAAGCCGCCGCGGACGCCGAGTTAGAATATGCGGTAAAAATGTTGGAAAAATCCAAGGAAGCCCTACAAACGGCGGCGCGTAAAATTCCGCCGTCGGCCGCGCAAAACCGCCCTGCTACGGTGCCCGCGCCAAATAAAAAATTCAACCCCAACGCTTACCGGCCCGGCGTCACGTGGACCCTCTCCAAGAGCACCCATTTTGATATTTACACGCAAAAACGCTCTTCCGGCATTAGTTCTTCCAATATGTCTATGACGTTTGAGTCTGCTTACCAAACGCTGCGGCGTTTTATTCCGTGGATGATGTCCGGCCGGGTGCGGGTGTTTGTGTACCAGGATTATCAGTCGTACCTGCGCCACGAACCCAATGCCAAAGCCTGGACGCGCGCCCTGGCATATCCCACCCGGGGGGAAATTGTCGTATACGATGAACCTGGCAAAACCCAAGAGCTCAAAGAAGTTTTTACCCACGAGCTGACGCATATTTTTACCCAGCAATTTTTTGACAGCCACAAAACCGGCCGTATTATGACGCCGACTTGGCTGGATGAAGGTTTGGCGGTATTGATGGAGGACCAGGCGTATAACGGTTCCAAAGGCGGGCCCTGGAACAACGATTTTAAGACGCTTAATTTCCAGCGGGACCCTTCTACCGAAGTAGCGACCTTTGGTTCTTCTTCTATGTTCGGTTCCGCTAAAAAGTTAACCGCTAAACGGGCTGGGAAACCGCTCTATTTTACGCCGTTTGCCGAATTTATGGAAGAAGGTTCCCTGTCGGCCGCCGAAGGCCGCGATAAAACCCAGGATTGGTATTTTCAAGCCTATACGATGGTACGGTTTTTATTAAATCCGGCGGGGGGCGCCTCTCCGTCCAACCGGATGCAGTTTGAGCAGTTTACCCGGCTGCTTTCGCAGGGGGAAGCCGTACGCAACCCGTCCACGGGCTTTCTGGTGAAAGACTCCCGCGGCAAAACGGTTTATCAGCCTTATTCGGTGGAAAAAGCCTTGGGCCGCGCTTACCGCTATAGTACGATTGCGAACTTTGAAGATAATTTTTGGCGCTGGGCCGGAAAATAATTTACGCAAAGGCTTTGATATGCACCAGCCGGCGGATTTCTCCGCCGGCTGGTGTGCGTTTGGATAATACGAAAGCAATATAAGATTGCCTATAAACCGCCAAAAGGCGGCTTGCTCTGGGGTTTTTGCGCTGCTGCTGTGCCGAAAAATCACATCTGGCGTAACGCCTGCGGCCTGCGCATAGTCCGCTTTGTCTTCCACCCGTCACTATTCTACATTAGCAAACCCCTCCCAGGAGCGCTGTTTCAGCCCAAAAATGTTTTCCGGCAGTCCAAATAGGACGGCATAATCCGCGGGGGATGGGCGGAATTGTCCCGCGCCTGTTATACCCCCCAGCCCGATTAGCTAAAACTTCTCCAAACCGTCAAAATGCGCATTAAAAAGCCCCGGGCAAGGCCGGGGCTTTTTGGTATGGAATGTTTATAATACAGACAGGTATTTTTCCAACTCATAGCTGGAAACGTGTGTGCGGTAGTTATCCCATTCAATATCTTTATTGGCAATGAACTTTTCAAAGGTATGGTTTCCCAACACTTTGCGTACCAATTCCGAGTTGCGGGTATAGTTGACGGCTTCGTACAAGTAGGCGGGCAGGGTATCAATGCCGCGTTTTTTGCGTTCTTCTGGCGTCATATGGAAGATGTTTTCTTCCGTAATCGGCGGGACCGGCAGTTTGCGCTTGATACCGTCCAACCCGGCTCCCAGCATAATGGCAAAAGCTAAGTACGGGTTGCAGGCTGGATCCGGAAAGCGGCATTCAATGCGGGTAGCATTGGGTTTGCCTTGCTTGGCTTGCGGAATGCGTACCAAAGTACTGCGGTTTTTGCGGCCCCAGGCTATATACGCAGGAGCTTCGTAGCCCGGCACCAGCCGTTTATAGGAGTTTACCCACTGGTTGGTAACGGAACAGATTTCTTTTACATTGGCTAAAATACCGGCAATGTAATGACGGGCGGTTTGGGATAAGTACAAGGGGTCTTTTGCGTCAAAAAAGGCGTTGGAGCCATTGGCAAAGAGCGATTGGTGCACGTGCATACCGCTGCCGTTGATGCCGGCAATGGGTTTGGGCATAAAAGTGGCATACATTCCGTTGGCGGAGGCTACCTGTTTGACGACGGTGCGGTAGGTGATAACCTGGTCGGCCATTTTCATTGCTTCGTCGTAGCGCAGGTCAATTTCGTGCTGGGAGGGGGCTACTTCGTGGTGGGAATACTCCACGTGTATTCCCAACTTTTCCAGCATTTGCATCGTCTGGCGGCGCACCGCGTAGGAAGAATCCAGCGGAATCGTGTCAAAATAGCCGCCGCAGTCCAGCGTTTCGGGGTGTTTATTGTCTTTAAAGTAGAAATATTCCAATTCCGGGCCGACCATAAACTGGTCAAAGCCGGCTTTTTTCATTTCCGCCAAGTTCTTTTTTAGGATGTAGCGCGGGTCCCCTTCAAACTGTTTTCCGTCGGTAGTTTTGATGTCGCAGAAAAAGCGGGCAATCGGGGCGCCGGTGAAATCCGGCGGGAACATTTGGAAAGTGTCCAAATCCGGCAAGGCTACCAGGTCGGATTCGTAGAGGCGGGCAAAGCCTTCTACGGAAGAACCGTCAAAACCCATGCCTTCATTCATAGCGTATTCAAATTCTCGGTAAGAGAGGGAAAGGGATTTTAAATTTCCCAAAATGTCTACAAACCATAATTTAATGATTGGGATGTTATTGCGTTCGGCAGAAGCTAAAATTTCTT
>CASFTM010000015.1 GCA_949297775.1 uncultured bacterium
GGAAACAACGACCACAGCAACAACACAAGAGGAAACTTTCCTTTTTTGTCGTTGTCGTTGGGGGCCCTTTAGAGCCGCTTATAAAATACGCTTTCGGGCGAAAAAGGCGTTTTATCTGTTTGAGCGCGGGGAACCCGCGCGAGTTATAAACGCCCGCCCGAAATATGTATTTTATGGCTCCCCGGGCCCCGCATTTTTTGGTACTTTTTTGTGCCCAAAAAAGTACAGATAAGAACAATCGTGTTAGCAGGCATAGAGCGGGAGGCCAGCCTCTGGACTGTTTCGTTAGGGCGCGACATATCGGAACAGTGTGGCCTAAACTAGTCGTGCTAACGGGCATAGAGTAGGGGAGGCCAGCCTCTGGACTGTTACGTAAGGGCGCGACCGTGCGGGAACGGTGTGGCTCTACTAGTCGTATTAGCGGGCATAGAGAGGGGAGCCCCGGCTCGGGGCCTTGACGCGTTTTTTTTTTTTGATAAATTTTGCGTATGAGCAAAATTTATCAAAAAACCCTTCCGGCGGGGAAAAACGCCGGATTTACGCTAATAGAGCTGTTAGTGGTCGTTTTAATCATTGGTATCCTGGCGGCGGTGGCACTTCCGCAGTACCAGCTGGCGGTGGATAAGGCCCGCTACACGGAACTGCAAACCATCGGGGCCAAACTGCGTGATATGGTGGAGATGTATTATATGGCTAACGGAGAATATCCCACGCAGTGGGCGGATTTGGATATCACTATCCCCGGCTGTAAAGAGGAAGGTTCTCTGTATGATTTGGTTTGCCAAAAAGTCCGCATTGATTTAAATGCAACCAATTTTAACGGTTGGGACGGCACAACACGTGCTTCCAGTAGTATGCTGGAAGGAAATGCCACCTATGTTTATTATTTTTTACATGCAGGGAATAATTCCACATATGCAGGAAAAACGGAGTGCCAATCCTTAAATAACCGCGGAAAGAAACTTTGCAAAAGCCTTTGCGGAAGCGCCGGCCGCTGTTTTTTAAATTAATCCGTCCACGATTTGCCACAACCCGGGGTTGCACAAACGCCCCGGGTTTTTTGCGTCGGGCAGATTGGCCCGTCTGCCGTTCGTCGTAATTTAGTAAAATATATCTATATGATAGATATCAAAGACCTTTCCTTCCATTTTGGCCTTCGCACCTTGTTTGAAGACACTTCCGTAATGATTCAGGACGGGCAGAAAGTGGGGCTGGTGGGCCCGAACGGTTGCGGCAAAAGTACGCTTTTTAAATTGATTGAAGGAAAGTTCTCGCCAGACGGCGGGAAAATTGATGTCTCCCGCGGCACCAAAATTGCTTCCGTGGCGCAGGATATTTTGGACCCCTCCGTCCCTCTGCTGGACTATGTACTGGCCAGCGACAAAGAGCTTTCCTCCCTGCAAAAAGAATTGGAAAACCCCAATATCTCCGGCGAACGGATGGCGGAAGTGTTTGACCGGTTGGAATTTTTGGGCGCCCACAGCGCCGAGGCCCGTGCCAGCGCCATTTTAAGCGGTCTTGGGTTTCTAAACGAGGATTTCCGCCGCCCGCTGAAAGAATTTTCCGGCGGCTGGCAGGTGCGCGCCAACGTGGCGGCGTGTTTGTATGCGCCGTCCAACTGCCTGCTGTTGGACGAACCCACCAATCACCTGGATTTGGAAACCGCCATGTGGCTGGAAAATTATCTCGTCCGCCTGGACAAAACGATTTTCATCATCAGCCACGACCGCCACATTTTAAACCGCCTCTGCGATAAAATCATCCACGTAGAGGATGCCCAACTGAAACTGTATAACGGCAATTACGATACCTACGAACGCACCCGCGCCGCCGCCATAGAAGGCGCCCGCTTGGCTGCTGCCAAGCACGAACGCGTGGTGGCGCATTTGCAGTCGTTTGTGGACCGCTTCCGCTATAAGGCCACCAAAGCCAAACAGGCGCAGAGCCGTATTAAAATGATTGAAAAACTCGGCGACGCGCCCGCTATCCCCAAGGACCCGGAAGTGCATTTTCAATTTCCTTCGCCGGAGCGGCTGCAGAATTCGCTTGTAACGATAGAAAACGGCGTTGCCGGGTATGACGATAAACCCGTCTTGCAAAATTTAAATTTACGCATAGAGCCTGATGACCGTATTGCGCTGTTGGGCGCCAACGGCAACGGCAAATCCACGCTGGCTAAAATTTTGTCGCACCGGCTGCTGCTGATGTCGGGGAAAATGACGATGGCTAAAAAAATGAAAATCGCCTATTTCTCCCAGCACCAAACCGAAGAATTGGACGTGGAAAAAACCCCTTACGAGCAGCTTTCCGCCGTAATGCCCTTGGCTACGGAAACGCAAATCCGCGCCCAGCTGGGGGCGTTTGGGCTAAATAAAGCCAAGTCGGATACAGAAATCGGCAAGCTGTCCGGCGGCGAAAAATCCCGCCTGCTTTTGGCGCTTATCACTAAGGATGCGCCGCACTTGCTTATTTTGGACGAACCCACCAACCACCTGGATATCCAATCCCGCCAGGCATTGTTGGAAGCCTTAAACAATTACGAAGGTGCGGTGGTGCTTATCACGCACGATTTGCACGTGATTGAATATACCTGCGATACCTTGTGGATTGTATGCCGCGGTACGTGCCAAACGTTTACCGGCGATTTGGAAGATTACAAGGCCCAACTGTTAAAAAATAACGACCGCAACGACCTTGCCAGCGACAAAATGACTTCCAAAGAAGCCCAGCGCAAAGCCGCTGCTCAGCGGCGCGCGCGGGTGGCGCCGCTTAAAAAGGAAATCCGCGCCCTGGATGAAAAAATAGAAAAACTCTCCGCCCGCAAAAAAGCCTTAGAGGACCAACTGACCGTGCAATATTCCGCCGACAGCAGCATTGAACTGGCCCTGCTGACCGACCAATTAAAAAACGCCGAGGACGAATGGATGCGCCTGAGCGAAGAGTACGAACAGGCCTGCGCCGCCGATTAAGGTTATGAACGACTTTTCTATCCTGCCCGAATTTTTGCAAACCGCCCTTAAACGGCTTAACATTACGGAACCGACCCCCGTGCAGGCGGGCGCGGTGGGCCCCGCACTGCAGGGGCGCGACGTGCTGGCAACCGCACAGACGGGTACCGGCAAAACGTTTGCTTTCCTGTTGCCGTTAGCGGTGCGCCTGGCCCAAAATCCTGAAGAAAATGCGCTTGTTTTGTCGCCCACGCGCGAACTGGCCCAGCAGACTCAAAACGAATTAAAAAAGCTCTTTTCGGACGATTTTACGCTTCAAACCGCGCTTGTGGTGGGCGGGGACAATATCCACAAGCAATATGCCGATTTGCGCGATAAACCGCGCGTGATTATCGCTACGCCCGGGCGGCTGTTGGACCATATGGGCCGAAAAAGCGTCAATCTGAAAAAAACCCATATGTTGGTGCTGGACGAAACCGACCGGATGCTGGATATGGGGTTTATTGACGATATGCGGAGGATTGTATCCGCCTTGCCTGCGCCGCGGCAGACGATGCTTTTTTCCGCCACTCTTCCCAAGGAAATGGAAGCCTTGGCAAAAGAGTTTCTGCACAGTCCGGTGCGCGTAAAAATCGGTTCCGTGGTAACGCCGGCCGATTTGGTGGTGCAGGAAATTGTGCATGTGGACGTGCGCGAAAAACTGTCCCAGCTGCTGCACGAACTGAACACGCGCCAAGGCTCCATTTTAATTTTTACCCGCACCAAACACGGCGCGGAGCGGTTGGCTAAACAGCTTAAACTGTACGGGCAAAAAGCCAACGCTCTGCACGGGGAACTGCGCCAAAACCGCCGCCGGCAGGTGCTGGAATTTTTCCGAAGCGGCGCCGTGCGTATTTTGGTAGCTACCGATTTGGCGGCCCGCGGAATTGACGTGCCGCACATCGCGCACGTCATTAACTACGACTTGCCCCAATCCCCGGAAGATTATATCCACCGCATTGGGCGCACGGGGCGCGCCGGCTCGGTGGGGGCAGCGCTTTCGCTGATTTCGGACGACGGGCAAAAATGGAAAGATATTTGCAAAGTTACCCGTTTTTCTATCCCCGTCAAAACCGTTCAAAAAACCATTGAACCCCTGCCCGCGCCTAAATTCGTGGCGCAGGAGGAAGGCGCCGCCCACGCCAAAAACCGCCGCAAAACGCCTGCCCGGAGCCAGGCGAATGCCGCACCGTCAAAACTTTCCGCCCAGCCGGCAGAATCTTTGCGCGCACCAGGGGAGGCTGCCTGCTCTATAAAGAAAAAGCCCGCCCCAAAACGCACTTTGCCGCCCACACCGCGTGTGCAGGCGCAGCCCGCCGCGCCAGCCGGAACAAACCCGTTCCGTACGGTAAAAGTCGGCGCCAGCAAAAAAGCTTTGGCCCGCAGGAAGGAAACGGAACGGAAACCAAACAGCACTGCCCAATCAACCAGAAAAAATAAAAAGGCTTTTGCCAAATTCTTTAAGCGCAAACGGCGTTGAATGCGGAATATAAAAAAGTAAAACCCCGGGATGAACCGGGGTTTTACTTTTTAAGGGAATACAGATTGGCTGACAGCTGTTTATGAGCCGATTACATACAAGCTGCCTAATTTGGAATCGCTTAACGCTTCACACAGCCACTTGTATTTTTCCGAGTTGCTGGAACAGGTGAGCAAATCCTTACGTTTTGTGCCGGAATCAAAGACGTAATACATTCTAAAGCAATAGGTGTTGCTGTAGGAATTATTCCCATCTATACGACAGGCGGAAATATTGTTTGCGGAAAAAGTATAGTGAAATTTTCCAATATTAAAGGAACTGCTGTTGGGGGTGTCCGCATCAAAAAAAGATACGTCCAGCCCGTTTAATTTCAAGGGGTCTTCGGAGTTGGCGGCGCGGTAGCGTTTGGCAGAATCAAAAATTGCGCGCAGGTTTGTCAGCGCTTCTATGGCTTCGGCGCGCTGCACCGAGCGGCGGTACTGCGGCATAGCCACCGAAGTTAAAATCGCAATAATCAATACAACAGCTAACAATTCAATCAACGTAAAACCGGATTTGATATGGTTCATAAAATCTCCTTGTTCTTTGTACAGTATATCGGTTTTTCGGGGTTTTTTCAATATGGAATTTCGTAGAAAAACTCCTTGCAAGCGCTAGAAAAAAGGCTATAATAAATATAGTATTCCAATTTTAAAGAGGTTTTTATGCACAGTAAATGTATCCGGAAAGGGTTTACCCTGACAGAATTGATGGCAGTAGTGATTATCGTTTCTATTTTGGCAGGGATAGCAATCGGTTCGTATAAAAAAGCCGTGGAACGCAGTCACTTTGCCGAAGGCTTGTCGGCTGGGGCTGCCGTGGCGGAAGCGGTCAGCCGGTTTGATTATGAGAACGAAGGCACTTCTTTTGAAACCCGCCGCCCGAAAATTTCGCAGCTGGATATTGGTTTTGAAAACGACCGTAAGTGTACGCAGTGGACGTCCGATGCGGATTACTGTTTTAAAACCCGCTATTTTGAGGTCATTGTACTGAACTCAAATAGAATACAGGTAAACCGCGTTCAGGGAAATTCCTTGAAGGATTATTATTTTTACTTTTATCCGGAATCCAGAAGCCGCACGGCTGAGCAGTGCTGTTCGCGTTCTCAGTTGGGGGCGGATTTGTGCAAAAATATGGGGTATACTTCCTGCTCCGGTTCCGGCAGTTCGGTGCAGTGCAGCAAGCCGCTATAACTGTTTTGTGCAAGCATAAGCCCGCCGGATAAATTCCGGCGGGCTTTTTGTTGTATCCGGGATTAAATGAAAAGTTTTAGTTGAGGAAATAGCCTTCAAACCGGGCTTCTTTCTTGAGGCCCAATCGTGTGGTTGGCAATGCCGTATGGGTGTTACAGATAAAAAGACATAAAAAAACCATAAAGTTTTGGCTTTATGGTCCGCTTGGCCGTTTTAGACAGGCGGAAGAAAATTTCTTCCCCTGTCCGCCGGTGAATGTCTGGCCGGCTGCAAACTGCTCTGTGGGAGGCCGCCTATGCGGCGCTTCCGGTTATTTCTTGCTGATCATGTAATGCGCGCCGCTTACGTTTTCGCCGACTTTAACGAGCGCTTCAGCCATTTTTTCCAAAATCTTGGTCATTTTTTCCTCCTGTTAAAATTATTTTTATTTTCTTTTCTTAAAATATTATACAAATTTTATGAACGGTTGTAAATTAAGGGGATATATAATAACAAATATAAAATAAATATGCAAGAAAAATTTAGCTTTTTTTCAAGCTTGGCGGCCCTGTCCTTTTATATAATATAAGCATGAAAGTACTGCATACGGATTGTTTGGTAATCGGGGGCGGCATTGCCGGGTGTGTATATGCGCACCAAGCCGCCAAAAAAGGGCTTAAAACGATGCTCTTGTGCTGCGGGGAAATGCCCCAGGCAAACAGTGATTTGGCCCAAGGGGGGATTGTCTATGAACCCCGCTTGAATATGGACGATTTATTGGCCGACGTCCAAATGGCCACCGCCGGTATGTGCAACGCCGAAGCGGTAAAAGAAATTTCCGCCGCCGGCTGCAAAGCCGTAGAAGAAGTGTTTTTAAAAGATTTGTCCGTTCCTTTTGACCGCGACGAAAAACATCAACTGCGCTTTACGCGTGAAGGCGCCCACCGCAAAAACCGCATTATTTATTCCAAAGACACCACCGGCCACGCGATGTTAAACGCCATCCAGGACGCCGTGCGCAAAAACCCGCAAATCACCGTGCGGGAATTTGCTTCCGCAATTGATTTATTAACCCTTTCGCACAGCTCGCCCGACCCGATGGACCGCTACTATCCGCTGACGGTATTCGGCGCATACGTTTTGGACAACAAAACGGGAGAAGTGTTTGCCGTCACCGCCAAGAAAACCGTTTTGGCTACCGGAGGAGTGGGGCAGGTCTACCGCCATACCACCAACGCCGACCATGCCTACGGGCACGGAATTGCTATGGCGTACCGCGTGGGGGCGCGTGTGATGAATATGGAGTTTTTGCAATTCCATCCCACGGTGTTTGCCAAAGGGAAAAGCTTTCTCTTGTCCGAAGCGCTGCGCGGCGAAGGAGCCATTCTGCGCAACTGCAACGGGGAAGCTTTTATGGCAAAATACCACCCGCTCAAAGACTTGGCCCCGCGCGACATCGTGGCCCGCGCCATTGAAGAAGAACGCCTAAAAACTTCCCACGATTGCGTGTATTTGGATATTACCGCCAATCCTGCGGAAGAGACCAAAGAACGCTTTCCGGCAATTTACAAAAAATGCTTGGAAGAAGGCTTTGATATGACCAAAGTGCCCGTGCCGGTGGTGCCAGCGGCGCACTATTTCTGCGGCGGCGTGTACGCCACGCCGGACGGACGCACCAACATTGCGCACCTAAACGCCATTGGCGAAACCGCCTGCACCGGCTACCACGGGGCAAACCGTTTGGCAAGCACCTCGCTGCTGGAAGCGGTGGCGATGGGGTATTTGTGTGCCGAGTCGGACGCCAAAGAAATCGCCAACGGTTCTTTCCATATTCCGCAGCCCAAACCGTGGGTGGTGCCGGAAGAAAAGCCGGATTTGAACTTAGTCAAGCAAGACTTGGCCACCCTGCGCAATACGATGTGGAACTATGTAGGCTTAATCCGCAGCCGCAAGCACTTGGACCGCGCGGAAAAAATTCTGCGCCACCTGCACAACGAAATTGACGTGTTCTATAAAGGAGCGGCGTTGTGCCAGGAATTGTTGGACCTGCGCAACGGCACGCAGACGGCGCTTTTAATTACTTACGCCGCTTTGAAAAACCGCCATTCGGTGGGGTGCCATTACCTGTCGGATGAAGTGAAATCCGCCTAACTATCAGCCAAATTTAAGCGCCGGACGGGAAATCCCGCCCGGCGCTTTTTTGTCCAAACATCGCTTGGGGCGGGTGGCGTATGGATGCTGCGCAAAGCCATTTGAAAACCCGTCAATCCGGTTTGTGTGTGTATTTGAACCCCTTTGCCCCGCCCGTGGCAGGGGGCGGCGTCTGAAACCCAAGGAACGGCCCCCGGCGCGGAGCCGAAAACAGGCCCCCGGCGGAGCGGCGAAGGTGCCGGCGGCAAGGGCTTTGGCGGTGGGGGTTTCTCCTCAACAAGTTACGGCGGGGAAGTAAGATAAACTCCCGGGTGTTCCGCCGGGAGATGGAAATTGCCGCTTATAAGAAATCCCGGTGCGAAACCCGGGGACATTGCGGAATATTTATAAAAACCCCGGGGCAATAACCCCGGGGAAATATTTCCAAATAATTCTCAAATACAACCCCGGGCATAAACCCGGGGTTGTGCATTTATTTTTTACTTTCTTTTTGTTTTAAACTGGCTTTTATCAGCCCGTCAAACAGCGGGTGCGGGCGAAGCGGGCGGGAGCCAAATTCCGGGTGGAACTGGGCCGCAATAAAATAGGGGTGGTCTTCGCGTTCCACAATTTCGGGCAAAACTCCTTCGTGCCAGCCGGACACTTTCAGCCCCGCGTCGCTTAACAGTTTTACATAGGCCGGGTTGAATTCGTAGCGATGGCGGTGGCGTTCCACAATTTGGTCTTTTCCGTACAGGCGGCGCGCCAGGGAGCCTTCTTTTAAATCCGCCGTATAATTGCCCAGGCGCATCGTGCCGCCTTTATAGACGACGTTCTTTTGCTGGGGGGTTAAGTCCACCACCGGGTCCTTGGTGGTGGGGTCAAACTCGGTGGAATTGGCGTCGTGCAGACCGCAGAGGTTGCGGGCGGCTTCAATTACCGTGCACTGCATCCCCAGGCAAATGCCCAGGAAAGGCACTTTGTTTTCCCGCGCGTATTTAACGGTGTTAATTTTGCCTTCAATGCCGCGTCCGCCAAATCCGCCGGGAATTAAAATGCCGTCTACCTCTTTGAGTTTTTCTTCCACGTTGTCTTTTTCCGTGTTGACGTACACGACTTCCACTTTGGCATCGTTGTTCATACCAGCGTGGCGCAGAGATTCGTGCACGGATTTGTACGCTTCCTGGAATTCGGCATATTTGCCGGCAATGGCGATTTTGACCGTTTTAGACGGAACACGGTCAAAAAACTCAAACCATTTCGGGTCCACTTCCTGGGTGGGTTTTAAGCCCAAAAAGGACATAATTTGTTTGTCCACTTCCTGCTTGTAGAACATTTCCGGCACGTGGTAGATGGACTTGGCGTCCGCGCATTCAATAACCGCTTTTGCCGGCACGCTGCAGAACAGGGAGAGCTTTTCTTTTAAGTGTTGGGAAAGCGGTTGTTCCGTGCGGCAGATGAGCATACTGGGTTCAATGCCGACTTCCCGCAATTTATTGACGGAATGCTGCGTCGGTTTGGTTTTCAGCTCCTGCGCTACTGCAATGTAAGGAATCAGCGTTACGTGTACGCAGATGACGTTTTGGGGCCCTTTTTCCAGGCGCAGCTGGCGGGCGGCTTCCAAGAACGGAAGCGACTCTATATCGCCCACGGTGCCGCCGATTTCAATGATGGAAACGTCGGTATCATTTTCAAAAGCGGTAAAGCGTTTTTTAATTTCGTTGGTAATATGCGGGATAACTTGCACGGTGGCGCCCAGGTATTCGCCGCGGCGTTCTTTATCTATGACGGTTTGGTAAATACTGCCGGCGGTATTGGTGTTGGCGCGGGTCATATTGACGTCCAAAAAGCGTTCGTAATGTCCCAAATCCAAATCGGCTTCGGCTCCGTCGGTAGTAACAAACACTTCCCCGTGCTGGTAGGGGCTCATGGTGCCCGGGTCTACGTTGATGTACGGGTCGCACTTAATCATATTGACCCGCAGGCCGTTAAGCTGCAGCAGTTTGCCGATGCTTGCGCCGGAAATGCCTTTACCGAGCGAGCTGACTACGCCGCCTGTGATGATGATGAATTTAGACATACGATGACTCCTTGCGTAAAAAATAAAAAACAGGTTGCCTTCTTTGGCAAGCGTAATATCCTAGCCAAAAAAGAGGAACTCCCGCCGAAGCGGGAGTTCTTCGCTAATTTTGATGTTCCTTAGAATATTTTTCGGCGGCTTCCAAGTCGGCCGCGGTATCAATGGCGGGCCCGGTCGGGTGGGTTTCCACGCATTTGATGGTTAATCCGTCTTCCAGCGCGCGCAGCTGCTCCAGCCGTTCCAGCTGTTCCAGCGGGCTGGGGGGAAGCGATACAAAGCGTTTGAGCGCTTCGCGCCGGTAGCCGTAAATGCCGCAGTGCTGCCAATAGGGGGCTTTTTTATTTTCTTCGGTCAGCTCCCGTTTGTAAGGCACGCGCGAGCGCGAAAAATAGAGCGCGCGCCCGTCCTTGGCAATCACCGCTTTGACACAGTTGGGATTGTCTATTTTTGCGTCGTCCAACGTAGCAAATACAGCGGTGGAAATATCACACGACGGGTCGCTTTTAAGCAAATTGGCCACGGCGGAAACGGTTTCCGTGGAAATGAACGGTTCGTCCCCCTGGACATTGATGATGTATTCTTCCGGGCGGTTTTGGGCCGCTTCAAAAATGCGGTCCGTGCCGCTTTGGCAGGCTTCGCTGGTCAGCACGGCTTTGGCGCCGAACTTGGCGACCGCTTCCACCACCAAAGGCGATTCGGTGGCGATAATCACTTCGCCCAGGCCGGTGCGTTTGCACGCTTCGTACACGTGCTGGATAACGGGTTTTCCGTTTAAATCTTTCAGGATTTTCCCCGGCAGGCGCGACGAGCCGTAGCGCGCGGGAATGGCGATTAAAATATCACTCACGGCAACACTCCTTCAATTTCTTCGCGGGTGGCGGTGGCGGTGCCGGATTTTTCTACCACAATGCCGGCTGCGTAGTTGGAAAGCACCGCCGATTCTTGCAGCGTGGCGCCCGTGGAAAGCGCAAGCGTCAGTACGGAAATAACCGTATCGCCCGCGCCGGTGACGTCGTACACTTCGCGTGCGGTGGCTTTGACGGTGATAGGCGTTTTGGAGCCTTTTTCAAACAGGCTCATACCGTCCGCGCCGCGCGTGATTAAAATGGAGTCGGCGTCCAGCATTTTTAAAATTTTGTTTCCCAGCGTTTCAATGGCTTCTTCGCCGGGTTTGGGGGATTCGCCCACGCCTTCCCAGGCTTCTTTGGTGTTGGGCGTCATACAGGTAATGTTTTTGTATTTTTTGAAGTTGTCAATTTTCGGGTCCACGCACACGGGAATTTTGTGCTTGCGGCAGGTTTCAATGATGGTTTGGATGTTATGGTCACTTAGCATTCCTTTGCCGTAGTCGGACAGGATAACGCCCTTGGCGGTTTTAACCGCCAGTTCAAAGCTTTTCATACACAAGGTGGAAACGGAAGGCGAGATGGTTTTTTTGCTTTCGCGGTCAAAGCGGACGATTTGCTGCTGCTCGGCCATCACGCGGATTTTTTGGGTGGTGGGGCGGTCCGGGTCTTCGGCGATGCCGTAGATGTTGACGTTCTTTTCGCGCAGGAAGCCTTTTAACATTTCTCCGCCCAAGTCTTGCCCTACGACGGAAATCATCACCGGGCGTGCGCCCAAAGCCGCTAAGTTCACCGCCACGTTGCCCGCGCCGCCGGCTACAAAAAATTCTTTCTTTACGTCCACCACCGGCACCGGCGCTTCCGGCGAAATGCGGCTGACCGTGCCTTTGATAAAATGGTCCAGCATAATATCGCCCACGACGATAATTTCCTGGCCTTCAAAACGTTTTAAAATCTCTTTCAAGCGTTTGGTTGGTATTGCGTGCATAAACACTCTCCTGCTTTATTATTAAACCATTATAGCTTTAATTGCGTTTGTATTCCAGTAGCTCGGCCGACACACTGCCGATGAATACTTCCGTTTTCATTTTAACGGGCATTTTGTATTCGTCGTCCGTCAGCCAAACTTTCAGGCTTTTGCCTTTGCTCACAAAAATGCCTTCGCCCCTAAACTGCGGTTCCACTACAATACAATTAAATTTGCCCGCGTCGGTTTTTACGGTTTCCTTTCCCAGCACTTTCACGACCAGCGGGTATTGGCGTTCGCGGTTGATGATGTCAAACACGATGTCTTTGCCGATTTCCAATTTTTGCGCGCGTACAAAATACAGCGACGAAAGCATATCCAATACTTGCATAGAAAGCGGCCCGGAGATGACGCGCGGGTCCTCTTTTTTTTGCAGTTCCCCGTAGAAAAGGTTGCGGGGATAGTCAAAAATCAGCCATTCATCGCGTTTGTAGCTTCCTTCGCGTACGCTTTGCGTGTAACCCAGCGAGTAGAAGTTTTCGGCGTCAAGCCAGGAATAATTAACGTCGCGCACCTTAAAAAAAGCGTCAATTACCGCGGCGGAGAAAGCGGTGGTTTGCAACAAATAGGCTTTTCGCCCGTTGACGGTCGTTAAGCCGCGGTTTTTGATGTAGGCGGTTCCGGCTTTAATAAAGGAATAATATACGCCGTATTTCAGCTCTTCGCCGCTCCACGGCACGGCGGAGGCCGTTTTGGCGGCGGGCTCATAGGCCATTGGGCTTAAGCGGCGGCCTTCCAGCGGGATTAAATCTTCGCCTTCAAACGAGGATTGGTCGGGCTGTGGGGCGGATAATGTTTGTGCCGCGCGGGCCTGCCGGACTAAATCTTCTGCGTGGTGTAGTTGGTCTGCCGTATCGGGCTGGGCGTCTAAATTGGTGCCCACATCCTGCAAAAAAATAGTAACTTCTTCCGGCGCGGCGTTCTTTTGGGATTTTTGGGGCGCAACCGGTTCCGGCGCGGCCTGTACGGCGGCGGCTTCTTGCGGGGCGGGTGCGGTATTCTGCGGGGCAAAAAGCGGTTCTTCGGCGGGGGAAGCGCTGTCGTAGGCTAGCGCATCGTGCACCGGGGGGACCGCCGTACGGTTGGCGGCGCAGGATACAGCCAGCAGACAGCAGCCCAATAAGGCTGGAAATTTAATTTTCATAGGCGGCTCCGCAGTCTTTGGCGATAAAGCGCGCAGCGTTTAGCAGGTTGGAAGCAATTTTGTCCGGGTGCAGTTCCGGGTACTTTTTCAGGTGGTTTTTGCCGTTGGCGGTTGTAACCAAAACGGTTTTAAAACCGATGGCGCGGCCAAATTCCACATCGGCCTTTTTGTCGCCAATCATATAGGATTGAGAAGGATCAATATGATATTTTTTTATCAGTTGCAGCCCCAGTTTTGGCTTGGGTTTGCGGCAATCGCAGTTTTGCTCGGGGGAGTGGGGACAGAAAACGATTTCTTCTATAACGGCGGGTTTTAGGAGTTTGAGCATCCGGGCGTGTACGGCGTTTACTTCTTTTTCGGTAAAGTATCCGCGCCCGATGCCGGACTGATTGGAAACGATAAAAAATTTAAATCCGCACTTTTTAAGCAGTTTAAAAGCGGCTTTGGCGCTTTGGTAGGGGCGGACTTTGGCCGGATCGCTTAGGTAAGTGCCCGGTTTTTCGTGGATAATAGTTCCGTCCCGGTCCAAAAACACGGCTTTTATCCCGCTCATACGCGTTCCTCCGGGTGCTCCTTTAAATAAGCCTCGCCTTCGGCTTCGCGTTTCCAGCGGTTGTGCGCCCACAGCCAAGAGGCCGGGTCCGCACGCAGCCAATCTTCATAATACCCGACGAGGATTTTGGTAAATTTGCGGACGTTTTCCATACTAAAATCTTTGGGGGGGTACACCGGGTCCATTACTTCGGATACGATGGTGCCGTCTGGTTCCCTCCACACCCTCACCGGGAAAACCGGCACCTGCATTTTGATAGACAATAAAGCCGTAATGGGGGAGAACGCAGCCATACGGCCCATAAACGGCAGCCACACTTCGCTGGAGCCGGCGTTTTGGTCAATTAAAATACCGAGCATTTTTTTCTTTTTCAGCCAGCGCATACAGGCAAAGAAAGGCTTGTCCTCGTTATTGCTGTAAAAAGTGCGTCCGGTAAAAATGTTGCGCAGGCGGTTGGTTTCTTCATCCACGTACGGGTTATCCACGCGCTGGGCCAGCACGGCTTTGTCCACTCCGTACACCGCGCCCGCCAGGCCGAAGGCTTCCCAGTTGGTAAAGTGCCCGATATGGATAATGCCGCCCGTGTTGTCTTGGGCGTTGAGCATTTTTTCCGCCCCGATAATGCGGCTGTGCTTTTTGAATTCTTCCGGCGTCATATGGGTCAGCTTGATAAATTCCGCCAAAATGCCGCCCATATTGCGCCAGGATTCCAAAGCGACTTGGCGGGCTTTTTCTTCGGACATTTCCGGGAAGGCACGCCGGATGTCATACACCGAACGGTTAAAACGTTTTTTCATTACAAAGCGCACCGCACCGGTGGCTTTGCGGCCCAGCCAAACGGCGGATTTGTAGGGCAACAGGTTAAACAGCGCACAAAACAGTTTGAGCGCCGCGTATTGAATAAAATGCGAAGGAGTCTTTTGAAAGCGGTCGTTTGCCATATATACCCATTATAGCAAGTTTTAGCGGAAAACCCGCCCGGTTTTGAAAGTGCTTTGGAAATGGTAAAATATATAAAACTGATTTTTGAGGAGTTTATGGATTTATTGCAACTAAAAGAAGATTTACAGCAGTCCTCTCTTGGCAGAGGATTGCTGCGGGGCGCTTCTAAGCTCTACGGCTGGGCCTCCTGGCTGAATAAAACCGCTTACGATAATGGGTGGAAAACATCCAAAAGCGTCAATTCCCGCGTGGTGTGCATCGGCAATATTACCGCCGGCGGCACCGGCAAAACCACCGCCGTATTGCTGGCGGCTACTACATTGGCTAAAGAAGGCATCCGTGTGGCGATTGTTTCGCGCGGGTACAAACGCCAACAGAAAAGCAACGAACCCGTGGTGCTGTTTGACAATCCGGACGCCGATTGGCGTTTAGCCGGGGATGAACCGTTTATGATGAGCCGCGTGCTAAGCCAATATAAAGTGCCGATTGTCATCTGCCCGGACCGCGCCGAAGCCGCCAACGAAGCTTTAAGACGTTTTAAAAGCCAAATTATCTTGCTGGACGACGGTTTGCAGCACCACCGCCTGCGCCGGGATGCCAATATCATTTTGGTAGATGCCAAAAACCCGTTTGGCAATAAGGAGCTTTTGCCCTATGGTATTTTGCGCGAGCCGATGTCGGCCCTCAAACGTGCGTCTTTGGTGGTGCTGACCCACTGCGACCAGGTATCCGAACGCCAGCTGGAAGACATCCGCGATGAAGTGCGCCTGCATAACGATTCGGTGGAAATTTTAGAAAGCGTGCACGAACCGGAGTATTTCTTTGATATTTGCCATACCCAAAAAGTGGATTTGGGGGCTATCAAAGGCCCGGCGGCGTGTTTCTGCGCGTTGGGGCACCCCGAAACCTTTGAAAAAACGCTTGAAAATTTGGGATTGGAACTAAAGCAAAAATGGCGTTTCCCGGATCATCAGTTTTATACCGAACAAAATTTGCGCACCTTTGAAGAAACCCGCGGAAACCTGCCTTTGATTACCACATTCAAAGATTTTGTGAAATTCCCCGATAACTGGCGTGAAATTTTGACCAAGGACGTATATGTGCTGTCGGTCAATTTAAAAATTCGCGGTGGCGAAAAGGAATTCTACAAATTTACGGATGTGTTATATCCGAAATTTTCCAAAATACGCGGAAAATAATTTGGACGCAACTTGCAAAACCCCGGATGAATCCGGGGATTTTTTTGCGTTTTGAACCATAAAAGTTTTACGCCGGGAAATCCCGGCGCGGCTTTGCCCCGGCAAGGACTGTTTCGGTAGGGCGCGACAGTGCGGAAACGGTGGGGCTTATTTAGTCGTGCTAACGGGGAAAGAGAAGGGAGCACCGGCTCGGTGCCCCAGGGCCCATAAAAATCACTTCTAAGCGGGAAATTTTATAACTCGCGCGGGGACCGCGCTCAAACAATAAAATTTCTAATCCGTTTGAAAGGCTTTTTGTAGACGGCTCTAAAGGGGCGGATAAACGGCAAACGACAACGGCAACAACAACAGCAACAACAACAGCCACGACAACGGCAACAACATAAGCGGAAACGACTTTCCTTTTGAAATAGGGCGGCAGTGCGGAAAGAATGTGGCCCAGCTAGTCGTGCTAACGGGTATAGAGTAGGGAGGCCAGGTTCTGGCCCTGCTCCGGTGCCCTGGCAAGGGGGGCGGGAAGGTTTAACGGTGTTTCCAGAGTGTGTAGCGAACGGCAAGAGGGTGTTTGGCAGGAAATAACACTTTTAAAAAGCGGCGCTTGCCGGTGCGTTTGTTGAACCCTTGGCGGGGCGTTAACACTATTCCGGAAAACCCGTCCGGCAGCCATTTGGCGGCTGTTTTGGTGTCAAAATGTTCAGCCGGTAAAAAGGCAAAGCCTTCAGGCTTAATCCCCAACTGGGTTTTAAAGCGGAATAAGCTCTCCTGTACCGCTGCGGCTCCGTCCGGCTGGGGAACGAGAGTAGCATCTTTTCCTTCCAGCGCCGCAGCTCCCAGCGATACCAATCCGCTTTTACTTAATGTTTTTAATTCTTTTTCCGTCAGCAGGTTTTGCCAGGGTTCGGCATAGGGGTCCTGCCAGGCATTGTACGTACCGGCAAGGTCCGGCGCGATAAACACTGCCGCCGGCGTGTTGTGTTTCTCCAACAGCGGGAAAATATCCGCCATAAACGCTTGATATCCGCCGATAAACGCCAGCAAAACCGGCTTTTGGGGTAGTTTGCCTTCAGTCAGTTTTTGCAGGGAAACGGGTGTAAACCCACGGGCGCGCAGCCATAAAAGCGTTTTTTCAAAAGTGCGGGGGGAAATCCATTCGTGTTGTAAGCGGGAGTTTTTTGGTGCGCTGCCTGTTTTTTGGTAAGCCAATACAAACAGTGCGTGCGGGCGCCGCCGCAACAGTAAATAAAAGCATACAGCCGCCACTAAGCCGGCGGCAGAGTAGAGAAGAATCATACGTTATAATTTGCTTTGCCCGCGGGTAAGTTGTAAGTGATAGTCAAACAAGCTTTCGCCTCCGCGCGGAAAAGCCCGGCGCAGGGTGGATTTGCCTTTCCAAGGCCACGGGTTGATGCCTTTTTTGGTGCTGAAATCAAACAAGTAGCCTGCTTTAAACACTTGCGGGCGCACGCGTTTGTCAAAGCCGCCTGCGCCAAACGGATAGCAAAAAGCCGTTACCGGGGCGCCCAGTTTTTCTTCCAGCACGCGTTTGCTTTCGGTCAGTTCGCGGACGATTTCTTCGTCCGGCAAGCTGCGCAGCCTGCGGTGGGAAAGCGTGTGCGAACCAAAGCTTACCAAGCCGCTGTCTTTCATTTCTTTGATTTGGTCCCAAGTTAAGTATTCCGGCGTGCCGATGCGGTCCGTAATCAAAAAGATAAGTGCCGGCACCTGGTATTTTTTTAGCAGTGGGAAAAGGTGGGTGTAATTGTCCGCGTATCCGTCGTCAAACGTCAGCATAACGGGTTTGGAAACGGCAGACTTTCCCACCCGGAAAGCCGTTTCCAGTTCGGCGGCGGAAATGGGCATATACCCGTTGGCTTTTAAAAATAATATTTGCCGTTCCAGCATATCCGGGCGTATAGTAAACGGGAATTGCTGGTCCTGCGGGTTGTCCAGAACGCCCACGTGATGATACATTTGATACATTAACGCCACCAATCCGCTGCGCTTGGGCAAATACCACGTTTTGCGCAAAGCCGGGAAACGCCAAAAAAGATAAATAATCAATACGGCCAACGCCGCGATGCACCAAGTCATTTTTCGTTTTTCTCCTGCACTTGCCACAGCTTTGCATATTTCACAAATACATAGAAGGCCGAAAACGCCGCCCACAGCAGTCCGCGCAGGCCGTCCAAAAGGCCGAGTTTTAATAGATAACGCTTGATAAATTCAAACGGAATGGTTACCAGCACAAACGCCAGCGAAAACCGCCGCCCGTTTTGGTACATTTGTTCCGCCGCCAGCGAAGTATATTTGTTAAATTTATTAAAATACGCTTCAATCGTATCGTAGGAATAGTGGTTGATGGGGTGCTGCAGCCGGCCGATTTTGCCGTCCACTTCCAACCCTTCGTGCACCAACCCGCCTACATATTGGGCCTGGCGGGTGCGTACCAAACGCAGGTGGTGTTCCTTGTTTAGGCCGCTAAAGCGCATCTTTTTGCCTAGAAAATAGTTGCAAAATGGAATATCAAACCCGGCGCAGTCTGTGTTTTGCACCACGCGGGCGATTTCTTCTTTCAGTTCGGGCGAAAGCCTTTCATCGGCGTCCAAATTCAGTGCCCAGTCGGACGTTACCTTGGAAAGGGCAAAGTTCTTTTGGTTGGTAAAACCGTCAAACGCGCGGTCGTACACTTGGGCTCCCAATTCCCGGCAGACGAGCGCGGTTTTGTCTTGGGAATACCCGTTTACCACTACTATTTCGTGCACAAGGCCGCGGGCACTCAAAATGCATTTGGCAATTTTGGCTTCTTCGTTATGGGCAATAATAAAAAGGGTTATGCGCGGGGTTTTCATAGGAGTATTGTAGCATTTCCCGGGGGAGAACAAAAGCAAAATCTTATATAAAAAGGGGAACCGCTGTAGCAGGGTTTGGGACTACAGCGGTTTGGATGAAATTGAAATCGTCTCTATATTCTTACTATAACATTCCGGTAGATTTTTAAACAGGGTCTTTGGACCCAATTTTTTAAAAATAAGTGCCTAGAAAAAAATAGGTCTTATGTTGTATAATTTTTAGGACTTAGGGGAAATTATGAAAAGAATATTTTTTTTGTTGCCAATATGTTTGGCTGCCTGCAGCACGCTGCAGACTTCTTCGGAATATCTTTTGCGGGGGGACGGTTATTTTGCCGACGGAAAACCGCAAAAAGCGATTGAAGCGTACAACCGCGCTTTAGAAATAAACCCCGATAACCTGGAGGGATACGCTTCGCGCGGGTCGGTGTATTTTTTTACCGGAGACTATGACCGTGCCGAACAGGATTTTTTATATGTGCTGAACAAAAACCCCTACCAGGTGGATGCTTACACGGCCTATGCCAGTACGCTTGCGGCAAAGGGAGATTTTCAAAACGCGTTGACGGTACTGGATTTGGCCGTGCGGTTAAAACCGGATAAGCCGGAGATTTTCTTTTCGCGCGCCGGGGTATATTTTATGTTGGGCCAGTGGGAAGACGCTTTGCGCGATTATACTTCCGTGATTAATTTAAGCCCGGCGGCGGAAGTGTTTAATGCCCGCGGCGTGGTGTATGAACGGCTGGGAAAGAAGGACTTGGCCCAAAAGGATTTTGAGACGGCTAAGTCCGGACGAATGCCGGAAAAATTAAATGTCTATTCTATGATTGATTGAATTTTCCCGTCGGAGAAATGAAATATTTGCACAGACCGCCGTTCTTTTGTTATAATAAATGTACAAGATTTACGTCACCGTAGCTCAGCTGGTTAGAGCGAGCGTTTCATAAGCGCTAGGTCGGTGGTTCGATCCCACCCGGTGACATTTTTTATTCCCCTTGCCATAAAGCAAGGGGCATTTTTTTGCCTGAATACTTGTTTTTTGTGGAAAAACCGTCAAAAATGTACTATGATAAGAATACGGAGTGATTATGAACAAATATTTTACGGTTTTTTTAATGTTTGCGCTGGCCGCTGCGCCGGCTTTTGCGGTGTCCACCTGTGAAACCCGCGTGGACAGCCACCAGGACGCCACCACCCAACAGCGTGTGGCCTATTGCCTGACGCCGGAAGCCATGGAACCGGCCGCCCCGGGGCCGCAGGTTATTTATTATGGCGTGTCCGGCAATCAGCCGGACAAAAAGAAGAAACAAGAACAGGAAGAACGGGAACCTGTTTATTTTGATAAAAACGGCGTATATGTAGAACAAAGTTTTGTGGATTCCAAACAGTTCCCTCCTTTTGAAAACGACCGCTTAAGCGAGCAGGAAAAATCGGACGCGGTGGAAACCGGGCGCTTGGAAGCCCAAAAAGCAACGGGCTGCTGCGAAGAAAAACTCTTTGCCGCGGCAGAAGAAAACGCCCTTTTAGGCGCAGAAAGCAAAGAGACGGCCGCTGGTTTGTTGGCCCGCCAAACCAAACCCCGCCGGTTTATGAAAGAACCCGCCTATGAGCCGGAAAATTCTTCCGCGGATACGGCCCAGGCGTATTCCATTAACGCCTATGGCGTAGGCGGTTCGGCGGATAATGCCGGGTATGATGATATGGACGCTTTAATGGGCACAGGAACGCCTGCCGCGGGTTACTCTAATCAGGCCCAGCCTTCCGCTTATACTGTTGCCCAGCCCGCAGCGGGCGCGTCCCAGCCGGCTGTTCCTACCGGGACGCCGCAAAATGAAATCCAGCAGGCGTATGCACTGGAAAATAACCCGCTTAGCCAGCCTTCCGGCAATGCCGGCGGCGCAGCCCCAAATGGATACTTGGACAATAATTTAACAACAGGGGGGCAGTCTTTCGGATACAATAGCACCGATCCGGCTATGCAGCCCTGAGGCTTGACAAATTCCGCCAGGGAAAATAAAATAAATTTATGCAAACGTTACTTTCTTATTTAAAAAGACCATATACTGAAAAGGGGTTGATTATCGGCACACTGGATTTGCTGTTAAAATGCCTGACCGTGTTTGTGTGGGGGTATGTAACGGTAATTCTCTGCTCGCTGTTTTTTGATTCACTGTTGACGGATTATAATCCGCTCAATAAATTGTGGTGGTTTTCATATTGCTTTTTGATTTTTTTCGGAGCCACCTGGCTGGCGTATATCGTTTTATTCGTGCGCGATTACTACGGCGACCCGGACGAAGAATAATTTTTGATACGTTATAAAAGCCCTCCTTTTTAGGAGGGCTTTTTTGCATCAAACTGCGGAAACGGCGGCAACGCTATCCGCGTCAAGCCGATGGAGTGTATCCTGGTAAATTCCGGGGAAATATGCCCGCCTGGGAAAATTTTCCGGGAACGCGGCTTGGCGACCTCCCCGTTGGCGCAGGGCAAGCGGTGGGTTACATAGTCCGATTTGCGTAACATTTCATAAAAAACCGCCCTTTTTCGGGGCGGTGTTAAATGGTTGCATTTGGGCTAGTTACGGCAGGCCGGAGGTTTGCTTGAGAAGTGTGCGTGCGGTTTGACGGTCTTTTTTCAGCTGGGCTACCAAGGCGTCCAGCCCGTTAAATTTGGTTTCGTTGCGCAGTTTCCCGGCAAACCAAATGGTAATTTTCCGTCCGTATATGCTTTGGTGAAAATCAAAAATATTTACTTCCACCAGCGGCAAACACGAGTGAATGGTGTTGACGGTCGGACGGAAACCAATGTTGCAAAAACCATCGTAATAGCGGCGTCCGACGCGCACTTTTACGGCAAATACGCCCAGCGGAAGGATTTTATAAATTCCGGTATCCAAGTTTGCGGTGGGGAAACCGAGTTTCCGCCCCAGTTTATGCCCGGGAACCACGGTTCCCGTCAGTTCGTAGGGTCGGGCTAGCAACCCATTGACCCGTTCTATATCGCCCATAGCCAAGGTTTTGCGGATGAGCGAAGAGGAAACTTTTTCGCCCTCGGTTTGGTAAAAACCGGCCACTTCAAAAGGGATATTGCGGTTGGCGCATTCCCGGCGCAAGAAATCCGTATCTCCCCGGCGGTCTTTGCCAAAGGCAAAATCCGGCCCTACCAATAGGCCGCCCATTTGGTATTGCTGCAAAAGTACATTTTCAAAAAAATCTTGCGGGTTTTGGTTGCGGCAGGCGTCAAAATCCAGCGGACGGGCGGCAAGGCCCAGGGCTTTAAAGAGGTGTTTCTTTTCTTTGGGGGTGGACAATACCGTCATTTCCGGGTGGTTGCTTAAAAGGGTTTTGGGGGGGAGCGGAAAATACAGTGCCAGCGGTTTTTGCAAATGCTGGACCGACAACGCCTCCAGTCGGTTAAATAAATATCGGTGGCCTATGTGTAAGCCGTCAAAGGTACCAATGGTAATAAAATTTTTTTGTTTCATAAAGAAATATCTTCCACCCGCGCGTATAGAGTTTCGGCTGGGCAGTTTTTTAACAGGTTCCCGTCAAAAGCGTTTTGTACGTTAAACGGGCCAATTTCCAGCCGTCTAAGCGCGGTTAAATGCCCCGCACAGCCCAATTTTTCCGCCAACAAATATCCCAGCGACCGAACGTACGTGCCGCAAGAGCAGTGCACCGTAAAATCAATTTCATCCGGTGCGCGCAGCGCAAGTTCCTTCCAGTGGACGGTAACCTCATTATATTTCCGCTCTATTTCGGCGCCTTGGCGGGCGAGGTCGTACATATGTTTGCCGCCAATGCGCTTGGCACTGAAAAAAGGAATCGGCTGGCGTATTGTGCCGCTAAACGTTTGGGCGGCAGTTTGTACAGCTTGCAACGTAAGAGGGGGAACCATCGTTTGGCGTACGGGCGTGCCGTAGGCGTCCCAGGTATCGGTTTCTGTGCCCAGTTTTAACCGGGCAGAATAGGTTTTGGAAAGCTTTAAAAAAGCGTCTTGCCGGCGGGTGGCCTCCCGCCCGACCAGCAAAATAAGGAGTCCGGTAGCCATTGGGTCTAACGTGCCGCTGTGTCCGATTTTTTTGGTTTTTAAAATCCGCCGGGAAATGGCAATAATATCGTGCGAAGAAAAATCCGCCGGTTTATCTATCAGCAGTAATCCGCTTTTTTGCGGTTCAGGCGATGTCTTTAACAACGTCATATACCACTTTTGCCAAGGCGTCGGCTACTTCGTTGACGGTTTTCCCCGTTACTTTAAACCCGGACGCGCGCGCGTGTCCGCCGCCGCCAAAGGTTTGGGCAATACGGCTTACGTCCACCCCGCCACGGGAGCGCAAATTGACGGAAATTTTATCCGGTTCTTCTTTGATCAGGGCCGATACTTCCACACCGGGAATCATCGTGGGTTGGCTGACGATGCCTTGTGTTTGTGCGGGTGTTGCGCCGAACGTTTCAAAATCACTGCGGGTAAGGATGATTTGGCTGTATTTGTTGCCAAAGCGCATTTCCATTTTTTCCAGCGCGCGTCCCAACAGTTTTAGTTCAATGTAGGATTTGGTGAAATAAATTACTTGGTTAATCTGCTCCACATTTGCGCCCAGCGCAATTAAGGCCGATGCTACGCGCAGCGCTTCGGCGGTGGTGTTGGAATGGACAAAGCGGCCCGTATCCGTTACAAGGCCGGTATAGAGGCAGGTGGCTTCGTCCGGGGTGGGGAGCAACTGGTCCTCGCCGGAGGCTTCAAACAGCTGGAAAATAATTTCCGCGGTGGAAGAAGCTTTGGAATCTATGTGGTTGACGTTTCCGTATGCGTCGCTTACGAGGTGGTGATCAATGTTTACCAATGTTTTGGCGCGGGTAAGGACGCTTTCCAGGTTGCCTCCGCGCTGGCGGTCAGAACATTCCAGAAGAATAACGGTGTCAAAATCCGGGTTTTCAGGAAGGACGCCTACGTGAATTTTTTCCAGCCCCGGCAAAAATTTTAAATCATTCCCTACCGCCGGCGCCGCATACGCATATACCGTTTTGCCCAGTCGTTCCAAAAGGGAAGTCATTGCCAGCGTGCAGCCCAGAGAATCCCCGTCCGGGTTCAAGTGCCCGGCGATAAAAAATTTTTCCCCGGCTTGCAAGGCGGCCCAAATGGACTGCAGGGTTTCTTCCCTATTGTTCATTGTTTTTTTCCTTTTCAATAATTTGGAAAATAGACTCCACCCGCGAGGCTTTTTCTGGCGTATCGTCAAATTCAAAGCTAAAAGACGGAATTCTCTTTAAGTGCAGCCGCCCGCGCAGTTTGGCGCCGATTTCTTTGCGCAAAACGGACAGGGCGTCCTGGGTTTTTTTCTTGTCTTCCGGACTGCCAAATACGGAGAAAAATACCTTGGCGTGGCTTAAATCTTTAGATAAGCGCACGGTGGTAATCGTTACAAAGCCGCCAAAATCGCCATTGGCGGCCATTTTGGTGATAAGCGTATTAATTTCTTCCAATAAAAGGGTTTCCAATCGTTTAATTCTGTCAATCATATTTTTATTATAGCATTTTGGGGTATTTTTAATGGATAAAAATAGCTATAAAATACTTGAAAATTACGTGAAATATATTTAAACTATATGTGATAGGCGGGTTTGGGACGCGCCGATTCAAAAACTAAGGAGAAAAATATGAATAAAGGTTTTACATTAATTGAGTTGCTGGTAGTCGTGTTGATTATCGGTATTCTCTCTGCTGTGGCGCTGCCGCAGTATACTAAAGCTGTAGAAAAATCCCGCGCGACGGAAGCTATGACGTTGCTCGGGAATTTAACTACGGCGGAAGAAGTTTACAAAATGAGCACCGGCACCTATACGAACGATTTGAGCGTATTGGACCTGCAGCTCCCTGGCGTGGGCAGCACCTCTACCAAAACGGTTAGCACGAAAAACTTTAAGTTGGATATTACGGCCCCCGGAGGGAATGTTCCGGCCACTGGTGGTACGTTGACGGCTACCGCTACCCGCATGGTGGGTACCAGCGCCGGAACGGGTGATTTGGGATATAAGCTGAACCTGTCCATTGATGCTAATGGAAACATTTCCCGCACCTGCACGGGTTCTGCTACTACCTGCAAATCTATTGCTAACGGGGCTACGTGTTCTGGCACTTCTTCTTCGAACAAAGATTGGTGCTATAAAGCTTCTTAAGCTATTCGTTTATAGACAAAACCCCGCCTTAAAGGCGGGGTTTTTTATGCTGTCCAAAGGTTAATTGGAAAGTTAAACTGTGGCAGCTGAAAAACTATTCTTGTGTGTTACTTCCTTGTTTTTTAAACAATACATTTATTTCCTGTGAAGCCATCAGACAGCCTTTTGGTTGGTTTTCCAAAACGGGGCGTATGGCTTTGGCAAAGGCGTCCACTTTGGGTGCTTCTTCTATTATTTCCAATACAACCGGAAATTTTTCAACCAATTCAAAATAACGCGCGGAGCGCAGCCGTGTGCTGGGCCCAAAACCCATCATTGCCCGGTGGACGGTAGCCCCTTCCATACCAAATTCTTTAGCGCGTTTGGCAATTATTTCGTAAAGAGGAACACAGTTTACTTTGTCGGTACTGCTAAAGTAAATTTTAAGCATTTTGTATTTATTTTCGTTTTCCATAAATCCCCCTCGGGGAGTGCCCCTACTGGTTATAGTAGCAGTTGGCGGGGGGTGTGTAAAGCTTTTTTTATGAGGTGGGGGAAAAATCCAACGCTACATAAAAGCCCCGGGCTGTCGCCCAGGGCTTAATGTTTCTTACAAGTTTTAGGGGAAGAATTAAATTACATTTTAATTCTTCTTGTAACAATCGCGCTACATAAAAGCCCCAGGCTTATCGCTCGGGGCTTAATGTTTCTTACAAGTTTTAGGGGAAGAATTAAATTACATTTTAATTCTTCTTGTAACAATCACGCTACATAAAAGCCCCGGGCTGTCGCCCAGGGCTTAATGTTTCTTACAAGTTTTAAGCGAAGAATTAAATTTACATTTTAATTCTTTTCGTAACAATCACGCTACATAAAAGCCCCGGGCTGTCGCCCAGGGCTTAATGTTTCTTACAAGTTTTAGGCGAAGAATTAAATTTACATTTTAATTCTTCTCGTAACGTTATCCTTCCGGAAACATTCAATCACGTCGCCTTCGGCAACGCCTTTGAATCCTTCAATCAGGATACCGCACTCGTAGCCTTTTTCTACTTCTTTTACGTCATCCTTGAAGCGTTTAAGGCCGCCAATTTTTCCGTGGCCGATTTCTTCTCCATTGCGCTTTACGCGTACTTCATAGTTGCGGATAATGGTGCCGCTGTCCACCAGCGAACCGGAAATCAGGCCGGAACTCAATTTCATTACTTTTTTGATGGTAGCCGTTCCCACTACCGTTTCCACCACATCGGGTTCCAACAACCCTTCCATCGCGGCTTTGATGTCTTCCAACAGTTCAAAGATAATTGTGTAGCGGCGGATTTCAATGCCTTCGCGTTCGGCTTCCGTTTGGGCTTTGTTTTCAACGTCCACGTGGAAACCAATCACTACGGCGTTGCTGGCTTTGGCCAGCAGAATGTCCGACTCGTTTACATTGCCCGGAGCGGACAGAATGATATCCAACTCCACTTCGTCCGACGGAATGCGCAGCAAGGCGTCTTTAATCGCTTCAATAGAGCCCTGTACGTCGGCCTTCAAAATAAGCTGTAATTTTTTGACGCGGTTGCCGTTTTCGTCGTTTTTACCCAAGCTCATTAAAGACATCTGCTTGCGGTGGGCCTGTGAATCTTCTTTCTGGGCCAGTTTGCGTTTTTCAGCGGCGTAGCGGGCTTCTTTTTCGCTGGGCATAATGTAGAGTGTATCGCCCACTTGCGGCGGTTCTCCGTTGATGCCCAAAATTTCAGCCGGCACGCTGGGGCCGATTTTCTGGTACCGCTGGGAATTTTCGTCAATCAGCGCGCGGATGCGCCCGTAGTTGGTGCCCACGATAAACGGGTCGCCCACTTGCATCGTGCCTTTTTGCACAAGCACCGTGGCCACGACGCCGCGTTTGCTGTCGCGCTTGCTTTCCAAAATAACGCCCACGCCCGGGCGGTCCGGGTTGGCTTTCAGTTCCATCATTTCCGCCTGAAGGGCAATCATTTCCAGCAGTTTATCAATATTGATATGTTTTTTAGCGGAAATTTCCACATAAATCGTGGAGCCTTGCCATTCTTCGGGGACGAGCCCGCGGGCGGCAAGATCTTGTTTAACACGGTCCGGATTGGCGCCGGGCAAGTCAATTTTGTTGATTGCCACAATAATCGGGGCGCCGGCGGCTTTGGCGTGTTCCATGGCTTCAATGGTCTGCGGCATAATGCCGTCCGTAGCCGATACCACCAGCACTACGATATCCGTAGCCTGCGCCCCGCGGGCGCGCATAGCGGTAAAGGCTTCGTGACCGGGCGTATCCAAAAACGTCAGCGTTCCGCGCGGCGTTGTAACGCGGTACGCGCCGATATGCTGCGTAATGGCGCCCGCTTCGCCCGCTACTACATTGGATTTGCGGATAGCGTCCAAAAGGCTGGTCTTGCCGTGGTCCACGTGCCCCATAATGGTAATTACCGGGCTTCTGGGCTTTAAAGAGGCCGGGTCGTCCGGGGTTTCCATCAGCGCCACGGTTTCTTTGGTTAAATCTTCTTCTTCCATTTGCGCTTTAAAGCCGCATTCGTCCACGATGAGTTCAATCATGTCTTTTTCTAGACGCTGGTTAATCGTGGCGAAAATACCCATCATCATCAGCTTTTTAATGAAATCGTTGGTTTTGATGTTCATCTTTTCGGCTAATTCTTTAACGGTCGGTTGGCCCACAATGCGGATGAGTTTCGGGTCCTGCGCCGGCTGCGGCGCGGCGGGGCGTTCTCCGTGGTGGTGCCCATGGCGCGGGCCTTGCGGGCGCTGTGCCTGTTGGGGCTGCGCCGGCTGCGGCTGGGCCGCGGGTTTGGCCTGCGGGGCCGGTTGGGGCTGCTGCGGTTTAGGCGTTTGCGCCGGGGCTGGCTGCGCCGGCTGCGGCTGGGCCGCGGGTTTGGCCTGCGGGGCCGGTTGGGGCTGCTGCGGTTCGGCTTGCGCCGGCTGCGGGGCCGGCTTGGGCTGTTGTTCCGCTTGCACCGGTACGCTTGCCTGTGCAGGCGTTTGCACCGGGGCTTCTGAGGTCGGGTGCATTACGGCTTCTTCGGCTTTTTTAGCGGCGGTTTTTTTAGCCGCGGGTTTTTTGGCCGTGGTTTTAGAAGCGGTTTTTTTAGCCGCGGGTTTTTTTGCCGCAGTTTTAGCGGCGGTTTTTTTAGCCGCCGGTTTTTTAGCCGTGGTTTTAGCGGCGGTTTTTTTAGCCGCGGGTTTTTTCTTGGCGGAGGATTCGTCTTCGGTATTAGTTGTTTTCTTTGTCGTCATTGACTACCTCCTGCGTTTGGTCGGCTTCTTTTTCGGCTAAGTATTTTTTGGCGCCTTCAATGATTTTAGCGGCAGTCTTTTCGCCGATTCCCTGCACGGTGGACAAATGTTCTACGTCCAGCTCGGCAATTTGTTCCACACTCGTAAAGCCGGATTTTTGCAATACTTCCGCCATTTTTGGGCCGATGCCTTCTACGTCAGCCAAAATGGCTTGAACGGCGTCGGACGCTTCTTTACCTTCCTGTGCTTTTTGGGATTCGCTCTTTACTTCCAAATTCCAGCCCGTCAGTTTGGAAGCCAGCTTGATGTTTTGCCAGTCTTTGCCGATGGCAATCGCCAGCTGGTCGTCCGGCACGATGACGGTAGCTTTCTTTTCCGCCAGGCTGTCAATTTTAACGAAGTTGGCTTTTGCCGGGGCCAGCGCGTTCATAATGACGGTGGAAATATCGTCGGAATAGTTAATCAAGTCAATGCGTTCGCCGGAGAGTTCGTTCATAACCGCCCGGATGCGGATGCCGCGCATACCCACGCAGGTGCCGATGGGGTCAATCTTGCTGTCAATGCTGGACACCATCACCTTGGCGCGGAAGCCGGGGTCGCGCTGGATGTTTTTGATTTCCACGATACCTTCGTTGATTTCCGGTACTTCCACTTTAAAGAGTTCTTCCAAGAATTTGCCGTTGGCGCGGGATAAAATAACGTACGGCCCACGCTGGCCTTTGTCCATTTTGTAAGCGGCCGATTTATAGCGCGACAACACCGGGTCGTCCCCGACGGCAGCTAAATCGTTTTGGTTCATTACTTTGGCAATGACCGCTTTTACGCGCGAACCGTTAACATAGCGTTCCTTCTTGATTTGCTCGCAGTAGGGCAAAATGGCTTCCACTTTCCCCAGGTCTACGATGATGTCGCGGTCCGAGAAGCGGCGCACAGAACCTGTTACCACTTCGCCTTCGCGGGGTTTAAATTCTTTGTAAAAGTTGTCGCGTTCAATGCCGCGCACTTTTTGGATTAATACTTGTTTGGCGATTTGCGCCGCAATGCGGGAGAAATCTTCCACTTCCAGCGTAATGGTTACCACGTCGCCCGGTTTGGGGTTTTTAAGGTGTTTTTTGGCGCCTTCCACGTCAATTTCCATTTCCGGGTTAGTTACCAGTTCCACCACGTTTAACGTTTGAAACGCTTTAATGGAGCCGTTTTCCACGTCAATCTTGGCGCTGATTTGGGCCGTTTTGCCCAGGTTTTTGCGCAGGGCAGACACCAGGGCGTCTTCAATGGTTTTTAAGATGTCTTCGCGTTTGATGTTTTTTTCTCTTTCCAAACCTTCCAACGCCATTACTAAATCTTTAGCAGTTCCTTCCATTTGTGTTTTCTCCTTAATTTTTGCCGGGCCGTTTGGCGTAAATCAAAGCGGCCCCGGCGGGTTTAAAATTCAAGAACAGGGTCCAAATTGGCCTTCTTGATGTTATCGTATGAAAAGCGAAATTGGTTGGTTCCGTCGTCTAATACGAAAGCGTCGTCTTCGGCGGAAGCGATGACGCCGGTAAAAGAACCGCGGTTTTCCAGCGGCACTTTAAGCACGATTTTGGCGCGCTGCCCGACAAAGCGTTTAAAATGTTCCGGCTTTTTGAGCACGCGCTGCACCCCGGGGGAGGAAACCTCCAGAATGTACGCGCCGTCAATCAAATTTTCCATTTCCAATACGGCGTCAATTTTATCGGTCAGTTCGCCGCAGTCGTCCAGCGTTACGCCGCCGACTTTGTCTACAAAAAACTGCAAAAGTTTTTTCCGGCCCTGGTTCTGGATAACCAAATCCACCAACTCCACATTTTGGCTTTCCAGCGCCTTGGCCACGGTTTCTTCTATCGTTTTGGGATCTCTCATGGCTACTCCTTCTACAGCGCCTTATTTATGGAAAGAGCGACTTGTTGCCAAGTCGCTCTTTCTAGTACATTTCTATAATATCATTCCGGGGGACACTTGTCAAGCGTTCTTTAGCGGGTGGGGAAAAGGATACCTCATTGTAGCATTTTAGGCAGTGGAAACTAATCCTTTTTTTGCGTTGCAGAGCGGGGAAACGTTATCTAAAATAATTAGGTATCCGGGACGTTACCGACGGATAATCTCACAGGGGGACACATGAAAAAAACCTTAGTATTGGCGGTTTGTGCGTTAATGAGTGCGCCGGCCGCTTTTGCCCAAAAGGCAAACACACATTCGGCGGCTTACCAGCAAAAAGCCGGCGCGATTGCCACCCAGCAGGCCAATGAAGCCTCGTTAAAACAAGGCGAGCCGAAGCTGAAAGTAAACACCACTACAACCACCACCAGCGTGTATGATTCTTCCGTGCGCAACAAAAGAGGGACGACCGATTCGGTAGTGGTGCAGCAGACTGTAACCAACGCCCAGGGCCAAACCACCACGGAAGGGGAAGTGTATGAAAGCTTTACACCCAGCAAAGCGGCTTTGACCAACGATAAACGGATGGAAGTGTCTATCGCGGCGGGGCAAACCTATAGCTATAACAAAGACAACCGCGACGACCGCTACGGCTCCAACGGCTTAGCCGGGGGCGTAAATATGTTGTGGCATATGTCGCCCAATTTTGCGTTGGGGTTGGACTATATGATGCTGCATCCTTCCAACAAAACCCATAATCAGGATGGCGAGACCCGCAATTACGACGATATTTACCTGCACAGCATTGCCTTGGCGGGCAAATATACGCTTAACGCCTGGAACAATTGGCGGGTGTATATCCCGATGGGTTGGGGTATGATGAACGCCCGGATGAAAACCAATTCGGACGCGTTGCGCTCCAGCAACGACAAATGGGGCACGGGGTTTTATGCCGGTTTAGGGGTACAGTATGATATTACTTCCAGCCTGTTTGCCGGATTGGAATACCGCTATACCTATGCGTTTATCAGCGATAAAGATCTCTCCTCCTACGGCAGCGATAAAGACTTGCAATACCATTCCGCGTTTTTGCGCGTGGGTATGCGTTTTTAGCGCGCGTCATATGTACAGAAAGGCCCTCGCAAGAGGGCCTTTTTTATGGGCTGAAATGGTTTGCGCCGGCGGCGTAATCATATCCAGCGGGTGTAGACGCGGGCGGCTTCCTTGCCGTCGGATGCGCGGGTAAGCGTAAGCCAAAAAGCGTTGGGTTCGCACGGATAGACGCCGACGGTGATTTTTTCGCCCGTGCGGCATTCGTTTTTAAAGGACAGCAGTATCCGGTCCAGCTTTTTCCCTTGGCGCGCTTCGGGCGGGACGCTTTGGATAGCCCATGCCGCATAGTGCGTATTATTGACGTGTCCGTTTAAATCCAGGTCTTCTTCGCGCGTGAGAATTTCCCGCGTATAGGCGGGGGCGTCTGCGGGCAGCGGTGCTTTGAAGTTTTCTTCCGCTTCCAACCCTTCCGGCAGCGTTGTATGAGCGTCCAGCAACCGTTGGGGCGTACGGGCCAGGCGGCGTTTTTGGACGTCCATAATCGCCCACCAGGAGGAGCCTTCAAACAGCGGGGTTTTGTCCTGTCCGTATACCACAAATTGGCGGCGGCTGAGCAGCCGGTCCGAAAATACGTGCCAGGTTTTAACCGTAACGTCCTGCAGCGGGATATCCGCCTGTAAGGCGCGGGCCTGCATATGCGTAAGTATCCAGGCCTGGTTGTCTTTGATTAAATCTTTCCAGCCAAAGCCCAGCTGTGCGCTGTCCTGCGCGGCGGCTTGTTGGAAGTATTTTAAAAAGGTAGTGGCGGGAATATGGGCGTTGGCGTCCAGTTCGTCGTACCGCACATAAAATTTTTGTTCTATCATAGTTGTATTATACTTTTTCCGGCGGGAAATTATTTGTTGTACTTTTTTGTGCCCAAAAAAGTACAGATAAAAATCATCGTGTTAACGGGCATAGAGCGGGGAGGCCAGCCTCTGGCCCTTGATTTGTTTTTTTTTTTTGATAAATTTTGCGTATGAACAAAATTTATCAAAAAACCCACCCGGCGGGGGAAAACGCTGGATTTACGCTAATAGAGCTATTAGTAGTGGTTTTAATTATTGGTATTCTGGCGGCGGTAGCCTTGCCGCAGTACCAAAAAGCCGTGGAGAAATCCCGCGCGGCGGAAGGCCTTGCAATGATGCGAAGCCTGGCAATGGGATTTGACGAATATGTTATGGCTAACGGAGAAATTCCTACCAGTTTTGATCAAATAAGCATAACGCCTATCAAATCTACTGCAAATGGCAGTTGTGTGGCCAGTAAAAATTTTAGATATTGTTTAGAATATTCCCGCTTGCAATCCTGGAGCCAACAAATTGAACAATATGGATTTCTTTGGTATTCCGGTATGCAAGAGATTGGTTCTTCCGGGAAACAGTTTTATTGCTATGAACTAAAAAATTCTTCAGCCAATAAAATGAATATATGCCAATCTATAGGCGGAAAAAATAAAATGGACAGTTTAACGAATAGTGCGTATTATTGGTACGCATTGGATTAAAAATACAAATCCCCGGGCACTCAGCCCGGGGATTTGTGCAAAGCTGGGAAGTATTCGGTCGCTGTTATTTCCCGGCGGCTTGCAGCAGTTTGGCTGCGGCTTCGTCCAGGTTCCAGCGCACGGCTTCTTTGTCGGTGCGCTTTTTATATTCGCATTGCCCGTCTTTCACGGTGCGGCTGCTGACTACCAAGCGGTGCGGCAGGCCGATTAAGTCCATATCCTTAAACTTAATGCCGGCGCGTTCGTCGCGGTCGTCCAAAAGCACGGACAGGCCCGCCTTTTCCAGCTGGGCGGTAATTTCGTCCGCGTGCTTTTTAACCTCTGGGTTGGAAGCGTAGTCAATGGCTACGAGCGCCACGTCAAACGGAGCCAAAGGCGCAGGCCAAATGATGCCGTTATCGTCGTGGGACTGTTCAATGGCGGCGGCCACCACGCGGCTGATGCCGATGCCGTAGCAACCCATAATCATCGGCTTGGAAGTTTGGTTTTCGTCTAAGAAATTGGCCCCCATGGCGGCGGAGTATTTCGTGCCTAGCTTGAACACGTGCCCCGCTTCAATGCCGCGGGTGAAGGTAAATTCGTGCCCGCAGCGGGCGCATTTATCGCCGGCGGAGGCCATTTTTAAGTCGGCATAAACGTCTACGGTAATGTCGCGGCGGGGGGTAACGTTAATGGTGTGGACGTCTTTTTCGTTGCCGCCGGAAACGCCGTTGACGATGTTTTTAACGTAGTTGTCGGCATAAATCATTACGGACGGATTTTTTTCTTTAAGCCCCTGCGCTCCCGCAAAGCCCACAAACGAACCCGTTACCTGGGTGTAGACTTCTTCGGAGGCTTTTTCCAGCTCGTTGCATTTGAGCAGGGCCTTGAATTTAAATTCGTTTAATTCGTGGTCGCCGCGCACCAGGGCCACGACGGGTTTTCCGTCGGCGGTGAACACCAACAGTTTGATTAACTGCGAGGTGGGCACGTGCAGCATAGCGGCTACATCCTCAATGGTATAGGCTTTGGGCGTATCGCGTTTTTCCATCGGTTTTAAATCGGCTTCGTTAAGGGTAATGTCCGCCGGGGCCTGGATTTCGGCCTTTTCCGTATTGGCGGCATAGCCGCAGGAAGGGCAGTTGGCGATAGCGTCTTCGCCGGTGGAAGCAAGCACCATAAATTCGTGCGAAAAGTTCCCGCCGATGGCGCCGGTGTCGGCCTCTACGGCTTTAAATTCAAATCCGCAGCGCGTAAAAATGCGCTGGTACGCGTCGTACATACGCTGGTACCAGTCGTTGGCGCCTTCGTCGTTGGCAGCGAAGGAATAGGCGTCCTTCATATAAAATTCGCGCGCGCGCATTACGCCAAAGCGGGGGCGGATTTCGTCGCGGAATTTGGTGCCGAACTGGTAGAGGCAGAAGGGGAGCTGCTTGTAGGAAGTGGTATCTTTTTTAACGAGGTCCGTCATCACTTCTTCGGCGGTGGGGGCAAAGCAGAATTCGGCGTCTTTGCGGTCGGCAAAGCGCAGGAGTTCTTTGCCGTAGTACGTCCAGCGGCCGCTTTCTTCCCACAGTTCTTTGGGCTGCACCAAGGGCAGCCACACTTCGCACGCGCCGGCGCGGTCCATTTCTTCGCGCACGATGGTTTCCACTTTTTTAAGCACTCTAAGGCCCAGCGGCAGCCATTCGTAGAGTCCGCTGGCTACTTTGCGGATGAGCCCCGCGCGGATCATTAATTTAGCCGAAAGCGTATCGGCATCTTTGGGGGCTTCTTTTAAGGTCGGCAAGTAATAGTTTGAGAGTTTCATTTTTGATATCCTTTTATTTTTTCCAGTCTTTAATTTTTTGAATTAAAAAATCTACCCATTGTTCCTGGGGGAGTTTGAACATCGTCTGCCCGTGTTCAAAATACAGGCCTTCGCCTTTTCCGCCGGCAATGCCGAAGTCGGCGTCGCGCGCTTCGCCGGGGCCGTTTACAATGCACCCCATCACGGCGATTTTAAGCCCGGTGGCTTTTTGCAAAAGCGCTTTGTCGGAATAGATTTTATCTTCCAGTGCGTGCACGGTGCCCGTTACGTCCACTTGCGTACGCCCGCAGGTGGGGCAGGAAATCAAATTCGGGCCGTATTCGCGCAAGCCGAGGGCCTTTAAAATTTCGTACGCGGTGCGCACTTGCATACGCGGGTCCTCCGTCAGCGAAACGCGTATCGTAGCGCCAATGCCTTTTTGCAACAGAGTCCCTAAAGCCACCGCACTTTTGACGGTGCCGCTTAAAAAGCTGCCCGCCTCGGTAAGGCCGATGTGCAGCGGAATATCGCTTTGTTTGGCAAATAACTCGTTTGCCAGCACGGTGCGTTTGAAATTATCCGACTTTAAGGAAACGACCACGTCTTTAAAGTTTAACTGTTCCAAAATATTGGCCTGTTCCAGCGCTTCGTGGACCATTACTTCGGCCCATTTTTCGTCGGATAAATCCATTTTGCCCTGTACGCTTTTTAAGTATTTTACGCTGCCCGCGTTTACGCCGATGCGGATTGCCACGCCGGCGTCCTTGGCGGCTTTGACGACTTCTTTGGTGTTTTCCACTGCGCCAATGTTGCCGGGGTTGATGCGTACTTTGTCCACGCCTTGTTTAATGGCTTCCAGGGCGAGTTTGTAGTCAAAATGAATATCCGCCACCAGGGGGAAGTGAATGCGTTTTTTAATTTCGCCAATCGCCTGGGCGGCCTGCATATCGGGCACGGCTACGCGGTTGATTTCGCAGCCGGCGTCCTCCAGCAGGTTGATTTGGGCCGCCGTAGCCAGCGAGTCGCGCGTGTCGGTATTGCACATACTTTGCACGCGCACGGGGTGGCTGGCGCCTAAAATATACGGGCCTACTTTTACTTCTCTAGTCTTGTACATATTCCGCCTCCGCGGGTTTTGTTCCGCCGTCTTGCGTCTGCGTTACAGCGGCGGCGGTTTTGGGCGCAAAGAAAATGCGTTTAATGTCCGAGTACGACGCATACACCACCAACATCAGCAGGATAAACAACCCTACATTGGCGGCGTGGTTGAGCATTTTTTCCGTCGGAAGTTTGTGGGTCAGCCCTTCCCATAAGTATACTAATGCGTATCCGCCGTCCAGTATTGGAATGGGGAACAAATTGAACATCCCCACCGCGAGGGAGAGCATCGCAATTAAAAAGATAAAGTCAAACCAGCTGCGGTGCACCGACTGGTGGATGATGTTTACAATGCCAATCGGGCCGGCCAGCTCGGGGGCTTTCTTTTGGGTAAAGCTTTGGCCCAAAGAGGTAAGCGAAAATTTCGTCCAGTAATAGCACTGGTACACGCCCAGCCCGGCGGCTTTCCACAGCGGAACTTTGTTATACGTCGGGTTGACGGTGATGCCCAGCACGGTGGGGGCGCTTTCTTTAAAATCGCTGTCTTTTACGGTGGCCGTCATCGTTTTGCCGTCGCGTTCATAGGTTAGCACCACGTTGCCTTTGCGCTCGGCCATAGCCAGGGTTAATTCTTTCCAGTTGGCGATGTCTGTGCCGTTAATTTGGCGGATGAGGTCGCCTTCTTGCAGATCCAGTTTTTCGGCCGGATATCCTTTGGCTACCGTACCTACGGCGGCAGGCAGCTTGACGGGGTCCGTTTCCGGCATACCTTTAATGTAAATCAATACGCCGAAAATAAGCGCCGCCAGCACATAGTTAAACAGCGCGCCGTTGACCACCATAAAAAATTTGGCGTACCATTTTTTGGCGGCGAATTCGTACGGTTTGGGCGGTTCGGGCGCATCCTCGGGGTGGAACATCGGGCCGGCGGGCTCCACAAATCCGCCAAACGGAATGGCGCGGATTTGGTAGTCTGTATCGCCCACTTTTTTATGCCACAGAATTTTGCCAAACCCGAACGAAAACTCATTCACGCGGATGCCCGTCAGGCGGCAGGCCAAGTAGTGCCCAAACTCGTGCACGATGACAATCGGGCTAAGCACAATGATAACGGCAATGATGGATAAAAGCATATCTTCTCCTAAATGACGGCTTTTTTATAGCTCTTTTCTTTCAAACACGCCCGGGCTGTTTCGCGCGCCCATTGGTCGGCCTCCAACGCCTGGTTGAGCGTGGCGTCCCCTTGGGTATGGGGGGCGGCCTTCAGCACGGTGTAGACCAATTTGGCGATGTCGGTAAATTTAATTTGCTCGTTTAAAAACGCGTCTACGGCAATCTCGTCCGCCGCGCTTAATACGGCCGGCAAAATGCCGCCTTTGCGCGCCGCCGCCAAGGCCAAATCTAGGCAGGGGAAGCGGTCCAAATCCGGTTCAAAAAATTCCAGTTTGGCGGCTTCAAACAAATTGAGTTTTTTCACCGGGCCCGGCGCGCGGTGCGGGTAGGTGATGGCGTACTGAATGGGTACGCGCATATCGGGTTCGCCCATTTGGGCCAAAATGGCCCCGTCGTTAAATTCCACCGCGGAGTGTACGATAGATTGCGGGTGGATGACGATTTGCACTTTTTCTTCGGGCAGTCCGAACAAATTCATAATTTCAATAGACTCAAAGCCTTTATTCATTAGGGTAGCGGAGTCTATCGTTATTTTTTTGCCCATCCGCCAACGCGGGTGGTTTAGGGCCTCGCCGGGCGTAACGGTGGAAAGCGCCCCTTTGCGCTTGGCAAACGGACCGCCCGAAGCGGTTAAAAACACGCGGGAAATTTGCGGTTCCAGCTTGGTGTACCCGTGTTCGTCCGCCAGGCCGCTTAAGCATTGGAAAATAGCCGAAGGTTCGCTGTCCACCGGCAAAATGGCGGCTTCCCAGCGTTCGCATTCTTTCATCAGCGTTTTGCCCGCCATTACCATTGGTTCTTTGTTCGCCAGGGCGATGGTCTTTCCGGCCTTAATAGCGCTGACCAGCGGCTGAAACCCAACCGCGCCCACCACGCCGCTGACGATTAAATCCGCCGTCGGCAGAGAGGCCATAAACATCAGGCTTTCAATTTCCGGCGGCAATAAGCGGGTGCCTTCGGGCAGCTGGTCTTTAATTTTTTCGTAACTTTCCGGGTTTAAGACGGCTGCAAAGCGGGGGCGGAAGGTATGGAGCTGTTTTAAAAAAAGTTCAGTATTGTTGTTGGCGGATAACGCCATTACGCGGTATTCTTTGCCCAGGCGCGCAATCACGTCCAAAGCCGAGGTGCCGATAGAACCAGTGGAGCCTAAAATAACGATGTTTTTCATAACGTATAGAGCACCACGTAGTAGAATAACGGCGCGAGCAGCAGGTAAGAGTCAAAACGGTCTAAAAATCCGCCGTGCCCCGGAAGCAGATTGGATGAATCTTTTACGCCCGTGGAGCGTTTGATGACGGATTCGGCCAAGTCGGACACCTGCCCCACCACCGCCACCAGAAGCCCCAATAAAATGGCTTCTTTCACGGAGAACAGCGTAGATAAAAACAAATGCCGCATCAGCACCGCTCCGCCTACCGCCAGCAAGGTGCCTCCGACGGCGCCTTCCCAGGTTTTCTTGGGGCTGACTTCCTGGTTCAGCTTATGCCGCCCGAAGAAGCGCCCGCTAAAGTAGG
Organism: uncultured bacterium; assembly: GCA_949297775.1. Taxonomy (GTDB): domain Bacteria; phylum Elusimicrobiota; class Elusimicrobia; order Elusimicrobiales; family Elusimicrobiaceae; genus Avelusimicrobium. Next base: position 37,915 of record CASFTM010000015.1, read on the forward strand.
CGCCCGTATCGCTGATCCAGACGGTGATAATCATAAACAGGGTTAAATATTCGCCATAGGTGGCGATGTCGCGCAAATTAATGAGGTGCGCCAACGACCACGGAATTAAAAACACGCCCGTAAAGGTGTTGCAAACGCGGTCCCAGGAACGTTTGGGGGTAAGAACTTCCACCAAAAGAACGCCAAAAATCACTACGCTGATGGCAAAGGGGTACAAATTATCCGGCAAATTGCCTATTTCTGTGGGTGTTCGCCCTAAAATGGCCACCGCCGCCATCAACAAACCAAAGAGCATTAAGCTGATCATATGCACCGGTTTCTTGCCGGCAGTCAGCACCAGCCCGTATTCGTACAGGCACAATAAAATTACACAGCCTACAAACGCCATGTAAATAACGCCGCCAAAGTGGATAGCGGCTAAAATAACGGGGACCCCAATCAGGGCGGTTAAAATTCTAGGTAATAGCATACTTTTATTTTACTATATTTAGACGGGTTTATCCGGGTAAAAAGAGGCGCCGGCGTTAGTGGCAGAGGACTTTTTCAAACGCGTGGCGCGCCTGGTGCGCCCGGACGAAAATAATTCCGCAGTCGGTAAATCCGCACCGGGCAAGCAGTTGTTGCATAGAAAAATTTTGGGGATGGGTGTCGGCCCGGAGTGAAAAGATGTTTTGCGCCAGGGCGGCCTGTTCCCAAAATTCCAATACCTGCAGGGCGGCCCCCGTGCCGCGGAGCTTTTCCGTCAGCGCAAAGCGGTGCAGCACGCAGTAGGCGCCGTCAGACAGCCAGGCGCCTTGTTCAATGCGGCGGTATGGAATTTCATCTTCAAACGACAATGCAAAATAGCCGTGCACGTCGCCCTGGGTTTGCAGGATGTAGCCTTTTCCGCGTGCGATGTCGTCCTGTAAAATTTCCTCATTGGGGTACCCGTCCTGCCATTGGTCCACCCGGCGGACTTTTAAGAGTGTTTTAGCCTGCCGGATAATTTGCTTAATGCGCGGCAAATCGTCGGGCCGGGCGGTTCGGAGGAGGATATCGTTCATTTTCGTTTAGCCACCATTGCTTTGGTTTTGGGGTTTTTAAGCTCCCACAAGGCGTTGTTAGCCACCCACCGGGCGGATTTATTATCGGTGTATAAGTCCAAAATTTCTTCCGCTGCGGCGATGGCTTTGGGTGTAAGGCGCGGGTTTTTCTTGCCGATGTTGCGAAGCGCCCAGTTGACCGCTTTATGCACCATGGGCCGCGGGTCGCAGGCGTGGTTTTTGATAAGCGGAAACATTTTGATTAATTCTTCGTCCTTGGTTTTGGCGCGCGGCGCCGCCAGTACGCAAATAACCGCAAACCCCGCCCGGCGGACAAATTCTTCTTCGCGCTTAATCCAGTGTTCCGCCAATTTCAGCGGATTTTTTACTTTAGAAAACAAATTCCCGGCGCATAAATCGCAAATATCCCAGGAATTGAGTTCTTGGGCCCACGCATCCAGCTTTTCGCGTGTCATTTGCGCCGGATCCGCCAGCATAGAGGCCATAATCCGCGCTTCGTGTATGCCGCTTGCCCATAACGCTTCGGCCAGTTCCTGGTCCGGCCGCGGCAGGCCTTTAACCAGTACGCGCAGGGTGGTAACCGGAGTGCCCAAGGCTTTTTCCGTACAAATGCCAAAGCGCTGCGCCATCTGATTCTTGAAAGCGGGGGAGGAAAAACGTTTAATCCGCCGAATCATTTCTTCGGCGCGGGAACGGATAAGCGGGGTGGTCATACTCCTCCAAAACGGCGTTTGCGGCGGCTGTACGCCCAAAGGGCTTTTTCAAATTCCGCTTCGTCAAAATCCGGCCACAAAACGGGGGTAAAATAAAATTCGCTGTATGCCGCCTGCCACAGCAAAAAGTTGGACAGCCGTTCTTCGCCCGACGTGCGGATGATGAGCTCCGGGTCCGGCAGCTGGGGTTGATAGAGCTGTTGGGAAATATCTTGCATCGTGATTTCTGTTTTGCCTTCCCGCAGCAGCGTATTGACGGCGTGGACAATTTCCTGCCGCGCACCGTAATTAAGCGCCAAGTTGAGGGTAAGGCCCGTGTTTCCGGAGGTAGAGCGGACGGCGTGGTCTATTTTATCCAAAACAGACGGCGGCAACGGTTCGCGCGCGCCGCTTACCAGCAGGCGCACGCCGTGTTTGGCGGCGTCCTGGGTGTAGCGGCCCAAGGTTTGTTCCAGCAATTTAAACAGCCCGCTTATTTCGTCTTGCGGGCGGGACCAATTTTCGGTGGAAAAAGCGTAAAGCGTTAAAAATTTCACGCCTGCTTTTTGGGCGGCCTTCAAAGTGCGTTCCACGGCTTTAGCCCCGGCGTTGTGCCCGGCTAAGCGCGGCAAATGGCGTTCTTTGGCCCAGCGGCCGTTGCCGTCCATAATGACGGCTACGTGCGTTGGAACGGGGTTGGCGGCGGTTTCTGACATATAAGTATTGTACCTTTTTTGGCGGTGAATAGGGGAGTTTTGCAGGAGCGGTGCAGCTCCGCTAACCGCGCTAACGGGTAAAGGAAAGGGCGGCCAGGCACGGGGGCCGTTGCGCCAGGGCGCGACAGCGCGGAAACAGTGTGGCTCAACCAGTCGTGTTAACGGGCATAGAGAGGGGAGGCCAGGCTCTGGCCCGGCTCGCCCCTTGCAGGAACATCCTCAACCAGTTGTTCCCTAATAGCGTAAGCACCGTATTTGGCAACCCCTTGGCCGGGGCCAAAAAGCCTGCCCCGGCAAGGGGGTTGATTTGTTTTTTTTTTTTGATAAATTTTGGCTATGAGCAAAATTTATCAAAAAACCCACCCGACGGGGAAAAACGCCGGATTTACGCTAATAGAGTTATTAGTAGTGGTTTTAATTATTGGTATTCTGGCGGCGGTAGCCTTGCCGCAGTATCAACTGGCCGTAGCCAAAAGCCGCGCCGCCGAAGCCGTGAGCATTTTAAAGGCTATCACCGACGCACAGGAAGTATATTATATGGCCAACGGCGAATATACCAATAATTTAGAGGATTTGGATATTGATGTTCCTGCCGAAACAAAGGCGTGGAGATTTCTCTGTTGGGGAAACGCCACCTGTGGGGCCGCAAATAAAATAAAAAATTTGCCGAATGTGTTTGAATTCCGTATGGTAAATGTGCCGGAGGGGACAGGGGGAGCTTCGTACAGTGGAAAACATTGGTGCCGTGCCTCTGGCAGCAATCCGATTGGCTTACAGATTTGTAGGACTTATGGCTCTTATGACTTTACACAAAATAACCAGCAGTACTACTTGATGAGGTAATAAAAAACCCCGGGGCTGGGCCCCGGGGTTTAGATCATCTGAAAACCGGTTAGATTTTCATAATTTCGGCTTCTTTGTTTTTAATCACCTGGTCAATTTTGGCGATGTTCGCATCCGTCGCTTTTTGGACGTCCGTTTCGTAGCGTTTCAAATCGTCCTCGGTGATTTCTGACGCTTTTTGCGCTTTTTTGAGTTTTTCCAATACGTCGCGGCGTTCATTGCGCACGGCTACTTTAAAATCTTCGCTCATTTTGGAAATGTTTTTAGCCAGCTGTTTGCGGCGGTCTTCGGTCATAGAAGGCAAGGTAATGCGGATGACTTTGCCGTCGTTTACCGGGCTGGCGCCGAGGTCGGCTTTTTGGAGCGCTTTGTCAATATCGTTAATGGAGCTGATATCCCACGGTTGAATTTCCAGCGTTTTGGCGTCCAATACATTGATGACGGCCATTTGCTTAATGGGGGTTTGGGTGCCGTAGTAGTCCACACGGATATTTTCCAACAGCCCCGCGCTGGCGCGGCCGGTGCGGATGGTAGCTAAATCGCGTTCCAAGCGGGCGACGTGTTCAGCCATATTGGTTTTGGTTTTATTTAAAAGGGTGCTAATGCCTTCCATATCAAAATTCCTCGTATTGTAAAATGTACTTCTATTATAGCAATTCTGGCGCGGTTTGGGCGGGTTGCAAAAGCCAGCCGGCGCGCCAAAAAATACGCCCGCGGGGTTTCCAGCGGGCGCAAGCAAACTAATAAATAATTGTGCCGACGTCTTCGCCGCAGAGGGCTTTTTTGATATTGCCCTTTTTATGCAAGTTGAATACTTGCACGGGTACTTTGTTTTCCAGGCACAGGGCCAGGGCCGCGGTGTCCATAAATTGCAGCTGGCGGGCGATGGCTTCCGTATAAGTGATTTTATGAATGAGTTTAGCATCGGGGTTTTTGCGCGGGTCGCTGTCGTAGACACCGTCCACCTGGGTAGCTTTCAAGAGGACGTCGGCATTGATTTCCGATGCGCGCAGCGCAGCCGCGCTGTCGGTGGTAAAGAAGGGGTTTCCCGTCCCGCCCGCAAAAATGACAATGCGGCCTTTTTCCAAATGGCGCAGCGCTTTGCGGCGCACGAACGGTTCGGCTAACTGGTAAATGTTAATAGAGGTAAGCACCCGGGTGGGGGCGCCGGCTTCTTCCAGTGCAGATTGCAAGGCCAGCGCGTTGATGACGGTAGCCAGCATACCCATATTGTCGGAATTGACGCGGTCAATCACGCCGCCTCCGTCGCGCACGCCGCGCCAAATGTTGCCGCCGCCCAGCACGATGGTCAACTCGCAGTTGCCGCAGCGGTAGGCGTCGGCAATTTCTACGGCGATTTCTTTTAACGCCTGAGGGTTAATCCCGCGGTATCCTTCGTTGATGAGCGCTTCTCCGGATAATTTCAATAAAACTCTTTTTTTGCGGCTGGCAGTGGGTTGTTGGCAGCACGTTTCCATAAGCAATCCTCTCTTGGAATGATATTTTTACTATTGTAGCACAAAACCGCTTGGCCCGCTACTGCGGCGGTCGGCTTCTTTTTATGCCGCTGAAACTCCCCGGAAAAGCAAAACTTTATGTTTTGCAAATTCCGCTTTCGCAAAGAAGCTGGGCGGAATATTTTACAACCGGTCTTTGTTCCGGCGGCATAAAAAGAAGCCCCTCGCGGGGAGGGGCTTTTAAAACTAGAAGCGAACGAAACGAACTACTTTCAATTCGCAGCCTTGATTTTTGGATTCTTCGGCCAGGTAATCGGCAACGGTTTTTTTGTTGTCTTTAATGGTCGGCTGTTCCAAGAGGCAGTTTTCTTTGGCGAATTTTTTAACTTTGCCGGGGAGCATTTTTTCAATAGCTTCGGCGGGTTTGCCTTCGTTAATCGCCTGGGTTTTGTAGATGTCCAGTTCGCGGTCAATCACGGCCTGAGGAATATCTTTGGCATCCACCCAGCCGCTCTGCATACCAACGGTGTGCATAGCCAGTCCGCGGGCAATTTCTTTCACTTGGTCGGCATCTTTGGCGGTGCCGGCAACAGCCAATTCCAAAAGGGAGGCTTTTTTATTGTCCGAGTGAATGTAATAGGCCATTACGCTGCCTTCGGCGGGCGCCCAGTTGTAGCCGCCTTTGAAGGTGGTGTTTTCCCCAAATTTGGGGGCTTGTTCGGTGATCATCTCTTTGATGTGTTCATCGTTGGCGTAATCCAAACCGGGGTGTTCCAAGACATATTGGGCCAAGTCGTCGGCTAATTTAATGAAGGCGTCGGTTTTAGCCACAAAGTCGGTTTCGCAGCCCAGGTAAATCATCGCATAGTTTTTGCCGTCGGTTTTAACGGACACCCGTCCTTCTTTGGTTTCACGGTCGGAACGTTTGGCCATATCCGCCAAGCCTTTCTTGCGCAGAAATACGATGGCCTGTTCCATATCGTCTTTGCATTCCAGCAGGGCTTTTTTGCAGTCCATCAGGCCCGCGCCGGTTTTTTCTCTAAGGATTTTAATGTTTTCGGCTAAAGACATTTTGTTCTCCTGTAAGGGATTAAATCTGAGGGGAAAGTTCCCGGCGGGGCCGGGAACTTTCGCACAATCGTTATTTGGCTTCTTCGGCCGGAGCTTCTTCTTTGGCTTCGGCTTTTTCTTCCGCTTCAGCTTCGGCTTTCGCTTTGGCTTTTACGGTTTTTTTGGCTTTGGAAGCAGCCGGTTTTTTGGCAGCCGCTTTCTTTTTGGCAGCCGGTTTTTCGGCTTCTTCTTTGGCTTCTTCAGCCACGGCTTCTTTGGCTTCTTCGTTGACGGGTTCGTCAGCTTTTACCACTTCTTCCACCGCTACGGCTTCCGCGGCGGCCGGTTCGGCTTTTTCAGCCGCCAGCATGGCGGATTCAAAAGCCTGGGCCATTACCGGGTTTTCAGCGGGTTGGTTTTCGGCAGTCTTGACAGCTTCCAGCTCGGCTTTTCCTTCCAAGATGGAATCGGCAATTGCGCTGCAGAACAACTTGATGGAGCGGGCGGCGTCATCGTTGCCGGGTATCGGTACGCTGATCATATCCGGGTCGGCGTTGGTGTCGCACACGGCTACCACCGGGATACCCAAAGCGTGGGATTCGCGCACGGCGCCGGCGGTGTCCACCGGGTCAATCACAAAAACCACATCCGGCAATACTTTCATATCGCGGATTCCGCCCAGCAGTTTCTGCAAGCGGTTCATTTCTTTGGTCAAGCGGCTGGCTTCTTTTTTAGAAATGGCTTTAAACACGCCGGAAGATTCCCATTTTTCCAATTCGTTGAGTCTTTCTACGGATTTTTTAACCGTTTGGAAGTTGGTCAGCGTTCCGCCAAGCCATTTTTCGTGGATGCAGTACGCACCGCAGCGGGCGGCTTCGGCCTGGATGGCTTCCTGGGCTTGTTTTTTGGTGCCGACGAACAAAAATTTGGAGCCTTTTTTGCTTTCTTCTTTAATAAAAGCGCAGGCTTTTTTAAGTTCTTTGGCGGTTTTTTGTAAGTCTAAGATATGGACGCCGTTTCTTTCTCCAAAGATAAAGCGGCCCATTTTGGGGTTCCAGCGAGAAGTTTGGTGCCCAAAGTGCACGCCGGCTTCCAGCATGGCTTTCATAGATACATTGCTCATGTTTTCTCCTGTGGCCGCTGCCTAAATTAGGGAAGGGGCTTCCCCGGTGGCATTGGCCGTGGGTGTCGTCGGGACTGGCTTTGATTTACGAACTTGTTTCGCTATCCCGCTCATATTACACCTTATAGCCATTATAGCATAAAAAAGCGGTTAGGCCAATAGCCAACCGCTTTATGAAAGGAATGGTAAAGTTATTATACTTTATTTGGTAAGGGAAAACAAAAACCGCGGGGATAACATTTCCCCGCGGCATGACCAAAATTACTGCTTAGAAGCGGCCGTTGACGATAACCATCGCCGGGAACCAGCCGTTTTCGGCAATGTTCAATAAACCAATCTGCAAGCCGTCAATGGATTTGGCATAGTTGACAAAACCCAGCTGCAGGCCGTTCATGTATTCGGCTTGGTTGAAGAAACCCCACTGCAAGCCGGTGGCACTGTGCATAGACAGGTTGACAAACCCCAACTGCGCACCGATGATATCGTCGCTCTTGGAGAGCAAGCCCAGCTGGGCGCCTTTTACTTGGTTGGCCAAGTTGATGATCCAGGCCATGCTGACGCCGTTCATTTCGTATTCGGTTTGCGCGAAAAGGAAATCAAACTGGACGCCGGATAAAGTGGACGTTTTGGAAGCGATACCCAAATCCACCCCTTTCACGTCGTGAATGTTGGACGGAACCGCTACGGCGATTTCATCCCACAAGGAGAGTTTTAAAGCTCCCGTTTCAGCCGAGGCGGGCAATACCGCCGCCGCGAGCAATACAGCTAAAACTGCTAGTTTTTTCATCTTTGGTTTTACCTCCATTTTGTAAAACTGTTTGGATGTTTTTTATTGTAGCAATTTTAGTCCGTTTTTTTCAGAAAAAATAAGGTTAGAAAGTGGTAAAATAATTATAAGAGGTGACTGATGAAAATAAACTTGGTTTCTTTTAACCCCTTGCCTGCCGATATGTCCGGCAATGCGGCCCGCGTGCTGGAACTTTTGCGCGCTCCGGCCCCGAAAGCGGATTTATTAGTTTTGCCGGAAGCGGCCCTGTGCGGCTGCCCGTTGTTTGACTTGTTTGACGATAAACGTTTAACGCCGCAAAACACCGCCGCTTTAAAAGCGTTGGCCAAAGAAACTAAGGAAACCGCCCTAGTGCTGGGGTATATGGACCGCCAGGACGGGGATTCCGCCACGGCTGCTGCGTTTATATATAAAGGAAAAATTTCTAAAATTTTTGATACGGAAACCGTCACTTTTAAAGGGAGCCGTATCCAATTTGCGCTGGGCGCGCCGGGCGAAATCCAACCGGATCCGGATGCCGATCTCGTGGTGTTTTTAATGGCCCGTCCTTATTTAAAGGGGAATATTGCCCCGCGTTTGGACCTGCTTAAAAAGACCGCCAAGAAATATGCCCGCCCTATGCTTTTGTGCAACTTGTTGGGCGGCGGGGACGGTATGATTTTTGACGGCTTAACCGCTGCTGCCGACAGAAAAGGCGCCTTAACCCTTATCGGCGAACCCTTCCGCGAGCAGGTGCTTTCTTATGATACGGATGAAAAATACGAGCCCGTTGCTTATAAAAAGCCTGTACAAGAAGAGTTGATTGACGCATTGGCCTTTGGCTTGCGCGATTACGTGCACAAAAGCGGTATGGATAAAGTGGTGTTTGGGTTAAGCGGCGGGATTGATTCGGCTTTTACGGCGGCCCTGGCGGCGAAAGCGTTGGGGGGAGAAAGCGTGTACTGCGTATCACTCCCGTCCTATTGCACCAGCGATTTAAGCAAAACCCTGGCGGGCCAGCTGGCGCGGCGGCTGGGTGTAAATTTGGAAGAAGTCGGCGTGGTGCCCGCGTTGGCCAGCGTCAAGGAAGCGATGTCGCATATTGTGTCTCATCCCAAAGATTCCACCGAGCAAGAGCTCCAATCCCGCCTGCGGACAACCGTTTTGGGTGCGCTTGCCAGCGAATACAAAGCTATGCTGATTTCCACCGACGATAAAAGCGAATGTGCGGTGGGGTCCTTTGTGTTGTACGGAGACGCCGGCGGCAGCTTACAGCCGATCGGCGATTTGTACAAAAGCGAAATTTATGAACTGGCGGAGTATATCAACCAAAAGGGCGAAATTATTCCGCGCGGCATTATTGAGCGCGCTCCGACTTCCGAACTCAGCCCCAACCAAAAAGACGAGGATCATCTCCCGCCGTATGCCGTGTTGGATAAAATTTTGTGCGCCTATCTGGAAAACGGTATGACGGCGGCGGATATTGCCCAAAAATTCCGTCTAAAATCTGCCGTGGTGCAGGATGTTCTGGCCCGGGTAAACCAGGCTGATTTAAAACGCCGCCAAACCGCTCCCGCCTTGCAGGTAAGCGCGCACCCGTTTGCCTCGGTGCTGCGGCCGATTATTAAAAAAATAAACCTATAAATTATGCGCCGGATATTTCTCCTGCTTGCTGTATGGCTGCCGGGCGTGTGGGCCTATGGGGCGGATACGCTGTTTTTAGGCCCGACGAATCTGCGCATCAGCGAAGAAGGGGAATTCTCGTGGGTGGATTTAACGCCCGCCCCCGAACCGTTTGATAATTTATGGGCCTACCGCACGCTCCCTGCCGAAAAAAAGCTGACCGGAAAAGGCGTAAAAATTGCGGTGGCGGACAGCGGCATTTCCTCCCACCCGGAATTTAACGGCAAACACATTTTAGGGCAGGATTTTACTCTTTCCGGTTCGCTTGCGGATGTAAAAAACCACGGTACCGGCGTAGCCGGTATCATCGGCGCGCGCGGGGTGCGTTTTACGGGGGTGGCTCCGGGATCCGCTATCTGGGTGTATAAGATAGACGACGGTAGCCGCTTAATCGGCCCGCAGGCCGCCGCCAACGCCCTAAATACCATTCTTGCCCACAACACAGCCAACCCAGACGATAAAATTACCGTAGTTAATTTAAGTTACGGCGTATCCGGCGGCGGATATGTGCCGCTGACCGACGCTATCAACCGGGCGCATGATTCGGGCGTAACGGTGGTGGTTCCGGCGGGGAATTTTGGCTATCCCGGCGTATTTTATCCGGCTAATTTATCTACCGTATTAGCCGTCAGCGCGCTGGCGGCGGACGGAACCAATCTGTATGCCAACTCCGCCTACGGCCCGGAAGTGGATTTTACCGCCCCGGGCGACCGCGTATATACCGCTTCGTCTGACGGAGAATATACCCTGATGAGCGGCACTTCGGCCGCGGCGGCTTTTGTAACGGGCGCGGCGGCGCTGGCGGTGGAAGGATTAACCCAAAAACTGGGCCGCTGTCCCACCGCCGAAGAAGTAAAAAACGCGTTAAAAGCGGCCTCTTCCAAAGTGCCGGGCTTGCCCGATATCGCCCAAGGCAGCGGACGGATTGACGTAGCAAAGCTGGAACAACAGCTGGGAGGCTCCAAATGAGTGGAGTATCGGTGCAAAAGCCGCGCAAAATCATCCGCCGCAAATTATTCAACCTCACCAGCCCTATCTTCGTAGAAACGCTGCTGATTATGCTTACCGGCGCGGTGGACGTATTTATGCTTAGCCGCTATTCCGACGAAACCGTCGCCGCCGGCGGGGTAGTAAACCAATTGTTAAACCTGGTTTTTATTTTGTACGGCATTACCACGCTGGGCACTTCCGTATTATGTGCGCAATATTTGGGGGCGCGGCAGCATAAAAATGTGGCGCAGGTGATTGGGGTGTCGCTGTTGGCCAATTTATTGATGGGGGGGCTGGTCAGCGCGGGGTTGTTCTTTTTTGCCCAGCCGTCTTTAAAATTAATGGGGCTGGAAGATAACCTCATCGGTTACGGCGTATCGTATATGAAAATTGTGGGCGGGTTTTCCTTTTTGCAGGCGCTGTCTATGACGCTTTCCGCCATTTTAAGAAGCCACAACAAGGCCTATTATCCGATGTTGGTTACGTTCTTCATTAATATCGTCAATATCATAGGCAACTATTTCCTGATTTTTGGCAACTTCGGCGCCCCGCGCCTGGGGATTACCGGGGCCGGTATTTCCACTTCCGCCAGCCGGCTGATAGCCGTGTGTTTGCTGGCCTATCTGTTGTTTAAAAAAGTTACGCCTGTGCCGGCCTTGCACCTGTTTAGGCCATTTCCGTGGGATAAAATTAAAAACCTGTTAATCATCGGTTTGCCGGCGGCGGGGGAACAGGTGTCTTATAATTTGTCCCAAGTGCTGATTACTTATTTTTCCGTGATGCTCGGCACCGCCGCGCTGACCGCGCGTACGTATGCGATGAGTATTGTGATGTTTTCGTATGTGTTTGCCATTGCCATTGGGCAGGGGGCGGCGATATCCATCGGGCACCTGATTGGAGAGGACCGCGACAACGCGGCTTTTTCCGTGGAGAAATATTCCATCAAACTGGCTATGCTGGTAAGCGTGTGTATATCGGTGCTGACGGCGTTGGTGGGGACGGACATTTTTAAACTGCTTTCCCACAACCCGGATGTAATTGCGATGGGCGCAACGGTGCTGTATATTGACGTGCTGCTGGAAATCGGCCGGGCCGTAAACATTACGTCCGTCAACTCGCTTAATGCGGCGGGGGACGTGATGTACCCTTTTGTTACCGGGGTAATTGTGATGTGGGGCGTAGCCACCTTGCTGGCTTATGTGCTGGGCATTTGGTGGGGATGGGGGCTAAACGGCATTTGGCTGGCGATGGCGCTGGATGAAAACATCCGCGCGGCGGTGTTTGAACGCCGTTGGAAAAGCCGCAAATGGGAAAACAAAAGTTTTGCCCGCCGAAGCGCCTGACGGAGGCAAGCGTTATTTGCTAAAATATACCTATGACAGAAAATTCGTTTTACCGGGAGTACGACGTCCCGCAGGATTTGCAGTTTGTCAACAGACGCAACCCCAAGAACGCGGGCTGCCTCGAAATCGACGGCATTCTGGGTATAGACGCAGTGCTCGACAACCGTCAGTTCGTCGAACTTGCCAAGGTTCTCCGCGGCAACAACCTCACGGGCGCGGAACGCGATAAGGCGCGCGCAATCCTTAAAAATTACGACCTCGCGGACGCAAAAATCGACGCTATCGCCGACGCACTCAATTCTTCCGACGTCGACGTCGAAGGTCCCGAAATCCGCGAAAAGACGGAACTGCGCGAAAAGATACTCAAAGTTCTCGGCAAAAAGGCTATGGCTATCGGCAAGAAACAGCTGTCTCTCATCGTCGACAACTGCTTCAAGTACCACGGTGCCACCGAAACCGCGAACGTGCTGGACAAAATCAAGGCTCTCGGCTACAAGTACTCCACAATCGGAGCTATCACGGCAAGCGTCTTCGATATGCACATCCCCGGCGACAAGAAGAGGATTATCGCAGAAGCCGAAGAGAAAGTTCTCAACATCGAACGTAACTTCGCAAGAGGTATCGTCACCGACGAAGAACGTTATCAAACCGTAGTCAAAATCTGGAAAGACGCGTCCGATAAGGTCGAAAAAGAACTCGTCAAAGGTCTCGACGACTTCAACCCCATCTGGATGATGGCGAACTCCGGTGCTCGTGGTAACATGGGTCAGATTCGTCAGCTTGCAGGTATGCGTGGTCTGATGGCAGACCCTTCCGGTCGTACAATCGAGTTGCCTGTCCGCGCTTCCTTCCGTGAAGGTCTGTCCGTTCTGGAATACTTCATTTCCTCTCACGGCGGCAGAAAAGGTCTTGCGGATACGGCACTTAAAACGGCTGACTCCGGTTACCTCACCAGACGTCTGGTCGACGTTTCCCACTCCGTTATCGTCCGCGAACAGGATTGCGGCGACAGCAAGGGTACGGAAATCACTGCTATCCGCGACGGCAAGAGCGAAATCGAATCGCTTGCAGACCGTATCGCGGGCAGATTCACCATCGACCCCATCGTCAATCCCGAAACCGGCGAAATCATCGTCGATGCGGATACCATGATTAGCACCGACAAGGCAAAGGAAATCGAAGATGCGGGCATTCAGAAAGTGCTCATTCGTTCCGTCCTTACCTGCAAGACGAGAAACGGCGTCTGCGCCAAGTGCTACGGCAAGAACATGGCAAGCGGCAACCCCGTCAAACTCGGCGAAGCGGTCGGTATAATCGCGGCACAGTCCATCGGTGAACCCGGTACGCAGCTCACAATGAGAACGTTCCACACGGGCGGCGTT
>CASFTM010000016.1 GCA_949297775.1 uncultured bacterium
AGCCGTGGTAAGCGTCGTCTTACCGTGGTCCACGTGACCAATCGTTCCGACGTTCACGTGCGGTTTGCTGCGGGAAAATTTTTCCTTTGCCATTTGTTTTTACTCCTTCTTTCAACTCAATGCAAACCTTGCGCCCGCAAACTGCGGGCGCAAGGGAAAAGTTTTAAGCGGCCACCTTTTCCGCGGTGCGTTTTTCAATAATTGCTTTCGCAACATTGGAAGGCACTTCGGCATAGTGGCTCGGTTCCATCGTAAACGACGCACGGCCCTGGGAGAGCGAGCGCACGTTCGTGGCGTAACCGAACATTTCAGCCAACGGCACTTCGGCGCGTACATAGCGCACGTTGCCTCTGACGCCCATTTCGCCGATTTGACCGCGGCGGGAACTCAAGTCGCCAATAATATCACCCAAGTTGGCTTCCGGAGCCACAACTTCTACTTTCATAATAGGTTCCAGAATAATCGGGCTGGCTTTCTTGGCGCCGTCTTTCAAGGCCATAGAAGCGGCAATTTTAAAGGCCATTTCGGAAGAGTCTACTTCGTGGAAGGAACCGTCAAACACGGCCACTTTAATATCCACCAAGGGGTATCCGGCAATCGCACCGGAATCCAACGCTTCGCGGCAGCCTTTTTCAATAGCAGGGATGTATTCTTTCGGAATGCGGCCCTGCGTAATTTCGTTGACAAATTCAAAGCCTTTGCCTTTTTCCTGCGGTTCCAAGCGCAAGAATACGTGACCATACTGCCCGCGGCCACCGGACTGACGGACGAACTTGGTTTCCTGTTCCACCGTCTTGGTGATGGTTTCGCGGTACGCCACTTGCGGGGCGCCTACGTTGGCCTGCACGTTGAATTCGCGTTTCATACGGTCCACGATGATGTCCAGGTGAAGTTCACCCATACCGGAAATAACGGTCTGGCCGGTTTCTTCATCGGTGCGGACGCGGAAGGTCTGGTCTTCTTCGGCCAGGCGCGCCAAAGCGTTGGACATTTTTTCTTCGTCGGCTTTGGATTTAGGCTCCACAGCAATGGAGATTACCGGTTCCGGGAAGGTAATGCTTTCCAGCACAATCGGGGCATCCGGAGAGCAGATGGTTTGGCCCACGCGGGAGTTTTTGATAGCCACAGTGGCGGCAATTTCGCCGGCACCGAGTTCTTTTACTTCTTCGCGTTTATCCGCCATCATACGCATCATACGGCCAATGCGTTCCGTGGCGTTTTTGCCGGGGAACAACACCGTATCGCCGGCTTTCAAGGTGCCGGAATAAATGCGGAAGAAGCTCAGTTTACCCACGAACGGGTCGGTTTGAACTTTAAAGATAAGTCCGCAGAACGGTTCCGAGTTAGCCGCTTTGCGGGTAACTTCTTCGCCCGTGTTCGGGTTGGTCCCTTTGACCGGCGGAATATCTACAGGAGAGGGTAGATAGTCGTTTACACAGTCCAACAGCGGCTGCACGCCTTTGTTTTTGTAAGAAGAACCACAAATCACAGGGAAGAATTGTCCGGTCAGCGTCCCTTTGCGGATGGCTTTTTTAATTTCTTCAACCGTAAATTCCGTTTCGCCGTTTAAGTAGCGTTCCATAATGGTTTCGTCAAAATCGGCGAGTTTTTCAATCATTTCCGTACGCGCTTTTTTGGCAGCTTCCACTAAATCGGCCGGGATTTCCCCTTCGTTGAAGGTGGCGCCGTTGTGGTCGCCGTCCCAAACAATGCCTTTCATTTTAACCAGGTCCACCACGCCGACAAACTTGTCTTCGGCGCCGATAGGCAGCTGGATCGGGCAGGCGTTGCCGCCCAATTTTTCTTTAATGGAATTGGCGGAGCGGATAAAGTCCGCGCCGATGCGGTCCATTTTGTTGATGTACGCAATACGGGGAACATGGTATTTGTCCGCCTGGCGCCACACGGTTTCGGACTGAGGTTCTACGCCCTGCACGCCGTCAAAGCAGCACACCGCACCGTCCAGCACACGCAAAGAACGTTCCACTTCGGCCGTAAAGTCCACGTGGCCGGGAGTGTCAATAATGTTAAGCTGGCAGTCCTTCCATACGCAGTAAATGGCGGCGGAAGTGATGGTGATGCCTCTTTCTCTTTCCTGTTCCATCCAGTCCGTCACGGAAGCGCCGTCGTGCGTTTCGCCGATTTTGTGCACTTTGCCCGTGTAGTACAGGATGCGTTCGGAAGTGGTGGTCTTACCGGCGTCAATGTGAGCGATAATACCAATGTTTCTGATTTTGTCTAACGGATAGGTTTTGAATTCAGCCATATCTTACTTCCCAATTACCATTTAAAATGAGCGAACGCGCGGTTGGCTTCGGCCATTTTATGCACGTCTTCGCGTTTTTTGAAGGCAGTGCCTTCTTTTTTGGCGCCCAGCATAATTTCTTCGGCTAATTTTTCAGCCATCGGGCGGCCTTTGCGGCTCTGCGCGGCGCCGATCAGCCAGCGCATCGCCAGCGAAGTGCTGCGAAGCGGCTTGACTTCCGTCGGAACCTGGTAGTTGGCGCCACCCACGCGGCGGGCTTTTACTTCCACCAGCGGGCGGACATTTTCAATGCATTTGGTAAATACGTCCAACGCATTTTCTTTGGTCTTTTCGGCAATAATGGCCATCGCATCGTCCAAAATGCGTTCGGCGGTGGACGTTTTGCCTGCAAAATTCAATTTATTGATAAACCGGGCCACCAGCACGGAATTGTATTTATAATCCGGCGCGGGCTGCGGTCTTCTGTCTCTGGGTCTTAAACCTTTTCTCGGCATAGTATTTTATTCAACTCCTAAAATTTATTTACCGGCTTTCGGTCTCTTTACGCCGTAAAGAGAGCGGCCTTGCTTTCTGTTTTCAACGCCGGACGCATCCAACGCGCCGCGGATGATGTGGTAGCGCACACCAGGCAAGTCTTTCACACGTCCGCCGCGCACCAGCACGATGGAGTGTTCCTGCAAGTTGTGTCCCACGCCGGGGATGTAAGCCGTTACTTCCACTTTGGAAGTCAGCTTCACACGGGCCACCTTTCTTAAAGCAGAGTTCGGTTTTTTAGGGGTCGTGGTATAAACACGGGTGCACACGCCGCGCCGTTGCGGGCAAGCCTGCAGCGCCGGGGATTTCGTCCGGTTGGACTCTTTCGCCCGTCCGTATTTTACTAATTGGTTTACTGTTGGCATTATTACTTCTCTCCTGTTTCTTTGCGTTTTTGGTCAAACTCTTGGGCAATTTGTCTGGCGGAAATACCCGTACCCGCCGGAATCAAATGGCCTACAATTACGTTTTCTTTCAGGCCTTGCAATTCGTCCACCTGGCCCGTGATGGCGGCGTCCGTAAGGACTTTGGTCGTTTCTTGGAACGACGCCGCGGAAATAAACGATTCGGAAGCGAGGGACGCTTTGCTGATACCCAAAAGGATGGTTTCGGCGTCGGCTAAGCGTTTGCCTTCGGCCTTCATCTTTGCGTTTTCTCTAAGCCAGCTCGCGCGGCTTAAGATTTCGCCTTTCAGGAAATGCGTGTCTCCCGCATCCAGAATTTTCACGTTCCCCAACATCTGACGGACAATAACCTCAATATGTCTGTCGTTAATTGTAACGCCCTGCAAGCGGTACACTTCTTGGATGGCGTTTAACAGGAACTCTTGCGCTTCTTTTTCGCCCTTCACGCGCAGCACGTCGTGGGGGTCGATGGCGCCGTCGGTTAAGGCTTCGCCTACGCCAACGTGGTCGCCTTCATATACTACAAGGTGTTTGCCCTGCGGAATGCTATACTGCTTGACCTGGTTGGTCTCTTCGTTCCGCACGACCACCTCAATTAAACCTTTGGGCGATGTTTCCAAGCTGACGATCCCTTCAAACTCGGAGATAATCGCCGGGTTGCGGGGCCGTCTGGCTTCGAACAATTCCGCAATTCTGGGCAGACCGCCGGTGATGTCTTTGGTACCGCCCGCTTCGCGCCCGATTTTGGCAAGCACGTCGCCGGGTTCCACTTCTTCACCGTTTTCCACCATCAAAATCGTATCAATAGGCAGCGGCAGGCTTACTTTCTTTTCCTTGCCGTCAATGCTGATACGCGGGTTTTTCTTACCCATGCGGCTCGCGGTAATTTTGCGTTCAATTACGCCCGTAACTTTGTTGCGCTCTTCCTGCAAGGTGATACCTTCAATAACGTCAGTCAGCTTCACCGTGCCCGGCGCTTCGGCCAGCACAGGGATAGAGTGCGGGTCCCACTCCGCGAGCAGGGTCCCTTTCTTGACGGTCGCTTTATCCGCGGTGTACACGGAAGCGCCGTACTGAATCTTGTATTCTTTTATTGTACCATTTCCGGCCTCTACAAAGATAGAGCCGTTTCTGGAAATACAAATTTTATTGTCGTAGCGGTTCGTGATCAGCTTAATATCTTTGAAGGTTACTTTACCATCAATTTCCGCTACCGCCTGGCTGCGCGACAACACGCGCGAAGCCGTACCACCGATGTGGAAGGTACGTAACGTCAGCTGCGTACCCGGTTCGCCGATGGACTGCGCCGCAATGATACCCACAGAATCGCCGGGGTTGCTCTTGGACGAAGTAGCCAAAGACAAACCATAGCACTTGGCGCACACGCCAAACGGAGCTTCGCAGGTCAGCACGGAGCGGATGCGTACGGACTCCACGCCGTATTTTTTGACTTGCTTGCTCTGTTCCAGCGTAATGAGGTCGCCTTCCTTGATGATGGTTTTTTCTTCTTCGGTGCCGTCGGCTTTTTTCACTTTCACCACGACATCTTCCAAGCTGGTGCGGCCCAAAATACGTTCTTCAATGGGTTCCACCATTTCTTCGCCGCTCATCAAGGATTTAACCACAATCCCGTTGTGCGTGCCGCAGTCTTCTTCCGTTACTACTACATTGTGGGCCACGTCCACCAGACGGCGGGTTAAGTAACCGGCGTCGGCGGTTTTCAAGGCCGTATCGGACAAACCTTTACGACCACCGTGCGTGGAAATAAAGTATTCCAACACCGACAGCCCTTCACGGAAGTTGGCGGTAATAGGCGATTCAATAATTTCGCCCTGTCCGCCGGTCAGTTTCTTTTGCGGTTTAGCCATCAGACCGCGCATACCCGCCAGCTGGCGTACCTGCTGGCGCGAACCGCGGGCACCGGAATCCGCCATTAAGTAGACGGAGTTAAAGCGCTGGCCGCTGTGTTCTTTGTTGGTCGGGTCGTATTTGGACTCTTCAAACTTTTTCATTTCTTTAAAGAGTTCGTTGGCGACGTCATCCGTCACGCGGGTCCAAATATCAATAACTTTGTTGTAGCGTTCGCCTTCGGTAATGATACCGGCTTCGGCCTGGACTTGAATTTCTTTCACTTTCTTTTTGGCGTCGTCAATATATTTCTGCTTGATAGACGGAATGGTCATATCCGCAATGGAAATAGACAAGCCGGACAGCGTGGCATAGTGATAGCCCATCTTCATAATCTTGTCCAAGAGCTGCACGGCTTCGTAGCGTCCGTACTTTTTGCTCTTGTAACATTCATCCACCAACGCGGCCAGCTCTTTTTTGCCAACCGTTTTGTTGATGTATTCCCAGCCTTTGGGCAACGCTTGGTTGAAAATGATGCGCCCCACGGAAGTATAATCTTTCCATTTGGAAGCGTCTTTTTCGTCTTTCGGGTCCAAACCGGGTTCGGCAATTACGTTGATGCCGCGCACTTTGATTTTGGCGTGGTACGACAGTTTGCCGTATTCCAAGGCCACCAGCGCTTCGTCTTTGCTGCCGAAGATGGAACCTTCGCCGATATCGCCGTCTTTGATTTTGGTCAGGAAGCTTACGCCCAACACCATATCGTGGGACGGAGCGGCAATCGGTTTGCCGGACGCCGGGGACAAAATATTGTTGGAGGCCAACATCAGCGTGCGGGCTTCCATCTGCGCTTCCAGCGAAAGCGGCACGTGCACAGCCATCTGGTCACCGTCGAAGTCAGCGTTGAAGGCGGCGCAGGTCAGCGGGTGAAGCTGAATGGCTTTACCTTCAATCAGCACCGGTTCAAACGCCTGGATACCCAAGCGGTGCAGCGTCGGAGCGCGGTTTAACAGAACCGGGTGGTTCTTGGTGACTTTTTCCAAAATATCCCAAATTTCCGGGCGGACTCTTTCCAACATCTTTTTGGCGGATTTCAAGGTCACGCCTTCTTTT
Source organism: uncultured bacterium (assembly GCA_949297775.1). Lineage (GTDB taxonomy): Bacteria > Elusimicrobiota > Elusimicrobia > Elusimicrobiales > Elusimicrobiaceae > Avelusimicrobium. Next base: position 6,166 of record CASFTM010000016.1, read on the forward strand.
TTCATCAGTTCGCCGATGATAAACGGTTTAAACAGTTCCAGCGCCATCAGCTTGGGCAAACCGCACTGGTGCAGTTTCAAGTTCGGGCCGACCACAATAACGGAGCGGCCGGAATAGTCCACGCGTTTACCCAGCAGGTTTTGGCGGAAGCGCCCGTGCTTACCCTTAATGCTGTCGGACAGGGATTTAAGCGGTCTGCCGCCGGGCCCGATGAAGAACTTGCCGCGGGCGCCGTTTTCAATCAAGGCGTCCACCGCTTCCTGCAGGAGGCGTTTTTCGTTGTAAATCATCACTTCCGGCGCGCGCAGGGATTCAATGTGTTTCAAGCGGTTGTTGCGGTTGATGATTCTGCGGTACAAATCGTTGAGGTCGGAGGCCGCAAAGCGTCCGCCGTCGAGCGGAACGAGCGGGCGCAAATCCGGCGGGATGACGGGCAGTACGCTTAAAATCATCCATTCCGGGCGGTTGCCGCTTTCCTTGAACTCTTCCATCGTTTTAATGCGGCGGATGAGTTTGGTGCGTTCCATTTCGCTTTGCGTATTCTTTAACTGTTCGTGCAAAGCCGGGATTTCTTTATCAAAATCAATGCCTTCCAACAGCGTTTTGATAGCCGGCGCACCGATGTCCACTTTCAAGCGGGCACCGTGTTTTTTGCGGGCTTCGCGCACTTGTACGTCGGAAAGGAGCGTTCCTTTTTTAAAGTCCACGCGTCCGGTTACGCTGTCTACGCAGTCTTCAATCACCACGTAAGCGGCATAGTACACCACGCGTTCCAAATCGCTCGTGCGCATATCCAGCATAATACCAATGCGGGACGGATTTTTGCGCAGGAACCACACGTGCGCCACCGGAACAGCTAGTTCAATATGGCCCATCCGTTCGCGGCGGACTTTGCTTTCGGTAATTTCCACGCCGCAGCGGTCGCACTTAATGCCTTTGAATTTTACCCAGCGGTATTTGCCGCAGGAGCATTCATAATCTTTGGTCGGGCCGAAAATGCGTTCGCAGAATAAGCCGTCGCGCTCCGGTTTAAGGGTGCGGTAGTTGATGGTTTCCGGTTTTTTTACTTCGCCGTAAGACCACGCCAGAATTTGTTCCGGACTGGCGATGCCCAATTTAATGGCATCAAAATCGAAGAAGTTCAGTTCGTTCAATTTTTTGACTTTTTTCGTTTGCATTGTTCAAATCCCCGGCTTAGTTAGCGGCTCCGGCTTCTTCGGGAGCCTCGGTTTTGGCCTCTTCTTTTTCGGCAGAGGCGGAATGCGCGTCGGCGCCTTCCTCAACCTTCTTCAGCAAATCCACGCTCAGGCCCAACGCCTGGAGTTCTTTAATTAATACTTTAAAGGACTCCGGCACGCCAGGCTGGGCAGGCGCTTCGCCTTTGACGATAGATTCATACATCTTCGTGCGGCCGACAAAGTCGTCAGACTTCACGGTCAGGAATTCCTGCAGCGTATACGTTGCGCCGTAGCCTTCCATGGCCCACACTTCCATTTCCCCGAAGCGCTGACCACCAAACTGGGCTTTACCGCCCAACGGCTGGCGCGTAATCAAGCTGTAAGGACCCGTGGAACGGGAGTGCACTTTGTCTTCCACCAAGTGGATCAGCTTCATCATATACATATAGCCGATGGTCACTTTTTCTTCAAAGGGTTCGCCGGTTCTGCCGTCGTAGAGCGTAATACGGCAGTAATCGTCCGGCAGGTATTTGGCGGCGTATTCTTCGCGCTCTTTGCCGGTAAGGCCTTTGTCGTCCAAAATTTTCTCTTTGGCTTTGCGGATTTGTTCCACCACTTCCGCTTCGCTCGGTCCGTCAAAGACCGGGGTGGCGGCATTGTAGTGCAGGTAGTGCGCGGCCCAGCCGAGCATCGTTTCGAGCAGCTGGCCTACGTTCATACGGGAAGGAATGCCCAAGGGGGACAGTACAATGTCCAGCGGCGTGCCGTCCGGCAGGAAGGGCATATCCTCTTCCGGCAGGATGCGCGCCACCACGCCTTTGTTCCCGTGGCGGCCGGACATTTTGTCGCCCACGTGCAGTTTGCGTTTGGAAGCAATGTACACTTTGACCGATTTGTTCACCGTTACGGCGAGTTCGTCGCCCTGTTTGGAGAATTCAATTTCGCGTTCGTAGTGTTCCACGGCTTTCTTTTCCATCAGCTTATACAGCGCGTTGATGCGGGCTTCTTCCTTCTTTAAATCCGCTTCTTTCGTGATGGTTTCTTTGGCATTGGCCAAAGCGCGTTTGCGCTGTTCTTTCAAGAGTTCCAAAGTGGAGTCTTTTTCGTTTTCCAGCGCGGTCAAGCGGGCTTTTTCTTCGGCTTTGGTCAATTTTTCTTTGCGCACGAATACGCGGGTGCCCAAAATTTTGCCGCTGGTACCGGGCGGTACGCGCAAGGAAGCGTCCACCACGTCGTCGGCTTTTTTACCAAAGATTACTTTGAGCAAGCGTTCTTCCGGGGTCAGCTGTTGTTCGCCTTTCGGGGTTACTTTACCGACCAAAATATCACCGGGTTCCACTACCGTAGCCGGCAGCACGATACCGTCGTTGTCCAGGTGGGACAGCGCTTCGGCGCCGATGTTCGGAATATCGCGGGTAATTTCTTCCGCCCCTAATTTCGTGTTGCGGGCGTCCACCGTAAATTCGTGCAAGTGGATAGAGGTAAACACATCGTCTTTCACCAGGCGGGAAGAGACCAAGATGGCGTCTTCGTAGTTATACCCTTCCCAGCACATAAAGCCCACGAGCATATTGCGGCCCAAGGCCAAGTAGCCGTTGTCCATAGAAGGGCCGTCGGCAATTACCTGGCGGGCTTTGACGTTATCGCCCGTTTTGACAATCGGATGCTGGTTGATGCAGGTATCCTGGTTGGAACGTTTGTATTTCAAAAGTTCATACACATCGCAGGAACCGTCTTTGGTTTCCACAATGATTTTGGAAGCGTCGGCAAATTGGACGCGTCCGTCGCGGCGAGCTACCACGGAGGTACCCGAGTCGCGCGCGACTTCGTGTTCAATACCGGTACCCACATACGGAGCTTCCGGCATCAACAGCGGCACACCCTGGCGTTGCATGTTACAACCCATCAAAGCACGGTTCGCATCGTCGTGTTCCAAGAACGGAATCAAAGCGGCGGATACGCTGATGACTTGCAGCGGCGAAACGTCCATATAGTCCACCGCTTTGGGCGCCACCAACGGATAGTCGGAGCGGACGCGGCAGGCTACCAAGTCGGTATCAATTTTGCCGTCTTTGGTGGTAGGCGTGTTGGCCTGGGCTACGAGTTTATCGTCTTCGGCGTCGGCGGTTAATTCTTCCACCTGGTCCGTTACTTTGCCGTTAACAACTTTGCGGTACGGCGTTTCAATCAAGCCGTATTTGTTTACCTTGGAATAGCACGCCAAGGAGGTAATCAAACCGATGTTCGGACCTTCCGGGGTTTCAATCGGGCAAACGCGGCCATAGTGTGTATAGTGTACGTCGCGCACTTCAAAGCCGGCGCGTTTCCGGTTCAAACCGCCAGGACCTAAGGCGGAGAGTCTGCGTTTGTGCGTCAGTTCGCCCAAGGGGTTAATCTGGTCCATAAACTGCGACAGCTGCGAAGTACCAAAGAACTTGCGGATAATCGCCTGCACGGGCTGCGCATTGACCAACGCGCGCGGCGTGAGGGAGGTAAGTTCGCGGTTCATGCGGTCCCGCGCCGTCTTCGCCATCTGCGACAGCCCAATGCGGATTTGGTTTTCCAACAATTCCCCGATTCCGCGCACACGGCGGTTGCCCAAGTGGTCAATATCGTCCACTTTAAAGGTAAACCCGTCGCCGTACATTTTTTGGGCGTCTTCGCCGGCGTTTAAGGCCAGCAGGTATTTAACCGTAACGATAATATCTTCCGGCGCCAAGGTGCGGCGTTTTTCGGAAGGAGTCGTAAATTTTTTGAATTTGAATTTGCTGATTAAATCAAACATGTTCGCAAATTTTTTGTTGATTTTGTAGCGGCCTACAAAGCTCAAATCGTATCTGCGGATGTTGTCAAAAATCAGGTTGTTGAGGAAGGTTTCCGCCTGTTCTTTTACGACGAAATCCTGCCCTCTCATCTTTTTGTAAATCTCGGCCTGGGCCTCGGCGGCGGTGCGGATGGAATCCTTGCGGTGTTCCAACGTAGCCAAAATACCGGGGTCATCCTGACGCGGTTTACCGGAAATAACTTTAATGGTTTTTACTTTCTTTTCAATTAAGGTTTTGAAAAGCTTATCGTCAATCGGCAGGGCGGCTTTATCATCCAGGTTCCACAGCACTTCGCCGGTGGCCGGATCGTAAATATCGTCCGCGGCGTAGCGCCCGATGACGCCTTCAATGTTGGAGGCTTTGACTTCAATGTCTTCGCATTTGTAGAAAGTTTGGATAATCTGTGCGTTGGTTTCCAAACCGCAGGCGCGAAGGAACGTGGAGGCCAGCACTTTTTTCTTGCGGTCAATGCGGACCCACAGCGCGTTCATCAAGTCAAACGAAAATTCAATCCATGCCCCGCGGTACGGGATGATGCGCGCTACATACAGGCGTTTACCAAAAGTGGACTGTTTCTTTTCTTCGTCTTCTTCAAAAATAATACCCGGGGAGCGGTGCATCTGGCTGACGACCACGCGTTCGGCGCCGTTGAATACAAAGCAGCCGGCGTCCGTCATCAAAGGCAAATCGCACAGCGTTACATCCTGGTCGGAGGCTTCCTTCATCTTCCCGTTTTTCTGTTTTACGTACAAGCGCATCAGGGCTTTTAAGGGTGCGGAGTAGGTGCTGTCGCGCACGGCGGCCTCGGCCGGGGTGGCGTAGCGGGGGGAGCCCAGTTCGTATTTCAAAAATTCAAGTCTCATACTCCCATCGGGAGCTTCAATAGGGAAAACGTCTTCAAAAGCGGCTTGCAGGCCTTTTAGTTCCCGCTTGGCGGGAGGGACATCCAATTGCAAAAAGTCTACAAAGGACTGTTTTTGCATGTCCAGCAAATCGGGTAAGGGAAGTTTCGTGGAAATTTTGCCGAAATTTGTTTGTTTTTCAATCATTTCTGTTCTTCCTGCTGTTTGGAGCGGACGGCGGCTTTGCGTAACGCACTACACACTGCACAACCGGCCCGCCGTTATACCCCGGTAAGGGTACGTAATCCCAACCCCCGCCTAAGCAGGGGGTTGGGATTAATAATTCGTTGGTTGAACTATTTGAGTTCGACGGTGCCGCCGGCTTCGGTGATTTTCTTTTTCAGTTCTTCAGCTTCAGCTTTGGCAACGTTTTCTTTCACGGCTTTCGGGGCGCCTTCCACCAGGTCTTTGGCTTCTTTCAAGCCCAAGCCGGTGATTTCGCGCACCACTTTGATTACGCCGATTTTCTTGGCGGCATCAACAGCGGTCAACACAACGTTGAATTCGTCTTTTTCTTCAGCGGCAGCGGCAGCCGGAGCAGCAGCGGCAGCAACGGCCACGGCCGGGGCGGCGGCTTTCACGCCGAATTTTTCTTCAATAGCTTTCACGAGTTCGGAGAGTTCCAGAACGGTGAGTTCAGCAATAGCGTTTACTAATTCTTCTTTGGTCATTTTAGCCATTTTATTTTTTCCTTGTTTATAGAGTAGCTGCCTTCTGCCTAAACCGTGTTTAGGCCCGTGCATTTATCCTTTCGGGCTACTACCGCACTTGGCGGGTTTAGATTTTGCTCTGTCCCTTTCGGACGGACGTTACGCCGGAGCTACGCGCCCGCCCAAAAGAAATTGCTCCGTAAACCGAAGCAGGACCGGACGGTAAACCCGTCCGCCGTTATTATTTGCCGTTTTGTTTGTCTTCCACGGCTTTGATAACGTAGGCAAAATCCCGTATCGGAGCTTGCAGCACTTGCGCGGACTGCGCCACCGCGTTGTACAACGCGCCAGCCAGCTTGGAGAGGTTTTCTTCCTTGGTACCAATGGTAGCCAATTGTTTAACCTGTTCTTCGCTGTACCAAACACCGTCCGAATAGCAAGCACGAAGCTTCAAAGCCGCAAACTTTTTCTGAAAGTCCACCAGCGTTTTGGCAACGGCAGCGATATCGCCGCCTACCGCGATAGCCGTCGGCCCTTGAAAGAGCTTTTCGTCAGCGCCTTCAATTTTGGCCTGGCGGATGGCGTGGTCTACGATCGCGTTGCGTTCTACGCGGAATTTCGCTCCGGTAGGCGCCAACTGCGCGCGCAGCTCGGCCATATCCACGAACTTCAAGCCTTGGTAGGCCGTGAAGAACAGGGTGCCGCTAGCGGTAATTTCAGAAGCTAAGTCTTGCGACTTTTGTTTCTTTTGGTCTTTTGTCAGGTTCATTTTCTTGCCTGTTTTGAAACGAAAACCGCTGTGTTTTTTTGCTCAAAAATTTTATTTTTTAAGCAGAGAAAACGACAGCCACAAACTCCCTTCCCTTCGTTTTACCGTCGGAGGAGTTATGGTTCTCGTTAAAAATCGGGTTAAGTACTTCTATTATATTTTATCAATAAAAGCCGCCTATTGCAATCCTTTTTGCAAACGTTTTATCCGCGGCTCTTAGTATTATTATAGCAAAATCTTTTGGGCAAGCCAAGCTGATTTTGATTATTTTTTAACCAATTTCAGCTTTTTGATTGGCGTCTTTGCCGGGGCTTTGGCGGGCTTTTTTGCACCCCGCTGAATAGCCGGAACCGGCAGGGACATCATTTCTTTTTCCCACGCAGTTGCGTTTTTTTGGATGGTTTGCACCATTTTTTGCCGCACTTGGTCTTCGTTTTCGGCGGTTGGATATTCCCGGTACACAAATTGCAGCGCCACCGGATGCCCTTGGTATGTGGTAAAACGGAAGAAGTTAAATTCTAAAATCCCCGGCTTCGCTAAAATAAAAGACAAGCCAGCATCGTCGCCTTTCCCCGGGAAAAAGCTGTACTCGGTATCGGGATAGTTCGCTTTCAAGTTATAAATAACGCTGGAAGCCACTTCCTGCGGCGTATTGCGCAACGCATCGTACGAGCGGACCGTAAACATCGTGGAATAAGACGAAAATTTTTCACCGGCCGGCAAGTATTCATTCAGCCATTCCCGCGAATTACCAACGCTGTTTTGCAATATATAAGTCTTGCCGACAAAACGAATGGAAGCGGAACTCTCTTTTGCAAAACCCGTTCCACCCATTCCCACCAGCAAACCAACCATTATACCGATTATTCTATATGCGTGCCGCCACATAAAAAAGCTCCTTTCTGTCTTACTAATTTCTCTTATATTACCATATTTCCTTTATTGTGTAAATAAACACTACGGCCACGCAATCCATGCGCCAATGCTCCAAAAAATAACGGCTGTTATCCACCCAAAAGCCCGGCTGTTGGAAAAACGGGCTATATCCCATTTTTTATTCAGCCACCCGCCGGCAAACGAAACACTGCTAAACACGCATAAGGTTACCCCGGCAAATACCGTGCCCAATAAAAATACGAATACGCCCGGATAATCTGTATTTTCCGGGATAAAACCAGGGAAAAAGGACAAAAAGAAGATAATCACTTTCGGGTTCAGCAAATTCATAATCACGCCGCGGCGGTAGAACTGAAAAAAAGAAAGCTTCCCCACACCCGGCCCCGCTGCCGTCCGGAGCGCTTTTTCCCCTGACGCACGCACGGCAGAAATTCCCAGCCAAACCAAATAGGCAACTCCCCCGTATTGCAAAATTTTCAATAACACCGGAGAAGCCGCCACCAGCGCAGCCACACCCAGTGCTACCGCCGCCGTATGAACAAACAACCCGCTCACAAGTCCCAAGCTGACGGAAAAAGCAGCTTTAAACCCGCGGCTGATGCTTTGGGCCAACACAAATAAAATATCTGGCCCCGGCAATAAAGCCAACAATAAAGAAGCGAAAATAAATTCTATACTCATTTTTGATAGGCGGGGAAAGAATGACACATAACCCATTCGTCCCCTTTTTCTGCCACCAGTTTAAATTTCATCCGCAGGTACAGTCGCACAGCCGGATTACGCCGCTGAACGGATAGCGCTAGCCCGTGATAACCGTTTTGGTGAAGGTGGTTCAATAAAGCGTGCAGCAAAGCCGTTCCAATGCCTTGTCCGCGGTAAGGAGCCAATACCGCCAAGGCCAACACAGGAATATCCGGTCCCAGCCAATCATATTCCGGAAAAAGCCGACACCAAGCCGCTCCAATCAATTCGCCCGATTTTTCGGCAACGAAAGCAAAATCGCCGCGGCAAGAACCAAAACCTGCTATATACGCCTTCAATTCCGGCAAATCTACTACCGAAAAAGCAGGCGGCTCTATCCCGGGCGGAATAAAAATAGCCGCATAAAGAAATTGTTTTAACAAGGGAATTTCAGGCACAGCCATAGGACGCACCCGCTCAGAATAGGTTGGCATATTCTATATCATATGCAATTTGCGCCCGGCTTTTCAAGAAAAAAGCAAAGGCAAACTATTTGTTTCCAAGCCCCGCGGTTGCCTTACATTTCTTTAAGTTCAGGAGTAACATACCAGATAAAAGCCAATAAAAAACCCCGCGGTTAAGCGGGGTTTAAATTCAAGTTAAAAGGCTGGGATGAGACCGACAACGATCTACTCTCTCAGCGCCGAATTGGGCGCCAATACCATCGACCCTGACGAGCTTAACTGCCGTGTTCGGAATGGGAACGGGTGTGGCCTCGTCGGAATTATTATCAGTCTCATTCCAGCCTCTTATAAAAGAACAAATTTGAAAAGGAACTCGTTTTACAACACGTTCCTTTATACGTTAGAATCCTTCTCGCCGCCGATCAACGCGGGTCATCGATACCTTCCAACGTCAGATAACTTAGAAAAGCGCAAGTGTTTCACTTACTATTCTTTATCTATCTGGATTAAAGAATATGGCCAAGCCTCACGACCTATTAGTACAGATTAGCTGAACACATTACTGTGCTTACACACTCTGCCTATCAACCCGGTAGTCTTCCGGGGGTCTTCTGGGTAGTTAATCTACCAGGGAAACCTTATCTTGAGGCGGGTTTCACGCTTATATGCTTTCAGCGTTTATCCCTACCGAACACCGCTAATCAGCTATGCTTCTGTAGAAACAACTGATATACAGGAGGTTCGTTCATCCAGGCCCTCTCGTACTATGGACAACTCCTCTCAAGTTTCCTGCGCATACAACAGATAGAGACCGTACTGTCTCACGACGTACTGAACCCAGCTCACGTACCACTTTAATGGGCGAACAGCCCAACCCTTCCCACCTGCTTCAGCGGGAGGATGTGATGAGCCGACATCGAGGTGCCAAACCGAGCCGTCGATGTGAACTCTTGGGCCCGATCAGCCTGTTATCCCCAGGGTAGCTTTTGTCCGTTGAGCGATGGCCCTCCCACGAGGGACCACCGGATCACTAAGTCCTGCTTTCGCACCTGTTCGGACCGTCGTCCTCACAGTCAAGCTCCTTTCTACCTTTGCGCTCGATGGCCGATTTCTATACGGCCTGAAGGAACCTTAGAACGCCTCCGTTACTCTTTAGGAGGCGACCGCCCCAGTCAAACTGCCCACCTGCCACTGTCCCCAACCCGGATTCACGGGTAATAGGTTAGAATCACAATCCACAAAAGCTGGTATTTCACCGTTGTCTCCACGCCCCCCACAAGGGACGCTTCAAAGACTCCCAGCTATCCTACGTAATGTAAACCGTAATCCAATAACAAGCTACAGTAAAGCTCCATAGGGTCTTTTCGTCTTGTTGCATGCATCAAGCGTCTTCACTTGAACCACAATTTCGCCGAGCCCACCGTCGAGACAGCGGCTTCTTTGTTATGCCATTCGTGCAGGTCGGAACTTACCCGACAAGGAATTTCGCTACCTTAGGACGGTTATAGTTACCGCCGCCGTTTACCGGGGCTTAAGTTCGCAGCTTCGCCTTGCGGCTAACCACTCCCCTTGACCTTCCGGCACCGGGCAGGCATCAGGCCCTATACATCATCTTGAGATTTCAGCAGAGCCCTAAGTTTTTGTTAAACAGTCACGAAGCCCAATTCACTGCGACCCTTTCCCAATACATTGCTGCACCAGTACTTGGGCACTCCTTCTTCCGAAGTTACGGAGCTAGTTTGCCTAGTTCCTTGACGATGGTTATCTCGCGCGCCTTAGGATTTTCACCCCATCCACCTGTGTCGGTTTACGGTACGGTTATAGTAAGAACTCCCTACGAAGTTTTTCTAGGCAGCGTGATTGGACCACTTCGCAACCTTACGGTCACTCGTACTCGGTTTTCGGCTTAGCCTCCGAACGGATTTGCCTATCCGAAGATGCCTACGGCCTTGAACTGGCATATAGCCAGATGGTTTACTCTCCTGCGTCCCTCCCTAGGTTATGACGCGCTTACTATAGTTCAGGAATATTAACCTGATGTCCTTCGCCTACGCCTTTCGGCCTGAGCTTAGGCCCGACTAACCCTGAGCCGACGAACGTTGCTCAAGGAAACCTTAGATTTTCGGCGGGAAGGATTCTCACCTTCCTTGTCGCTACTCATTCCAGCATTCTCACTTATTAGCGCTCCAGCACTCCTTACGGTATACCTTCGCAGCTGCTAATAACGCTCCCCTACCACTGTACAAAGACGAATCAATGTACAATCCGTAATTTCGGTAGTATGCTTAGCCCCGAGTCATCTTCGGCGCAGATTCACTCGACTAGTGAGCTATTACGCACTCTTCAAAGGGTGGCTGCTTCTAAGCCAACCTCCTAGCTGTTTAAGTAAATCCACATCCTTTACCACTTAGCATACATTTTGGGACCTAAATTGACGGTCTGGGCTGTTTCCCTCTCGCACGTGAAGCTTATCCCTCACGAACTGACTGCTGAAATATACGCCGAGGTATTCAGAGTTTGACAGACATCGGAAGAAGGGTCGCTCCCCCTAAATCTACCAGTGCTTTACCCCCTCGGGTTAAATTTCAACGCTAGCCCTAAAGCTATTTCGGGGAGAACCAGCTATCACCAAGTTCGATTGGCCTTTCACCCCTAACCCCACCTCATGTAGAAACTTTTCAACGTTTAACACTCCGGACCTCCATTCTCTGTTACGAGAACTTCATCCTGGACAGGGTTAGATCACTTGGCTTCGGGTCTAATATGACGAACTAATCGCCCTGTTCGGGCTCGCTTTCACTACGGCTGCGGAGCTCTTCACCCCTTAACCTTGCTCGGCACATTAACTCGCTGGATCATTCTTCAACAGGCACGCCGTCGCACATTATATACCGAAGTATATCATAGTGCTACGACAGCTTGTAGATGTACGGTTTCAGGTTCTATTTCACTCCCCTCTCGGGGTTCTTTTCGCCTTTCCCTCGCGGTACTGGTTCACTATCGGTTGCCAGAGAGTATTTAGCCTTGGAGAGTGGTCTCCCCGGATTCCCACCGGATTGCACGTGACCAGTGGTACTTAGGTACTTGCTAAGAGGCAACTAGGTTTTCGTTTAAGGGGCTATCACCCTCTATGGCCGGACTTTCCAGACCGCCTACGCACTCTATGCACCGTACTGATGCACACAGTGCGGAGGTTGGTTTAGGCTATTCCCGTTTCGCTCGCCACTACTCAGGGAATCTCTTTGATTTCTTTTCCTGTAGGTACTGAGATGTTTCACTTCCCTACGTTGTCTTCTATCACCCTACCTCCGAGTCCGAAGACTCGGCCTTTAAGTGATGATCTGCAAGCTCTCACCTGCAGGGGTTCCCCCATTCAGAAATCCGCGGATCACAGGATATTTGCTCCTACCCGCGGCTTATCGCAGCTTATCACGTCTTTCATCGACTTCTGGCACCAAGGCATTCACCATACACCCTTGTAGCTTGACCATATTCTTTAATCCGACAGATTTTCATCTATCTAAATTGGTCATTTCAAATGCTAGATATTGCTATCTATATTTTTTTAGTATGATAACCATTAACTTTTCAGTTAATTGCGTTCTCATTGCTTAATTGTGTAAGTGTAAGTATATTCATATCACATTTAGAATATACAAACGCTTGGCTTTTCTAAAATATACTTTCATTCTCTTTGCTGCCCGGTGTTTGTCTTTATGATTTATAACATTCACCTTCTGGAGTCTTACAAGAGAAGATTGAGTATAAGTTATCTAATTTTCAAAGAACTACAAATTTGACGCAACATTTACACTAGGTTATATTGGAGCTGATCGGGATCGAACCGACGGCCTCCTGCTTGCAAAGCAGGCGCTCTCCCAACTGAGCTACAGCCCCTTTACATAAGTTGCTGTGGGCCCGGAAGGAATTGAACCTTCGACCTCACGCTTATCAAGCGTGCGCTCTAACCAGCTGAGCTACGAGCCCAAGCTATTCTAAAACCTTTAAAAGAGCCTAAGCTCTATAACCATCTATGTGCGAGTGGCCGACCTGAAACGGATAGCACTTGTGTGCACCAGCTTAAAGCTACCGACCTATTCTATTATCCGAAGAAAATAGAATAAAGGAGGTGATCCAGCCGCACCTTCCGGTACGGCTACCTTGTTACGACTTCACCCCAATCACCAATCACAACTTAGGACCCAGACGACCTGGATACTTCTGTTGCAATTGACTTTCGTGGTGTGACGGGCGGTGTGTACAAGACCCGGGAACGTATTCACCGCAGCGTGCTGATCTGCGATTACTAGAGATTCCGGCTTCATGTGGGCGAATTGCAGCCCACAATCTGAACTGGGGCATAGTTTAGGGATTGGCTCCACCTTACGGTATTGCTGCCCTCTGTCTATACCATTGTAGTACGTGTGTAGCCCTGGACATAAAGGCCATGATGATTTGACGTCATCCCCACCTTCCTCCACGTTATCCGCGGCGGTCTCCTGAGAGATCCTATTGCTAGGCAACACAGGATAGGGGTTGCGCTCGTTGCGGGACTTAACCCAACATCTCACGACACGAGCTGACGACAACCATGCAGCACCTCGGCTGGCTCCCTTGCGGGTCGCCTCTACTTTCATAAAGACTACCACCAGTCGTTCGAGCCCAGGTAAGGTTTTTCGCGTAGCGTCGAATTAAACCACATACTCCACCTCTTGTGCGGGTCCCCGTCAATTCCTTTGAGTTTTAACCTTGCGGCCGTACTCCCCAGGCGGATAACTTAATGCGTTAGCGTCGGCACGGAAGGGGTCGATACCTCCCACACCTAGTTATCATCGTTTACGGCTAGGACTACCGGGGTATCTAATCCCGTTTGCTCCCCTAGCTTTCGCACTTTAGCGTCAGTAAAGGCCCAGAAATCCGCCTTCGCCACCGGTGTTCCTCCTAATATCTACGCATTTCACTGCTACACTAGGAATTCCGATTTCCTCTGCCTCACTCAAGAACGCCAGTTTCCGTTGCAGTTTCTGGGTTGAGCCCAGAGATTACACAACAGACTTAACATTCCGCCTACGCGCGCTTTACGCCTAGTAATTCCGAGTAACGCTTGCCACCTACGTCTTACCGCGGCTGCTGGCACGTAGTTAGCCGTGGCTTATTCGAGAGGTACCGTCATTTTTTTCTTCCCTCTCAAAAGGAGTTTACAATCCGAGAACCTTCATCCTCCACGCATCGTTGCTGGATCAGGCTTTCGCCCATTGTCCAAAATTCCCCACTGCTGCCTCCCGTAGGAGTAGGGCCCGTGTCTCAGTGCCCTTGTGGCCGGTCGCCCTTTCAGGCCGGCTATCCGTCGTCGCCTTGGTAGGCCGTTACCCCACCAACAAGCTGATAGAATATAAGACCGTCTCCAAGCGATAAATCTTTAATCTCTAAACGATGCCGTCTAAAGATATTATGGGGTATTAGCAATCCTTTCGGACTGTTATTCCCCACTCAGAGGTAGGTTTCTTATACATTACTCACCCGTCTGCCACTAAACTTCACTCTGTATTGCTACAAAGTAAAGTCCCGTTCGACTTGCATGTGTTATGCACGATGCCAGCGTTAACTCTGAGCCAGGATCAAACTCTCCATTAGAATTAATTACCTTTAAATCGCAAGCGGTTTAAAGGCGATCAATCGCTAACAGCGAGCTGTTGACTTTTGACTCTACTCTTTTGAATTAACTTTGGTGTCATACTATAGTATATGACTTACTTTAATGAGCTCTGAACCGTCAAATCTAAAGATTTGTCCTTTTCAGATCGCCCATTCGCACATTGCTGTCAAATTTTCAGAGAACGAAATTTCCTCGTTGCTGTTTTCCTGATTGGAAAAAGCAATCGGAAATTTATTTTAACTTCTTTCCAGCGGTCAACGCTGTAAAGATATTATAACAAAATTTATTTCACTTTGTCAAGCTTTTTTGAAACTTTCTAGTTTCTGTTGCCTGACCTTTCTTACTACTCTTTTATTAAAGCATATTTTTTAAAGTTTGTCAAGCGTTTTTTTAACATTCAAACTAGCGCCTGCTTTACGGCTCTTATATTGTACTGCAAGTAAACCTTTTTGTACTTTTTGATTATTCAAAAAAGTCATGGCCGCTTGGGACCGGAGGGACAAGGTTTACACTAAGCGTTTTTATAAAGATTTTATAAAACTAACTTGATTAGCTCGGCTCAGTCCATCGGCTGCCTTTTCTAATATAAGGTGATGTTTCGCTGCCAAAAAGTTTTCTGTTTATAAAATGGTTTATAAAAACAAGTAAGAAGTTTTGTTATTACGTTTACAAAGATCAATTCCGACTACTCATATAGTCTACCAAAAAAAGACAGAAATGTCAAGACCCATTTTTCTAATTTTCAAAAATTTGAAAAAGGGCTCTTGAAAACTTCCGCGGAAACAAACCTTTTTGTTTCCTTATAAGTCTAGTATAGATAATTTTGTGCTGTTTGTCAACTCTTTTTTCTCCGTCGGAGAAATTGAATTTTGTTCAGCGTTTGCAATTTTTTTGCGCGCTTTTTCCAGCAAATTATCTCGTCTAGACAGTTATAGTTTATCAAAAAGAATAGGTAACGTCAACTTTTTTCATCTCATTATAAATATAACCAAATTTATCCGTTTTGAAACCACAATGTTTTTTAAAAAGGCCGGTATACTACCGTACGCGCGCGCGTACTATAATATTACCCTCATATTATTCCTTAACACGCTTAACAGCCCAGGAGTAGAAAATAATTTGTACTCCGGGGCGTCTTAATACACTAAATTTCCTAAGGAAAAACGCCTTTTCTTTGCTTCTGCTTTCCCCAATAAAAAAGAAGGATGCGCCGAAGCGCAACCCTTCTTCATTTTTTGTTGTACCCGTTTTGTTTTTCACTCCGGGCAAGCCGGTATGAAATCTTTAATAAAAAACCCCCGCTTTTTTATCTAAGCGGGGGTTTAAAATAAAACTAAATCTAATTATGCCAAACACCCGCACCCAACAAAATTACCCTTTAGACCGTTAAACGATTTAAAGGAATAATAATTGTTGCAATGAATGGTATTTAGCTGCATATAAGTATTATGCTTTTTTTGTAAAACAGTGTCAAATATTTTTTCGCAAAGAAATTTGCTATTCTTATTAATATGGATTTGCAAACACTTTTAAAGAACACTTCCCGCAGCCTGTATCTGAGTGTACAGGCGCTGCCTCAAGCAATGCGCCCTGCCTTTGGCACCGCCTATTTGCTTTGCCGTTATGCCGACACCATCGCCGACACGCCCGTTCTACCTGCTTCGCGCCGGTTGTATTGGGTGGAATGCTTTCCGCATTTATTACAAGAACAACAACCGGATATGGTCGCCCAGCTGACACACGAAATAGACGCACCCACTGAAAACCCCTATGAAACGGAACTCATCAAGCACCTGCCGGATTGTCTGGCCGCGCTCAATGCCCTTGATGACACCCTCCGGAGAATGATTATGGACGTAGTATATGCGGTATGTGAAGGGATGAAGACAGACTTGCAATTTTTCCCCTCGGCCCCCAGTCCAGAGCTACGCGCTTTTGATACCCCGGCCGAGCTGGAACGTTATTGCCGGCTGATGGGTGGAGAGCCGGGCCTGTTTTGGAGCCGGCTGATTTACCATACTGCCCGGATAGAAATGCCGGAAAAAGATTTCTATGCATTAGGGCAGCATATTGGCGACGCGCTGCAAATCGTCAACATTCTGCGGGATTTGCCCAAAGATTTACGCATTGGACGGTGTTATTTCCCGCGGCTGGACTTGGAAGCCTTCGGGCTTACCGCGCACGATTTATTGCTTCCGGAAAATGCCCCCCGTTTTGAACCCGTTAAGCGCAAATGGATTGCCTGGGGGCTTAAAAATTTAAAAAGCGGAAAGGCTTACTTTCAGCAACTGCCTAAAATCCAGCCTGGACAACGGGCCGCCGTGGCCTGGCCTATTTTATGGACGGCAGACACGTTTTGGAAAGTCTACCAAACACCCTCCTTGCTGGATCCTGCCAAACGGGTAAAAATCTCCCGCGGCGCGATCTACCGTACGATGCTGCTTACCCCGTTCGTGTTAGCCAGCAACCGCGTGTTCGGGGCGTGGCTGGAACGCAAACTCCGCCGCTTTCATTAATTCTATTCCGTCTTTTCTCCAAAAAAGCTATACTATGGGATGTGTATTTTTTACACATCCCGTTTTGTTCGTGTACCCGCAATATCCATAACTTAAGGAGTTGTAATGACTGAAATCTTGACACAGGCCATAACCCTGGCTAACGACCGTTTTTTGGGTTATGTACTGATGGCCGCGCTGTTGTTTGCGGGGCTGTATTTTACAATTGCGACGCGCTTCGTCCAATTCGTCCGCCCCAAAGAAATGTGGCGGCTTATGCTGGAAAAATCCGACTCTCCTAAAGAGAAAGGGCATATTTCCTCGTTCCAAGCATTTGCCATCAGCACTGCTTCCCGCGTGGGAACGGGCAATATCGCAGGCGTAGCGCTGGCTATTACGCTGGGCGGCCCGGGTGCCGTGTTTTGGATGTGGCTGATTGCCGTTGTCGGCTCGGCTTCCGCCTTTGCCGAAAGCACGCTGGCGCAGGTGTATAAAGTAAAAGCCGGCAAGCATTTCCGCGGCGGACCGGCCTATTATATGCAAACCGCGTTGGGCAACCGCAAATTAGGGTTGGCTTTCTCCGTGATTATTACCCTCACGTTTGCGTTTGTGTTTAACTCGGTGCAGTCCAACACGATTGCCCAGTCGCTGCAGACGTCGTTTCAAATTGACAGTTCTTTAACGGGTATTATTTTGGCGGCGCTGACGGCGGTAATTATTTTCGGTGGATTAAAACGCATTGCGGCCTTTTCGGCGGTTATCGTGCCGATTTTTGCACTGGGCTATATTGGCATTACCGTTATTGTAGTTCTCTTGAACTTGGAAAAACTGCCGGGAGTGCTAAGCCTGATTGTATCCGATGCATTCAGCCTGCGTAATATCGCCGGGGGCACTTTGGGGGCCACCATTATGACGGGCGCCCGCCGCGGGCTCTTTTCTAACGAAGCCGGTATGGGCAGCGCCCCGAACGCCGCTGCCACTGCCAACATTTCCCACCCCGTCAAACAGGGTTATGTGCAGGCCTTCAGCGTATTTATTGACACCTTGGTTATCTGCAGCTGCACCGCATTTATTGTGATGATGGGCAACTACCAGGCATTTCCCGGGCTGGAAGGGATTGCGTTGACGCAAAAAACACTTACGCAAACCTTGGGCTCGTTTGGAAATTATTTTATTTCCGCCAGTGTATTATTGTTTGCGTTTACCTCCATTATTGGCAATTATTATTACGGCCAAGCTAACGTGGAATTTGTTACCCGCAAGCGCTGGGTAATGGCGTTTTTCCGCACGGGGGTGAGCGTAATGGTGTTGCTGGGAGCCGTATTGCAGCTGAAGCTGGTATGGAACCTGGCTGACTTGTTTATGACCATCATGGCGCTTATGAACATCTATGCCATTTTGCGCCTGCGCCGGCAAGTGGTGGACGTATTAAACGACTACCGCAGGCAAAAAGCCGCCGGGAAAGACCCTCTGTTTAATCCGGCTAATGTACCCAGCGTACAGCACGCCGACGCGTGGATAAAATAATCCGCATAAAAACCGGGGCTGAAACAAGCCCCGGTTTTTATTGTTTTAAAAAGGGCCCAGCCTGCCAAATAGGCCTTGAAAAAGCGCTAAACCCGCTTATAGTAATAGTACTAAGTACTTGGGATCAGCCCGATTGTCCTTGGTTGCAGTTGTGAAAGCACGGCGTGTTTTCCTATTGCGTGAAGACCCGGATACGGAGCCTCCCTAGGAAAGAGGAACATAGGTCATGATAATGACACAAATGAGCTAAACCCCCGAAATAATACGCGGGGGTTTATTTTGTGGCAAATTTAGTAGAACGGGCCTTCCCAAAACCCGTCGCTTCAGCGGCAAAGAAGAGTCTACTTGTTTTCCCGTTCTTTCTTTTTCATCTCTTTCCACAGGGCGAGGGCTTCTTCCGGCGTAGCGGCGCGGGCGTGATCGCCAAATACATGCGGGTGGCGGCGGTGGAGTTTGTCGTACAAACCTTGGATAACATCGTCAATGGTAAATTGCCCTTCTTCGGCGGCGATTTGGCTGTGCATCAGCACCTGCAAAAGAACATCGCCCAGCTCTTCTTTCATATTTTCAGTATCTTTGTTTTCAATAGCGTCTATCAGTTCCTGTGTTTCGTTTTGCAGGCATTTAATTAATGTTTCGTGGGTTTGCTTTTTATCCCACGGGCAGCCGTTGGGCCCGCGCAAGACGGCAAAGGTCTGCACTAAATCGTTAAAATTGTTTTTTGACATTGTTCACTCCCCGGAAAAATGGTATACAATTATTATATGAAAAATAATATCTTCCGCCTGGTTCTACCCGCCGTATTTTTATTGTTCCCCGCGCTTTCTGGCGCGCAGGTAATGGTCGTCCGTATAGACGGAAACAAAGTATATTTGGATACCACTTCCTCCAAACAAAAAATCACCAAAGGACAACATTTTAAAATTATTTTGTCTTCGGAAAAACTCATCAATCCCAAAACCGGTAAAAACCTGGGGAATATATACACCTATTCCCCGGAAGGGCAAATCACCGAAGTACAAGCTAAATACGCCATCGGCGAACTGGCCGAAACAGCCTCCCTTGCCATTGGGCAGGAAGCGGTATTTGAAGAAGCCGCCACCCCTGCGGCGGCACCCGCCGCCCCGGCGGGGCAAGACGCAGCCGTGTCCCCCCGGCGGAAAATTGTCTATGCACCGCTAAACCAGGAAATCATCAGCTTAAGCCAAGCGGACGTAACCGCCCCGGGCGCGCAAAACATTATTACTTTGTCAGATAAAGGCGTGGTGACGGTGTGGAGCCGCGGCGAAAAAGAAACACTGCAGCAAGAACTCTCCTATTCCTTGGGCCGTTCCAAACAGCCCCTCACGCTCTCGGCCGCATCCGTCAAAGAAGGTCTTGCTCAAATTTTTGTTTCCGCCTATGAACCATCCCGCAAAACAATATCCACCTGGATACTGGAAAATAAAAACGGATCATTGGTCCAAACGGAAAAACTGCCTTATTTTATGAAAGAAATCGGCTGCGGAAGCGACAAAAAACTGTTTGCCCAAACGCCGTTTGTCACGTCAGGCCGCCCCGGCAGCGCACGCGAAGTATCATATCAAGACGGCAAATTCTCCATCGGCAAACCAGTCCTTTCCACTCAGCACAACTGGCTGACGGGTGTCAATTTTTATGATATAGAGGAACCAAAATCAAATAATTTACTCTATACTTCCGCCAACGGGCCAATCCGCCTGGTAACCGCAAAAGGAAAACGGGCCGAAAGCAAGGATTTGTTCGCCAAGGCTCCAAATCGTGTAAAATATAAGCAGGACATTGTGGAATTTTATCCGTCTCTGCAGGTATTTGGCCCAGCAGGCAATGCCACCGTAGCCGCGGTGGAAAACCGCTCCAAGTACGGTATTTTATCGTCGGCTTTTGGGCAATACCACACAAGCAATATCCATTTTATGACGTTTGAAAAAGGGCGCTTGGCCGTCACAGACACGACAGAGCTGGACGGATATGTGTATGATACCGCCTGCTCGGATGACGCCATATTGGCAGCCGAAGTACTGCCGGACGGGAGCAGTTCTGTAGTGGAAATTTTCAAATCGTTTTAGGAGAACACCGTGCAACAGTCTAATGAAAAAATCAATGTGTTGGACAAAGGTTTCGTGCGCCTGGTAGATTTTATGGGCGGCGACGACCGCGCCGTACAAGCGGCCCGCGTATCTTTTGGTGCAGTATCCAAAGGGCCGGAACAAGATAAACGCCTGATTAAATATTTGATGGAACATGCGCACCATACCCCTTTTGAACATTGCTATTTTCAGTTTCATATCTGCTGCCCGATTTATGTGGCGCGCCAGTGGATGCGCCACCGCTGGGGTTCGTATAACGAAATCAGTGCGCGTTATACCGAAGTAAAAGACGAATTTTATATCCCTTCCAAGTTCCGCGGGCAGGACACCAAAAACAAACAAGGTTCCGTGGCCGACAGCCAGCTGGATAACGAGGCCCTGCGCAAAATTTACGAAGACAGCGTAGAAGCTTCTTATGCGGCTTATCATAAATTGTTGGAAGCCGGCGTGGCGCGCGAAATGGCGCGCGGCGTGTTGCCGGTTTGCCAATATACCCAATTTTACTGGAGCGTAAACGCCAGAAGTTTGTTCAACTTTTTGTGCCTGCGCATGGATAAGCACGCACAGCTGGAAATCCGTGTGTATGCGGACGAAATTGCCAAAATCGTGCAAGAAAAAATGCCGTGGGCGTGGGAAGCCTTTGAAGCGCTGAACAAACAGCTGCCGTTGGGCTCGGAATAAAAGTCTTATCATTAAGGGGAAACATATGAGAATACTCGGCATGATTATGGCCGGGGGCAAAGGAGAACGGCTCTATCCGCTGACAAAAGACCGCTCCAAACCCTCCGTGCCGTTCGGCGGGAAATACAGAATTGTGGACTTTGTGCTCTCCAACTTCGTCAACTCCGGGATTTTTTCTTCCTATGTGTTGGTGCAGTACCTGTCGCAAAGTTTGATTGAATACCTGCGCACCACCTGGCGTTCGGAAGGTATTATTTCGGACCATTTTTTAACCTGCGTGCCACCGCAAATGCGCCTGGGCGAAATTTGGTACCGCGGCACGGCAGACTCCGTCCGCCAAAACATCAACCTCGTGAAAGATTTTGCGCCGGACTTAGTGGCTATTTTTGGGGCGGACCACATCTACCGTATGGATGTGCGGCAGATGATTGACTACCACCTGAAAAACAAGGCAGACGTGACCGTAGCCGCCAACACCGTGCCGCTGGCGGAAGCATCGGCCTTCGGCGTTTTGGGAACCGACGAAACCGGGCGCATCATTCAATTTGACGAAAAACCCGCCCAGCCCAAATGCATACCGGGCAACCACAAAGCGGCGTTTGCCTCTATGGGCAACTATATTTTTAATACCGATGTATTGCTGCAGGTGCTCCAAAAACGCTTCTGCGATGTGCCCGCGCTGGATTTCGGCAAACATATTTTGCCTAAAATTCTAACCGACCACCGCACATTCGCCTACAACTTTCAAAGCCAAACGCTCCCGGGGGCAAAACCGCACGAAGAACAGGGTTACTGGCGAGACGTAGGAACGATTGAATCCTTCTGGCAAACGAATATGGACCTGTTGGGGCCCAAACCGAAGCTGGATTTAAATAATCCCAAATGGCCCATCAGCACTACCCTCAACCGTGTTCCGCCCACGAAATATTTAGGGGGCACGGTCACTAATTCCATCATTGGGGACGGGTGCATTATCCACCCAAAAGCCAAAATTAAAAACTGCGTCATCAGCGACAGCGTCATCGTTGGCGAAGGCGCGGAATTGGAAGGCTGCGTAATTATGGATAACTGCGAAATTAAAGCCGGCGCCAAACTGAAAAAAGTGATTATGGACCGCTTTAACACCGTAGCCGCCAAGCAAACTATTGGGCATAATGTGGAAGCGGATTCGCAGAAATACTACATAGACCCTTCCGGCATTATCGTTATCCCGCGCGGCAAGAGCAAATTCTAATCAAAAGCGCGGCAGCATATGCCGCGCTTTTTAGTATATGATCAAAACCTTAAAACTTAAAAACCAAGAAGAAATTTTAATCGCCCTGGGTATACAGGACCGGAAACTGCGCGCCCTGGAAAAGAATTTTAAAGTTACCGTTTTCGTCAAATATGACGAAGACGGCGGCGGCGCGTTATTATCCGTAAAAGGCACCAATTCGCGGGTGGACAAAGCCCTTGCCAAACTGCAAAAGGACCTGGCCCTAAACGCCGAGAAACGCCCGCTGGATTTGGTCAAAGACACCGTCCCTTTTGCCAACAACATTATTTTCCGCCCGGAACACGCCCGCCCGGTGGAAGCCCGCAGCGAAAACCAAAAAAAATATATAGAAGCCGTTTTCTCCCACGATTTGGTCATTTCTTCCGGTCCGGCGGGAACGGGCAAAACTTTCCTGGCTTGCGCGTGCGCGCTGCGCGCGCTGGAACTAGGGCTGACGGAACGCATTGTCGTCACGCGCCCAATTGTGGAAGCCGGCGAAAAGCTGGGGTTTCTGCCCGGAGATATTGAAGAAAAAGTGGACCCATACCTGCGCCCCATTTACGATGCTTTCTACTCTATGTTGGGGATGGAACGTTTCAATTCGCTTAAATACAACAACATTTTGGAAATTGTCCCGCTGGCGTATATGCGCGGGCGCACGCTGGAAAAAGCGTTTATTATTTTGGACGAAGCACAAAACACCCTGCCCGCGCAAATGAAAATGTTTTTAACGCGTATGGGTATTGGCTCTAAAATGATTGTAAACGGCGATTTGTCGCAAATTGACTTGCCAGATAAAAAAGCCAGCGGGCTTTTGCAGGCGGCTGAAGTTTTAGGCAAGTTAAAAAACGTATCGTTTATTCAATTTACCGGGGAAGACGTGGTGCGCCACCCGCTGGTAAAAGACATCGTGGCCGCCTACGACAAATGGGAAAAGAAACACGCGGGGAAAACCAAATGATAGCGCATATTTTTTACCAAACGGACATTCCCAACTATTTGCGCCGCACGGGTTTATTTAAAGCGGCGCTGAAAAAAGGACTGAAACAATTTGCCCGCCAAGACATAGAAGTCAATGTCATTTTCGTGGACGAAAAAGAAATCCGCCGCGTCAACGTGGAGTTTTTAGACCACCATTATGTTACGGATGTGATTTCGTTTAACAACGAAAAGCCGCCCTTTGACACCGGCGAACCGTGGGCCTTTGGCGATATTTTCGTGTGTTACCCGGTGGCGCGCAAAAATGCAAAAACGTTTGGTCATACCTTTTTGCAGGAAATGCTGATGTACGTCACGCACGGGGCGCTGCATTTATCAGGAATGGACGACCACGACCCCAAAGACCGGGCAGAAATGGACCGCCAGGCCGAAAAGATTATTTCCGACGTGTTGGCAGGCAAGCGCTGATTGCTGTTGTGCGCGGGGAACGCGCCTGCGCACCGGCGGATTTTTTAAAACACAAAGGGAACAGCTCTCCGCCGTTCCCTTTTGATATACGAATTTGATATACAAAACCCGTTTTAAGCAGCAGCCGGGGGCACGTCTACAATGTGTACCGCTCCCGCCTCGTCTATAGTCAGATATTGCAACCTGCGGTGCATGCCCACGTCCACCGGGATAATATTCGTTGCCGCGTCCACAATAATCCGCTCCACCTGGGTATGCCCCACCACTTGCACCAGCGGGCTTTTGGGATAAGAAGTGATTAAATCTTCCAAATCTTCCCAAAAAATACCGCCGAAGCGGTCGGCCCCTTTGCGGCTGATGCTGATATTAAAAATAGGGTGCTTAAAAAATTCGTGCTTAATAGACTCGCGGAAAATCAGGTTAATTAATGCGGCAATATTGCCGGCACTCGGGTCGTCTAACTGCATTTGGAAAATCCTGTATAATTTGCGCGTTACGCCGGCATGGGTAAACAAAATACCTTTGTATGCATACGCCGCGCGCAGTTCGCCGGTTAACACTTGGCGGGTCAGTTTTTCCTGCATTAATTTGGCCTCTTCCAAACTGAACCCGGAAATAACAAAATTAGCCAGCAGCGGTTCCAACTCGTGGTTGCCCACCAAGCGCACCACTTCGCCCTGGGAGCGGGCGGCTTGTTTTTGGATTTTGTCCAACAGGTTGTCCACCTGGCGCGACGCCGGCCCTCGGTCTAAAATGTCCCCCATTTGAACCAACCGGTTGTGCCCGCCGCACCAATTTAGTTTTTCATCTATCACGCCGGCGTGGCGCAGGAGTTTGACAAATGGCTCAAACTGCCCGTGCACGTCCCCTACCACAATCACCTGCTTGGGTTGTTTTGGAGTTTCCATTGGAATACAGCCTTCCACAAATAATATAATAATAGTATACAAAAAACAGATTAAACCACGCTTTTAGATACTTATGCACATACCGCCCGCCGCTTTGCGCCAATTACAGCATACCGTGGGGAAGGACAACATCCTGACCGACGATATTTCCCTTTCCCTATATGCCTACGATTGTTCCCTTTCGCGCACGCGGCCGGACGCGTTGATTAATCTGCCTTCGGAGG
Organism: uncultured bacterium; assembly: GCA_949297775.1. Classification (GTDB taxonomy): domain Bacteria; phylum Elusimicrobiota; class Elusimicrobia; order Elusimicrobiales; family Elusimicrobiaceae; genus Avelusimicrobium. The sequence continues at coordinate 30,793 of CASFTM010000016.1, forward strand.
AATCCATCTCCCCCGTGCTGCGTATTTTGCACCAATACGCTATTCCGTTTGTCCCGCGGGCCGCGGCTACCAACCACGCCGGCAGCTGCAGCGCGTTAAACGGCGGCGTGATTTTAAACACCGCCGGACTCAACCGCATTTTGCAAATCAACACACGGGAAGGCTATGCGCTGGTGCAGACGGGCGTCATTACCGGGGATTTGCAGGACAAGCTGGCGCCGTTGGGGTTTTTCTACGCACCGGACCCCGCCAGCGAACGCGTCTGCACCTTGGGCGGCAACCTGGCCCAAAATGCAAGCGGCGCGCGCTGTATGAAATACGGCGGCACGATAGACCATATACTGGAAGCGGATTTTGTGCTTCCGGACGGGACGGAAATGCACTTTTCCCGCCGGGACATCGGGCCGGATTGGATTGGCCTGTTAGCCGGGAGCGAAGGGACGTTGGGCCTCATAAAACGGATGAAAGTAAAAATCCTGCCGGCAGCCAAACACATCAAAACTTTTTTGGTAACGTTTCCGTCTTTAGCGGACAGTGTGCAAACCGTTAGTGATCTAGCCGCCCAGGGTATTATCCCCCGCTGCGTGGAAGCGATGGACCAAGTAACCACCCGCGCAGTGGAAGCATTCGCTCACGCCGGATATCCAACCAATGCCCAGGCCTTGTTGATTTTAGAATTGGACGGCACGCCCGCGCAAATTGAACGCGAAGAAAAGCAATTGGAAGGAATTTGCCTTCACAACCACGCCCAGCAGTTCATCCCCGCCAAGACGGAAGCCGAACGGCAAAAACTGTGGTTCGGCCGCCGCGCGGCTTATGCGGCGATGGCGCGCCTGGCGCCCAATGTAATGGTGGGGGACGGCACCGTCCCGCGCAGCGAGCTCCCGCGCGCCCTGGAAAAAGTACGCCGTATTTTGGATGAAAACCATATTTACGCCAGTTTGCTTTTTCACGCGGGGGACGGCAATTTTCATCCGCAAATTGTTTTTGACGAACGCCATAAACCCGAAACAGTACGCGTTACCCGTGCGATAAAAGAAATTTTACAGGCGTGCGTGGATTGCGGCGGCACCATTTCCGGCGAGCACGGCATCGGCGTAGAAAAACGCGCCGTAATGGCCTATCAATACGACACGCCTACATTGGATTTGTTTACCCATATCAAACACGCCGCCGACCCGCTTGGGATTGCCAACCCGCTTAAGTTAATTCCGCTGGATTATGCTTCCCGCACTCGTGAACCTGCGGCTTTGCCCCCGGCTCTGCAACAGCTGTCGGACCAACTTAAAACCTGCCGGCAAGCGCATACGCCGCTTATTCCCGCAGGGGCTAATACCCGCCTGCACGCCAATACCCGCACCCTCAGCACGCATACGCTTTGCCGCATCGTGGATATTGATAAAACCAACTATACCGCCACCGCCGAAGCGGGCGTGTTGCTAAAGGACTTGACGACAGCTTTGCGGGGAAAAAATGTTTTTTGTGCACTACCCGACGGACCGGGCACGTTGGGCGGCGCTTTTGCTTCGGGCTGTGTGCCGGATTTTTACCCGGATGTGTTGGGAATAGAAGCTCTGTTGCCGGACGGGTCTTATATCCGCTATGGCGGCAAATTAATGAAAAACGCCGCCGGCTATCATTTAACCCGTTTATTCGCCGGGTCTCAAGGAACCTTGGGAATTATTACCCGTTTAACCTTTAAAATTTTTGCTACGCCGGTGGCCCGTGCGGAAGCCCGTCGGTTCCAACCGGCGGTGTCCAATCCGCTGTGGGAGGCTCTTAAAAAACAGTTGGACCCGGACGGTCTATTTCCTGCTTTAGAAGGAGGCATGGATGCCTGATTTTTTCGCCCCTAAACTGGACCCGCTCCACCCGCAACGCCACCTGGACGCGTTGGATACGCCGTTTGGCAAACGGTCGGTATACGACTCGGTTTCCTACTGCACCCGCTGCGGCAGCTGCCAACAGGCCTGCCCCACCTATTTGCTTACCGCACAGGAAACATTCTCCCCGCGCGGGCGCAACCAGCTGGTGCGCCTGGCGGCGGAGGGCAAACTGAATTTAAAGAAAAACCGCCAGCTGGCGGAAAAAACCCTTAACACCTGTTTGCTGTGCGGGCGCTGCACCCAGGCGTGCGCCGGCAAAATCCCCACCGCCGAGCATATGCTGGAACTGCGCCGCACCCTGCAATCGCGCGCCCTGCCGCGGCTGCTGTTTGGCTTGCTTTCCCTGCACGGCAGCCACCCCCGTTTGTTTAGTGCCTGGGTAAAAACCGGGCTTTGGCTGCGCCGGCTGGGCGTCGTAACGCTGATGCGCCGGTGCGGGCTGACGCGACTTGCAGGCCTTCAATGGGTCAACCACGCCGATGATATCCTGCCGGACGCACCGGACCGCCCGCAACGAACTGCCTGGAAGCAAAAGGATGTGCTGCTGCAACAAGAACCAACCCTTATTTACTTGCCCTCGTTGGAGGCTGATTTTTTTATGCCGTCTGTGGCGCTTTCCACGTTAACGCTGGTTGAACAGAAAAAACACCGCGTGCAAATATGGCACAATACAGCCAGCGGCCTATTTGAGTACGTCTACGGGGATATCCGCCAAAGCCGCCGCCTGTTGCGCCGGCTCATCAACCGCCGGGCGCAAACGGCAGGAGGCTCCTTGCCGCTGTTGACAGACAGTATAGATGTCTATTTGTTTTTGCGCCGTTCTCCTCAATTGTTTACAGACTGGCCCCGCTGGCGGGCCAAAGCGGAAGAATTGGCAAAATCCGTCTTATTTGTTACCGATGTTTGGCCTCGCGCCCGCCTGACGCAGCCAGACAAGGAAACCCGCGTGCGTCTGGACGCTTCGGCTCTGTTTACCCGCGAAGGCGCGCCCTTTGACAAAGCCCATAAAATTTTACAAACACAATTTAAGAAAAATTTTGTAGAGTGTTTGTATAAGGACGCGGATACACCCGCGTTTGGTTACAGTTTCGTACGGCAGAACTTGCATCACAAAATTTGTATGTCCGCCGTACAAGGCATCGCCCGAACACAGACAGGGACTGTGTTTACTTTGTCAGGGCTGTCTGCTTTGGAGTTAAATTTTTACCTCAAGCGGTTTTATCCGCTTGCCCAAGCAGACCACTTAACACGCTTAAACGGGTGAACGTATGCAACCTTTCAGGCCTGAAAGCAGCAAACTCTCAGCCGAAGAAAAGCTGAATTTGCTGGTGGAATTTGGGGCGCGCATTTCCTGCGAATTGCGCTTGGATAAACTGTTGGATATTATTGCCCAGCAAATTACCAAAATGCTGGATGTGGGGCGTTGCACCATTTACCTGAAAGACGTGGAGCGCAACGAGCTGTGGTCCAAAATCGCCCAAGGCCGCGGCTTGGAACATACCGAAATCCGTGTGCCGCTTAACGGCAACGGAGTCATCTCTCTGGTAGCCCGCACCGGTGAAGCCATCAATCTCCCTAACGCTTACGAAGACCCGCGTTTTTCTATGGATGTGGATATGGTGACGGATTTTCGCACCCATTCCATGTTGGCTATCCCTCTGAAAAATAATTCCGGCAAAGTGCTGGGTGTTTTTCAAGTTGCCAATAAATCCGACGGAACCGCTTTTGATAAAAAAGACGAAGGCATTTTGCTCTTATTAGCCACCTTTGCCGCCAGCTCCATTGAAATTGCCAAATTGTACCAAGATGTCCACGTCGCCCAGCTGGAAACCATTTACCGCTTGGCCGTTACCGCCGAGTACCGCGACCAACAGGATACCCGCGCCCATTTAAAAAACATCAGCATTATTTCCTACCTGCTGGCGCTGGCGCTGGGAATGAGCAAAAAAGACGCGGACCTCATCAAAAACGCCAGCCCGCTGCACGACATTGGCAAAGTGGCGCTGGCAGACAATATTTTATTAAAGCCCGGCAAATTAACGCCGGAAGAATTTGAAATTATGAAATCGCACACCATCTACGGCGGACGGATTTTGGAAGGCGCCCATTCCAAAGTGCTCAAAATCGCCTACAAGATGGCCTGCTACCACCACGAAAAATGGAACGGCTCTGGCTATCCCAAAGGGTTAAAAGAGGAAGAAATCCCGATAGAAGCGCGCATCATTACCGTAGCCGACGTATTTGACGCCCTGTGCGTGTTCCGCGTGTACAAAAAAGCCTGGCCCACGGACGACGCCTACGCATATATTTTGGGAGAGTCCGGCAAATCGTTTGACCCGCATGTGGTGGCCGCGTTCAAAAAAATATATCCGTCAGTACGCAAATTGTATGCACACATTCCCGTCAACCAACCGCAAGCGCAAACAAGCGATGTGCCGGTGGACGAAAAGAAAAACTCCTGATTTTCCCCGCTTTCGGCGGGGTTTTTTCTGCCAGCGTTTTGCTTGCACAGTGGCGCACGCCCGGCCCAAAATACTACAATATAGTGTCCTTTTGGCTTTCAACCTTAAGTACAATTTTTATAGGGAGTTTGTTGATGGAAAAAGAGACAATCCTAATCGGCCTGTCGGGTGGGGTGGATTCCGCCGCCGCGGCCGTATTGCTTAAAGAACAGGGGTACCGCGTCATTGGCGCCACAATGATGATATGGGACCCGTCCTTGCCCGTGCCAGCAGGAGTTTACCAAAAAAACGCCTGCCTCTCGCCGGAAAAAGAAGACGTTTCCGAAATCCGCGCATTGGCGGAAAAATTGGACATTGAATACCTGACCGTGGACTGCCGCCAGTCCTACCGCCAAACCGTACTGGACAACTTCCGGCAGGAATACGCCTGCGGACGTACGCCCAACCCGTGCGTCCTGTGCAACAGCTTAATTAAATTTGGCGTACTGCCGGCGGCGGCGCGGCAGCAAGGCATCCGTTTTGATAAATTTGCCACCGGGCACTACGCCCGTGTGGAAAAAGACCCGCAAACCGGCCAATACCTGCTGAAAAAAGCCAAAGATTTATCACGCGACCAAAGCTATTTTTTGCACCGCTTAACACGGGCGCAGCTTTCGCGCGTGCTGTTCCCGCTGGGGGAAATGACCAAGCCCGAAATCCGCGAAGTAGCCCGCCGCGCCGGCCTGGCCGTAGCCGACAAAGAAGACAGCCAGGATTTTTACTGCGGGGATTACAACGATTTACTCAACTTCCCCAATAAACCCGGCGATATCGTTACGCAGGACGGCACGCCCGTGGCCCGCCACAACGGCATTTGGGGATACACGATTGGCAAGCGCAAAGGGCTCGGCATCAGCGGATTTAAAACGCCGATGTACGTGGTACGCATTGACGCGCAAAAAAACCAAGTGGTTATCGGTCCGAAAGAAGCGCTCTATTCCAAAACATTGCAAGCGGACCACGTCAGCTGGATAGCGGGCGAACCGCCGGCGGAAAGATTTGCGTGCGAAATTAAAATCCGCAATTTGCACGTGCCGGCCAAAGCACAGGTAACGGTGGAGAAAGACGGTTCTTTGTCGGTGGTATTTGAAGAACCGCAATTATCGGTAACCGCCGGACAATCCACCGTTTTGTACGACGGGGATATGGTGCTGGGCGGCGGAATGATTAAGTAGGTCTTGATATACGACAAAAAAGGAGCGGAGAGTTTTCTCCGCTCCTTTTTTATCGGCTGTGCCGTATTACGAAAACAGCTCTTTAAAAAAGCTCTTCTTCCCGCCGGTTTCTTTCGCCAATTCTTCCAGCAGTTCTTTTTGGCGCAGAGTCGGCTTTTTGGGCACTTCAATTTTTATGTTGACGAGTAAATCGCCAAAGCCTTTTTTGCCCAGCTTCGGCATGCCGTTGCCTTGCAGTTTAAGCACCGAGCCGAATTGCGTGCCTTTCGGAATATCCAGCTCCACTTCTTTTCCTTCAATCGTCGGCACTTTGATACTGCCGCCAAGTACGGCCTGCGGGTAAGTAATTTGCGCGTCAATCGCCAAATCGTCGCCCTGGCGTTTGAAAATTTTATGTTCTTTGACGTGCACTTCTACATACAAATCGCCAAAGCCGCCGCCGTTGGTGCCGATATCGCCGCCGTTGGAAACGCGCAGCGTCACGCCTGTGCGCACGCCGGAAGGCACTTTAACGGTCAGTTTTTCTTTTACGCGCTTGGTTCCGCTGCCGCGGCATTCCGGGCAGGGTTTTTCCACCACGGTTCCTTTGCCGCCACAGTCCGGGCAGACCTGGCGCATACTAAAAAATCCCTGTGAATACGTAACCGTACCCGTCCCATTGCAGGAACGGCACGTTTTGCGGGCACTGCCGGGCGCGGCGCCGGAGCCGTCGCACGCGGAACAATTATCCATACGGGTATAATCTACCGGGATTTCCTTGCCCATAAACGCTTCTTCCAGCGTCAGCGTTACGTCCAGCTTTAAGTCTTCCCCTCTTTGGGGCCGCGGGCTTTGGCGGCGCGCACCGCCGAAACCGCCTCCAAAAATATCGCCAAACACGGAGCCGAAAATATCGTTGATATCCCCAAATCCGCCGGCGTTAAACCCGCCAAAACCGCCCGCGCCGGACACGCCTTCGTGCCCATATTGGTCGTACATCCGTTTTTTTTGCGGGTCGGACAACACGGAAAACGCTTCGTTTACTTTTTTAAATTGTTCTTCGGCTTCTTTATTGCCGGGGTTGCGGTCCGGGTGGTACTTCATAGCCTGGCGGCGGAAAGCGGATTTGATTTCCACTTCGGTAGCCGTACGCTCTACGCCAAGCACTTGGTAATAATCTTCTTTCATTTTAGTAGGCATAATCCTGGAAAAATAAAACAAATATCGTTATTTATATTTTATTAAATTTACACTCTCCCTGCACGTTTGCTTCTTTTGGCCCGCGGCACCGCGCACGGCGGGGCAAATTATGTTATAATATATATACAAATTAAGGGAGAGTAAACCTCTTCCGCCCGGCCCGAAAGAGCCAGGGCGTGGGGTGTTTTCTCTTTATTTGGTATAATAAACTTATGTACGCAATTATTGAAACTGGTGGAAAACAGTACTGGGTAAAACCCGGTCAAGATCTGCAGGTTGAAAAGCTGGACGCGAAAGCGGGCGAGAGCGTAGAACTCAAAGTGCTCTGGGCCGCCAACGAAGAAGGTACCTCAGCAGATACCAAAGCCGGTAACACGGCCAAGGTCACCGCTCAAGTGGTTAAACATTTGAGAGGTCCGAAAATCCTCGTATTCAAAAAAAGACCGAAAAAAGGTTACGAAAGAACCATCGGTCACAGACAGGATTTAACGCAAATCAAAATCACGGATATCCAGTTAGCATAAATTGGGAGACTAAACTATGGCACATACAAAAGCACAAGGTTCTTCCTCCAACGGAAGAGACAGCCACGGCCAGCGTTTAGGTATTAAACGCTACGGCTCCCAGTTTGTAAACGCTGGGGAAATCATCGTCCGCCAACGCGGTACCAAATTCTTGCCTGGTACCAACGTTTCCAGAAGCAGCGATGACAGCCTTTTTGCCCGGGTCGCCGGCATTGTTACCTTTGAATGGGTAAGACGCGGCAAAAAGCAGATTTCCGTGTACCCGAAAGTTGCGGAAACCAAAGAAGCGAAAGCGCCCGCTAAAAAAGCGGCTGCTAAAGCCAAACCGGCAGCTAAAAAACCGGCTGCCAAAAAGGCTCCCGCCAAAGCCAAAAAGGCCGAAGCGGACAAATAAGCTTCACAGTTTAAAAAGCGGCAGGAACATTCCTGCCGCTTTTTTTGTGTCCGGCGGAGTACAATTTCCCGCCGCGTTTGCTACAATGTTATGAAGAAGAACGAATTACACACCGCGCTGGATGAATGGAGCTACACTTGCTCCAATACCCCGGCGCGCGCCAAATTAAAACGAGCCCGGGCCAAAGCCAAACGAACGCTTTCCAAAAAACTGTTGGCGCGGGAATTGGCGCAGCAGGAACCTTTTTAATTTTACCGCCGCCGCACGGACGGTTTGCGGCGCAAAGAGGAATTTATGCAATCCGGAAGTTTTTTAGACCGTGTAAAAATTTATGTTACCGCCGGCAAAGGCGGCGACGGCTGTTTGTCTTTCCGCCGCGAAAAATTTATTGAATTTGGCGGCCCCAACGGGGGCTGCGGCGGCAAAGGCGGCGATGTGATCCTGCGCGCCGAACACAATTTAACCACCCTGTTGGAACTAGCCTACAACCCGCATATTGAAGCCCAAAACGGCGAAAAGGGCGGCACTTATAACAAAACGGGCCGCGCGGGGGAGGATAAAATCATCCTTGTTCCCTGCGGCACGCTGGTTAAAAAAGACGGGCAAATCATCGCCGATTTAACCCAGCCCGGGCAGGAATTTACCGTGGCCAAAGGGGGTATGGGCGGACGCGGGAACCAATCTTTTAAAACCCGCAACAACACTGCTCCGCACATTGCCGAAAACGGTCAGCCGGGCGAAGAAGTTACGCTGGTATTGGAGCTGAAAGTACTGGCGGACTTGGGGCTGGTGGGTTTCCCTAACGCAGGGAAAAGCACCTTTTTAAGCCGCATTTCCGCGGCGCGCCCGCGCATTGCGGACTATCCGTTCACCACGCTGAACCCCAACTTGGGGATTACGCTGCACAAAAACGTCAGCTTTGCCACCGCAGACATCCCGGGCATTATTGAAGGCGCCAGCGAAGGAAAAGGACTGGGCTTTCAGTTTTTAAAACACATTGAACGCACCCGCGTGCTTTTACACTTGGTGGACCCGGAAGGTTTTGACGGAATGAGCGCGGAAAAGTCCGTGAAAGTGATTGAGAACGAACTCAAAACGTTTGACAAAAAACTGTTTGAAAAGCCGCGGATTATCGTAGTCAACAAAATGGATTTGCCTTCCGCCCAAAAAGCATACGAAACGCTGAAAAAGAAATTTAAAAAACATAAAGTAATGCTAATGTCCGCCGCCACGGGCGAAGGAGTCAACCAGGTGCTGGACGAAGTGGTCAAAATTCTTTCTGTTACCCCGGTGGATTTAACCCCGGTTACCGAAAAAACAGCCGCGGTGCACAAAGTGGAGCCGATTTTCTCCATCTCCCGCGATGAAAATGACGTCATCCATATTACGGGCAAAAAAGTGGTGGAATTTATCGCTATGACGAACTTTAACCAGCCCGAAGCCGTCAACCGGCTGCGCGGTATTTTTAAGAAAATCGGCCTGGAAAAAGCCCTTTTGAAGTTTGGCGTACAGGACGGCGATACGCTTATCGTAGGCGGGCGCGAATTTGAGTGGAACGGGGATTTTGACGAAGAAGCCCCCACCTCCCCCGAACATGCCGGCTACAAACGCCGCGAAACCAAACAGGAACGTTTGGAAAAACGCCGCGCCAGGCGCCAGGCCAAACTCAAATAGATCCTTACCACAAACCCCCGGTTTCCCGGGGGTTTTATTATGTGTAAAGCCACATTTTAAAATACGCCCTGCCAGGCCGGATACTCACCGGACGGTATGGTGCCGGTTGGCCCAGTTGACCGCCTCCACCACCGCGGCGCTGCTTTTGTGCGTTTTGTTTACAAACGAGGGGAACGCCTCCTTCCAGTCTAATTTATAGTAATCGCTCCCCATTACCTCTTCCATAAAAGAAGCAATTTCCCGGTTAAATACCGGGAACATAAAGTATTCTTCCGTTTTTTTATTTTGTTTGTTGGTCCAGCGAACGGAAGTCAGATTGGCGGAAATAATACCAATCAACTCTCCGGTGTTAGTCATCACTCCAGAACCGCTCATCCCTTTGCGTACGCCGAAATTGCCGGTATACGCGAACCCCAACTCTTTTACATAATACACCGGGTATGGGTTGGCCTTTAGTTCGCGTTTCCCGCCAAAAATAGAAATAACGGACAAATTCCGGTCAATTACATAGTTGCCTTCATCAAACAGCACTAGCGGCGGAAAATCCGGGCTGATAATGCGGTTATATTGCCGCTTGGCATCGGTATTTTGATTTAAAAATGCCTGGAAAGCCTTTTTGGAAATTCCCAAGTTATAGCTGCGCTTGCCGGACGGACGGCGGTAATATGTTTGGGGCGCGCGGTCCAAATCCAGGCGGATGAGGGCAAAATCATTTTGTACCATTTTAGCCGGGGAGAATTCCGGATGGACAAAAACCGCCGGCTTTTGCGAGGTATGAGTAACACTCGCCAAGGCCGAAACGGGCTGTTCCAATAAATCCATTTGTACGGTGCACCCGTTCTGGCAGACTTGCTGCACGCAATGGGCCGCCGTGGCAAACCAGCGCCGCCCGATGCGCGTGGCCTGGCATTTGCCGGCTACCCCGGTTTTTTTGCCGGCGGGCGTAATATAATATTCAAAAGTGTGGTAAAAATCTTCTTTGCGGGTGTGCTTGTCCTCGTCGGTAACGGAAATCACACTTACCTGGCCCCAACAGCTGGAGGCAATCGTTCCCAAGCACACGAGAAACACAAGCTTTTTAAGATTAAAATGCGTCATTTTTAGTCTCCGGGAAAACCAAACACGCATCAAACCCGCTCAATACATTAAAAGGGCTGTTGCGCGGCCAAGACAACACCACCGGATTACCGCCGTTTATAGGAGCACGTGCAAACGGTTCATTCTGCATTACCGCGCCAAACGGCAAATCTTTGCCTAAATCTTTGGACATCAGCTGCATCACAAATACTTGCGGCGAGGCTTTTACCAATGCAAAAGGCGCCCGGTAATGCACATGCATATTGCCAGCATAGACGAAAAACACCGCTTCCGGATACTTTTGGCGGACCTGGGCAATAATCTTGCGCCAATGGTCGTTGCGCTTCTTCATTCCATACACCGACTCCACCTGCCGAAAAGCAGGCGAAATTAATTTTTGGTGGCTCCGGAAATACCGCTCATCTTCCAACCCGATAACATCAATCCCGCGTTTAATAAATTTTTCCAAAAACCGGAAATCCGGGCTTACCCGCCTAAACCGCAAAGCCAACAAGGAAACGGGTTCCCCTGTCTTTTCCGAAAAGGGTAAGGTGCGGTCAAACACAAATTCCGTCAGCACCACAATTTTCCGCTCCGGATACATCTGTTGGTATTGTAAAACAATTCTTTCAAATGCGTGGCGCAACGCGTAAAAGCCGTGTTCTTCTCCTACCGCGATAAACTTTGCTTCCTGCGGAATTAAAGCGGCATAATTAACCGAAGTGTTTTGGTAAGACACTTGCAACGCTTGCAGTATATCCCTTTTACGCCGAAGCATCACCGCCATATCCCGTTTGGCCACATTGCGCCATTCCTCGGCCAGGCGGTCATTTTGCCTCCTAAAGCGGATTTCCTCCTCCGTTTCGGGAGGAATAGCCACAGAACTGAAAACCGCCATATTTTGGGACGGCACCCGGAAATCGGGCGCTACCGTCAAGGCTCGGGCCGGGTTCCAAGCAACGGCAGCCGCCGCCGCGCCGGCCCCCTGTACTTGTATCAGCTGACGTTTGAGCGACTGTTCCACCACTTGGCGGGAAACTTGTGTTTTGGTTGCTGGACTTCCTACTGTTTGGCGCAGCCATTTCATCCAACCGCCGCCACCCGACCCGGCATAGGCAGAGGCAGTACTCACAAGCAAAAACAAAATAAATACAAAACGGCGCATACGTAAACTCTCTTTTTATTGTAACAAGAAGCACTTGCCTCTGCAAGCCCGCCAGGTGCCGCCTTCTTTCACTGAAAGAGATTTTATCCCTGTAAAAGCCTGTGGAAGGATCCCTATCGGCTCACGGGGCGGTTGGCTGGGAGCATTACAGTTTATATGGTGGAGTGTTGCCCGGCAACTGGGAGCGTGCCGGCCTTTCTTTGAGCGTGTATTGGAGACATCTGTCCCTCTTGCGCCCATTTATATGATAAAAAACCCCGCGGTTAAGCGGGGTTTTTATGCAAAAGAGAACAACTATTTATGGGTAACGAACACGCCAGGGCCCATGGTGGAGCTTAACGAAATGCTCTGCACATAGACGCCTTTGGAAGTGCTCGGTTTTACGCGAAGGATAGTGTCCATAACGGCTTTTGCGTTTTCCGCCAATTTGGCTACGTCAAAGGACGCTTTGCCAATAATGGCGTGCACGATACCATACGCATCGGCTTTGAATTCAATGCGACCGGCTTTTAAGGCTTTGATGGTGTTAGCCAAGTCAAAGGTAACGGTACCGCTTTTCGGGTTCGGCATTAAACCGCGGGGACCCAAAATTTTGGCGGCTTTGGCCAAGTCTTTCATCGTATCCGGAGTAGCAACGAGGACATCAAAGTCAATTTTACCTTTCAAGACTTCTTCCACAATGTCTTCGCAGCCGACTCTGTCGGCTCCGGCAGCCTGCGCTTCCTGCGCGTGTTCGCCTTTGGCAATCACGGCAATGCGTTTGGTCTTACCCGTACCGTGCGGCAAGGCAACGGTGGTGCGGACCTGCTGGTCAGCTTTTTTGGTATCAATGCCCAGTTTCACGTGGATTTCAACGGTTTCGTCGAATTTGGCTTTGGCGTTGTCTTTTACGATTTGGGCGCCTTCGGCCATCGTGTAAACTTTGGACTTATCGTACGCTTTTTGAGCGGCTTGCATTCTTTTTCCCATCTAAATACTCCTTAGGTGCTAGCGGGCGTTTTCGCCCTCCCTCAGTTTAAATTTATTTTACTACGTCCACACCCATGCTGCGGCAGGTACCTTTTACCATTTCGGCAGCCTGTTTGATGTCTTTCGTGTTCAAATCGGGCAGTTTTTGGGCCGCGATTTTTTCGCACTGGGCTTGGGTAATCTTGCCGACTTTATCTTTGTGCGGGGCGCCGGAACCTTTCGCCAGGCCCAACTCTTTGATAATCAGCACAGCCATAGGCGGCATCTTGGTGATAAAGGTGAAAGAGCGGTCTTCATATACAGTGATGATGACCGGAATCTTTACGCCTTTTTCCATTTTGGCCGTCTTGGCGTTGAATTGTTTGCAGAATTCCATAATGTTTACACCATGCTGGCCCAAAGCCGGGCCCACAGGCGGGGCCGGGTTGGCAGCGCCAGCGGGAATCTGCAGCTTGATGTAACCTTTAATTTTCTTCTCTTTTGCCATTTTATTGTTACTCCATATTTTTTACTGCTTTACTGCGGTAAAATCTAGTTTTTTTCTACTTGCAGGAAGTCCACTTCCACCGGGGTGGCACGATCAAAAACCGTTACCATCACTTTGAGTTTATTGCGCTGTTCGTTTACTTCTTCCACCACGCCAATAAAGTGTTTGAACGGCCCTTCCGTAATGCGGACGCTTTCGCCGCGTTCAAATTCCACCACATGTTTGGGTTTGCCGGAGGTATTATCCGTCAGTTCCACAATACCGGCAATTTCCTCTTCCGGCAGCGGCACCGGGTTGGGATCGCCCAAAAATCCGGTTACGCCCGTAATGCTCTTGATGAACCAATACGCTTCGCTGGTCATATTCATCTGTACCAGCACATAGCCAGGGAAAAATTTCCGTTTGCGCAAAATTTTCTTATTTTGTTTAACTTCTACGACTTCTTCGGTGGGAACTAATACTTGAAAAACGCGGTCACCGAAACCTTGGATTTCGATGTTGAGCAGAATTTTTTCTCTTACTTTATCCTCGTGCCCCGTTTGGGTATGCACGACATACCAAGCTTTCTCTTCAGACATTAGCGACCCCCGACCACAAGCCCGAGCACTTTGGTTAAACCAAAATCAATGACGCTGACATAAGCCGACACCAACGCCACTACAATCGCCACCAGGATGGTGGACTGAACCACTTCCTGTTTGGAAAGCCAGGTGGATTTTCTCAGCTCGCCCACAGACTGCTTAAGAAAATTGATTGCTTTATTCATAGAATATCCGTTTTCCTTGGTATAAAACCTGGCAGGAGCGGAAGGACTCGAACCTTCAGTCCCGGTTTTGGAGACCGGTGGTTTACCAGTTAACCGACGCTCCCACTAAAATCTTAGGCTTTGCCTTCTTTGTGTTTGGTGCTCTTGCTGCATTTCTTGCAGAACTTGTTGAGCTCCAATTTGTATTCTTTCTTCTTGCCGCGCACTTGATAGTAGTTTTTATTTTTGCATTCCGTGCAAATCAGCGCGATCGTTAATCTTTCACTTGCCATCTTCAGTATCCTTAAATGCAGAGGGAATCCCCTCAAAGTTTTGCCGTTCGCTGTTATCTGCGGGGGCACCGGTCCGATGCCCCCGCCACAGTGAACTAAACAATTTTACTACTCAATAATTTTGGTTACAACGCCGGCGCCTACCGTATGACCGCCTTCGCGGATTGCAAAGCGCAAGCCTTCTTCCATAGCCACCGGAGTAATCAACTTCACTTCAATTTCAGCGTTGTCACCGGGCATAATCATATCCATTCACCCGTCACGTCCGTCGTTCTCAAGTAGAACTGAGGTTTGTAACCAGGAGTCAACGGAGTATGGCGTCCGCCTTCTTCTTTCTTCAAAATGTACACCTGGCCCATAAAGTGTTTGTGCGGATTTACAGACTTCGGAGCCGCCAACACCTGCCCTCTTTCTACTTGCTTCTTGTCAATACCGCGCAACAAGATACCTACGTTGTCTCCCGCAATACCTTCATCCAACAGCTTGCGGAACATTTCAATACCCGTCGCTACCGTATTCATCGTGTCTCTAAATCCAATGATTTCCAACGCATCGCCCACGTGCACCTTGCCGCGTTCAATTCTCCCGGTCGCTACCGTTCCCCGACCCGTAATAGAGAATACGTCTTCCACCGCCATCAAGAACGGTTTGTCCGTATCGCGTTTCGGTTCCGGAATCCACGTGTCCAACGCTTCCATCAATTTGTGAATGCACGGTTCTCCCAATTCGCTCTGGTCCCCTTCAATCGCTTTCAAAGCAGACCCGCGTACAATCGGCGTGTTGTCCCGGTCAAATTCGTATTTGCCCAGCAAATCACGGATTTCTTCTTCCACCAAATCCAACAAATCTTTGTCGTCTACCAAGTCCACTTTGTTCAGGAACACTACCAGTTTCGGTACGTTCACCTGCTTGGCCAACAACACGTGTTCGCGCGTCTGCGGCATCGGACCGTCTACCGCCGATACCACCAATATCGCTCCGTCCATCTGCGCCGCACCCGTGATCATGTTCTTAATATAGTCAGCGTGTCCGGGGCAGTCAATGTGCGCATAGTGGCGGTTGTCCGTTTCGTATTCTACGTGAGATACCGCTACCGTTACAATCTTAGACGCGTCGCGTACTACACCGCCTTTCGCAATGTCGCTGTACGCCATCGCTTTCGCTTTGCCTTCTTTAGACAATACCTTCGTAATAGCCGTGGTAAGCGTCGTCTTACCGTGGTCCACGTGACCAATCGTTCCGACGTTCACGTGCGGTTTGCTGCGGGAAAATTTTTCCTTTGCCATTTGTTTCCTTTGCCATTTGTTTAGTTCTCCTGTTTTTAGTCTGTACGTCTATTGTTTAGTTATGTCAAAACAAGCTGGGAGTGGGAATCGAACCCACGACCTTCTCCTTACCATGGAGATGCTCTACCTACTGAGCTACCCCAGCATTTACTGCCGGCCCCCTGGGGGCGATACTTTTTAAATTGCCAAGCTGGGAGTGGGAATCGAACCCACGACCTTCTCCTTACCATGGAGATGCTCTACCTACTGAGCTACCCCAGCATTCTGTCAAAAAACATTACCAAGCGGGCGATGGGAATCGAACCCACGTATCAAGCTTGGAAGGCTAGTGTTCTACCATTGAACTACGCCCGCATCAGGCAATATAATTTATTATATCAAAAAACGGGTAAAGGCGAAAGCTTTTTGCCTGTGCCGGCGCCTGCGGAGCCGTTAAAAACGGCCCCCGTTTTGGGAGCCTTTTATTTATTATAGCAAAAAACCAATATAAACGGACAATTATTTCATCAACAGATATTAAAATAATTCTTTTTGGATGGGCGTAAAAAATCCGACCCCCGGGAGCGGGGGCCGGAAAAGCAAAAAAGATGGGAGGCCTAGTCCCCTACAAGAGGCGTACCCTAAACCGGGTGATGGTGGCACTCCCATATTGCTAGTATAGAATGCTTGGCAGAAAAATCAAGGCCTATTTTTAAAATTTTTTCTTTCTTCCTAAAAATATATTTTTTTGCTATAATAATTAGGTCTTAATAATTTGCTGTATACGGTGCGGTGGCCAAGTGGTAAGGCGTCAGTCTGCAAAACTGATATTCGTGGGTTCGATTCCCGCCCGCACCTTTTCTTTTCCCTGGTTGACCGCGCAAAAGCGCGGTTTTTTTATGTCTTTGCGCAAGGGGAAACGCCTCGTGCAGCGGTTTTTGCCCTCCTGTTAATAAAAACGCCGGAGCTGAAAAGCTCCGGCGTTATCTGTTTTCCTGTAAGGATTAATCTTCTTCCGGCACTTCGGGCAGGATGGTATCCTTGCTCTTATCTTCCGGATAAGGAATCCCTTTCAATTTATAGTTCAGCCAATCGCCCAGTTCGTCCATTAAAATATACGTAACCGGAGTCATCAGCAGGGTTACCAGCAGCGACAGGGCTTGTCCCCCCACGATAACAATCGCCAAGCTGCGGCGCTGTTCGGCACCGGTGGCATTAGAGAAAATCATCGGGGCCACACCCATAATCAGCGTCAGCGTGGTCATTAAGATGGGGCGTAAGCGCACGCGGTTAGCCTGCAAAATGGCATCCGTACGCCCATAGCCGCGGGCGCGCAGCTGGTTGGTATAGTCCGTCTGCAAAATAGCGTTCTTGCTGACGACCCCTACCAACATAAAGATACCCAGCAAGCTGTACAAGTTCAAGGATTGCCCCGTTAAGAACAAGGACAGCACGGCAAACGGCAGCGTCAGCGGCAGCGATACGATAATAGCCACCGGGTGGGTATAGCTTTCAAACTGGGCGGCCAAAATCATATATTTGAACAGGAACGCCAAAATGAACGCTACGATAAACGACATAAACATTTTGTTCATTTCTTCGCTCATTCCGGTTACGCCGCCGGTATATTCCACGCCGGCATCCAGCTGGTCAAATACTTTTTCCATAATGCCCAAGGCCGTACGCGTATCCAATCCGTTCAAGTTGGCCTGTACGGTTACTTGGCGCTGACGGTTGTGGCGGTCAATCTGGCTGGGGCCGGTGCCTTCTTCAATCGTGGCCACGCTGTCCAAACGCAGGATTTTGTCCTCTCCGTCAATGCTTCCCGGCACCATTAAAGCCGAGATGGCTTCTTTTGTGTCGCGGTACTCTTCCGCCACGCGCACGCGCACATCGTAGAGTTCATCGCCCTCTTTAAACTTGGTGATGTCGTCTTCCCCGCCGACCATCGTGCGCAGCGCGGAAGCAATGGACGAAATTTTTACGCCCATATTCTGCGCTTTTTCGCGGTTGATAATGACACGGTATTCCGGTTTGGACAAGTCCAACGACAAATCCAAGTCAATAAACCGCGGGTCTTTCGCCAGCTGTTCAATCATCGCATTGCCATATTCGCTCAGCTTGTTGATATCCGGCCCGGAAATAACAAACTGCAAATCATACGACCCGGCGGAAGGCGTATCACTGACCACATAAGAGTTGGTTTGCAGCCCGGTGTATTTTTTCATCAGATCGCGCACGGCAGTTAAATATTCCTGCGTGGTAATTCCTTCGCGCTGGTCGCGGTCCTTAAACTCAATACGGATATACCCCTTATTAGACGGGTTGGAAGATTCAAAACTGTTGGAACCTACCCCCGCCGCCACCAAGGTGTCTTTTACATACGGCAAACGGCGGATGTCTTTTTCCAGTTGTTTTAAAATATCCAATGTATCGGTATAGCTGGTGCCTACCGGGGCTTCTACGGACACCTGCACTTTGCCGCTGTCATCGGTCGGGATAAATTCCCCCCCTACACGCGCCAACATCGGCACCAACAGCGCCAAGCACAGGAAAGCCAGCCCCACCATCGTTTTGCGGTGATGGATAGCCCAGTCCAACAGCGGGATGTACCAATCCACCAGTTTTTGGTTAATGTGGTCCACCGCCAAATCCAACTTGGTTTTCTTTTCGCCTTGTTTTAACAGTTTCGCGCACAGCATAGGTGTCAGCGTCAAAGCCACTACGCCGGACAGCGCGATAGCAAACACCACCGTCATCCCGTAACTATTTACGATACGGCCCACAATACCGCTCATATACGCCAGCGGCAGAAAGATAACCAAAATGGACAAGGTCGTCGCCACTACTGTAGAGGTAATTTCGCGCGAACCGTCCACCGCCGCCACTTTGGGGCTTTTGCCGTATTTTTCCATATGGCGGAAGATGTTTTCCAGCATTACGATAGCGTCGTCAATTACGATACCGACGGCTACCGTCAAGCCCAGCAGCGTCATTGTATCAATGGTAAACCCGCACATCTTCATAAAGATGAACGAACCAATGATAGAAATAGGCATAGCCAAGAAAGCGATAAAAGTGGAACGCAAGGAGCCCATAAAGAGCAGCACCATTACGCCTGCCAGCAAACCGCCCAATACCAAGTGTTCCAGCACGCTGTTTACAGAAGCTTTAATGTTGCCGGACTGGTCCATCATCAGCGAAATAGAAATATCCCGCGGCAAGGTGGGTTTAATTTTTTCCAACTTGTCTTTTACACCCTGCACCACCGCCAGCGTGTTGGTACCGGACTGTTTAGTCACTTCCAGCGTTACGGAACGGCGGTTGTTTAAGTAAGTAGATTCGCGTTCATATTCGCCGGAGTCCTCCGCATAACCGATATCGGAAATTTTAATAGACGTACCGTTTCGGTTGGCGATGAACACATCGTTAAACGCAGCCACCGTAGGAATACGGCCCAAAATGCGCAGCGTATATTCCTGGTGCAGCTGTTCCACGCGCCCGCCGGGGATTTCTACGTTTTGGTCCGCCAGCGCGCTGGAAACATCGCCAATCGGCAAGTTCAACGAAAACAATTTAAGCGGATTAACTGTGATATGAATTTCACGCTCGCGGCCGCCCACAATCGTTACGGCGCCTACGCCGCGGATGTTTTCAATATTTTCCTTTACTTTCTTTTTGGCGATTTCCGTCAATTCCACAATATCGCGGTCACCGGAAACAATAACGTTTAATACGGCGATGGAGTCCATATCCAACTTCTGCACCACTGGGGCTTCCGTCCCGTCGGGCAAGTCGTTTTTGATTAACTCCACTTTGTCGCGTACTTCCTGCGCGGCGACATCGCCGTCTTTATCCATCATAAATTTAATGCTGACCAAGGACGCGCCTTCCATACTTTGGGATTTAATTTCATCAATCCCTTCCACCTGGTTGACGGATTCTTCAATCACCTTGGTAATAGACGTTTCCACTTCTTCCGGGCTGGCCCCCGCCAATGTGGTTTGGACCAGCACATAAGGAACGTCCACGTTGGGGAACATACCAACCCCCATAGAAGAGTAAGACATCAGCCCCAGTACCACCACCGCCAAACAAAGCATAATGGTGGCTACCGGACGGCGAATAAACACAGCGGTAAAACCGCCGTGCTTCATCTTCTCCTTTTCCAGTTCGCGGGACTGGGATAAATTGTTGTTATTTTCAGCCATACTTATTTTTCCAATACAATTTTGCTTCCGTCTTTAAGCCCATATACAAAGGAGAGAATTTGCTCCCCGGGCACCAAACCGTCGGTCACTTCCAAATAATTGCTGTTTACAAAGCCGGTAGTAACCTTTTGGCGAATAGCTGTTTTGCCATCAGCAGATGGAATAAACACATAGGTTTCGCCGGTTTCTTCATCCGTATACACGCTTTGCTTGGAAATGGAAACAGCACCTTTCTTTTCCGCCAAGGTGATATCCACTTTGGCAAACATACCCGATTTCAAAAGGCCTTTCGGGTTGTCGGCGTAAAATTCCACCGCTACAGCGCGGCTGGTGGAATCCACCACCGGGCTGATGATGCTCAGCTTGGCTTCAAATTCCTGGCCCGGCAGCGCATCTACGCGCAAGGTAGCCGGCTGGCCTTTGTAAATTTCGCCAATATAGCGCTCCGGAATATCCACGGCAATACGCACTTTTTCCTGGTTGACCACCAGGGCAATCGGGGTGGAAATCGTCACATTGGCGCCCGGGTCCAAATACACCCGGCCGATTAAGCCGGTAATCGTAGAAGGCACCACCACCGGTTCATACACGGCGCCCACTTCATCGCGTTCAATCAAAGATACCGTTTGGTTCTTTTTAACGGAATCTCCTTCTCGCAACAAATTGCGCAGCAGCTTTCCTTCCACGCGCGGGAACAAAGTGGCCTCCTCCAACGCTTTAATGCTGCCGGACATTAAAAGTTCGTGTTTTAAATCACGTTTTTGCACGGTTTCCTGTTTGACCAAAAACACGTCCCGCGCCACATTATCCAGCGGGCCGGAAGCCTTCGGCCAAAAAATAGCTACCAGCGCTATAACAAACGCCAGCGCCACTCCCCCCCAAATCATTCTGTTTCTAGTTCTTTTTTTCATACAGCTCAACCTCCGCCCCTACGGCAAATTTCAAATCGGACAAGGCAATCGCCCCATCATACACAGCCTGCACAAACTGCAAGTCGGAATCGTTTACGTTGGAAATAGCGTCGTTTACTTCCAGCTGGCTTGTCAGCCCGGCGCGGTAACGTTTCATTTGCGCTTTTAAGTTTTCGCGTGCTTGATCCACCACGCCTTTGGTTGCTTCAATGCGCGAGCGGGCTTCTTCCAAATTCAGCCACGCTTCTTTTACTTGGATACGCACATTTTTCATCTTGTTCTGATACGCCGCAACCGCCTGTTCGTAGGCAAGCTCTTTTTGCGCCACTTGCGAGCTAACTTTTCCCCCTTCAAACAACGGGATGCTCAAACTGACGCCCGCCGAGGAGGACCAATAATAATCCTGCTTATGCTGCGGGAAGCCATTGTCCGTTACCCCGTTATAAGTGTAATCGGCATTCAGCGCCAAAATCGGCATATGCCCGGCCTTGGCGATGTTAATGTTGTAGTGGGCCGCATCTACGGAGAGTTTGGAAAGCTTCAGTTCCGGGCGGCGCTCCATAGCCAGCTGGTACAATTCATCCAAAGAAGGAGTAGCCGGCAATTTTAAATCTTTTTCCGTCCAGGTCAGATAAATATTGTCTTCCGGGTCGCGGTTTAAAATCTGCCGCAAATACAGGTTGCCCAATTCAAAGTTTTTCTTGGCCTGCAATACCAACGGTTCAATATTTTCCACTTTTACCTTTTGGGTCAGCACGTCCAAATTGCTGGCCAACCCCTGTTTATATTTAGCGCGGGCTTCGTCCAAATGCTGTTTGGCAATATCCAAATATTCTTCCTGCACCCGGATAAGAGCCGCCGCGTAAATAATGTCGTAGCAGAATTTTACCACCTGCTGGGTAACCAAATCCTGCACATGGCGCAGGTTATAAAACCCCGTTTCCGCACCCACTTTGGCGGCACGTGCCGTATTGCGGATTTGCCCCCCGGACCACAACACATACGACCCATTCAACCCAGCCGTATACGTATTGTTTTGACCAATTTCAATCCGGTTGGAACCCATAATAATTTGCCCTTTTTTCAACGCACGGCTGTAAGAGCCGTCCACCGAAATAGACGGATAGAAATACGAATTGGCCTCCGCCAATTGTTCTTCGTAAATTTCCTTTGTCTTTTGGGCGTCAATGATTTGGTAGCTGTCCGAAAGCGCCATCCGGATGGCATCGGCGATGGTGATTTTCTCCCCCTCTACCTCTTCACGCACCGCAAACAAGCTATTTGCGGCATTTTTATCTGGGGCAGCCCCCAAGCATACGGGCGCATAAACGGCTGTCAGCGCGAGTATTATCCATTTTTTCATACTTTATTTTTGTTCCTTATAATATGCTTTTATTCCTAATAAAACGATTTTTACCAGCCGGGAAATAATCTCGTCATTATATAAAACACCCTTCATATGTTTAGGGCATACATGTTGGTCCAAGTAAGCGCAAAACATAATCTCAGTTGCTAAGCCGGAAACCAACCGCACGATATCATGAATAGACCCGGATGGGATCTTCCCATTTTTTTCTTCTTGCTGCAAAACATGTTCCAACATACCATGTATATACCGGTTCTCACTGCGGCGGGAGGCATTTTGGGGATCCATATCCAATGTATAGGAAATCATCTGAATGACGAATTTGGAATGAATAGGATCTTTCATAAAAAAATCTAAATGGGATTTGAGCCCCTCATACAAAATGCCTTCAGGTCCTTTTGCGCTGTTTTGTACATTTTGCAACTGTTTGCAGAATTGTTTTTCGTGATCTGCAATAATACTGTCACACAAATCTTCTTTGTTCTTAAAATAATAATACAGGACGGGTTTCGTTACATGCACTTTTTCAGCAATTTCGCGCATGGAAACTTTATCCAGTCCTTTTGCCGCCATCAATTCAAACGCTGCTTTTTTAATA
Source organism: uncultured bacterium (assembly GCA_949297775.1). GTDB lineage: Bacteria > Elusimicrobiota > Elusimicrobia > Elusimicrobiales > Elusimicrobiaceae > Avelusimicrobium. Next base: position 53,213 of record CASFTM010000016.1, read on the forward strand.
GCTTCGCGCATACGGGCTTCCCGCTGGGATTTATCGGGTTTTTCCCCATCAAATTTTTTCATAAATATCCTCTTTACCTACCGGTAGGTATATTTTACCACATATTTTTGGCATTTGTACACACCCTAAATAACGCCCTGCCCGTAAAAAACCCCGCCTTGGCGGGGTTTTAAAACGCTTAAAACAATAAAACCAAACTCCATATACCAAACGCAGCAAGCAATGAGACCGCAACTGCCGGAGGCAGCAAACACAACAGCCATATTCCCACCGTTTTGGCAGCGGACAGCGGATACAGCCGCATTAGGCCGCGGGATAAATATCCCAACTTAAGCCCGGCCACCAGCAGCATTCCCAATGGGGCCAATAAATTTAGATGCGCCGCCGGCCACACTGCCGAAAACAAAGCAAAAGCCGGCAGCAAGCCGTTAATTAAGCCCGCCGTTCCCAGCAGGCAAAAGATTTCCGCCGGTGAGGATTTGACCCGAATGAAATCCAGAAACAGCCCGCACACAGCCGCCAGCATAAAGCCTGCCGCTACTTCCGCCGCAAACACCACGAACAGTTTTACGGCAAAAGCCGCTACGGAAAGGCCATCCCCTATATTAAAGAAAAGCACCCACCCCAACGCCGCAATTAAATAACCGGCGCAGGCCGAAAAAAATGATTTTTCCGCCACAAACGCCGCAAGCGCCGGGGCCGGGTTTTCCATATAAGCAAAATACGCTTTAAGCAGTTTCATAAAAACTCCTTAATGCACCCACAAATACGCTACGCTGGGTGTAGCCAAAGATTGCAATTGTTTAGCCAGCGGCTGGCTGTCCATAGACGCCCCAAACGAAAAAATCAATTCCCGCAGGCTGTCCGGCCGCTGGGTAATGATTTCGGGATCTTTCAGCCCGGCCAGTTCGCCCGCGAGCTGCAGGGCTTCTTCTTCGCCGCCCAGTTTATCAATAAAACCTAAATTAAAAGCCCGCTGCCCGGTAAAAATACGCCCGTCGGTGTATTCGGTCATATCCGCCGGTTTCACGTTGGGACGGCCCGCTTTTACAGCCGCCAAAAACTGTCCATAGGTGTCGTCCACCATATCCTGCAAAATGGCTTTTTCGGCATCGGTCATTGGGCGGTAAGCGGAACCCATATCTTTATATTTGCCGGAAGTAATAGGGGTTACTTTTACGCCGATTTTTTCAAACAAGCCTTCCACATTGCCCGTCTGCATAATTACGCCGACCGACCCGGTAATAGTACCCGGTTCCGCCACGATTTTATCTGCCGCCATGGCTACATAAAAACCGCCGCTGGCCGCCACATCGCGGAACAAAGCCACCACTTTTTTGTTTTTCTTAGCGCGGAGGATTTCGCTGTAAATATTTTGCACGGAAGCGACTGTTCCGCCGGGAGAGTTGATATCCAGCACAATGGCTTTGACGTTTTTATCTTCCCCGGCTTCGCGGATTTTTTTGGCAATTACCGCAGCGCCGGACGGACGGGCAAAAGGAGAATTGTTATTATCTTGCGCAATTACCCCGCGGATTTTAATCCACGCCACGCCTTCTTTCTTGCCCGAACGAGAAGAAAAAGCCGAAGCCAACGCCGCCTCTTCTTTGCTTTTTTTGTCCGGTTTGCACGAAGGCACCGGTCTGATCGTCAAATATATGCCGCATAGCGCCGACAAACTAAACGTCAGCAATAGCAAAAAAGCACCCACACTGCTGGCAGACGGTTTTTTAAAAGAAATTTTCTCTTTCGGCTTTTCTTCTGTTTTCAGTTGCGCAAGTGAAGCTGTTTTTTCGTTTTCTTTCAATTTCTTTTCCCATTCTTCCTTGGGCAGCGAAGTATCCGTGGTAGACGGAATATTTTCTTGTTCATTTTCAGGCATAGGTTCCACCCTTAAATTAAAATTGTTACTTAATTATACAAATTAAATTGGTAAAATATGGGCTGTTGCCGGTGATATTTACCACCCGCCTGAGGCTCCATCCCCAAGCGCACCTGCCGGCAAGTATTTTCAAGGGGAGGCATTATGTTTCAAGGAGTATTTACCGCTTTGGCTACGCCTATGTGTCCATCGGGCACGGTGGATTATGTAGCTTTGGAAAATTTATTACAGGCTCAAATTGCCGCCGGCGTAAACGGGTTGGTGCTCTTGGGCACCACCGCGGAGGCCGCCACTCTTTCTTCGGAAGAAAAGCAGGAAATATTAAAATTTTGTACGGAAAAAATCCGCAGCCGGGTAAAAGTCATCATCGGCACCGGAACCAATTCCACCGCCGCCACGCTGGGAAACACCCGCGCTGCGCAAGCGTTTGGCCCGGACGGAGTGCTGGTGGTCACCCCCTACTATAATAAGCCCAATCCAGAAGGGCTTATTGAACATTACCGCCAAGTAGCGGCTTTAGGAACGCCGGTGGTAATGTACCATATCCCGGGGCGCACGGGCCTAAAAGTACCGGCGGCCGTATTAGACCGTTTGGTTAAAGAAGTCCCACAGTTGGCGGGAATTAAAGAATCCGACTACGATATGGCGCACGTAACGGACACCGCCGTTAAATACGCAGACCGCCTAAGCTATTTGTGCGGCAACGATGATTTGTTCCCGCAATATTTGGCCTTAAATGCCTCGGGTATCATTAGTGCGGCCGCCAACGTGCTGGCGCCGGCTTTTGTGCAAATTTATAAACTGTTTGCCCAAGGAAAAACAAAACAATCGTTTGATTTATTCGCCAAGGCTTATCCGCTGATCAAAGCTTGCTACTTGGAAACCAATCCCACCTGTGTAAAATACATGCTGTCTAAAATCGGATTCGGCGGAGAAACGGTGCGTTTGCCGTTGGGAGGGATTTCCGCAGAAAACAAACAAAAAATTGACGCCTTATTGGAAACGGCAGATAAAACTTTATTCATTCATTAAGGAGTATATATGAAAACCGTAGGTATTATTGGTATAAACGGAATGGTCGGGCAGAATATGCTGTCCGAACTGAAAAAAATCAGCACGCCTTTTGAAGTTAAAACTTTTGGACGCAACGACGAAATTACTCCCTTAGATATAGCCGTATTGTGCACGGATAATCCCGTCAGCGCGGAACTGGCGCCCAAAATCAAAGACCGGGTAAAATTTACGGTGGATATGTCTTCCGAGTTCCGCATGACGCCCGGCGTACCGCTGGTGATTCCGGAAATTAACGCCCACGCTATCACGCCCGATACGCACCTGATTGCCAGCCCCAACTGCACCACTACCGGGCTGGTAATGAGCCTTGCGCCGTTGGCGCCTTATTATCATTTTACGGAAGCGTTTTTCTGCTCTTACCAAGCCATCAGCGGCGGCGGTAAAAAACTGCTGGACGACTTTCACACCCCCGGCTCTTACTACGAAAACAACTGCGTGCCGCTTATCGGCTCCATTCAGCCCAACGGGCACACCAGCGAAGAATTAAAAGGGCTGTACGAAACGCGCAAAATTATGGAATTGCCGGATATAAAAGTGTACTGCCACACGGTGCGCGTAGCGGTGGAAAACTCCCATTCCCTGGGGGTTACGCTTAAAGCCAAAGAAAATTTTGATTTGGAACAAGTCAAAAAATTGTGGAACACTTTCCCAAATCTAGTATACAGCGAAAAAGTCGTCACTCCCAAAGAAGCCAGCGGCCTGGAAACCACTTTTATCTGCCGCCTGCGACGCGACGTGGAAGAACCAAATATTATTCACTATTTCGTTACGTTTGACAACCTGCTCAAAGGCGCCTCGATGAACGGCAGGCAGATTGTGGAACTGCTGTTGGAGAAATTTGTATGAAAAAAGTATTTATCAACGGGGCGGAAGGCAAAATGGGCAAAGCCATTGCCCGCATTATAGAAAGCAACCCGGATTTGGGATTGGAAGTAGCCATCAAACGCGACGGCGCGCAGCCTGTAATGGGCGACTTTGATGTGGTGATTGATTTTTCCACCCCGCAAGGGGCCCAGGAAGCTTTTGCCATTGCCCGCAAACACCGCCGCCCGTTTTTAACCGGCACCACCAATTTGCCGGAAACATTCCTGTTCCAAATGCAGGAAGAAGAAAAAATCCCCGTTTTTTACGCGCCCAACGTCAGCCTAAGCGTATACTTTTTTACCGAACTGGTCCGGCAAGCGGCACAAATGTATACGGGGTACGATGCTAAATTGCACGAAATTCACCACACACACAAAAAAGACGCCCCCAGCGGCACCGCCAAAAAACTGGCGGACGTGATGGATTTGTCCTACAGCAACGTAACCTACGAACGTACCGGCGAAGTGGTGGGAATACACACGGCGTCCTTTGTATCCGCCTTTGATGAAATTACGCTTACGCACGAGGCCAAAAACCGCGATTTGTTTGCGGATTCTGCCATCCACATAGCTCTATGGCTGATGAAACGCGAAAGCGGTTTTTACACTATGTCGGACTATGCAAAATTTAAATTGAAGGAAAAGAAAAAATGAAAATTCACTTTGTAGGTATTGGAGGCGTGGGAATGAGCGCGCTGGCGCAGCTGCACGCCATGAGCGGAGACCAAGTAACCGGATCCGACCGCTTAATCAGCAAGGGCTACACCAATATGGCCCTATGGGAATATCTTAAAAAATTGGGCGTCCAATTGTTTCCCCAAGACGGAAGCGGTTTAACCAAAGAAACGGAATTGGTTATTTTGTCTTCCGCCATTGAAGAAGACAACCCGGAGCTAGTAAAAGCCAAAGCGTTGGGCATCCCCACTATGCACCGCTCGGAATTGCTAGCCAAGCACGTAGCGGCGCACCGCACCATTGCCGTTTCGGGCACGAGCGGCAAAAGCACCACGACGGCTATGGTGTATGATATTTTAGCCTTTGCCGGGCTCAGTCCGTCCGTCATTACGGGAGCGGCTATTTTGTCCTTGCAAAAAGAACAGGGCGTGTTTGGCAACGTGTACAAAGGGGAATCGGATATTTTGGTCATTGAAGCGGACGAAAGCGACGGTTCCATCGTTAAATACCGCCCACATTTGGGGCTTTGCCTAAACCTGCAAAAAGACCATAAAGAAATCAGCATCTTACAGGGCTATTTTAAAGAATTTATCTCCCACTGCAAAACCGCCATCATTAACGCAGAGGAAGAAAACCTCCGCCACATTGCGCCGGAAGCCCAAACCTTCGGCCTTTCCCTGGGGGACATTCATCCCACGGAAATCAAAGTGGACGGGTTTGGTTCGGACTTTATCATCCAGGGCCAACCGTTCCGTCTGCACGTGCCGGGGCTGCATAACGTTTGCAACGCGGTGGCGGCGGTTTCGGCGGCCTTGCATATGGGCGTAGATTTGGAAACCTGCGCCAAAGCCTTAAACAAATTCCAAGGCATTGCCCGCCGTTTTGCCAGTATTGGAAGTTACGACAAGATTGAAGTGATTGACGATTTTGCCCACAACCCGCACAAATTGGGCGCCACCATTGCCGCAGCCCATTTGCGCGGCAAACGGGTGCTTGCGTTTTACCAGCCGCACGCGTTTACGTCCATTAAGCTGTTGGCGCCGGAATTTGTGGACAGCTTTGCCAAACACATCGGGCCGCAGGACCACCTGTGGCTGACGGAAGTATACTACCCGGGCGGAACCATTCCGCAAGGAGTGTCCTGCCGCACCGTATACGAAGGGCTCAAGGCCCGCGGCGTAAACGTCAGTTACGATGACTGCCGCGAACGCATCCTGGCGGAAATGGCCGGAGCCGCCCAGCCGGGGGATATCCTTTTGGTGCTGGGCGCGCGCGACCCCACCCTGACGGACTTTGCCCGCAAATTGCTGGCTTCTCTCAAGCAGCGCCAAGTAGTTTCCGGCTGCAAAAATTGTATGTTAGGCAACTGCTGCCTGCATTACAGCAAATAGTTTTAAAAAAGCCCCGCCAAAAGCGGGGCTTTTTATTGTGTTAGTTTATTTATCGCCGTCCATACGTTCTTTAAAAATACGAGCATTCACAAGCTGTTTAAATACTTTACCGCGGTGCTCAAAATCTTTAAACTGGTCAAAGCTGGAACACGCCGGCGACAATAAGACCACATCGCCGCGGACGGCACCGTCCATAGCGGTCTTAACGGCCTGTTCCAAGGTTACACAGCGCATTAACTCCACAGAATTATGCAGCTCCGCTTCAATTTTATTCATAGCTTCGCCGATGGTCAGCACGCGTTTGCAATAATCCTTTAAATACGGAATCAGCCCTTCATAGGATGCGCCTTTGTCGCGCCCGCCTAAAATCAACCATAGGTTGCGGCTTTTTTCAAAACTTTTCAGCGCGGTAATCGTGGAATCCAAATTAGTCGCCTTGGAGTCATTGACATACGTTACTCCGCGGTGATAAGCAAACTGTTCAATGCGGTGTTCCATTGCTTCAAAGCGGTCAAATACCCGCTGTATGGTCTCCGCCGGAACCGCTGCCGCAAGCGCCATCAACGCCGCAGCCATCGCGTTTTCTATGTTATGAATTCCTTTCAAATGCGGCGGGCGGATTTGGTGCCCTTCGCTAAAAATAAGTTCATCTCCGTCAAAAAAGACATCCGTCCTCAGCAAATGTTTGGGATGGGTGGAAAAAGCCAGCACTTTGCCTTTGGCTTTTTCAACCAACTGGGCACACACGGCATCGGCCCCGTTAACCACCAGCACATCTCCTGCACGCTGGTTTTTAAATACTTTGGCCTTTGCTTTAATGTACCCCTTCATCCCGCCGTGATGATCCAAATGGTCCGGCGTGATATTTAAAATACAGGCAAACTGCGGGCGGAAATAGGTGCTGTCCTCCAGCTGGTAGCTGGACACTTCAATCACTAAATCATCCCCTTTTTTTACCAGCGGAGCACACAATGAGGCGGGGCTTCCTATATTTCCGCAGATGTGCACTTGCCGTCCTTTATTTTCGCGGGAGGCATCTTCTTTTAAAATCTCCCCCAGCAGCGCGGTGGTTGTAGTTTTTCCGTTCGTTCCTGTAACGGCAAACACGCGGATATTTTTGGGCATAAAAGCCAATGCCATTTCCAGTTCGCTAAAGACGGGTATTCCGCGCTCTTTAGCCTCCAACAGAACGGGGTTTTGCGGAAAAATCCCCGGGCTTTTAATCCAAAACCCACATTCAAAAATACGGTCCGTATGTCCGCCGGTCTCTACCGTCACGCTGGCAGGCAACACGAACGAACCGATATTGTCCATCGGAGCTTCTTCGCTGATAAGCACTTCAAATCCGTGGGCAGCCAACAGGGAAGCCGCCGCGCGGCCGCTTTTGCCAAAACCCAGCACGCAGGCTTTGCGGCCTTTTAATTTTTGGGAGTTAAACATAAATTTCGTCCTTTGCGCAAAAATGCGCGAATGGTTTCCTGATCCGAAAAAGGCCTTTTTTCCGTTCCGACAATTTGCCAGTTTTCGTGGCCTTTCCCGGTCACAAGCACAATATCATCCTTCTGCGCCGCGCGGAGCGCGCAGCAAATGGCCTCGGCACGGTCCGGCACGATTTCATAGTTGGAATAGCCTTTCATTCCTTGCAAAATATCGTTAAAAATTTGCTGCGGGTCTTCATTGCGCGGGTTGTCGTTGGTTAAAAAAACGCGGTCGGCACAAGAACAGGCCGTCTTCCCCATTAGGGGTCGTTTCGTGCGGTCCCGCTGTCCGCCGCAGCCAAATACCACAAAAATCCGTCCTTTTTTAAACGGAGCGACGGCTTCAAACGCGCGCTGGAGAGACTCATCCGTATACGCAAAATCCACAAATACAAAAAAATCCTGTCCTTCTTCTATCCGCTCCATACGGCCCGGCACGCCGGGCAAACGAGCCAGCCCCAGCGCAATTTGGTCCATTTCCACGCCAACAGTCCGCGCAGCCGCCACCGCCCCCAAGGCATTGTATACATTATGCCGCCCTAGCAGACGGATACGCATCGGCACGCCGTTTATTTCAAAAGAAGTTCCTTCCAGCGTTTCCCGAATGTTCCCCGCCTTCAAATCGGCGGGCGCCTCAATGCCAAAAGTCAAGGTCCGTACTTTGCCTCCGGCAAGTTCAAGCAGTCTGCGGCCGTACGGGTCGTCCGCGTTAATCACAGCGGTACGATTCGGCTTGGGATTTTGCGGGTCAATGAGGTTTTCAAACAGCTTTTGCTTGGCTTTAAAATAATTTTCAAAGGTATGGTGGAAATCCAAGTGGTCGCGCTGTAAATTTGTAAAAACGGCGGTATCGTACCAAATATGCCGTACACGTTGCAGCTCCAATGCGTGGGAAGAAACTTCCATTACCACGCTGTCGCACGCTTCCCGGCGCATTTGGGCCAGCAAATCAAACAGTACCAGCGCGGCGGGCGTCGTATTGGGTGCCTCGCTGACCACGCGGCCCGCAATGCGGTAATTTATCGTACCCAGTGCGCCTACGGTGTGCCCCGCGGCGGCTAACACGGACTCCAGTAAATACGCAATAGATGTTTTTCCTTTTGTGCCGGTAATCCCTATCATCTGCATATAATCGGACGGGCGTCCGTAAAATTCGTATGCGGCATCCGCCATATCGCGGTCAATATCCAAAGAGTGGTAATACAGCACCGGGCAGGGCTGCGCCGCCGGCTCGGAAGAAACCACCATCGCCGCACCGCGGGCTACGGCTTCGGGAATGAAGCGGTTTCCGTCCGCATTGGCGCCTTTAAGAGCAAAAAACACAAAGCCGGGGCGTACTTCCTGCGAGCGAAACGTCAGTCCGCTTACCTGCAGTCCGTTTTGAAAAGCTGTTTCTAGTACGATACTGGAGAACATAGAAATATGGTATCAAATTGGTAGAATGTAGGAAATGAAAAAAACAGCCCGCTATTTTGAAGCTATTTACGCCCAATACAATAAGCGCGCTCTTTGCGCGCCGGACCCGCTGCAATTTCTTTACGACTATTCTTCCCCGCAGGACCGGGAAATTACCGCGCTGGCAGGCGCGTGTTTTGCATACGGCTCTGTAAAGCAAATTCTAAAGACGCTGGACGCTGTTTTTACTCCGTTAAAAAATAATCCGCGCGGTTTTGTGCTTGCCGCCACCTCCGCGCGGCTACACCGGATTTATGCCGGTTTTAAATATCGCTTTACGACGGAAGAAGAACTTTGCGCTTTTTGGCTGTCCGTAAAACGGATTATCCAAAAATATGGTTCGCTGGAAGAGTGTTTCCTGGTATACGACAACCCACGGGAGGAAACCGTCCTGCCGGCTTTGCGCGCTTTTGCGCGGGAATTGCGTTGCGGCGGAAAAATTAAAACCCTGGTGCCGGATCCGGATAAATCCAGCGCGCTCAAACGGATGAATTTGTTTTTGCGTTGGATGGTGCGCCAAGATGAAGTAGACCCCGGAGGATGGACGCGGGTTTCTCCCGCGCGTTTAATCGTACCGGTGGACGTGCATATGCACCGCATTGCCCTGCACCTTGGGCTGACCAAGCGGCAGTGCGCCGATATGACTACCGCTTTGGAAATTACGCGCGCCTTTAAAAAATTTTCTCTGCACGATCCGGTAAAATACGATTTTTCCCTCACGCGCTTTGGTATACGCGACGATATGGATTATTCCCAATTATGACTTCCCTTCGCTCTTATGGAAAACCTCCTTATTTGCTGGCGCTGTTACACGGCGGTCCCGGCGCCCGGGGCAGTTTAGCGGGGGCCGCCCGCGAGCTGGGCAAACACCGGGGCGTATGGGAACCTTTGCAAACGCGCCGTGACATACCGGAACTGGTGGAAGAACTCTGCGAACAACTTGCCCCGGCAGACCAACCGCTTACGCTGGCAGGCCATTCCTGGGGCGCGTGGCTGGGCATTTTATATGCGGCCCTTTTCCCACAGCGGGTAAAGCACCTGGTGTTAATTTCCTGTCCGCCGCTGACGGACGCTTTTGTGCCGCAAATTCTCCAACGCCGGTTGGCGCTTTTAACGCCTCAAGAAGCCGCAAACTGCCGCCAAGCCTTGTCGGTCTTGGAACAACACGCGCCGGGCGACAAAGCCCAAGCGTTAAAAACCGTGCACACTTTAACGCAAAAAACGGATTTTATCGCTCCGTGCGCTTACGATGACCGTCTGTTGGAGTTGGATGAAAAACAATATGCCGCCGTCTGGCCGCAGGCCGTCCGGCTGCGAAGCAGCGGCAAACTGCTGGAAGCCGCCAAAAAGGTGGTTTTCCCCGTCAGCGTACTGCACGGAGCGCAGGATCCGCACCCGGTGCAAGGGGTGCTGGAGCCGCTTCGGTCGTGCGGCATAACGCCGCAAAGCTTGGTATGGGAAAAATGCGGGCACTCCCCCTTTGCGGAAACATACGCGCGGGAAGAATTTTACCGTTTCTTACGTAATGCGTAAAAACCGCGGGGAAGATTTTCCCGCCGTTTACGGCTTATTGGAAGCTAATAATTTTTCTACATCCGCTGCCATCAACGCCAAGTGCTGTTTGATTTGGGGCTGCTTGGTTTCCAATAGAGGAAGCAACGTGCCGCGCACCCAGTTGCGGGTAAAGGCATCGTCAAAATTGGTTTGATCGGTAATATGTGTCAGGCCGTTATTTTTTAAGTAGGCTTCCGTTTCCGCACGCGTGATGCACAAAAGAGGGCGGACAATTTCCACCCCGCTTGCCAGCGGACGGCGTACGGGAATGCCCGCAAGCCCCTTAGCCTTCGTGCCGCGCAGCAAATTAAGCAGTACGGTTTCGGCTTGGTCGTCTAGCTGGTGGCCCAGCGCCACTTTGTTAGCTCCCCATTGGCGGGCCAGTTTGATATAGGCTTCGTATCGGGCTTTGCGGGCGCCGTGCTCCGGGCTTAAATCCAGCTGAGCGGCGGTTTTTTTTGCATTGACTTTGCAGACAAAAAATTCAATATCCAACTTTTTGCACAGTTGGCGGCAAAAGCGTTGGTCCGCCGCGGCGGCCTTGCCGCGCAAACCGTGATTGACGTGCACCGCCGCCAATGAAAAATGTTTTTCAGCCGCCAAATAACGCAAAAAATGCAGTAAACATACCGAATCCGCTCCGCCGCTAAGCCCCACCAAAACACTGTCCCCGCGCCCAATTAACCGGGAAGCGAAAACCCGCATACGCGGCAAAACGGATGCATTAAAACTTTTTTTTGTCATATAAAAAAGTATAATAAATTAAATAGAAACAATGGACAGCCCTATGAAAAAAAGAATTTTAATCGTTGAAGATGAAGCCAGCATCATTGATTTATTAACGCTGATACTGGCCCGCGAAGGCTATGAAGTGTTCGCCTGCCAAACGGGGAGGGATGCTATTTCTATGATGAAAAAAGTGCATCCCCACTTGGTCATTTTAGATGTAATGCTGCCGGGATTAGACGGAGCCAGCATCATCAAGATTATGAACGAAGACGAAACCTTGGCTTCCACGCCGGTTATCGTAACCTCTGCTTTGGTGGAATCGGAAAAATTATTCCTTACCTACCCGCAGGTAAAAGGTTTCTGTTCCAAACCGTTTGCCTTGGCGGATTTTTTAGCCAAAGCCAAACACGCCTTAGGCGACTAAATATCATTCATCCATAAAAATACCCGCTTAAAAGCGGGTATTTTTATGGGCAAAATCACCGCCCAGAAATATTCCAATGGGCGTATCTTTTCCAAAAAGCGTTTAACAATTCATCCAAAAAGAGCTCTTTGCTCGTTTCGCTCCCTATCAGCTGTTTCACGCTGACGGCTGTTTCCTTTAAGCCGGAAGGCAGCCGGTTATTGACGTTTACGCCCATTCCCACCAGAGCCAGCCGACGGTCTTCCTCAAAAAAAGTTTCCACCAGCACGCCGGCTATTTTTTTCCATTTGCGGCTTTTGGGCTCCCACGCCAAGACGGTATTAGGAACTTTTATTTTGGTTTTAAGGCCAAACACTTCCGCCAGCATATCCGCCGCCGCCTGCGCCGCTTGTTTGCTTAAGGAAAGCGCACACAAATCCGCTTTTTCCGGGCGCAAAATCAGTGTAAAATACACACCGCCTTCACCGGCGCTGAAGGCCTCTCCGCTCTGGCAGCGGGCCGCCGTTTGTTCACACGCCAAAACCAATGTGCCGTCCGGCTCGCCTTTTTGGGCCAGCGCATAGGCCAGGTCCTGCGTGCTGTCCACCCGCTCCAGACCGATTACTTTTGTTACACTTTGCAAAGGAAATGTCGTTTCTTCCATATCTATATTTTACCAATTTCTGCCCGGCACCCGCGGGGCATTATTTCTTTTTGCCTGCACCTTTTACACGCATCTGGCGCAGTTCAAACAAGCGGTCGCGCAGCTCCGCAGCCAGCTCAAAGTTCAGCGCATCCGCCGCCTGGAGCATTTGCTGTTCCAAATCTTTCTCCACCGATTGGATATTCTTCAGCGTCGGTTCCGGCAGGGATTGACTCAAAATACCAAAGGCGCTTGTTTTGGTTTGTTGTTCAAATTCTTTCAATTCCACTTCCGCCTTTTGAATGGTTTTGGGCGTGATGTGATGTTCTTTATTATACGCTTCCTGCAATTCGCGGCGGCGGTTCATTTCATCCATTGCATACCGGATGGAATCTGTTTTCCGGTCCGCATACAAAATTACTTCCCCCCCGGCGTTGCGCGCCGCGCGGCCAGAAATTTGAATAAGCGTGGTCGTGTTACGCAGGAAGCCTTCGTTATCCGCGCCCAAAATGGCCACCAGCCCCACTTGCGGGATATCAATCCCTTCGCGCAAGAGATTAATGCCTACCAGTACATCAAATTTACCTTGGCGGAATTCTTTTAAAATTTCCACGCGGTCCAAGGCTTCTATATCCGAATGCAAATAGCGGGTTTTGATGTTTTTTTCGGTAAAGAAAGAACTCAAATCTTCGGCTGTTTTTTTGGTCAATGCCAGCACCAAGGTTCGTTCTCCGCGGTTTTTATGTTCGGTAATTTTCTCCACCAAGTGGTCAATTTGACCGGCGGTTGGGTGCATATACACTTTGGGGTCTACCAACCCGGTCGGGCGGATGACCTGCTCCACAATATGGTTCCCGCACACCGTCAGTTCATAGGGGCCGGGCGTGGCGGATACAAAAATAGTGGAAGGAAGCAATTTTTCAAACTCGTCAAATTTAAGCGGGCGGTTGTCCAAGGCAGACGGCAGACGGAACCCAAAATCCACCAGCATTTGTTTGCGGGCGCGGTCTCCGTTGAACATTCCGCGCACCTGTGGAAGCGCCACGTGTGATTCATCCACCATCATCAAAAAATCATCATACCGTCTAAAATAATCCAACAAGCACGACGGACGTTCCCCCGGTTTGCGTCCGTCCATATAACGGGAATAGTTTTCAATCCCGGGGCAAAACCCGGCCTGTTGGAGCATTTCCAAATCGTATTCGGTGCGCTGTTTTAGGCGGTAGGCCTCCAGTTCTTTGCCCATTTGCAAAAGTTCCGCGTGGCGGACGTCCAAATCTTGGCGGATTTGGTCAATGGCGTTTTGGGTGTCTTCGTCCGTCGCTACGAAATGTTTGGCGGGATAAATCCACGCTTCGTCTAATTCCGCCAGTACGTTGCCGGTAATGGGGTGGATTTCATAAATATGGGCAATCGTTTTGCCCGCAATTTCTACGCGGATGGCGTTTTGGCTGTACGGCGTCATTACATCGGTAAAGGGGCCGCGCATACGGAACTTGCCGGAAGAAAATTCCATCTCATCACGGTGGTACTGGATTTTAATCAGCTGTCCGGACAAAGCGGAGCGCGTCAGCTCGGCCCCTTTTTTGACATAAATACGCATCTCGCGGAAACTGTCCGGCGAGCCGATGTTGTAAATGCACGAAACAGACGCCACCACAATTACATCTTTCCGCGTTAAAAGCGAAGTGGTCGCCTTCAGGCGGAGTTTATCAATATGTTCGTTAACGGCGGAATCTTTTTCAATGTATGTATCGGTCTGCGGGATGTACGCTTCAGGCTGGTAATAATCGTAATAAGAAATAAAATACTCTACCGCATTTTCGGGAAAGAACTGTTTAAATTCGCCATAAAGCTGGGCTGCCAAAACTTTATTGGGTGATAAAATAAGCGTCGGACGGTTCAGGTTGGCAATCACATTCGCCATTGTAAACGTTTTGCCGGAACCCGTTACGCCCAAAAGCGTCTGGCGCGGGTACCCGGCGCGGACGCCTTCGGTAAGGGAGGCGATGGCTTTGGGTTGGTCCCCGGCGGGCGTAAAGGGAGAAACGAGTTTAAACTGGTCCATACGGTTATTCTATAATAATACAGACAAAAAAAGGGCGGCCCAAGCCGCCCTGTGTGTGCAAAAGTTTATTTTACGCTGGTACCGGCGTGGGTAAAGGTGGAATCCAACACTCCCGGCAACAGCTGGGCCACGCCGTCAATC
>CASFTM010000017.1 GCA_949297775.1 uncultured bacterium
ATGCCGCTTCTACTGGCGGTGGCGGTGTTGGTGGCAACTAACGCCGCAATCGTGTTTTGCTTTGCCCCGCCCCTGCGGCGGGGTTTTTTATGCAAAAAATACCCCCGGTTTTGCCGGAGGTATTTTTTATTGCGGCTTGTATAAGGGGCGGATTACGCTTCAATGCCCGTGAAGGTTTTGAGCGCAAACCCGATTAAAAAGCTCACCGCCGCCACGCCAAAGCTCAGGCACGTCATTTCAATAAAGCGGTGTTTGAAATTTTCGCCCCGCGCCACGGAATAATAAAACATAAAGCCCGCAATCAGCAGGAGCGCAAAAAACAGCATCAGCCCCAGCGCGGCAAACACGTTATTTAAGCACGCAAACGGCGCCACCAAAAGGGCCACCGTCAGCACATAAGCCCCGCTGGTGTATACGGCGGCTTTAACGGGGTGCTTGCCGGAATCTTGTTCCGCTTTGGAAGAAAGATATTCCGAAGAACCCATAGAAAGCGCCGCCGCAATGCCCGTAATGGCGCCCGTCAGCGCGATGAGCTTGCTGTTGGAAAGCGCCAGCGTGAACCCGGCTAAGGCGCCGGTAAATTCCACCAGCGCGTCCGAGAGGCCCAAAATAACCGAGCTCATATACGCCAGGCGTTCTTCGTTAATTAGCGCAATCAGTTTGGCTTCGTGCGCGTCTTCTTCTTCCGCCAGTTGGGCGATGTGGGGGTACTGCGTAAATGCGCGGTAGGTGCCGGAGGCGTGGTGCTCGCCGGATTCCATTAATTTAATGGCAAACGTAAGCCCTAAGGTTTTGGCTAAAAAAGAATACCAAAAAATTTTAAAGCGGTCGGGCTTTGCCGCCACGCCGGATTCTTCTTTAATCAAATCGTAGTGGCGTTTTTCGTCCGTAGATAAGGTTTCCAGCACGGAGCGGTTTTCGGGGTTTTTTTCGCGTGCGGCTAAATTTTTGTAAATATAGTGTTCGGTAATTTCATTGCGGGAAAAAATTTCCAAGCTTTGTTTCGTATCGGTTGACATAGTAATCCTCTTGTTTTGGTTCCGGATGCACCGGAAAATAAAACGGTTTATTGTTGGTCGGCTTTAGACGGGGCCGGTTTTTCATTTTTATCGGGGTCCGGTTGGCCCGTCTTTGGGGCGGGCGCCGGTGCGGCGGGCGCAAGCGGCAGAAGCTCTTTGCCGTAGGCAAAATCAAACACCACGCCCGATAAAAATTGCAGCTGATTAAATAAATCTTTCTCGCTGATAAATTCATCCGCGGCGTGGGCGGTGTTTTCCGAAAGCGGGTCCATATCCGGGCCCAGTCCGTAGGTAATCACGCCCAGTTTGCGCAAAAATTCGTTATCGCCCGACGCGGGGCTCATCCCCGGTACGGTAATAGCACCCGGAATCAGCTTTTGGGCCGTTTTGGAAATAGAGGCAAACAGCTCGTCCGTGCCGTCCATCGGCTGCGGGAAAGGCGTTTGGGGGCGTTCCAGAATTTCCAGCGTGATGTTGTCTTCTTCCGCAAACAGGCTGTTTAAATCTTCAAAAAATTCATCCGGGTCCGAGCCGGGCAGCAGGCGCACGTTCAAAATGGCGCTGGCTTCGCCGCTGGCGGAACCGGTATCCTTGCTGGCGGAAAGCACGGTGGGGTTGATAGTGTCTTTAAGCTGGGTTCTAAAAAACGGGTCCAGGGCCATAATTTCGGCGGCGGATTGGCTGTTTTGCGGGGTGCCTGCCAGCAAAAAGCGGATGGTGGTTTGCCCGTCCTGGTCCTGCAGCGGGGCAATGGCTTTAAAAAATGTACGCGCCGTCGGGGTGATTTTGGCGGGCGGATTGTAGTTGGCAATTTTGGCCAGCGCCTGGGACAACAGGTATACGGCATTATCGTTTACCGGCATGGAGGAGTGCACGCCCGTCCCGTACGCGGTTACTTTAATGTCCATATACATTTTGGTAGACGCTTCGGCAAACACAATATCGGCGCCGTCTTTGTTTTTGATAATGCCGCCGCCCTCGTTTAACGCGTAGCCGGGGTTGATTTTATCCCAGTGTGCGCCGCCCAGCCACAGAAGGCCGGTTTCACTGCCGGATTCTTCGCCGGACGTGGCTAAAAAAATGATGTCCCGCTTAGGGGTGATTTTTTGGTCTTTCAGCCACGTAAACAGGGCCAGGTAAACCGCCGTATAGTTTTTGGCGTCAGTGGCGCCCAAGCCGTAGATGTTGCCGTTTTCGGCGGTGGCTTTAAAGGGCGGATAGCTCCAGCCCTCGGCGGCGGGGGCGGTGTCCAGGTGGGAGATTAATAACAGCGGTTTTTGTTCCGGGTCGCTGCCTTTAATGCGCGCAAGCAGATTGGCGCGGCCTTGTTCCGGGATGAAAATGTCCCAGTCTATACCGTGTTTGTTAAATTCCTTATAAATATAGCGCGCGGCGGAAAGCTCGTCCGGCTCCGGCAGGGAGGTGTCTATATTTAACAAATTAATTAAGTGGCGTTTGGCTTCTTCGTTCAGCGCGGTCCACCCAGCCTCCTTAGCGGCGGCCGGCCATACCCACAGCAGCATAAACAGCAAAGCGAAAACGCGTTTCATTTTTTGTCCGGTAATTCAAATTTCAGTTCCGCCCCTTGCACCACCCCGTGCTTGGCGGCGGCTTTGGCGGGCAGTTCCAATACGTATTGCCCGTAGCCTACGGCATAGGCCACCTGGTCGTCCGGCGTGTAGGTGTAGGAATGGGGCATTTCTTCGGCTACGAACGTTACTTTTTTGTCCGCTCCGATAAAAATAATGTCCAAATCAATCAGGGTGTTTTTCATCCAAAAGGCTTGGTCTTCCTCCTGCTCAAACGCAAACAGCATTCCTTCGGTTTCCGGCAGTTCGGTTACAAACATCAGGCCCTTTTCCTGTTTTTCGGGCGTATCGGCCAGCCGGGCTTTTACGGCAAATCCGTCCGGAAGCGTAACGGTTACCGTTTCGTAACCGCCGCAGGCACATAAAAATAAAGCCAGGCACCATAACGCAAGTCTTTTCATATATATAAGTGTAGCAAATTCCCCGCCCTTGAAACACGCAAAAGCGCGGTTTTTTATGGGGAAGAGGTGCTAAATTGCTATAATAAAACAGATGACACGCCCCGACGAACCTATTTTGAAAGTGCGCGATTTGCGCTTGGAATTTGCCAGCGAAGAAGGCCCCCTGCCGGTTCTTCACGGGCTTTCGTATACCCTTCCCAAAGGGCGCGTGCTGGCGGTGGTGGGGGAATCCGGCAGCGGAAAAACGGTGCACGCGCTTTCCATTTTGCGCCTGCTTCCGCCCAACGCGCGTATGAGCGGCGGGGAAGTGCGCTACAAAGGCAAAAATTTGGCCACGCTCAGCCGCGAAGAACTGCGCAAAATCCGCGGCAATAAAATTTCTATGATTTTCCAGGACCCGGCCGCCAGCTTAAACCCCGTCCTTACGGTGGGCGAACAGCTGACGGAAACCTTGCTTGCACACCGGAAAATGTCCAAATCCGCCGCCCGTGCCAAAGCCGCCAAATTGTTGGAAAAAGTAGGTATTGCCGAAGCGGAAAAACGCCTAAACGAATACCCGTTCCAATTTTCTGGCGGGATGTGCCAGCGGGTAATGATTGCCATGGCGCTTGCCCTGGAGCCCGATGTGCTGGTGGCCGATGAGCCCACCACCGCGCTGGACGTAACGGTGCAGGCGCAGATTTTGCATTTAATCAAACAATTGCAGAAAGAAAGCGGTATGTCGGCGGTGTTTATTACGCACAATTTAGCCGTGGTGGCGGGCATTGCCGATGACGTGCTGGTGCTGTACGCGGGGATGTGTATGGAATATGCTCCCGCCTCCCAGCTGTTTGAGCACCCGCTGCACCCCTATACGCAGGGGCTTTTGAATTCGTTGGCGCCCGTGCACGAAAAAGTGGATATTTTGCCGGTTATCACCGGGCACCCGCCGGTGCCGGGCAAACTGCCGCCCGGCTGTCCGTTTGCGCCGCGTTGCCCGTTTGTAACGGAGAAATGCCGCCAGGCCTGCCCGCCGCTGTTTGAGGAAAACGGCCGCCGCACCCGTTGCTGGCTGAGGGAGGGAAAATGACGGCTGCCGTACAAATTAAAAATTTATTTAAAACCTATACCCGCCGGCGTCTGTTGGGCAAAAATTTGGAAAAGCCCGTCCTAAAAGACGTTTCCTTAACGTTGGAAGAAAACCACGTGCTGGGCTTAGTGGGGGAATCCGGCTGCGGCAAAAGCACGCTGTGCAAAGTGTTGTTGGGGATTGAAAAACCCACTTCCGGCACGGTGGAAGTAAACGGGAAAAACGTGCCTGCCCTGTCCAAAAGCGAATTTAAAAAACTGCGCCGCGTACTGCAGGTGGTATATCAGGACCCGTACTCCAGCCTGGACCCGCGTATGACGGTGCGCCAGCTGCTGGGCGAGCCGCTGGACATACACGGGCTGAAAAAAGACAAGCAGGAAAGACAGAAATTTTTGAAAGGATTATTAGCGTCCGTCGGCTTGTCGGAAAGCCAGCTGGAGCGGTATCCGCACGAGTTTTCCGGCGGGCAGCGCCAGCGCATTTGCATTGCGCGCGCCCTGGCGTTAGACCCGCAGATTTTGGTGGCGGATGAACCGGTGTCCGCGCTGGACGTATCGGTGCAGGCGCAAATTTTAAATTTACTCAAAGAAATTAAAAAATCGCGCCGTCTGTCTATGTTGTTTGTAACGCACGATTTTGCCGTCGCCCGCTTTTTGTGCGATGATATCGCCGTGATGTACCGCGGGCGCCTTGTGGAGCGCGCCCCCGCGGAAGAATTATTTACCAACCCGCAGCACCCGTACACGGAGGCGCTTTTATCGGCGGTGCCTTCGGTGCACGCGCCGCGCCGGGCGGTATTTGCCGGAGCGGAAGACCCGGAGGAACACCCCGAGCGGGAAACCTGGGCTTGCCCGTTTGCCGCCCGCTGCCGCTATGCACAGGAAGCGTGCCAAAGCCGTCCGTTTGCGCTGCAGGAAGTTGCCCCGCGCCACGCCTGCGCCTGCGCGGTAATGCCGTTTAAAACACAAAAAAGCAAATTTGCCGTATAGGAGGAAGATATGAAATCCAACGAACAACAGTTAGTGGACACCTTTTTGGAGTTAATCCGCATTGACAGCGAGTCTTTCCACGAAAAAGACATACAGGAATTTTTAGCCGCCCGCTTACAAAAGCTGGGCTGCCGGGTGTATGTGGATAACGCCGGCAAAAAGTATGAAACCAACGCCCAGGGCAACGTGATTGGCTTCCTGCCCGGTACGGCAAAAAGCAAACCGTTTGTGCTCAGCTCCCATATGGATACGGTCATGCCGGGCCGGCAGATAAAGCCGGTGGTAAAGAAGGTCCGCATTACCTCGGACGGCACCACCATTTTAGGGGCCGACGACAAAGCCGGCATCGCCATTATTTTGGAAGTTCTCCGCGCCCTGCAGCAGCAAAACAAACCCTATCCGCCGGTGGAAGTGGTGTTTACGCTGACGGAAGAAAACGGGATGCAGGGGGCCAAAAACCTGGAGTATAAAAAATTAAAAGGCCGGGAAGGGCTGATTTTGGATAACGAAGATTTTTCCGAACTGCTGGTAAAGGGCCCGGCGGTAAATACGATTGAAGTGTGGGTGAAAGGGATTGTCTCCCACGCGGGCGTCTGCCCGGAAAAGGGCATCTCCGCGCTGGAAGTAGCGGCGTATGCGCTTTCGCAAATGAAGCTGGGCCGGATTGATAAAGAAACCGTGGCGAACTTTGGCATTGTGCAGGGCGGGCAGGCCACCAATATCGTAATGGGCGAAGTGTATTTGAAAGGCGAGGCGCGCAGCTTAAACAACGCCAAGCTGGCTAAGCAGACGGCCCATATGAAAGCCTGCTTTGAAAAAGCCGTCAAACATTTTACCAAGAAAATTGACGGCAAAATCCGCAAACCGGAAGTAAAGTTTGTTTCCGTCCAGCGTTATCCGGCGGTGAATGTGCCCAAAAACCATCCGATGGTTAAAGCCGTCCTGGCGGCGGCTAAAAAGCAAGGCGTAACCGTCCGCCCGGCTGCTTCCGGCGGCGGGTGCGACGCCAATGTGCTCAGCGGATTCGGGTTTACCTTGCCCAACCTGGGCGTGGGCGGGCGCGGCTGCCACACCACGGCGGAAAGCCTGGAATTAAAAGAATTTTTTAAAGCGTTCCAAATCGTGCTGGAAACGGTATTGTCTTACCGGAAATAACGTACAGGAAGGAAGCGGCAGAGAGTATGTTGAATTATATTGTGCGTCGGTTATTGCTATTGCCCCTGGTGGTGCTGGGGGTAACGTTTCTGCTGTTTTTCCTTACCCAGCGCTTAAGCCCGGAAATGCGCGCTTCCTTATACGTAAAAGACCCGCGCCAAATGGGCGCGCTGGAAGAAGTCATCCGCCAGTACGGCCTGCGCGACAACGTATTTAAGCAATACGGGCGCTGGCTGAAAAACGTGGCCCACGGCGACTTGGGCTACAGCCCCAGCGCCAATATGCCCGTTTCGCAAGCCATTAAAGAGTATCTGCCCGCCACCATTCAGCTGGCGTTTGTTACCATTTTGTTTGTGGTGTTTTTCGGCGTGTGGTTTGGCAGTGCGTCGGCGGTGCATAAGGATAAATGGCAGGACGTGGCGGCGCGGTTTATTTCGGTGGGCGGGTTTTCGCTGCCGATTTTTGTGCTGGGGCTGATACTGCTGATGATTTTTTACGGGCAGCTGGGCTGGTTCGCCCCCGGCGGGTATTCCGTGCAGACCGACGTGCTTATCCACAGCGGAATGTTCAAAACGTATACGGGGTTTTTGCTGATAGATGCCCTGTTAAACGGCAATTTGCGGGTGTTTTGGGATGTATTATCCCACCTGGTGCTTCCGGCCGTGACGCTGTGTATCGGTTCGTTTGCGCTGATGGTGCGTGTGATGCGCTCCAGTATGCTGGAAGAACTGAATAAAGATTACGTCCGCACCGCCCGCGCCAAAGGGTTAAATAAGTTTCAGGTGGTGTATAAGCACGCCGGAAAAAACGCCATTATTCCCGTCATTACGCTGGCCAGTATCCAGTTTATCCGCCTGCTGGGCGGTACGGTGATTGTGGAAACGATTTTTGATTACCCCGGCATTGGCCGCTTTGGCGTGATTGCCGCCCAACAGCTGGATATTGCCGGCATATTGGGGTTCTCGCTGATGGTGGCGGTGCTGTTTGTGCTGGGCAATTTGCTTTCGGACATTCTATATACCGCGGTGGACCCGCGCATCCGTTTGGAATAGCAGGAATTACGATGAACGACCGCATTTTAAAACGTATCTATACCAATAAAACCTCCCTGTTCGGGCTGGTGATTGTGGTATTTTTTCTGCTGGTGGCGCTGTTTGCCCCGGTGTTGGCACCGGTGGAAAACCCCAATAACGCCTATCAGCTGCCGCAAAAAAGCTACCAGATTGCGCCGCAGCCGCCGTCCGCCCAAAACTGGTTCGGCACTACCGAGCAACAGTACGATTTGTACTACGGCGTGGTGTGGGGCACGCGGCTGGCGTTTAAAATCGGGCTGACGGTAACGTTTTTTGCGTTTTTGATTGGGCTTTTGGTAGGCGGCGTGGCGGCCTATTTCGGCGGGAAAACGGACGAAATTTTAATGCGCCTGACGGATGTGGTGTTTGCGGTGCCGTCGTTGGTGCTGGCGATGGTAATTGCCGCTATGCTGGGGCCGGATATCAAAAATATGATGATTGCCCTGACGGCGGTGGCCTGGCCTTCTTACGCACGGTTGGTGCGCGGGGATATTTTATCGGTCAAACAGCGCGATTACGTAACCGCCGCCCGCACCTTGGGCGCGCGCGGACCGCGCATTTTGCTGCGCCATATTTTGCCAAACGCCATTTATCCGTCTGTCGTAGTGGCCAGCCTGGACATTGGTTATGTGGTACTGACGGCCGCTTCGCTTTCGTTCTTGGGTTTAGGCGCGCAGCCCGGCACGGCCGATTGGGGCCAGCTGATTGCTATGGCGCGCAACTGGGTGTTGGGCACGCCGGGCCACCCGTTTGCCTATTGGTACACGGTGGCGGCACCGGGCGGAGCGATTTTTATGTTTGTGTTGGGCTGGAACTTGCTGGGGGACGCGTTTAGGGATATTTTGGACCCCAGGCAAGCCTAATTTTTACTACAATAAAAAAAACGACTATTAAGGGGTGCTTATGATTCGCCGTAAAGATTTGTATACCGCTTTAGCTGACAGTGCTTTCCGATTCCCTGATAAAATCGCCCTGGTGGAAGCCGGCACCGAAAAACAAATTTCTTATCACGAACTGTTAATGCAGGTGGACCGCGCCGCCGATATGTTTTTTGAACACGGCATCCGCAAAGGGGACCGCGTGGCCGTCGCCCACCGCAATGCCATTGATACGGTGGTAGCCAACTTCGGGCTGTACAAATTGGGGGCGGTGTGTATCCCGATGAATTTTATGGTTACTAAGCCCGAAGAAATTGAATATATCTTGAACAACGCCGGTGCCAAAGCGGTAGTCACGCAGGCGGAATTTATCCGCCACTACGTCAAATGCCTGCCCAACCTGCCTGAAGTGCAATATGTTTTCTCTACGGATGAGATTCCCTCTTCGGTAGCCGGGGATCCTAAATTGCAGCTGTTTTGGCAGGAAATTGAAAAATCCACCGTGCACGAAGAAACCTCTTCCGCTTGTGCCGGGCTGGACGATTTGGCTTTTATCCTCTATACTTCCGGAACGACCGGTTTGCCCAAAGGCGCTATGCTCACGCACGGCAATTTGGCTTCCAACGTGATTTCCTGCGCGCAGATTTTTAAAATTACCGACGACGATTGCTTTTTGTGCCTGCTGCCGATGTTCCACTCGTTCGCGTGGACGACGTGCGTGGTTATCCCGATGTATTTAAATTTAAAGGTGGTCATCGTAGCCAACGTAATGCCCGCCAGCAAATGGCTGGGAGCGATGGGGTCGGAAAAAGTGACGGTCATTTTGGCTGTTCCGCAAATTTATGCGGTGCTTTCTAAGGAGGCCAAAGGCTTAAAAAGAATTTACCTGCGCTTTTGGCCGTTTAAAAGCGTGCGCTTCGGCGTTTCCGGCGCGGCTCCGCTGACGCAGGAAATTAAAGACCGGTTTGAGCAAAAAATCGGCGTGCCGATATTGGAAGGTTACGGTCTGACTGAAACCAGCCCGGTGGTAAGCGTGAATACCGAGGAACTGCAAAAAATCAAATCGGTAGGGCCGGCTATTCCGGCGGTCAATACGATTGTACTGGACGACGACGGAAACGAGGTTCCCCGCAACCACGAAGGCGAGCTGTGCGTAAAAGGCCCCAACGTGTTCCGCGGGTACTGGGGCAACGAAACCGCCACGCGCGACGCATTTACCGAGGACGGTTGGTTTAAAACCGGCGATATCGTGGAAGTGGATGACGACGGATTTATTTTTATTAAAGACCGCAAGAAAGATATGATTATCATCAAAGGGCTGAAAGTGTTTTCCGCCCAGGTGGAAGCGGTCATTTGCGAGCACCCGGGCATAGAGGAATGCGCCATTATCGGCGTGCCGGACGGACGCGGGGGCGAATTTGTAAAGCTCTATGCCGTCAAAAAAGAAGGGGCGGAAATTGACACCAACGAATTCCGGAAATTTTTGAAGACCCACTTGGACGCTTATAAACGCCCGCGCGATTTTGAATTTGTGGACGAACTGCCCAAAAACGCCTTGCGCAAAGTGTTAAAGCGCGAACTACGCAAAGACGCTGTAGCCAAGCTGGCGGCGCGCGGGGGAGTGGGGCCGGAGGAAAATGTCGCTTGATTTGGCGCGCGTACTGCGGGAGGTTATCCCGCAGGCGCATTATGTGGGGGGGATTGTCCGCAACAGCCTGCTGCGCAGGCAGTCGTCGGATTTAGACCTTGCCCTTCCGCCGGCGGACGTACGTGCCGCTGCCCAAGAACTGGGCCGCCGCTTAAAAGCCGCCGTGTTTGAAATGGACCCCGAACTGGGTGTATGGCGGCTGGTTACCCACAAAGACAAAATCCAAATTGATTTAACCGCCTACCAAGGCAAAGATTTGAGAGCCGACTTGCTTCGGCGCGATTTTTCCATCAATGCGCTGGCTTACCCCGTGTCGGCCTTGCCGCAAATTGTGGTTACGCCGCGCAAAGGCAAAACGGCGCATATCCAGCTTAAAAGACTCCAAAAAAAATTGATTGTAGACCTGGCGGGCGGACTAACGGATTTGTCCGCCAAAGTGATTGACCGCACCGGCCCGCGTGTGTTTCAGGACGACCCGCTCCGGATGCTGCGGGCGTTTCGTTCGGCGGCGGAGTTGGGCTTTTCCATTTCCGCCCGTACGCTTTCGCAAATCAAAAAGGACCATGCGCTGATTACCCGGTCCGCCGGCGAGCGCGTGCACGAAGAATTGGACCGCCTGTTTGCAACGTCCCAAGCGTACGAAAACCTGGTGTTAATGGACCAAAGCGGTTTGTTAACGGCGTTGTTCCCGGAACTGGAACCCCAGCGCACCTGCGCCGAAGTTTACTACGGTAAGGGCGGTGTATTTGCGCACACGCTGGCGGTGTTTAAACGGATGGAATACCTGTTGGACCATTTGCCCAAAGCTTTTGCCAGATACGCCAAAAAACTGGCGCCGTATGCGCAAAATAAACCGCTGTACAAAATGGCGGCCCTGCTGCACGACGTAGCCAAACCCGCCACCGCCAAAGTGATGGGGGACCGGCTGCGGTTTTTTTACCACGAGGAAAAGGGCGCCAAAATGGCCAAAACAATTTTGGAACGCCTGCACTACAGCCGGGCCGATATCCGCCTGATTTGCGCGATGATTGGCGAACATTTGCGCCCGTCCAATTTAGCCAGCAACGATGTCATTACCGACCGGGGCGCCTACCACTTTTTCCGCGATTTGGGCGACGCCGCCGTGCCGATGCTGTTGCTGTGCTGGGCCGATTACGCCAGCTACGTTTCCGACGCACAGCTAAAGCGCATTATGCCCAAAAGCGGGCTTAAAATAATGACGCTGGCCCAGGCGCAAAAAACAGCCAACATCGGCAAAACCCTGCGCCATATGCAGGTGTTGAATTTACTGTTTAAAAAATTTTTTGATACGCCTAAAAAGGTTCAGCCGGTGCGTTTAATTACCGGGCGGGACGTGATGGACGCGTTGTCCCTGCCGCCCAGCCCCAAAATCGGCGAGATTTTGGAAGCCGTTGCTGTGGCGCAGGTGGAAGGGAAGGTTTCTTCCAAGGAAGAAGCCTTGGCTTTTATCAAGCAGCTGCCTTTGGCAAAATAATTTTGACAAAATCATTTTACAGCCGGGCAAAACTTTGCTAAAATAATATCAGCAAACCGTTTTATGCGGGCGTGGTTCAATGGTAGAATGGAAGCTTCCCAAGCTTTAGACGAGGGTTCGATTCCCTTCGCCCGCTTTTTTTATCAGGGAAAACTATGGAAAACGAAAACCTGGATTTGGATATCAAACCGGCCGGCAATAAAGATTTGTGGCTTTTCTTAATTATTGTAGACATTATCTTTTTGTGCGTGTTCGGTTTTTTTATCTACAAACATTTTTCCGCGCGGCTGTTTGAGGCTCCCGCCCCGGCCGTGGCTGCCCAGGCCGAAACCGTAGACGTTCCCGAAATTACCGAAACCGACATAGTGGCAACCAACGAGCCGATTGTGGTGGACTCTGTCGCGGCGGCGCCTGTTTCTAATACTGAAGCGGCAGCCGTCGTGCAGGAAGCACCCAAAACGCAGGAAGTAAAACCTGCCGAAACGGTTCCCGCAGAAGTTGCCCAACCGGAAAAGAAAGAAAGCGTACTCGTAAAAGTAAACCCCAAAAGCAAATACCGCCGGGTAACGTTCCGCTGGTTTGGCGAGGGGAAAAAGGTATCTATCGTCAGTGGGTTTACGATGGCGAAACCCCAGGCGCTTAAAAAGCGCGGCGACTATTGGGAAACCACCCTTTCCATTGCCCCGGGCGCCTATAAATTCTTGTACATCGTAGACGGGAAGAACACCCTGGACCCGTACAGCGAAGAAAAAGACGGCCGTTCCTATATCGTGATTGAATAAATTTGAGCTAACATAAAAATCCCCCGGTGTTAAACCGGGGGATTTTATTTTGTATTTTTGCCTAGAAAGTGTTGCGTAAAAGCGCGTAAGGGGCGTAAGGGGTGCGGCCCTGCGCGTTGCACTGGCGGGCATAGCGTTGGGGAATATGCTCTGGACTATTACGAAAGGGCGCGTAAAGGCGGGAGTAGAGAGGCCTGAACCAGTCGTGCTACCGGGGTAAGAAAGGGGGGCTGCCACGGGCGCCCCGGCTCGGTGCCCAGGCGTTGGTTCTTTGCATAAACATTCCCAACGGGTTTGTTCCCTCTTGAGTTAGCACCGTATTTTTTAAAACCCTGTTCGAGGCAGAATGCCTGCCCCCGGCAAGGGGGTTGACTCGTTTTTTTTTTTTGATAAATTTTGGCTATGACAAAAAATTATCAAAAAACACTTACGGATGGAAAACTCCGCGCAAACCGCCGATTAGGCGGCTTTACGCTTATTGAATTATTGGTGGTGGTGCTGATTATTGGCATCTTGGCGGCGGTGGCGTTGCCGCAATATCAAATGGCAGTACTCAAATCCCGTTTTGCTACGATGCTTACGGTAGCTGAGAATTTAAAAAAAGCAGAAGAAGCCTATTATATGGCCAATGGTTATTACGAGGCCAATACGGACAATTTGGATTTTGATTATAAAGGCGTTTGCAAAGGGAAAGATGTGCTGGTCTGCAATGAATTTTTTCGGGTAGATATCATTTCCGGTTCGGGGGTGGTAACGGATCCAAGTAAGTTGTTTATGGGAATTTTTTATTACAGCAATCCTGAAACTATACAGTCCGATCCTGATTTAAAAGAGGATTTTGGCTATTACATTTGGCTGGACAACTCCAATAATCCCGGCAAGAGGGAATGCCGCGGACGTACGGAATTGGGAGAGAAATTCTGCAAACTGATTAATGCCGAAAAATAGCGTCTAGAGGCGGCTGGAAAGGAGGGAAAATTTTACTTTGGTGTAAAATTCCGGGGCCGCGTGAATCGGCCCCGGTGAGGTTACGACTAATCGCCCCAGGTTTCGGCGCCCGGGACGGCAGGAAATCAGCAGCTTACACTGCGTTTAATGATACTGCGCACAATACCTTCCACGCGGAAAGAGTCCTTATCTGCAATAATAGGGGTATATTGCGGGTTTTCGGACTGTAAAATCACGTTTTGCCCGTCCTGCGTAAACCGTTTGACCATTACTTCCCCATTATTGACGCATACCACCACATCTTTGTTTTTGGGGTGATTGTTTTGTTCCACAATCAGCCAATCGTGCGGAGCGATGAGATGCTGCATAGAGTCGCCTTTGGCTTCCACCATAAACCCTTTGCACGCGGGGAAAAAAATCATACTCGGGTCCACCGGCACGATACGCGTGGGGGTGCCGTCCAAAATGGTTCCCTCGGGTCCGCATTTTGCCATACCGTACATTTTTAAATAGATAACGTTGCGTTCCGGGTCTTTCAAAATGATGTAATCACGCGGGTTGGCCGGGTTGCGCTTTAAAAAGCCCTTTTTTTCTAGTTGCTTGATGTGGTGGAACACCACGCTTTTGCCGCTTACGTTTAAGCGGTCGGCCAGTTCTTCCATTGTCAGCGGGTCGGAGATATTTGCCTTTAAAATATCTAATAGTTCAGCTTGTTTGGGGTGAAGGGCTTTCATAGGCGGCTCCTGTAACTTTTAATTTTGTTCTATACTTTGTTCTATAAATTTTATGAAAATGTGTCAAGCCGAATTTGGGAATTTAGGGAGCAGCCCCTTGGCCGGGGGGGCAAGCGCGCGACATATCGGAACAGTGTGGCTTAAACCAGTCGTTCAGGCGCGTATAGAATAGGGAGCCCCGCCTCTGGGCCTTGATTTGTTTTTTTTTTTTGATACACTGGTCCTAGCGTTGATTTTTGGGCTGTTAATTATTAGACTGTAGTTAGGCCTTTAAATCAAATTGCTAAGGAGTTTTTCATGGAAAAGGGTTTCACTTTGATAGAATTGCTCGTTGTTGTTTTAATTATCGGCATCTTGACGGCGGTGGCATTGCCCTCGTATGAAAAAGCGGTGGAAAAATCCCGCGCGGCGGAAGCGCTTACCCTATTAAAAAGTGTGGTGCAAGCTAATCAGGTGTATTATTTGGCCAATGGGACGTATGCCTCGTCTTTTGAAGATTTAGACATAGATATTCCTTGGCAGGCGGAGAGCGCTTCCGTACGCTCCAACGATTTTTGGAAAATGGAGATTCATCCCAGCCGTATCCAAAGCAACAGCATGGGGGCTTATGTGGAGCTGATAAGAAAAGATGATAAATACGTAGCGGTGGGGTTTTCTTACTTTTTTGAACCGGACCGTTATAAATCGGTTACGGGGTTATATTGCCGGGTAAGTTATTATGACAGCGGGGGAAGCCGAAATTATTGTGAGAAAATTATGGGCCTGACTAATCCGGAAATCGTATCCGGCTGGGGCCGAACTCACATTTATGCTATGTAATGCAACTATTAAAAACTCCCTGGAAGTTTTCGTTCCGGGGAGTTTTATGTAAAACAGCTTTACAGCTTTTTAATGAACCGGTCAAACGCGGCCTGCCCCTCGGGCGTGCGTTTGTACACGCCGGCGTATTCCAGCACGCGCGCAAACACTTTGCCTACTTCCGCACGCAGGATTTCCGCCGCGTTTTGGGCGGTAAACGTATGCTTGTTAAGCAGTTCTTCAGCCCACGGGGCGTGTTTGGCAAGCGCTTCATTCTTTTTAATGGCGGCAAGGTCCTTTTTAATAAGCGGGGCTTCCAAGTCTTTTAATTCTTTAGCCAGCCGCGCCGGCAGCACCGCCAGGCCCATTACTTCAATAAGGCCGATGTTTTCCTTTTTGATGTGGTGCACTTCGGCGTGTGGGTGGAAAATACCCATGGGGAACTCTTCCGTCGTGCGGTTGTTGCGAAGCACAATATCCAGTTCAAACACTTTGCCGCGGCGGCGGGCAATCGGCGTAACGGTGTTGTGCGGCGTATCGCCGGTTTTGGCTAAAATATCGGCCTTGGGGTCGCTGTAAGTACGCCATTTTTTTAGGATGTAATCGGCCGCTTCTATTAGGTCCTTTTTGGAACCGTTCAAGCGGATTACGCTCATCGGCCATTTGACTACGCCCGCTTTCACGCGCGGGAATTTCGCCATTTTAAATGTTCTTTCCACGGGGGCTTTTTCCATGGCAAAGGTGTAACGCCCGCCCTGGAAATGGTCGTGCGTTAAAATGGACCCGCCGACGATGGGCAAATCCGCATTGGAGCCGATGAAATAGTGCGGCAGAAAGTCCACAAAGTTCAGCAGTCGCGCAAAGCTTTTTTTGGTCAGCTTCATTGGCTCGTGCTTGTCGGACAGGAAAATGCAGTGCTCGTTGTAGTACACATACGGCGAATATTGCAAATACCACGATTCGCCGTCTTTTAATAAATCTAAGGGTACCAGGCGCAGGTTTTGGCGGGCCGGGTGATTGACGCGCCCGGCGTAGCCTTCATTCTCCTTGCACAAAAGGCAGGGGGGGTAAGACGAGGCCTTCACTTTCAGCGCGGCGGCGATGTCTTTCGGGTCCTTTTCCGGTTTGGACATATTGATGGTGATATCCAAATTTCCGTAAGCGGTGCGGGCCTTCCAGGCCAGGTTTTTGGCTACGCGTTCGGTGCGGATATAGTCCAGCGCGCGGGCGTCGTGGTAGAACTTATCCGTAGCGGCCTTGGGGCTTTTTTTGTGCAGGGCGTAAAATTCGTCCGTCACCGCCGAGGGCTGGCGGGCAAATACGCCCATAAGTTTGGTGTCAAACAAGTCGCGCATAGTGACGGTGTCCGGCTCTATGAGGCCTTGTTTGGCGGCCCAATCACAAATGTTTTTAAGGATTTCGCACGGGTACGCGGGCGTTTTGCCTTTAAAATCGCTGGGGGTATAGTCGGACAAATGCAACAGGTCCAGCAGTTGGTTTACCGCCCAAGCGCGGTCCCGCGCGGGCAGGAGTTTTTCGTTAATGGCGAAAGCCACCAATTGGTCAATCAGTAAATTGATGTCCATAGTTCCTCCTAAAACTTGCGGTGCTGTTCCCAGTTCCACGCGGTTTCAATAATACGCGAAAGGTTGTATTCGGGTTTCCAGCCCAGCACTTTTTGGGCTTTGGCGCTGTCGGCCACCAGCACCGCCGGGTCTCCCGCGCGGCGGGGGGCCACTTCCACCTTAAAGTCTATGCCGGTAATGCGTTTGGCTTCTTTAACAAGCTCCGCCACCGAAAACCCGTTCCCGCTGCCGAGGTTGAACCGTTCGCTGACGTTATCTTTAAACATTTTTTCCAACGCCAAAATATGTGCGCGGGCCAGGTCGTTGACGTGTACGTAATCGCGGATGCAGGTGCCGTCCGGGGTGGGGTAGTCGTTGCCGAACATTTTGATAGACGGACGTTTGCCGGCGGCGGCTTGCAGCACAATGGGGATTAAGTGCGTTTCCGGGTCGTGCGATTCGCCGATTTCGCCCGAATCGTCGGCGCCGCTGGCGTTAAAATAGCGCAGGGCTGTGGCTTTCAGGCCGTAGGCGGTGTCAAAATCCGAGAGCATCTTTTCCACCATCAGTTTGGTGTTGCCGTAGGGGTTAATGGGATTTTGCGGGTGGGTTTCGTCAATTTTTTCTTTGACGGGTTCGCCGAACGTGGCGGCGGTGGAGGAAAAAACAAAGTATTTAATATTATTTTCCACCATGGCATCTAACAAATTGAGCACTTTGGCTACGTTGTTGTGGTAGTATTTGGAAGGTTCTTTGACGCTTTCTCCCACTTCAATAAACGCGGCAAAGTGCATCACGGCGTCTATTTGGTGTTTTTTGAACACTTCCGCCAGGCGGGCTTTATCGCCCAAATCGCCCAGTTCAAAGGGGTATTTGGCAACCGCTTCGCGGTGGCCCTTGGACAAATTATCAAACACAACGGGGTTGTACCCTTTTTCCGCCAGCATTTTAACAGTATGCGAGCCGATATACCCGGCCCCGCCGATAACTAGAATGTTTTTCATATATTCTCCCTTGTAAAAATGAACCCGCCGCCGTATGCGGCGGGGAAAATTAGTACATCTTGGGTTCCGGGCGCGCCGGCCCGCCGACGGAGGCAATGTAAAAATCCGCCGTCAGGCCCGTTTTTTCGCGGTAGATTTTGCCCACATTGTCTATAAAGTTTTTGACGTCCTCGTCCTTTACCAAGGCAATTGCGCAGCCGCCGAACCCGGCCCCCGTCATACGTGCGCCCAATACGCCCTTTTGCTGCCAGGCCGCTTCGGCCAAAGCGTCCAATTCCTTGCCGGTTACTTCGTAATCATCGCGCAAAGATACGTGCGAGGCGTTCATCAGTTTGCCGAAGGTTTCCAAATCGCCTTCCTGGAGCTTTTTGACGGCTTCCAAGGTACGTTGGTTTTCGTACACGGCGTGCTTGGCGCGTTTGCGTTCCACCGGGTTGACGATTAAATCTTTGTTCTTTTCAAATTCTTCAATGCTTAATTCTCCCAGTGATTTAATGGGCAGCCGCGCTTGGAGCGCTTTTAAAGCCCGTTCGCATTCGCCGCGGCGCTCGTTGTATTTGGAGTCCGCCAGTTCGCGGCGTTTGTTGGTGTTCATAATCACAATGGAAATGCCTTTTAAGTCCAGCGGGGCATATTCATAATCCAGCGTATTGCAGTCCAGCAGAACGGCGCAGCCTTCTTTGCCCATACCAATGGCAAATTGGTCCATAATGCCGCAGTTCATACCCACGAATTTATTTTCGGCTTCCTGGCATATTTTTACCAGTTCCACCGGCGGGATGTAAAGCTTAAAAACATTGTTCATCGCTACGGCGGTAGCCAGTTCAATGGAAGCCGAAGAAGAAAGCCCCGCTCCGTTGGGGATATCTCCCCAGAACATCAGCTCAAACCCTTGGTCCATTTTGTATCCGCGGTTTTGCAGCGTTTTGATAACGCCCAGTGGGTAGTTGGCCCAGTCTTGTTTTTTGTTGTAAGCAATGTTATCCAAATCGGCGTCTATAATGCCCTGCTGCGGAAAATTGAGGGAATAGAGGCGTATTTTGCGGTCGTCGCGCTTGCAGAACACGCAGTGCGTGCCGAACGACAATGCGCACGGAAATACGTGCCCGCCGTTATAGTCGGTATGTTCGCCGATTAGGTTTACCCGGCCCGGCGCAAAAAAGTATAGTTTTTCCTTTTTGAACACTTCATTGAATTTGCTTCTTAATGCCAGTTGGTTCATAGAATTCTCCCTTTCGGGGTGTTTGTACGCCCCGTTCAAATTTATTGCAGCGTCATTTTGAACGACCATTCATAGCGGCCTTTTGGGCCTACCACGGCCGCGCGGCGGATTTTATTTGCCACATACAAATCATCATATACGCCCGTGCAGGGTTCCAGGGCGATGTTGTAATCGCCGCGGTAGCCGCCCTGGGTTTTCCACACGCCCAGGTAGGGCACTTTTTCCGGGTCGTAGGAGTAGATTAACCGTTCGCCGGTATCGGTATGTTCAATGCCGCACCAGCCGGCGATGTTTTTTTCGGTAAAGTAGAATTTTTCGCAGTTGCCGGCGCTGGCGGGCTCGGTGGCGGCAAGGTCCATTTCCTGCCCGTTTACATCTTTGGTCAGCGGATAGGAATGAAGCGTACCCCACGGGCCCAAATGTTTGGTGCCGTGTTCCACCGTCATTACCTGGGTTAAGTTTTCGGGGATTAACAAGCGCGTAGCCGGGGAGCACGCCAGCAGGCAGTGAGGCGTCCAAATAAATTTGAAATCTTCCGGCGCGGTGTTTTCCACGCAGTATTCCAACAGTAGTTCGTTGTCCTTAAGAGAAATACTTTTGGAAAAGATATACGGCAGGGTTTGGCTGCGTACGAATGCTTTGGCGGCGGTATCGGTGGGGGCGCAGATGCCTTCCCATTTCATGGCCCATACTTCGCCGTGGTCGGGGATGGGCATGCCGGCCCAGGACCCGTCTGGGTACGGGCAGGCGTCAATAGAGGGGAAAACTTCGTCAAATCCGCTGGAATCATAATCCGAAAAAGCGGCCCCATAGTCGGGCACTCTCAGCGTGTCCGCCCCGGATTGAAATAAAAATTCCCGACCGGTTTTTTTGCTTATCAGGCTGGCTATTTTCCAGGCATAGCCCGGGAGCAGGGTCACTTGGATGGCGTCGTTTTCCAGCGTCCAGGCCGCAAGGCCTTTGTAGGTGGTTTCTTTCATAAATCCCCCAAAAAAAACGCGGCAAAGCCGCGTATTATTTTATTTTTCCGAAAATTTATCAAACGGAAACGGCATTAAATCCCGCAGGGTTTTGTGGTAAACCGTGCGTTTGTTTTCATTTAGTACGGCAATCAAAATAGGTGTATCAGGCGGCATAAATTCGCTCATTACCTGGCGGCAGGCGCCGCAGGGGGAGTTAAATGCCATCCCCTGTAATTTTTGGGTAACCAGTGCCAAAGCCCGCAGACGGCGTTCGCCGGCCCCTACGGCGGCAAAAATGGCGTTGCGTTCCGCGCAGACGGTCAGCCCATAGGAAGCGTTTTCTATGTTGGTTCCCCGGAAAATTTTCCCGTCTTGTGTCAGGACGGCGGCCCCTACTTTAAATTTAGAGTAGGGCGAATAGGAATTTTCACGCACTTGCTGTGCGGCGTCCAATAAGGCTTTTTCTTCGTCTTTGGTTAAAGTTTTGCTCATATCCTTATTCTGATAATAAAGGAGCGAAAAGTCAACCCTTTTCTCACGCGTACGGTAGGCGTTTTCCAGTTTTGTTATAATAACAGAGATATGAAAAAATGGATTTGGATACTAATCGCTGTCGCGGGAGTGTATTATTTCCTGCGCGACACGGTGGAAATTAAAAATGTGGATAATTCCGGTACGGCTATTGTGGCGTTTGGGGACAGCTTAACCGCCGGGTACGGTGCGCCGAAAGGATCTTCCTATCCGGATTTTTTAGCACGCAAATTGGGGCGGGACGTAGTGAACCTGGGCCTTCCCGGAGAGACAGCGGAACATGCACCTTCCCGCCTGCCGGAAGTGCTGGCGCAAAACCCGTATATGGTGCTGATTGAATTTGGCGGGAACGATTATATGCGCAATATGCGTATGGAAGAGGCCGCCTCCGCCGTGGCGCAGATTGTGGATTCCGTGCAAGCCGCCGGCGCCATTGCCGTAGTGGTGGATATCGGCGGGCCGGGCATGGGGCATTATACGCGGGCCTATAAAAAATTGGCACAGGAGAAGGGCGCCGTGTTTGTGCCCGGTATTTTAAAAGGCATTTTTAATAAAAAAGAATTTAAATCCGATATGGTACACCCCAACGCCGCCGGGTACAAAATCGTAGCCGAGCGGGTGTACGAAGAAATAAAACCTTATGTGAAATAAAGAGGGCACCGCAAATATGCCCCCGGGCGAAGCGGAAGCCAAAAACGGTTATTTTCCTAAAAAAGAGGTGTGGACTGGATGAGAAAACTTCGCTTGGCTGTTTGCTTGTGTTTGGCCCTTTTGGGGTGCGCTTGCGCGCATAATTCCCAAAAACAGGACGCTTTGCGCCGGGTAGCCGCCCACGAGGTGGACCCTTCCGACGCATTTTTAGCGTCCGACACGCTTTACATTCAATACGATTACCGGGGGGAAGCTTTTTTCTTTACGGCGGATTTGGACCGTACCCAACCAGAAGGCCATGTGGATATAGCGCTTTTGACGCCTCAGCGTATTAAAAATCCTGAAAAATTAGACCACAGCCGCCGCGTGGTCATTGTAGGTCGGGAATGGACCGAGGTATTAAAACGCACCATTGCCCCGCTGGTGCCGCCGCACACCGGGCAGGGGGTGCTGCTGTTTATCCATAATTACGAAACCGTCCTGCTGCGCCGGGCGGACGGAACGCCCGATTTGGTGCAGCTTAAAGACGCTCCGGGCGATATTCAAATCGTCGGGAAAATTGAAGCGGAACAGTTTGATTTGCTGGTAAACGAACAGCTTAAAAAAATGGTGGCCGCCGCGGGGGAACCGTATACGCGCTTTCTGTTGCGTTTGGACGGGGTGCCTGCTTCTCCTTTTATTTATGTGGATACGGAAAAACATTTGAATATCCAGCTGCAGCTGCCGGATTACTATGAAGTCAAAAAAGAGATGACTTCGCTGGGGTTTTCGGCTTCGTTTATCTATTCTTTTTTTGTAAAAAGCCATTTGTTCGGTTTGCTAAAAGCGCCGTTTACCACCACGCACCGGCTGGCGGCTTTCGGCACGGCTACTGTGTATACCGCATTGCCGCCCCTGGCAAAAGACTTAAAAGAAATCCCGCCGCTCAATTCTTCCGGCGAAGAAATGGACTTAACCGATTTCAACCGCTGGCTGGATAAAAAAATCAGCAAACAAAATTACAAAGCGTTTGTAACCCTGCTGATTGACGGGGAAGAATTCTTCCCGCATTTTATGCTGGCGATGCAGCGCGCGCAGGAAAGCATTTTTACCACCATCTATATCTTTATGGCGGACCCGTACGGCTTATCCATTGCCGACGTGATGAAAGCCCGCGCCAACGAAGGCATAGACGTGCGCGTGGTGGTGGACGAACTCAATACGGTGCTTAATTCGGGCAAAAACCCGGAATTAAAAACTTCCGAAACGTTTATTATGCCCAAGTATATCACGTCGTACTTGCGCAAAAATTCCAAAGCTAAAGCGCGCACCCATTTAAACCCCTGGGGCACGTTTGACCACAGCAAAGTGTATATCGTGGACCGCAAAATCGCTTATACGGGCGGGATGAACATCGGGCAGGAATACCGCTATACCTGGCATGATATGATGGTAGCGCTGGAAGGGCCGGTGGTGGGGCGGCTGGTAAAGAATTTTTATGAAAACTGGTCCTTTACCGGCTGGGGCGGCGATTATGCCGCCGCTTACCGGCGGATGTTCAGTAAACGCCAGCGTGACGTAAACCGCGAGGCGCCGGGAATGATAGACGTGCGGCTGATGTACACCAAGCCGAATGATTCGGAAATTTTTGACGCCCAGCGCGAAGCCATCCGCCGCGCCAAACGACGGGTATATATTCAAAATGCGTATTTTTCCGATGACCGCATTATCAAGGAACTGATTGACGCCCGCGGTCGGGGGGTGGACGTACGCGTGATTTTGCCTGGAAAAAATGACGTGGGCATTATGGACCTGAACAACCGGGCGATGGCCAATAAGCTGTTAAAAAACGGC
The DNA here is from genome assembly GCA_949297775.1 of uncultured bacterium. Lineage (GTDB taxonomy): Bacteria > Elusimicrobiota > Elusimicrobia > Elusimicrobiales > Elusimicrobiaceae > Avelusimicrobium. The sequence continues at coordinate 22,347 of CASFTM010000017.1, forward strand.
GTGCGCGTGTATTTTTATAACGGAATGAGCCACGTGAAAGCGGCTTTGTACGATGGATGGGCCGTGGTGGGAACGGCTAATTTTGATAAGATGAGCCTTTACATCAACAAAGAAATGAGTTTGGGAATTTCCGCCCCGGCTTTTGTGCACGAACTGGAAACGCGGTTGTTTGAAAAAGATTTTGAAAATTCCCAAGAGCTGACCGAACCGTTGGATATTGCGTGGACATCGGTCATTATAACTGCGCTGACGAACCAGCTTTAACTGGGGCGTGCGGCGGTTTTTGCCCGCCTTAAATAAACGGATTGTAGGCCCATTGCAATAAGGCTTGGCGTTGGCGCGGGCGGCAGGTTAAATCGCCGGGTCGGCAGTTTTTAAGCACCTGCGCGCGGTGGCGCGTAAATGCGGCCCAGCGTTTGATTTGGCGCGCGTCGGTTTCTGGGAGGCGTCGCCCCAGCCAATAGCGGCAGTACCATTGGAACCAGCCGCGCGGGTCCGGGTCAAAGGGTAAAATCCAGCCGCGGCGGAGCCACTCGCTTCGGGGCTGGCGCGATTTGACGCCAAAACAATTTTTAGACACATTCGGCCCTTCGGGGGATAATTTTTCAGCCGCTTGCAAAAACCATTCTGCGGGGAATTCTTCCCGGCAATCATTTAAATAATGTCCTTCAAACACGCCCAAGCGCAGCATATGCGCCGGGGAGAGCTCCGGCTTAAATTCTGGCGCAAAATCGCACCCGGGCGCGTGGGCCAGCGTATAGACGTAGCCCGTTTGCATTTTGTCATTTACGGTAATTATCCGCCCGGGGCGATACCAGTGTAAAAAGTGTGGCATAAAAAATCCTCTTTCTTTAGCTTAACGCACAAACGGTTTTTTTGCGCGCCTTAAAAATGGTTAGTTGGGCAAGCACGGGGGTCGTCCGACGGGGATCTGCGCGGCCCTGCGGGCGAGCGCGTGGGAATGCTGGCTGTGTACCGGGTTTAACGTGCCAGCCCCGGCGAGGGGGTGCTTTTTTCCAGCGGGAAAAAGTATCAAAGAAGGGGGGCCAGGCTCTGGCCCTTGACTCGTTTTTTTTTTTTGATAAATTTTGCGTATGAGCAAAATTTGTCAAAAAACCCACCCGGCGGGGAAAAACACCGGATTTACGCTAATAGAGCTGTTAGTGGCCATTTTAATCATCGGTATCTTGGCGGCGGTGGCGTTACCGCAATATGAAAAAGCAGTGATGAAATCCCGCCTGGCCACTATGCGCACGGTGGCGGAAAACATCAAAAAAGCCGAAGAAATTTACTATATGGCAAATGGCTATTACGAGGCAAATACCGACAAATTGGATATAGATTATAAAGGCTCGTGTACGGGGAATGATGTGCTTCGCTGTAATGATTGGTTTTATGTAGACATTTTAGGCGGGGCGGGGGTGGTAACCTCTCCAACGTCCCTCTTTGTCAGGACCCATTATTGCCCGGAAGCGGAAACTTTATCGGAATGTTATACAAAGACAATTTTTGAATATCGGATTTGGCTGGATAATTCCGCCAATCCCGGGAAACGCGAATGTATAGGCTATAGAGGAAATGGCCATCAATTTTGCAATTTGATAAACGCCGAACAATAAAAAACGCCCCGGGCAATCTCCGGGGCGTTTTTTTTATTTAGTAAATTTCCGCCGTTAAACAGCCGCGGTATTTTAAAGTTATTTTCCCAGCGGTTCCAATTCGCGCTCGTAGCCCTCTGCCGCCACCACGCGCGCTTTAAAAATGCTCCCCGGTTCCACCGGGTGCGTAAACGTTACTTTGCCGTCAATATCCGGGGCGTCTTTGTAGGTGCGCCCAAAGTCCGCTCCGTCGGCAATGGCTTCTAGTTCCGTTCCCACCAAGCGTTTGTTGATGTCGTCTATCACGCGGCTTTGCACTTCTTCCAGTTCGCGTGCGCGCTCGTGTTTGACGGCCGCCGGGATTTGCTCCATACTGTAGGCGGCGGTTCCTTTTTCGCGGAAGTATTCAAACACGCCCATATTGTCAAATTCGTATTCTTTAACGAATTTTTTGAGCTCGTTAAAATCTTTCTTTGTTTCCCCCGGGAAGCCTACAATAAAGTTCGTGCGCAGCGAAATATCCGGCACTTCGGTTTTAAGCATATCCAGCGTACGGCGGGTTTGGGCCGCGTCGCAGTGGCGGTTCATACGCGTTAAAACGGGGTCCGCAATGTGCTGGAGGGGGATGTCTATATAGTGGAAAATTTTGTCGGTGGATGCCATTAACCGCGCGATTTCTTTCGTTACCCGGTGCGGGTAGCCGTACATAATGCGCAGGCGGCCCAATCCTTTTAATTTGAGCAATTTTTCCAGCAGTTCCATCAGCTGCGGCTTGCCGTAGAGGTCCATACCGTAAGAAGTGGTATCCTGCGCGATGAGGGAAATTTCTTTCACGCCGTTTTCAATCATCAGTTTGGCTTCGCGCACGACGTCCTTCATCGGTTTGGAGCGGTAATTGCCGCGGATAAACGGAATGGTGCAATAGGCGCAGCGGTTGTTGCAGCCGTCGGCCACTTTTAAGTAGGCCGTGTGCGGGGCGGTCAGGCTCATTTTGTATTCCGGCAGGTAGAGTGTTTGGGATAGAGGTTCCAGCCAGGTTCCGCGGCGTTTTAACACATCCTCTATATGCTCCTGCGCGGTAATGGAAAAGACCGTATCCAACTCCGGAAATTCTTTTTCCACCTGTTCTTTAAACCGTTCCACCAGGCAGCCGGTGACGGCTACTTTCTTGACGGTGCCTTTCTTTTTAAGTTCCAGCGCGTAGCGGATTTCGTCTTTGGCTTCTTTCACGGCAGACGCAATAAAACCGCAGGTGTTGATGATGATTTCGTCCGCTTTTTCCGGCGTAAACACCATTTTATGCCCTTTGGCCAGCAATCGGGCGGAAAATTCCTCGCTGTTGGTTAAATTTTTGGGGCAGCCTAAACTGATTAAATAAAATTTCATAAGTTCTCCTGTTAAACCGCCACATCTTCCCGTTCGGCGGGTTTTTCATCCTGTTCGTCGTTGTCGTCTTCATCCGTTCCTAACAGTGCCATTCCAAACGTTACTACGCCAATACGTCCGATAAGCATCGTGGCAATGATAATAAGCTTGCCCAGCCCGGACAGCTCCATCGTAATCCCGGTGGAAAGCCCCGCCGTGCCCAGTGCGGAGGCGGATTCAAACACCAGGCTTAAAAAGGGCAGGGTTTCCGTCCAGGTAAGCAGAAAAATGCTGGTAAAAAGCGACAGAATGTAAATCATCAGCGTAGAGGTTGCCGCATACAGCCGCACCAGCGGAATGCGCCGGCCCAAAAATTCCACGCGCGTGTTTAAGCGCAGGCGGTTGTACATAATGGCCAGCACGCTGGCAAAAGCGGTTGTTTTAATACCGCCCGCCGTGCCGGAGGGGGAACCGCCAATGCACATCAGCAAAATCAAAATCAGCAACGAACACGAGGATAATTCCCCGACGCTGATTGTATTAAATCCGGCGGTAGTCATAGCGGTGGTGGATTGGAAAAACGCTTCCAACAAGCTAATGCCCGGCGAGGTGACAAACAGCGTAAATGTGCCAAATGCCAGCATACACGCGGTAATAACCACGATTATTTTGGTAGTAAACGAAATTTGCTGGGTTTTCCGGCGGATAAAATTAAAGATATCCGCGGCTACGATAAACCCCATCGCCCCCGCCAGCGACAGCACGGAAATGACAAAATTGATGGTTTTGCTGTCGGCAAAGTTTTCCAGCCCGTTGCTCCATAGGGCAAATCCCGCCGTACAAAAGGCCGATACGCTGTGGAAAATGCTGTACCAGGCTGCGTCAAACATACCAAAATCGTGGTGGCGGAAATAGTTAAACAAAAATACTGCGCCGATGCTTTCGGCAATGGCGGTAAAAACGATGGCAGACCATAAAAAATCGGACAGCTTTAAGGTGTTGGGCAAAGAAATTTCAGCCGAGAGGGCTTCCTGCTGGCTTTTGCGCAGCCGGTGGCGCTGGGAAAAAGACAGAAACACAAATGACGTAAACGTCATATACCCTACCCCGCCGATTTGAATCAGAAACAGCACCACCAATTTGCCTAAAAACGTATAGGAATCGGCAAAATTTACGCTGTTTAGCCCTGTGGTGGATACGGCGGAAGCGGAGGTAAATAGATTATCAATAAACGACACGTCCGTTGTGTTCATAAACGGCATGGAGAGCAAAATCCAGCCTACTAATGTATACATTAATACCGCTTGCGCAATGTTTTGGTGCGGCGTAAGACGCAAAAGAAAAATGAAGTAATTTTTCAGCGAGGTTTTGATAAACTCTTTGGTACGTAGATAGGCTTGGTGCCAGTTAATGGGTTCCATAATTTTATTATAGTAAATAAGCGGCGGGAACAAAAAATTCTGGTATTAAAAGTTGGTCCGGGGCAATTGCAACGCTTGCCGGGAGTGTATGTGTTCGGTCAAAAACGAAAAAAATAGGCGGGCTAATTTGCTTTTGTTTTCCAAGAGAAACAGGGGCGCAAAGCATTAGAAGTCTGGGAAGAGCAGGAGGTGGTGTAGGAGCCGTCCTTATTTTTTGTAGTCTTCCAGGCAAAACAGGGACGCAAAGCATTAGAAGTCCGGGAAGAGCAGGCGGTGGTATAGGAGCCGTCCTTGTTTTGGGTGGTTTTCCAGGAGAAACAAGGGCGCAGTTTGTTGGCGCTCCTGGACGCGCAGGAAGTGGTGTACGAGCCGTCCTTGTTGCGGGTGGTTTTCCAGGAGGAGCAGGGGCGCAGTTTGTTG
>CASFTM010000018.1 GCA_949297775.1 uncultured bacterium
ATTTCGCCGGTGCGGGTGTGCATTTTTTCAATGTCGGCCCGGGGGCCAAAATGCTGGCGGATAAAGTTGGCGGCGTCGGCGCGGCTGATGCCTACGCACGATTCAAAAAGTTCATACGTAAAATCCAGTCCGTCCTCGGCGGCGGCTTTGCGGTAACAGTCAAAATAAATCCGCTCCGTGTCAAACAGCAGTCCGTCCATATCAAAAATAACCGTCGTAATCATACCAGTATTATAGCAGTTTTTCCTTGGCTAAAGCCCACCGCGGGCGGTTTGTATTTTATATAATGTATGTACTTATGAAACACGGTATGAATTTTCAGGATATGATATCCGCCCTCAACACCTATTGGACTAAACAAGGCTGCGTCCTCGTTCAGCCCTACGACGTTGAAAAAGGCGCCGGCACCTATAACCCGGAAACCTTTTTCGGCTCGCTCACCAAAAAACCCGTCAAACGCGCGTATGTGGAACCCTGCCGCCGCCCGGCCGACGGCCGCTACGGCGAAAATCCCAACCGCCTGGGCAAGTATTACCAATACCAGGTAATTATGAAGCCCGCCCCGGCCAATATTCAGGAAATTTATTTAAATTCCTTAAAAGCCATCGGCTTAGACCCCAAACAGCACGACGTGCGCTGGATTGAAGATGACTGGCAGTCCCCCACGTTGGGCGCGTCCGGCGTCGGCTGGGAAATTTGGCTGGACGGTATGGAAATTACGCAGTTTACTTATTTCCAAAATATGGCGGGGTACGCGTTAAACCCGATTACCGTGGAAATCACCTACGGGTTGGAACGCATTGCCATGTACTGCCAAAAAGTGGACAACGTGTTTGACATCCGCTGGAACGACGAAATTACCTACCGCGACGTGCACCACGAAGGCGAACGCCAGTTTTCGCACTATTATTTTGAAGAATCCAACGTGGACCACCTGCGCCGCTACATCCAGGAATGCGAAGAAGAATGCTTTGCGCTGTGCAAGAAGGGATTGTATCTGCCGGCGTACGACGACGCGATGAAACTTTCGCACTATTTTAATATGTTGGAAGCCCGCGGGGCCATTTCCGTATCGGACCGCACCAACAACATTACCAAAATCCGCAACTTAGCCAAAGCCTGCGCCAAGGCGTATGTGGAAAGCGTAGAAGGAAAAGAAGCTAAAAACGAGGAGGCCGCCCAATGAACGCGCTCTTAGAAATCGGCGTAGAACATTTGCCCGCCCGCTTTATGGCGCCCGCCTTAAAGCAACTGCAAGAATTAACCACCCGCCTTTTGGACGAAAAAAGAATTTCTTACAAATCGGTAGAATCCTTTGGAACCTATCGCAGACTGGTGGTGTTTATTGAAGATTTATCCGAAAAATCCGCCGATGTGCAAAAAGAAGTCAAAGGGCCGCCGGCTAAATTATTAAAAGACGCCAACGGCAACTTTACCCCCCAAAGCGCGGGGTTTGCGCAAAAGAACGGCATCGCTCCGGAAAAACTGACCGTGGTGGAAACGGAAAAAGGCCCGTTTATTTATGCGGTCGTTAAAATAAAAGGCGAAAAAACGGCTAAACTGCTGCCGGAAATTTTCACGCGCATTGTAACGGGGCTGGAATTTGCCAAAAATATGATTTGGGAAGACTCCTGCCTGCGCTACGGACGCCCGATCCGTTCTTTAATCGGCCTCTACGGCGAAAAAATCATCAAATTTTCCGTAGCCGGCGTTACGTCCAACCGTTATACCTATCCGCTTTCTTCCTTCGGGCGCAAACCGATTAAAGTGGAAAAAGCCGACAAAGCCTATTACGTGGATTTGCTCCGTTCCCAGCCGCAGCCCATTTTGGTCCTGCCGCAGGAACGCAAAGAAGCCTTAATCAAAACCGTCACCAACGAAGCCAAAGTCCGCGGATACCAGGCGGATTTGGACCCGGCACTAATTGAAGAAACCGTTTGGTTTACCGAACACCCGGTGGCTGTGGGCGGCGATTTTGAAATTAAATTTTTGACGCTCCCCAAAGACTTGGTAACCACGGTGCTTAAGAAACAAATTAAAATGTTCCCCGTTACCAACGAAAAAGGCGAACTGCAGCCCTATTTTATCGCGGTGCGGGATGGTATTTCCGTCAATCAAAACGAAGTGCGCGACGGATTTAAAAAAGTGATGTCGGCGCGATTGTCGGACGCCGTGTTCTTCTTTGAAAACGATAAAAAAGAAGGCTTGGAAAAATTTAAAGAAAAGCTCAAAAACGTGCAATTTTTGGAAGGGCTCGGTTCAATGTACGACAAATCCGAACGCACCCAAAAATTGGCGGGCGATCTGTGCGAAAGGCTTCATAAATCGGCCGTCCAAAACGCGGTGGATTATGCCGCCTCATACGCCTACGCCGATTTAGCCAGCCACGTCGTGTACGAATTCCCGGAACTGCAGGGCTATATGGGTGGACAATACGCCGCCGTGGAAGGCCGCCGGGACGCCGCCAAAGCAATGGAAGAATTTTACTTCCCGCTGACGTCCTCTTCCGAGCTTCCTTCTACCGAAGAAGGGTGCATTGTTTCGCTGGCGGGCAAAATGGACACGCTGACGGGCAACTTCCTGATAGGGCAAATCCCCACCGGGAGCGAGGACCCCTTTGCCTTGCGCCGCCAGGCGTTTGGCGCGGTGCGGATTTTATTGGAAAAAGAACTGAACGTATCGCTTAAAGAACTGGTGGAAAAATCGGCTTCTTTGTATCCTGCCGGCACGCCGGATAAAGGGCTGAAAGAATTACCGGGCTTTTTGTTCCAGCGGTTGGCCTTGGTGCTGGAACAGCGCGGGCATAAAGCCGCCACCTTAAACGCCGTAGCCAATTGGTATGAAATGCCTCTGACGCAGGTGGAAGCGTTGGTAAGCGCGCTTGAGACGGTAAAAATGGGCGATGATTTTGCCCAAATTTTAGAACCGGCCAAACGCGTGTGCAACATCCTTAAAAAAGCAGAAAACGTAACTGAAGAAGTCAACGAAAGCCTGCTGGCTCTGCCGGCGGAAAAAGCCCTGTACGACAAAATCCACGAAGTAGACTCTTCGCTGGGCTGTGCAGTGCACACCGCCCAAACCAAAGAAGGGTATTTGAACATTCTTAAGACTTACGGTTCGTTTAAAGAACCGCTGGAAAACTTCTTTAAGGATGTAATGGTAAACGCCGAAGACACCGCCGTGCGGAAAAACCGTCTGGCGCTGTTGGCCCGCGTACGCCGCTATCTTACGCAAACGGTGGCGGATATTACCGCCCTGTAAAACCGTTCTTCGGTTTTTTACGCGCCCGTGTGCAAGCGGGCGCGTTTTTTATGGTGCAATAAGTATTTTTTTGGAAAAACGCCGCAAAACGCGATTGCTTTAACGCCAAATACCGGCAGGCCCTTTTGCCGCACGCGAGAACCCGCAAATTTACAAAAAATTTGCTGTTTCCAGGCTTTTTCCGACGGAAAGGAAAAATTAAAAACAGGCCTTGACAAATGTTCCAATCCGCCTATACTATCCATACAGGAAGTTAGTCCGTAGGCCCTTGCCGGGGGCTGCTTGTAAGCGGACAAAAGCGGTGACGTGAGGTAGTGTTGCTGTTGTTGTAAAGGTGCCGAGCCGGAAGATGTGGGCGTACGCGCTAGGCAAGGTCAGGATGGTTAGGTTACATAACTGTCCGGGAACCGGGAAGGCGTATAGCCGGGCGTATCTGGCCGCGGACGGGCAGGGCGATAAGTGTTGTTCCGTCTGGTTGTTAGGGGCGCCGACGCGGAGTTGTAAAGCGGTGCAGTGCGGCAGGAAGTGAGTAGTAGTCGTGCAAAGTCGTGGTAACGTTGTTTCCGGCGGTTGATGTAATTGCTTCGGCCGGTGGGAACAGTAAGCGGCATAAGTCCCGGTGAGATGTAGTTGGGCCTATCCTGAGAGCAGTAAATGACGCAGTGAGGAGTAATAATGGAGACGTCAAGATGAACCCCTCGGTTTTGATAACCGGGGGGTTCCGCTTTTTCCCCCTTTTTTGCAAATATAAACCCGGCTTTTATGCCGGGTTTTTAAATCAGTCCTTATTCCAACACGCTGGGCGGCGGCAGCTGCCCCGTTTGGGAAGGCGAACTTTGGGCGGACGATTCGCCGGAAGCGTCTTCCGTTTCTTCATCCTGCAAAGGCGTCAAAATCATTTCCTCATAACTGTCATCCGGCAAAGGAGCGGGGATTGCTTCTTCCTGCGGGACGGCCAGGGTTTCATTCGCCGGGGAGGACACGGCAATCGTGCCCGAACGCTCCGCCGCCGGAGCAGGCCGGCTGGAAGAACTGCCGGAAGAATAGGCGTTGCCGGGGTTCCACCACGCGGGCGGGTTACCCGCACACGCAGCCGCCAGCAAACCGCACGCCGCTAAAAGGGAAATATTTTTCTTCATAATTTTATTATACCACTATCGCACTTTATTTAGCCAATACCGCTTTGCGGTATAGTTCCCCCGCACGGTAGCTGCTGCGCACCAACGGGCCGCTGGCCACCCCTTTAAAACCTAGAGACAAAGCCTCTTGTTCCCAAGCGCGGTATTCGGCAGGCTCGGGGTAGCGCGTTACCGGGTAATGCGCGGCTGAAGGCGCCAAATACTGCCCAATCGTCAATAAATCCACCCCCGCCGCACGCAAATCTTTCATCAGCGCGGTAATTTGTTGGGGCGTTTCGCCCAATCCCACCATAAAACCCGTCTTCGTTAAAATATCCGGCGCCAGCTTTTTGGAATGTTCCAACAGCGTCAGCGTGCGGCGGTAATCCGCCCCCACCCGCACGGCGGAATACAACTGGGGCACGGTTTCCACATTGTGCGCCAGCACGTCGGGGCGGGCGTCCAACACGGTTTTTAGGGCGGCTTCGTCGCCGCGCAAATCGGAAATCAACGGTTCCACTTTTACTTCCGGCGTCAGGGCGTGAATGGCGCCAATCACCCGGGCGAAATGGGCGGCCCCGCCGTCTGTTAAATCATCACGGGTGGGCATAGTAAGCACCGCGTAGCGGATACCCCATTCCTTTACGGCTTGCGCCACGCGGGCGGGTTCGTTTTCATCCGGCGGCAGCGGACGGGCTTTGGTTACTGCGCAAAACCGACAGCCGCGCGTACAAATATCCCCCAACACCATAAACGTAGCACCACCGCAGTTAAAACATTCCCCGCGGTTGGGGCAGCGGGCGGCGTGGCAGACGGTGTGCAGGGTAAATTTATCAATAGATTCTTGCGCGTGCTGTGCCGCGGAAGAACGCAAGGCCGCTTTATTGCGGCCTACCAAATCTTTAAGCCACTGGGGCATGGGAGTAGTCATCCCATTCATTATACAAAAACCGCCGCCCCCGCCGCCGAAAACGATATAATATAAAAAAGAAAAAGTTTACAGGAGCCGCCGTGAAACGCATTTTTCACCTTCTGCCGGGTTTGTTGTTTTTTGTCCTTCCGCTTGCGGCGGAAGAAAACGAACCGCCAAAAACCGTACACCAACGCCTGGCTGAAGCCGGCGAACTCTATTTTGATTATAAACCCGACGAAGCGCTGGAAGCGTATTTGGCTTTGTCCAAAGACACACAAAACAGGCAGGCTTTTTTAAATGCGGCGTTTATTGCGCTGGAACAAAACGACCCCAAACAAGCGGTGGATATTATGGCGGCAGCTGTTAAAGCTCATCCGCGGGACCGGGAAACGCTGGAAATGGCGGCTGAAGCCTATTTAGCTGACGGGCAATACAGCCTGGCGGAAAAAGTGCTTTCTATGTTGCCGGAAGACCCCAAACGGGCCGGTTTTTTGCACATTAATTTAGCGCGCGCGCAAATGGGCCTGAACGAAAAAAGACTGGCTAAATACAATTTAAAAATGGCGGTGCGCGCCGGCACGCACCCGGCCCTTGCCAACTACCTGCTGGGGCTTTTGTACGAGGAAGAACAAGACTACAAACACGCCGCCGAAGTGTTCCGCCAAGCCACCGTATACGACCACCAATTTATTGAAGCCAAAAAACATTACGCCGCCGCCTTGGAAAAATTGGGCAATTATAATGAATCCTACCGCCAGTACCGGATGATTTATTCCTCCGACAAAAGCAACCGCACCGTTAACGAAGCTTTAGCCCGCCTGCGCCCGCGGCTTTCGCGCCCGGAAAAAGAAATTGTAGGCGGAAAGGAACTGATTAAACATACCATCGTTAAACCGCTCTTGCCTGCGGAAAACATTCCAACGCGCGAAATAAAAGTGGGCATCGGTATGCGACAGAACGGACGGCCCGCCGCACGGGACACGGTGCATTTTATTCCGTCGCACGATTTTAAAATTACCGACGGGCAAACAGGCCGGCTGTTGGCCTCGGGCAAGGCCAAAGAAAGCTGGGTAGCCGTGCTGAAGAACCGCAGCGCCTATTTGCTGTCTCCTGCTAACAAAAAAATCCCGTTTAAAAAATCGGTTATTGTTGCGCCTTCCTCGGGCACCAATGAAGAAGGCCATACCATTATTGTCAAAAACGTGATGAGCGGCGCCGGAATGACTTGGGCCAGCGTAGATGATAAAGAATACCGCGGCAAATTGCAAATTACCTATAATTCTTCCCGCAATACCCTAATACCGGTTAATATCGTTAACATCGAAGAATACCTGGCCGGGGTGATTGCGTCGGAAATGCCCACCCAATTTCCGATGGACGCCCTGCGCGCCCAGGCTGTATTGGCCCGCACCTACGCTTTAAAGCATTTAGGCAAACATAAATACGACGGGTATGATCTGTGCGACACGCAAAATTGCCAGGTATACGGCGGCGTCAGCTCCGAAAGCGAGCGCGGAAACGCCGCGGTGGAAGCTACCGCCGGCGAAATAATGAAATACAAAAATAAACCCATTGAAAGCGTTTTTTCCGCCAACTGCGGCGGCGTAACGCAAAGTGCCAAAGAAGCCGGCTGGTACGAAACCCCCTATCTGCAGCCCGTTTCGGACTATAAAGATTTTGACTTTGCTTCCCTTCAGCCTTACCACTTTAAAGAACTTCTGCAATACCCGCACGACGCCTACAGCCGCTATGGCAAGCACGTCAGTTTGGCGGCGTTCCGCTGGACGCGCGTGGTGGACGTAGAGGACATCAGCCAAGTCATTAAACGCAAGAAAAAAGACATCGGGCGCGTAACGGGCATTATTCCCCTGCGCCGGGGCCGCTCGGGCTACGTCAGCCGCCTGCTGGTGCAAGGTACCAAGGGAAACGTGATATTAAATAAAGAAAACGTTATCCGCAACAATTTAAGCTTGGGAATGCTGCGCAGCAGTTACTTTATTGTAGAGCCCAATTACCGGGACAGGGAACTGGAATTTTTCGTCTTTTACGGCGGAGGCTGGGGCCACGGCGTGGGGTTTGATCAAACCGGCGCCGCCGGACGGGCCGAAGAAGGCCAAACCTATCAGGAAATTTTACACCATTACTTCCCGCTGGCGGATTTTTATTCCCCCTCCCAAAAAACTGATTCCGAAGGAAATGCCCCCTAATTTTCTGTCTGCTTCTTTCCCCGCTGCTATTCCCAGCAGGTCCGTTTCCGCACACGCTTTTGGCCCGGGTACAGTGAAGCGTTTTAAAGCATACAAAAAGCCCCGGTTTTAAACCGGGGCTTTCAAATACCGGCGGAGCGTGTTATTGCCCGGCTAATTTGCGCTGGGCTTCGGCCTGGATTTGCTCAATTTGCTTTTGTTTTTCCGCTTCCGGCAAATCCGAAGCAACCACTTGGTTTACTTTCTCGTACATTTCGCGCAAGATCGGGCGGGCCTGCTTTTCCAGCGCGGCTTTTTGCTCGGGCGTGGCCTTCTGCACATTGGGGTCCTGCATCAGCTGCGCCATAGAACTGTCCACCTGGCGGTTTAGACGGGCTTCTTTTAACTGCGGGTCGTTTTGCAGCTGCTCCAATTCTTTATTGACGCCTTGGCGCAATTCCATAGACGCTTTCTGTTTATCCGTCCTGGAAGAATCCGGATCCTGCCAAATCTTCATATAATCGTCATAATATTTTTGATAAATGGCATCAATGCGGCGGGCGCCTTCTTCGCCGTACACTTCCCCGGCGGTTTTTAGTTTTTCGTCGCGTTCCTTGCGCAGGGAATTGTCAATCGCGGCCAGCTCCTTTTCGCCGGTGCGGTAGCTGCGGCCTAAAATTTTACCTTCTTTTTCATCTTGCAGCCGCTGTTCTACTTCTTGGCGCTCCAAATTATCTTCAGCCGTAAACAAGCCTTGGGTGGATTTGCCGTTTTTGGTAATAATATCTTCCAACGCTTTCCGGCGGTCGCGTTGGTTTTCCATTTGCTGTTTGTAATATTCCTCCGCCGGCAGCCCTTGCAAGGCTAATTTCATATCCTTTTCGCGGGCGGCGTCTATGGCTTTGTTGGCTTGAGCGGCAATTTCCGGGCCGTATTGTTTGGCAAGTTCCTCTTTCAACCGGTTGTCTTTTTCAAGCCGTTCCTGCTGGAATTTTTTAAAGCTGTTGTCGTTGGACATTTTTTGCAATTTCTTTTCGTACTTCTGCGCCACTTGCTTTACTTTTTCGGCGATTTGCTGGGAGCTTAAATTGGGCGAATTAACGGCGGAAGCCATCTCGCTTTGGAACGAATCCATTACCTGCGCCGCTTCCTGCCCGGCTTCTTTGCCAAAAGCCTGCTCCATACTGTTTACCACCCCCGCTTTTTGGGAGGCCACTTGGTCCAGCACCGGGGCAAAAGGCCCGGCGGAAACCGCCTCGGGAGAGGAGTTGCGCTGGAGGTATTTTTCTATATTGGCGTTCTTCTTGTTTTTGGGGAGCAACGCTTTGGCTAAAGCACGGTCAATATTGCTGGAAAGGCCTTTTAACTGGTTTTGCAGTCTTTCCTGCTGCTGCTGCTTGCTCATCCCCGTTAAAAAAGGCGAAAAAGCGCGTTCCCGCTCGTTCTGGATTTGTTCCTGCACCGTAGGCCGGTATACGCCCGGAGGCTGCGGAGCAGCTGCCGCACCCTGCGCGGAGGGAGAATAGTTGCCCGCATATCCGGAGCCGGAGCCGTATTGGCTGTAATTGGGAGCGGAAAGCCCTTTGGGGCGGTAATTGGAACCGGAAGAGAAATGCCCCGCCGTGGCAACCGACGGCAAGGCGGAATAAGAATGATTGGGAGTAATAGACGGATTGACGGTATAACCGCCCGGTTTAACGGCTAAATCCGGCCGGCGGACATAACGCTGCACCGCCAAGGCGCGTTTGGCTTCTTTGCTGGCGGCGGGAGAGGCGGAAGACTGCGGCGGAATGCCTAAAATTTCTTCATTTTTTAAATTTTCCACCAAGCGGCGTTCTTCGCTAGCTTGCCGGGGCGTTAAACCCCCGGAACCCGCATTGTAAGAAGTCATCCGCAGCAACGCCAAAAAAACCGCCAAAAAGACGGCACATACCAAAGCGATTTGAAGCAAACGTTTGTTTTTTTCCATCATGTTCTTTTACCGTATTCGCTTTTTAAAGCGGTTTGTCCGGCATTTTCTCCCAGTTGGTACAGCCGCCTGTGAGCCGTTATGCGCCGGGCAGTGCCGGGGCGGCGTATTCTTATTATACCCGAAAAACAGGCGTATTCTTATTATACCCGAAAAACAGTGGATTTTCCATATTTTTCCGAACGCGCGTGCGTAGAGGAAATACCTCCTTTGGGTTGGCGGGAACAAGAACCCCGCCGAAGCGGGGTTCTTGGTAAAATTACTCTTTCGTAATTTGAATACTCAATTCTTTCAGTTGGATATCGTCCACCGTATTGGGCGAGTCCGTCAGCGGGCAGACCGCCTGCGCCGTTTTGGGGAAGGCGATTACTTCGCGGATGGAATCTTCCCCGGCTAAAAGCGCGGTAATACGGTCCAGCCCCAGCCCAATGCCTCCATGTGGCGGCGCGCCGGCTTCCAGCGCGTTTAAGAGCATACCAAAGCGGCGGGCGGATTCTTCCTTGGAGTGTTTCATCAAGGCCAAAATGCGTTCCTGCACGTCGCGGCGGCAGTTGCGCACAGAGCCGGAGGCCAGTTCGTTGCCGTTTAGCACCAGGTCAAACTGATACGAACGGACGGAAGCGGGATCTTTTTCCAAGTTGGGCAAATCCTCTTCCACCGGGGCGGTGAAGGGGTTGTGGGCGGCGTCCCAGCGGTCCTCTTCCGGGATGTATTCCAACAGCGGAAAGTTAGTAATCCACGCAAATGCCCAATCGCTTACGCGCGGCAATTCTTTTACGAGTTCCTTGCGCAGCGCGCCCATAAACGTTTGGCAGGTGTGCAGGTTCATATCGCTGCCGATAAAGATGATGTCCCCGTCCTGCGCGCCGACGGCTTCCTTCACGCCGTTCATTTCCTGCGGCGTAAAGAATTTAGCGGACGGACCTTCAAACGTGTCGCCTTTTACCTTCAGCCATACAAGGCCTTTGGCGCCGTTTTTCTTGACGAGTTCGGTCAGTTTGTCCAAGTGGCCGCGGGAATACGCCGCGCCTTTTTCGCCGCGAATGGCGCGGATGGCCCCGCCGGCAGCAAGGATTTCTTTAAATACTTTAAAGCCGGTGTTTTGGAACACATCGTTGACGTTTTTCATTTCCAGGCTGTAGCGCAAGTCCGGCTTGTCGGAGCCGTATTTTTCCATGGCGTCGTGAAAGGAAATTTTCGGGAACGGAACCGCAATGTCTTTGCCGGCGGTTTTAAACAGTTCCTTCATCAACCCTTCCACGATTTCGTGTATATCGTTAATCGTTACGAAGGACATTTCCATATCAATCTGCGTGTGCTCGGGCTGGCGGTCGGCGCGGAGGTCCTCGTCGCGGAAGCAGCGCGCCAGCTGGAAGTAGCGGTCAATACCGCTGGCCATTAAGGTTTGCTTGAACATCTGCGGGCTTTGCGGCAGGGCGTAAAATTCGCCGTGGTGCACGCGGGAAGGAACCAAATAATCGCGCGCGCCTTCCGGCGTGGAACGCGTTAAAACAGGGGTTTCCACTTCCAAAAATCCGTTCGCATCCAAATAACGGCGCGCGGCCTGCATCAGGCGGTGGCGCAACAGCAGGTTGGCGTACATTTTGGGATTGCGTAAATCCAAATAGCGGTATTTAAGGCGGATTTCCTCGGCTACGGAGCGGGATTTTTCCACATCAAACGGAAGCGGAATAGAGGTGTTTAACACTTTAAATTCTTCCGCCACGACTTCCACTTCGCCGGTTTTCATATTTTTATTGACTGCGCCTTCAATGCGTCTGTTAACAGTGCCCGTTACTTCAATTACGTATTCGTTGCGCACGGCAGAAGCTTCCGCGAAAAAAGGTTTGGAAGGCTCCACCACCACTTGGCAAATGCCGCTGCGGTCGCGCAAGTCAATAAAGAGCACGCCCCCGTGGTTGCGGTAGCTGTTGACCCACCCGCACAAGGTTTGTTTGGTGCCCAGCAGGGAAGCGGTAATTTCCCCGCAGTAGTTTGTTCGTTTCATAAAAGTTTTTTTACCTCGTCAATTAATGCTTCAAATGGAATTTGTTTCTGTTCGCCGGTTGTTAAGTCCTTAAACGTAACGGCGCGCTGCGCAAGTTCGTTGCCGCCCAAAATTACGGCATAGGAAGCGCCGCAGCGGTCAGACTGCTTCATCTGGCCTTTGACGTTTTTGTCAAAGAGCCCGCCTTCCGTGCGGATGCCGGCCTGACGCAGGGATTGCATTAAATTAAAAGCCGTTTCGTTGCATTCTTTTTCCAGCGATACGACGTATACGCTTTTTTGTTTGGCGTGTTCGGTTTCGCCGCGGGCCATAATCACGCGTTCGGCGCCCATGGCCCAGCCGATAGCCGGGGTAGCAGGGCCGCCCATATTCTTAATAAGGGTATCGTAGCGCCCGCCGGCGGCAATGGCGTTTTGGGAAACATCCCCCGCCTGGAACTCAAACACCGTGCGGGAATAATAATCCAGCCCGCGCACGAGCATAGGGTCCACTTCAAAATCTATTTTCCCTTTAAGCAAAGCCTGCACTTCGTCAAAATGCGCCTGGCATTCGGGGCAGAGCTTCATCGTGGGCACGCGGCCCGCAAAACGGGCGCCGTCAATTTTGCAGTCCAATACGCGCAGGGGGTTTTTTTCCAGGCGCGTTTGGCAATTTTCGCAGAGGGTGTCTTTTTCGGCAGAAAGGAAGTTAATCAGTTCCTGGCGGTAGAGCGGGCGGCATTTATCGCAGCCCAAACTGTTGATTTTTACTTTGTAGTTTTTTGCGCCAAATTTGGACACAATGTCCTTTAACATCAAAATCACTTCAGCGTCCGCCGCCGGGGCCGAGTTGCCGATGTATTCCGCGCCGATTTGTTCAAACTCGCGGTAACGGCCCGCCTGCGGGCGTTCCGCGCGGAACATATTGCCAATGTAATAAAATTTTTGCACGGGTGCGTTTTGCGTAAAATTATTTTCCAAATACGCGCGCACCACGCCGGGGGTGCCTTCCGGGCGGATAGCCAGCTGGCGGTGGCCGGCGTCTTCAAAGGCGTACATTTCTTTTTGTACGATATCGGTCGTTTCGCCGGTGGATTTGATGAACAGTTCTTTCAGTTCCACCGTGGGCAGGCGCAGTTCGCCAAACCCATAAAGGGAAAATACGCCGCGGGCGCAGTTTTCCAGTTCGGTAAAATTTTTGGATTGGGGTTCAAAAATATCTCTGAACCCGCGTACTAGTTTAGCCATATGATTAATTTTAGCATTTTATAACGTAGAGGAGTAGCCAAGGAATTGTAAATTCTCCAAAGACGTTTGGGTGTTTAACGGGAGGGTTGCAAGGCTTGGCATTCATTTGTCAGCTGGTAATTTTTAAGCAGTTGCTCGTAGTAACGCTGGGTAAGAGATTCTTTTTTAGAAAGCGGACGCCCGCCTTGCTGTTTTTGGGCTATTTTCTTTAAAACAGCCTGGTTTTCGCGGGCATACCGTTGCACATCCGCCGAGGTTACGTGCATATAAAATTGGCATTTTTTTTCCAGTTGGGCACGGTTACGGGCCGCCTGATCCGCCGCGGCAAGGGCTTGCTTATGTTTTGCGGCGGCAGCCTCATTTTGGGCAGCATAACGGCGGATGTCTGCAATGGTCAATTCCAACGCGCGCAAATCGGCCTTGGCTTGTACAACATCCTGCGGTACGTGCATAAAATAAAAATCTTCATATCGCGCCAAACTGGCCGAGTCCGTTTTGTGGTACCGGGCGAATGCACGGTAGGCGCATTCCGAATGTTTATGAACGTGGCGGCTTTCCGCAAATGAATAATATTCCCCCTCCTCTAATGCTTTTCCGCAGACGAAGCAAACCGGTTTGTTGGGCGCTTCTTTATGCGGGGCAGCAACCGGAGCAGCCGAAGCAGGCGGGGAAATTTGGCGTTCGCCGGTTTCCGGCGGAACAGAAAGGGCCGGCTCTTTTCGGACAAAAGGCTGGGCCGACGTCTGCTTTGGTAAAATCTCCACCCGTGCAGGCGGCGTTAGCCGGGGCTGCGGTTGGGCGGCAATAAGCGGCTGTGCCGGGGCGGAAGGCGTTTTGGACGGATACGCCGGGACCCTCTTGGAAGGAATGGTTTGTATCGGCGTAAAAGCCGCTTCCTTTTGGTTTGCTTTATTTTCCGAAAGCACGGAGGCTGAATCCTTTTGCGGAACCGCTGCTAATGGAAGTGGACGAACCGGCGGAAGCATTTGGGGTAATTTGTCCGGCACAGGGGCGGCAGGAATGGACGATATCCCGGGAAGCAATGTTTCCATTTTTTGCAAACTATACAAAGATTTCTGTACCGTTGCTTTGGCTTGTTGGGCTTCCGTGCTCTCTTGGAGCGGCAGACAAACTTGGCGTTTGGCTTTTTGGTTGTGATACCAACACACCAGCGTAGCCAGGCGCAGGCCGTCCTGTACCGTCGGGCGGAAGACCCCGCTTCCCATTACTTCTTTTGTCATAACGGAAGGGCCTTCCTGCACATGCGTCAGCCCCAGCACGTGCCCCAGTTCGTGGGTCATAACATACTGGTTATACTCTGCCCAGGGGCCCTGCTTATGCCATGTTTCCGGAGCGGTCTTGGAGAATGTTTGCATGTATTGGCGGGATTTTTCCGACAGCCCTTTTAACCAATCATATCCCTGGCCCTGGGTGGAAGCATCGTAAAAATCCCCAGCCAGCCAGGCGCCGGCGGCGCGTTTGTATTCTTCTGCGGCCGCGGCTTGTTCTTCAGGCGTTTTGGAAAGGGAATTGAACCAGTCCAGCCATTCTTGTTCCATAAAAAATTGAATCCACCCATATCCAGCCCCTTGCTTGTTGTAAAACGAAAGACCGACTCCGCGCACCGCCTCGGGCACGTCGGAATAAGAAAAGCCATTCTTTCCCGAAACCGCCTCCAGGGCGATGTTTAGCGTACTGGAGTCCCATCGGGGCTGGTTGGAAACATCTTTTTTATATCCATCCACCAACGTAAAAGACAAGTCGGGAAGCTGGTATTTTTTAGGCAGCCAAGCATTGGCGGCACTGCGCCAATCCGCCCAAGCTTGCGTTAAATAGGAAAAAAGCGCCTCTATCGCCGGGCGGTAACCCGGCGTGTTCTGCAAATAATCGGACGGTATTGGCTGAAAATTGCGAAATGGAATATTTACATACGCCAGCACTTTTGCCTGACGTTTTTGTTTGGGAAAAATAACGGCGGACAATAAAAATTCCCTATCCGGCGCGTGATACAGCCGTTCCACCGTCCGGCTTCCCACCCGCAGGGTTTCGTTGGACGCAGGCGGCACGGGGGACCCCCACAAGGCAGTCCCTAAAGTACAACATAAAAAAGCCGCAAGATATTTTTGCATAAATTCAATTTCCGCAAAAAAATTATAATTCCGGCACCTTCAAACTCTATCTGATATAAATATAGCGTATAGTTACGAAATAAACAAGGGTCTTTGGCCCTACTTTCCCTAGGACCTGCAAGAAGTTTAACGCAGCAAAATAGTCTTGCCTCAAATATTTTTTCTTTAACTATCCGCCCACGAGCGCCTTTCCCCACCACTACGCGCCTCTAAACAAGAAAACCACGCATAGGCGTGGTTTCTAAATGGGGAACTGTCGGGACCCACCCGACGACCTCCTCCGCTCTCTTCGGAAGCGTAACAACGCGCCTTTAAAGAAGAAAACCACGCATAGGCGTGGTTTCTAAATGGTGGACGTGATCGGGACCCGCCCAACGACCTCCTCCACTCTCTTCGGAAGCATAATGCGCCTCTAAACAAGAAAACCACGCATGGGCGTGGTTTCTAAATGGTGGACGTGATCGGGATCGAACCGACGACCTCCTCGTTGCGAACGAGGCGCTCTCCCAGCTGAGCTACACGCCCGATAAATCGTTTTTACGTCTGGGGTTTACTTCCGACTTATTTATTATAGCATATCCAACATCAAAAAGAAAAATATTTTGCGGCGTTTACTGATGTTTACCGACGATATTTTTCAAAATATTTACAATATCTTCTCCCGCCTGTTTATCCAAGGCCTGCTGTAGTAAGTCCCGCCCAAACGTATCTTTTATTCCCGTATCTGCTCCCGCGGCCAACAACATTTCTACGCCCTCTTTGCTTTTGTTGTTTAAGGCGACCGTCAAAGGAGCCTGGCCCAAGATGTCTTTTGCATCCGGATTTGCACCGGCTTGCAGCAACAATTTTGCATACGGCAAATATCCCATTCTAAGAGAAAAAAGCAAAAAGCTCTCGCCAAAAAACACAAACATAGGGTCCCCGCTGGCCAATATCTTTTTAAGAGCCGCCACATCCTTCTGCTTAAGCAACTGAAAAACGTGCAGTACCTCGCGGGATTTGGCATCCGTAAATTTAGCGGCGTATGGCTGCAATAAATCTGTCAAAAAAATATCCGCCGTACGCAAGACTTCATACAATGCGTTATAGGGTAAACCAAGGTTTTGAGGCCAGTTTACATCCGCGCCCGCTTCAAGCAACATACTCATCAGCGGAGCGTTTTTCTTACTGATTGCCGCCCACAGGGCAAAAGAACCTTCCAGCACAGACAGCCAGGTATCCTTGTCCGGCTCGCCATCCAGCTGCCCGGCTATGTTCACATCCGCTCCTTGTTGGATTAAAAAACGCGCCTGCTCAGTATTCCCCATAACACACGCCCGCAACAAAGCGGTGGCCGTAGCCTGTGCGGCAACGCCGTAGTGGGGTTCCACATATCCCAACGCGGGAAAATTTGGAAGATTTCCCTCAAAACAAGGGGCGGCATTTACGTTAACTCCCGCCTCCAACAATATTTTTTGTACGGGCACAGTTCCATACACAAAAGCACGCTGGCGCGTTACCTCATCGGCATACGGCAAATGGGTGTGAATATAGCCCACATCCCCTTCTTCTGATTTACGGATAAATGTTAAATTTTGTTCTTCCATAAAATTCCCCGCTGAATTATATTAGATTTTACATAAAAATAAGTTTTAGGGCGACCTTTATGTTTTAAATCTAACAGATAATAAGGCGAAAACAAAGATTTTTCAACCAGCTCCCGCGTTGAAACAACCTCTCAGAAAAGATACAATATACAAGTACTCCGTTTATTCTTTTTATAGAGGAAATTATGTCTAGCAAATATCGCGTGAAAGACGTGGGCCAATACTTAGGCCAAGAAATCACTTTAAAAGGCTGGCTGTACAATAAACGCTCCAGCGGCAAACTGCATTTCTTGCAGCTGCGCGACGGAAGCGGCATTATCCAATGCGTTATGTTTAAAGGGGATGTTTCCCCCGAGCAATTTGAACTGGGCGACAAAGTAACCCAGGAATCTTCTATCGTCGTTACCGGCACCGTACGCGAGGACAAACGCTCCCCGCTGGGGTACGAACTGGGCGTAAAAAACCTGGAAGTCTTGCAAATGGCTAAAGATTATCCCATTTCCCCCAAAGAACACGGCCCGGAATTTTTGATGCATTACCGCCACTTGTGGCTGCGTTCTGCCAAGCAGACGGCTATTTTGCGTATCCGCGACGAAATCATCTTCGCCATCCGCGAATATTTACACAAAAACGGCTTTGTCCTTTCCGACTCCCCCATTTTAACCCCCGCCGCCTGCGAAGGCACCAGCACGCTGTTTGAAACCGATTATTTCGGGCAAAAAGCGTTCCTGTCCCAAAGCGGGCAGCTATACGGGGAAGCCTCGGCGATGGCGTTAGGCCGCACCTACTGCTTTGGCCCCACCTTCCGCGCCGAAAAAAGCAAAACCCGCCGCCATTTGACCGAATTCTGGATGGTGGAACCCGAAGTAGCCTATAACGATTTGGACGACAATATGGACTTGGCGGAAGATTTTATCAAGTACATCGTGGCCCAGGTACTTAAAAACCGCGCCGATGATTTGAAAATTCTGGAACGCGATACCACCAAACTCCAGGCCACCGTGGAAAAGAAATTCCCCCGCATTGATTACACCGACGCGATTGAAATCCTCCACAAAAAAGGAAACGACACCCCCTGGGGCGGCGATATCGGCGGAGATGAAGAAACCCTGCTGGGCGAAGATTATGATACGCCCATTATGATTCACCGCTATCCGGCCGCTATCAAAGCCTTCTATATGAAGCGCGACCCGAAAAACCCCAAAGTCGTGCTGGCGGTGGACGTGATCGGCCCCGAAGGCGCCGGCGAAATTATCGGCGGGAGCGAAAGAGAAGCCGATTATGACGCCCTTTTGGCCCGCATCAAAGAACAAGGCTTAGATCCCCAAGGCTACGACTGGTACCTGGACTTGCGCCGCTATGGCAGCGTGCCCCACTCCGGATTTGGAATGGGTATTGAACGTATGGTCCGCTGGATCTGCGGCCTGCAGCACGTACGCGAAACTATCCCGTTCCCGCGTATGATGGACAAAATCCATCCGTAGTTTTAGCTTTATCAAAAAACCCCGCGCTTAGCAGTGCGGGGTTTTTTGTTTCGCCGAAAAAGCACAGCGGCACCGGGAAAGAGATTTGGGGTATTTTCCGCAGACGGGCGAAAGCCTGCGAAAAAGCCGGCTGCGGATATATAGGCGTAATGCAAAACCGTTTCCGGCCCCAAAAACTGCCGCTTGATCCAAGAAGTTGAAATACAAAAATATCCGGGCCGTAAAGCCCGGATAGGTTAAAAGAAGTCTCTGCCGCCGGCCGAAAACTAGCGGGTAAGCGTTTTGGCTTGGGATACTTTGGCTTTGCACTGCGCCATAATATCAGCCGGGGTTTTGTAGCCCAAAATATTGTCGTTTTTGCTGATACCGCCCGTTTTGGCACCGACAGACACCAAGTAATCGTAAATCTCTTTGTTGCACAGCAGGGCGGCAAAACCAAGCGGAGTCATCGGCTGGGCGTTTTTCTGCGGCGCCACGCGGTATTCCAACATCATCGCCAAACGTCCTTCCTGGCGGGCCAGCGTTACCAAATGTTTGAGCATTTCCATATTTTGCGTACGCACAGCAATGTGGAACACATTCCCCTTCGGGGACGATTCAAACAGCCGGGCCGCATTGTTTACCAAATAAGTAACCATTTCCTCTTGCCCGTTTGCCACCGCCACCAAAAGCGGCGTATCGCCGGATTTATTCTTTTTAAACACCGCCGCTTTATTGGACGCAACCACTTTTTTGGCTAACTCCATATCCCCCGTTTGAGCGGCGGTAAACAAATCATCCTCGGTAACGGGTTTTTCCTGGGTTGTCTGCCCCGGCAAAGGGATTTCGCGCCCTTCGGCCTTGGCTTGGGCAATCAGGGCGGCGTTATCCTGTTCAATCACGCCATTTTTTAACTGCGTTAAATCCATATCAAACCATTTAAGCACCTGCCCCCGGTTGTTTTTGCGGGCAATCATATACGGGATTAACCCGTCTTTTGCGGCAATCGTCGGGTCCGCGTCCGCCGCCAACAAGCGGCGCACAACTTCTTCGTACCCTTTGGATGCCCCCCAATACAAGGCGGTTTGCCCGGCTTTGTTTTGCATATTCACATCCAGCGGGGCCTGCATCGTTTGCGGTTTTAAAAGTTCGCGGATAATTTCGGGATGGTTGTAGCGGGCGGCATAAATCAGCGCGGTATTGCCGTCGTTATTGGCGGCGTTGACGTCGGCGCGGTACGCCATTAAGGACTGCACACTCGGCACATCCCCCAGCGAGGCCGAAATAATAAGCGGCGTATTGCCTTTTTCGTTCTTCACATTGGGGTCCACCCCGCCTTTGAGCATTGCCAATACGCCCATCGGATTCTTCTGGGCGCTGGCGCGGAATAAATAGGCCGAATTCAGCCCTTCCCGCACCCCGCTGGAAAGGAACAAATCAATAAATTCCGCCTGTTTCTTTTCCAGGGCGATATACATAGGAGAGTGGTTGTAATTGTTTTTGGCGTTGATGTCCGCCCCGGAATACACCAGCAGGCGGGTAATTTCCGGAAAATTGCCGTATAGGCTTCTCAGCAAGGCCGTATCGCGGGTAAAGGAATTGGTTTTATTGACATCCGCCCCGTTTAAAATAAGTTGCTGGACGGCTTCCAAATTACCCATAGTGGCGGCAGCCACTATCAGCGGATCGCCTTTGCTGTTGACGATATTCGGGTCGTTCTTGGCTTGCTCGTTTACGATATTCAAAAAAGTTTGCGTATCTTTTTTTTGCAGTGCGGTTGTGGCTTCATCTGCAATTTCGGTAGGGGTTTTAACAACCACGATTTTATCGTACTTGGTGTTTTTTCCGTCCGGAGTGTAGCCGCTTTTAAAGGTAAAAGCCAGCATTAACACCACCGGCACGGCTGCAATAACCGCCAAAGTAATAAGCGGTTTTTTTACTAACAGGGACAGGGCTTCCTTTCCTTTATTTTCCGATGGAACCGCTATTTTGGCCGTGTTCTTTTTATTCGGAAACATAAATCCCCCTGTTATTTTTGAAGTTGTTCCAGCGCAGCTTGCGCGGCGGACTGCTCCGCCGATTTTTTATTGCGCCCTTTGCCGGTGCCCAGCTCTTTTCCGTCCAAACTCACCCGTACGGTGAACACTTTGTTGTGTTCCGGCCCGACGGTTTGTATTACTTCATATACGGGCGTATGCGGCCCGCGTTTTTGCAAAAATTCCTGCAGAACGCTTTTGAAATCCCGCACATCCTGGGTAAGAGGCTGCGTCTTGACCCACGGCAAAATCAGCGCTTCGGCGGCTTCGTACCCGCCGTCTATATACACGGCGCCGATAACCGCTTCCACCGCGTTGGAAATAATGCTGTCGCGCTCTCTTCCGCCCGTAGCCAATTCGCCGTGGCCCAGGCACATATAGCGCCCCAGGTCCAGCTGTTTGCCCCAAAGATACAGGTTGCGTCTGGAAACTAAGTTAGACTTAATTTTAGAAAGCACTCCCTCTTCTACATGAGGGCATTGGTTGTAGATATAATCCGCAACAATGGCTCCTAATATACTGTCCCCCAGGAATTCCAAGCGCTCGTTGTGTTTGGCACTGCGGTGTTCCCCGGCAAAAGACTTGTGAGTGAGTGCTTCCTTTAAAACGTCCTTATCTTTAAAGCTATATCCAATGATATGCTCTATATCCGTATACACGTTTATTTCTTGGCGTTTTGTTCAATGTATTCAATGGTTTCGCCGACCGTTTTGATTTTTTCGGCTTTTTCATCCGGAATATCAATTTTGAATTCATCTTCCAGCGCCATGATGAGTTCTACCGTATCCAAGGAATCGGCGCCCAAATCGTTGACGAACTGAGCTTCGGGTTTCACCTGGTCCGGTTCTACACCTAATTGTTCCACGATGATATTTTTCACTCTTTCTTGCACATTTTCTACAGACATTTTTGTCCTCCGATAATTAAAGGGCTTCCCCTTGTACGTATTTAATCAAATATAAAGCCCGCCATTGACGGCGAGAATATGCCCCGTAATGTACGAAGCATCTTCGCTGGCCAAAAACATTACTGCTTTGGCGATGTCCTGCGTCTTAGCAAATCGTTTTAAAGCTACGGCTTCCAACGCCTTATTTCTTACGTCTTCGGGCAAGGCGTCCGTCATAGCGGTCTGCACAAAACCGGGCGCCACGGCGTTTACGCGCACATTGCGCGAACCAAACTCCTTGGCGAATGTTTTCGTCAGCCCGATAATGCCCGCCTTGCTGGCTACATAGTTGGCCTGCCCGGCATTGCCCATCTGCCCCACCACGGAGGAAATGTTTACAATGCTGCCGCTTCTTTTTTTGAACATCACTTTTAAAGCGGCTTTGGACATTAAAAACGTTCCTTTTAAGTTGACGGCGATGACGTCGTCCCAGTCTTGCTCGCTCATACGGATAGTCAGGTTGTCTTTAGTGATGCCTGCATTGTTGACCAGCACATCCAACGAACCTAATTCTTTGACCGTATTGGCTACAAAACTTTCGCAATCTTCGGCTTTGGCTACATTCACCGGCTGCGTGTATACTTTTACGCCGTACGCCCCCAAGGTCTGGGCGGCCTGCGCAAGAGCGGCTTCATTCGTGCCGCAAACAGCCAAATTGGCGCCGGCTTTGGCAAATTCTTCGGCGATGGCAAGGCCGATGCCCCGCGTCGCGCCGGTAATCATTACATTTTTGCCTTTAAAATCCGCCATTACTTGTCCTCCTGGTGGATTTCTTCTTCTATTTTATCAAAAGTAGGCTTTAACGCCGCCATTTTTGCGGCAATATCGCCAATAAAATCTTTTTCCACCAACCGCGCCGCGGTTTTGATGGCATTGTAAATGGCAAAATCGTTGGATTTGCCGTGGGAAATGATGGCCACCCCGTTCACCCCCACCAGCGGCGCGCCGCCGTAGCAGTCGGGGTTGGTGTGGTCTTTAACGGCTTTAAAAGCGCCTTTGGATAACAAGGCCCCCAAAATAGCCAGCGGGCGTTTTTTAATTTCGCGCTTAATCATCTGAATCATCGTTTTGGCTAAACCTTCCGCCATTTTAAGCACGATGTTCCCCACAAATCCGTCGCAGACGATTACATCCGTATCTCCGGTGTTTACGTCGCGCCCCTCCACGGTGCCTTTAAAGTTTACGCCGATTTCGCGCATATGCGGAATGGTATGTTTGACCAAAAAGTTGCCTTTGGTTTCTTCCTCGCCGATAGACAATACGCCCACCGACGGAGCCGGAATATCAAACACTTTTTGCATATACGCCGACCCCATTACCGCAAACTGCAAGAGGTGAATGGGTTTGCAGTCGGCATTGGCGCCGCCGTCCAACAACAGGCTTACGCCCTTGAAGGTAGGCATGGGCGTGGCAATCGCCGGCCGCTGGACGCCTTTAATGCGCCCCATACCAAACAAAGCCGCCACCATCGCCGCGCCGGAATGACCGGCTGACACAAACGCGTCCGCCTGGCCTTTGCGGACCAGGTTGGCGCATACTACGATGCTGGCATCTTTTTTGTTACGGCATTCTTTGGCGGGTTCCGCGCCCATATCAATCGTTTCGGGTGCGTGAACAATGGAGAGGTTTGCGGGCACGTCCGCATAGCCCAGCGAGCGGAGTTCCCGGCGCAGGACAGCCTCGTCCCCCACCAAGATAACTTCCAAATTGAGTTTCTTGGCGGCTTTCAAAGCGCCCAACACATTGGGTGCTGCGCCGTAATCTCCGCCTAAAGCGTCCAGGGCTATTTTCATAGTAAACCGTTATTTGGCTTCTTCAGTCGTTTCGGTTTTGGCTTTTTGGGCCACGACCACTCTATCTTTATAGAACCCGCAGGTCGGGCAGACGTTGTGCGGCAGTCTGGGAGAGTGGCAATTCGGGCAGGCCACGAGCTGCGGCAATTCTACCCCGGAATTGTGGGATCTTCTCATATCCCGGCGGGAACGAGTGTGTTTTTTCTTTGGATTAGGCATTGGTATAACTCCTATTTTACTCTAGTAAAATTCAAAAGAATTCTTACTTAAATTTTCCTTTCAATACGGCAAAAGGGGACAAATTCGCCGGCTTGCACCCGCACGGGGCGGTGTTTAAATCCTGCCCGCACTGGGGGCAAAGCCCCTTGCAATCGGGCTTGCACAAAAAACGGATGTCATCCGTTAAAGCCAGCGTTTGCCTTACCAGTAACATTATATCAATTATTTCCGACTTGTTGCTATATGTTTCCAAAAAATCTTCGGTAAAAGTTTGTTCGGTTGTCTTCAGGCAGCGGGCGCACTGTACTTGGCGCAGACCGGTTACGCCGCCCCGAACCAAAATTTCATTCGTGGCAACGGAAAACGCCAAATTCACGCTGACTTTTATAATTTTATTGGGCGCTTCCAGCACGTCCGCAAAATATTTGGGGCTGATTTGTGCGCTG
>CASFTM010000019.1 GCA_949297775.1 uncultured bacterium
TTGATTTGTTTTTTTTTTTTGATAAATTTTGGCTATGAACAAAATTTATCAAAAAACCTACCCGGCGGGGAAAAACGCCGGATTTACGCTAATAGAGCTGTTAGTGGTCGTTTTAATTATTGGCATTTTGGCGGCGGTGGCGCTGCCTCAATATGAAATGGCGGTAATGAAAGCCCGCTTTGCCGCAATGCGCACCGTGGCGGAGAACCTGAAAAAAGCCGAAGAAGTCTACTATATGGCTAACGGCTACTATGAGGCTAACACAGATAAATTGGATTTTGATTACAAAGGTTCCTGTACGGGAACAGATGTGTTGGCGTGTAAAAAATTTTTCCGCGTGGATGTATTGGGCGGATCTGGCGTAGTGAGTGATCCTGCGGAACTGTGGATTCAGATTGCCTATTATTCAAATGGATATGTAGGCGATAATATCAGCGGGCAAAATGATTATACATATCATGTTTGGTTGGATAATTCATCCAATCCGGGAGGGCGCAGTTGCAAGGGAAAAAACGACAAAGGCAGGAAATTTTGCAAAATCATCCTTGCCGAGCAATAATTTTTTGCCTTCCAAAGTTAGAACGGAACTTTTCTGCTATAAAAATTCCCGGTGAAGCCGGGAATTTTTATGCCGCTTATCGGTGTGCCTCCTGGGCGCCTCCTGCGGGGTCTGTCTGCCGCGCCGGTTGCCGGCTGGTACTGCCCGTCTGTTTCTATTGACAAATTTTACTAATTTTGCTATAATAAAATATATTACAAAGCGCTTAGGCGGTTTGTAATTTTTTTATCTCGGGCGTCCGCCCTATTAAAATCCCTTTACTTTCCGGTTGCCGCCGCGTCCGTTTTTACGGGTCCGGTTTCGTTTGTATTCCCTGCCTTTTTGTGGAGTTTTTATGCCTGCCAAAACCCGTTCCCGTACGTCTAAATCCGACGGGAAACCCTTACGTTATCAACCCGAATTTTGCGCGCGGCTGCTGGCTTTTTTTGACGTGCCGCCCTTCACGGTGACGGAAGTCGCCAAGCGCGACGGTTCCATTTCCCTGGTGGAAACCGCCGCCGAACTGCCCACCTTTGCCGCGTTTGCCAAACTGTTGGGCACCACCTGCGACGTACTGGAAAGCTGGGAGCAAAAACACCCCGCCTTCCGCGAGGCCGCCCGCAAAGCGCGCGATTTGCAGGGCAACATCTTAATTCAAAACAGCCTGCGCGGCAATTATTCCGCCTCGTTTGCCGTATTTACCGCCAAGAACCTCTTGGGGTGGAAAGACGGCAAAGAGGACGCTTCCTCCGGCGCGCCGCTTGTCGTGCGGTGGGAGAGTGACAAATGAAAAAGCGTCCGTCGGATTTAGTGGTCGTTATTCCCTATCAGCCGCGTTCCGCCCAGCAGAAAATCCACCCGCAGTTGGAGTCCCATCGCTTTTGCGTTTTGGTTACCCACCGCCAGCTGGGAAAAACCGTCTGTGCCGTCAATCACCTGCTTAAAAAAGCCCTGCAAAACACGCGCCCGCACCCGCGGTATTTTTATTTGGCTCCGTTTTTAAAGCAAGCTAAAATGATTGCGTGGGACTACCTGAAACGTTATTCCGCCCCGCTGCCCGGCGTTACGGCTAATGAAGCCGAACTTTGCCTGCGCCTGCCCAACGGCGCGCGTATTTGGGTGTGCGGCGCCGATAACCCCGACGCCCTGCGCGGCACTTACGCCGACGGCGTGGTGCTGGACGAATACGCCCAAATCAAGCCCGATGTGTTTACCGAAATTATCCGCCCCATGCTCCTTTCGCGCGAAGGGTGGGCCGTGTTTATGGGAACCCCCAAAGGGCAAAATGCATTCTTTGAACTTTTCAACCGCGCCCAAAAAGCCGCCCAAAAAGAGCCCGCCGTGTGGTGGGTGGGCGTGTTCCGGGCCGATGAGTCCGGCGTCATCGCTCCCGGCGAATTGGACCGCCTGCGCCGCGAAACGCCGGAAAATATTTTCCGCCAGGAATATTTGTGCGATTTTACCGCGTCTGCCGAAAATGTACTTATCCCGATTGACGCGGTTTCGTTGGCCTGTGCGCGCCAATATGCCCCGGCGGAACTGCGTTTTGCCCCCAAAATTATCGGGGTGGACCCGGCCCGCTTTGGCGATGACAGGAGCGTCATCTTTTTGCGCCAGGGGCTGAAAGCGTTGGAACCGCTTGTCTTTCGGCGGCTGGATAATATGGCGTTGGCGGACCGCGTGGCGCGGCAGGTGGAAGCGTTCCGCCCCGATGCGGTGTTTGTGGACGCCGGCTGCGGGGGCGGCGTGATTGACCGCTTGCGCCAGTTGGGCTTTTCCGTTACGGAAATTCCGTTTGGCGGCGCCCCCAGCCGGCCCGGGCAGTATGCCAATAAACGCGCCGAAATGTGGGGGGAAATGGCTGCGTGGATTAAAAACGGCGGGGCGTTGCCGGACTGCCCGGACCTAAAGGCCGATTTGTGCCAGGTCTGTTATGATTTTGACGCCGCCGGGCGTATGCGTCTGGAGCCGAAAGAAAAAATCAAAGAACGCTGCGGCAAAAGCCCCGATATCGCGGACGCACTGGCCTTGACCTTTGCCGCGCCCGTCCGTCCGCGCGCGGGGGGAGCGACGCGCGAATTTGCCAACTGCGAGTATGAGGTGGTGTAACTTTCTCCGCCCGACGTTTTTTCGTCGGGCGGATATTTTTACAACATACCGCACAGCCGAAGCGGCAGAATACAGTGCTTCCGGCGGGCGGACGGCTTCTTAGGGAAGGCCCAAAAAAAATAGGTCTTTTGGGTGTGTGAAAATAGGTCTAAGGACTCTGTTTTGTACGACGATAAAGCGGTATAGTATAAGTATGAAAAAGTGGGTTTGCTTCCTTTCCTTGTTTTTGGTGTTGCCGCTTTACGCGCAGAAAAACCTGCTGCCCGCGGCTAAAGCCGTATTTGGAAAAAACTCCGCCGAGGCGGCGCTCTCTTCGCAGACCGCCCGGAACATAGAACGGAGCGTTTGGCAAACCAAGAAGGGCAAGTTCCATAGCCGCTTGCCGGAAATTTCCCGCACCGTTTTGTCTGCCTCCGGCACACATCAGCCGCGGCGGGCCGCCGGCAAAGAAAATACCATTTTGCTGGGCGGCGAGCTTGCGTCTTTACAGCGGTTTTATTTGCAAGGAGCTCCGTTGAATTTAAAAGCAACCGAAATGAGAGCGTTGCAAGATTTTATCCGTACCTTACAGGAAATTCAGCAGCTTAAAACACAATATACGGTTTTTAATTACGATTATTCTTTTGATAGAAAGTTTCTTCACCTGTATCAGTTTTCGCCTTTTGCCATACAAAACAATCGGCTGGTGCTGAAAACGCTTAAAAATTATATCCGTAAAATGGAATGGTTCAACCGCTATCCTCATAAAGGCCGCCAACAGCTGGCAAAAGAAACGGGGAAAAATGTTATCGCCCAATTAGCGTGGCGCCTGAAAGACGAAAAAATGATTATGCTGGGCGAGTATCATTTCATCCAGGAATTTCAGCAGGCCGTGTCCGAGCTGCTTTTGGCGTTAAAAACCCAAAATCCGGGCCGGCGCATTGTGTTGTTTACGGAATTTCTTAAAATGCCCGGCGGGAAAAAATTGACTGGGCGCACTTTAGAAACGTATTACCAGCGGGGGAAGGAGGCTCCTTTGCCGCAGATAACGAAACAAGACCTGCGCTCCCAGACCTATGCCAGGGCGGCGTTTCTTTCCCTGATTAAAGAACGGATAGAAATCTATCCGCTGGAAGATATGGAGCATTTTAACCTGCTGACGGAGATTTCCACAAAAGCGATAGATTCCCCGCTGGCCAGCGTTTCCCGCAACAAAAGCTGGGCCAGGACCATAGAAGCCAAAATGGCGCAAATCCGCCAAACGGACCCGGATGCTTTGTTTGTGGTATATGGAGGAATGGGACATACTTCGTGGCTTAGTCCGGCGGCACTGCCTAAATTTTTTGCACAAGAAAAGCCGGTGGTGGTGGAATTTTCACTCAGCAATACGTTGTACGGGACGACTCTTAGCAACGGGTGGAGCCAAAAGGAGGATTTTTTTGTAAACCCGCCGACAGAAAAAAGCTTTTTCTACTGGACGGGGGAGAATGCGGAACTGTTTTCTAAAAATACCGGGTTTGATTATTTGCTTGTCATACCGGAAAATTCTGCAGCCCGGGAGGAAAGGAATCGTGAATTTATTGTTGAAATGCCTTAGCAGTGTGTTGGGCGGATTATGCCTGGCTATGCCGCTGTGTGCGCAGAAAAACTTGCTGCCCGCCGCCAAGGCCGCATTTGGAAAAAATGCCCCAGGAGCGGCTCTTGCTCCGCAGTCCGTTGGGACGGCACTTGCTAGAACATTTGGGCAAACGACCGTTGCCGCACAAGTGCGGCGGGCGCCCGGGCGTGCTGTTTCAGGGCAGGCGGCCCAACCTCCTGTTTTAAACGCCGCTCACAACACCGCGGCGCAAGCCGCTTCCTTCCGCCTGCAACTTCCAGCGGTACGGCCGCTGGCTGTGACAGACAAACAACTGGCTGCCTCTGTGGAAAAGAGCGTTCTTAAACAGTTGAAAAAACATTCCCGCAAACAATCCCAAAAATTTGCCAAAGCACAGGCGGCAGTTTTGCGCAAAATTAATGATACATGGCTGAAAAATGAAGAATTTTTACATTCGGAGGTGTTGAATATCGCCTCTGAACCGTTTAAAGAGTTGTCTTGGTTCGCTTGGAAAAATAATCAACTCGTGCTTTCTGGCGGGACACATTTCTTTGAAAAAGCCAAATGGCTGCGCAAACGCCCCGGGCAAGGCCAAGATGCCCTGAAAAGTATTCCGTATGGAGGGGAAGCCATCAACCAGCTGGCAAAAGACTTAGCCAAAAACAATTTAGTCTTTTTGGGGGAAATCCATTTTATGGCTCCCGTCCAGCAGGGGGTAGCACAGCTTTTGTACGCCTTGCGGGAACAGAACCCGGGCCGGCGCATTGTGCTGTTTACCGAATTTGTGGATATACCCGGCACGGAAATTAAAAACACGCGGGGAGACACCTTTTTCTCGTATTACCGCCGGCCGGAAGAGACCCCTTCCGCACCGCTTGAGCTGGAGGAAGCGCAGTCGGCGGGCCGGCTGGATTATGCAACCGAAATGTTCCAATATTTGCTAGAAGATAATTTTGAAGTATACCCGCTGGAAGACAGAACCCTGTGGCGTTTGATGAAGAAGGAAGAGCCAACTTTACACTTTTCGGAAGTGTCGGCCTTGGCGTTGGTGTCGCGCAATAAAAGCTGGGCCCGCACGATGGAAACTAAAATGGCGGAAATCCGCAAGACTGCCCCGGACGCTTTGTTTGTGGTGTATGCCGGCATAGCGCATACCTCGTGGATTATGCCGCAGTCTTTGCCTAAATTTTTTGCAAATGAATTATCAACCGTAGTGGAAATTACCGCTTCGTATCCTTCCGGGTTGAATACGCTGGATGTAGTATGGAGTTTGGAACACCCCTTTTTTAATACGAAAGGGCTGTCCTTCTGGAGCGGACCGGATGCTAGGTTATTGGGCCGGCAGACAGGGTTTGATTATGCGTTGGTGGTACCGGAGTAATATGAAAAAACAACTTGGTTTTATTTGTATTTTTTTGCTAAGCGGCTTTTCCCCGGCCGTTTCGTTGCACGCGCAGAAAAACCTGTTGCCCGCAGTTAAGGCCGCGCTTGGGAAAAATGCCGCCGAGACCGCACTGAGCAATCAGACGGCTGGGCGCGTATTGGGCCAAACGGCGGCGAACGCCGCCCATCAACAGCCGGTAAAACCCGCGTTTGAAAAAACACTGCTGCGGGCGGTGGCCGGTCAGGCGGCTAAGGCGTCTTCTGGCGGAATAGCTTTGGCAGCACAAGCCAAGGTGCAAGTTTATAAAAACAGCCGGTTAGGTTTATGGAAAGAAATGGAAGGGTGTTCCAAGCAGCCGTTGGCTCCGGAATATCAGCAGCAGAACCAACAAATAGTGTCGCAAATACAAGATCTCCGCACAAAAAACAGGCGTTATCTTAAAAACTGGGTCTTTACCGATATATGCGCCCCGATGCCTTATCCTACGCCGTTTGCTCTAAAAAACAATAAAATGGTGTTGGCGTTAATACCCAAAATTATTCAAAAAATGGCGTGGCTGGAACTCCGCCCCGATCAGGGCCGCAGCGAAATGGTCCACTTGTATACAGGCATTTTGCCGGAGTTGACGCGGAAACTTTCCCAGGAAAAATTAATTATGCTGGGAGAAGTGCACAATTCGTATGAAATACAGCAGATGGTAAAGCAGTTAATCGTAAAATTAAAAACCCAAAATCCGGGCCGGCGCATAGTATTGTTTACCGAATTTTTGGAAGTGCCTCCTATGCAAAAAAAAGGGCAGAAAAATTATTGGCCCTCTTATTATAGGCGGTTTGCGGGAAAAGATATTCAGCCGGCCTTAAACCGCCAGCTATTCTACTATGCCGGGCACACGTTGGACAGCATAATAAAAAAGGGCATAGAAGTGTATCCCCTGGAGGATAGGCAATTATTTGATTTGGTTTATGATGAACAGGACTTCCATTTTGAGGCGGAAACCAGCCTATTAGCCAATGCCTACCGCAACAAAACCTGGGCCCGCATTATGGAAACCAAAATGGCGGAAATCCGCCAAACGGACCCGGACGCGCTGTTTATCGTATATGCCGGGCAGGGGCACACTTCCTGGCTGATGCCGTATGCCTTGCCCAAATTTTTTGCGAAGGAAAAGCCCGTAGTAGTGGAATTGAATGAAGCTATCCCCGGCAACGCCAATACCCTGTATACCCTTTGGAATAGAAACGAAGCCTTTTTTGATCCGCGTTTGGACAAGACATTGCATTATTGGAAAGGCCCCGACGCCCGCTTATTGGGCAAACAGGTCGGGTTTGACTATATGGTGGTAGTGCCGGAAGAAGAATGGTAAGGAGAATAGAAATGAAAGTAAAACAGATTAGCTGCTGCGTAGCGATTAGTTTGCTTGTTTTGGGTACTATGCCGCTTTACGCGCAGAAAAAACTGACGCCCGCGGTAAAGGCCGCATTAGAAAAAAACGTTATTCCCATGCATCCGCTGGCGCGGTCGGGCAAAATAGCTGCCGAGGCCGTGGTGCCGCCGGCTGCTGGAAAGGCTGCCCGCCTGCCGGACGGATTTACCCAACATGTGCAAAAGTCGCTGCCGGCGCATTCGCCCTACCATGCCAGAAAATTCCCCCGGCAGGTTGTACCAGACCAAGTACTGGAAGAAGAGTATCGCCGCATCCTGGCTTTTTTGATGACCCTGGGCTTTAATGAACCTACCTATTGGGGGCCGGCTACCTTGAGCCCAAAAGATGAAAAATCCTTTGCGTCTACTTATCTGCATATTCAGCAGTTTGCCAAACATCCGCTCCTGCGTGATCTCCGCCTGCCCACCCTGCGCCCGATGTTAGCCTATTCCTCGTTTGCCAAGAAAAATAACGAAATGGTGTTAAAAGGGCAACAACACTTGCTCCAAAAAATAAAATGGCTGAAAAAATGGCCCAACCAGGGCAGAAACGAATTGGCAACGGTTTCTTCCGGCCGTGCCATAAAAGAGCTGGCAAAGCGCCTAAGCCGGGAAAAATTGGTTTTTATCGGTGAACAGCATTATGACGAAGATATTCAGTATGCCGTCGGCAAACTGGTGCTGGAGCTGAAAGCCCAAAATCTGGGCCGGCGCGTGGTGGTGTTTACGGAGTTTTTGGATTTGTATCCGGGGGTGGAAACGGCGTTCGCCCGGCCGGAGTCTGCCCAGCCGCTGGAAACCTATTACCGCCGGGCGGAAAAGAATATGCTGCGGGTTGCCAAACTGCCGAAAGACGAAATGTCCTATGCACCGGCGTTGTTTAAAAAGTGGCTGCGCCGTGCTGTGGAAATATATCCGCTGGAAGACGCCGCCCAGGTAGAACTGTTGGACTATGCTGCTTTCGGTGATTTTACCAATGTGTTAAGCGTGGCAATGCGTAATAAGTTTTGGGCCCGGGTAATTGATACCAAAATCAAAGAAGTGCGCAAAGAAAACCCGGACGCTCTGTTTGTCGTGTATGCTGGGGTTGGGCATACCTCGTGGGTGGAGCCGTATTCCTTACCTAAATTTTTTGCAAATGAAAGCCCTGTCGCGGTGGACATCACCAGCCAGCGGCCTTCCTCCAAAAATACCATTTACAACGTATGGGGCAAGGACGACCCATTTTTTGCCAAACGTTTCCGCAGTATGTTGGCGTATTGGCAGGGGCCGAATGCCCGCTTGTTGGGCAAACAAACCGGCTTTGATTATGCCTTGGTGGTGCCCTATTCTTGGAAAAGCGAATTGAAGGATCTATATGAAGAAATTTCTCCTTTTGATTAGTTTGCTTGCCTGCGTGGGCGCCCCGGTGCAGGCGCAAAAAAACCTGACGCCCGCCGCCCGTTCCCTGGGCCAAGCGGCAGCCGTGTCCTCCGCCAGCCGGCAGGCGGCTAAACAGGCTTTCGGCAACTTGCCTGTCCGCCCGGCGCGTGCATTACCGGCCGCGCGGCAGGTGCTTACGCCTCAAGCCGTGTGGCAGCTGGAACGGACCGTGTTGCAAGCCAACGCGGCAAAGCAATCTGCCGCTGCGGAACTTGCTGATGCCCGCTATCCCTTTGCGCAGAAGCAGAGTTTGTTATCCTTTTTCGTACAACGCCAAAAAGAACTTGAGCCCAGCTCCTTGCCGCCGGACCCCTCATTTAACCGTACGCTTGAGCAAATTAACCGCTTAAAAACCCAATATCCCCACTTTAACAGGGATGGTATTTTTTCGTGGGGGTTCGCTACGATAAAACAATATTCCGCTTTTGCGGCTGAAAATAACCGGATGGTTTTAAAAGCCCTTCAGAATTACATCCAAAAAATGCAATGGGTACAGTCGTATCCGGACCAAGCCCGAAAGCGGTTAGCCAAAGAAACGGGCTGGGATGCCGTGTACCGCTTGGCCCAACGCCTGTCCAAAGAACGCTTGGTGATGCTGGGCGAGGAACATTATGTGCCCGAGTTCCAGCGGGTGGTGGCCCATTTGGTGTCTGTCATAAAAAAACAAAATCCTTCCCGCCGCGTGGTGCTGTTTACGGAATTTTTGGATTTAGCCCCTGCCCAACATGCCACCGGGCAGACGATGGAAACCTATTACCGCCGCATGACCGCCCATTCGCTGCGCCCGGTAACGGACAATGAACTGTTGGGAACCTACGCCGCAGAGGTGTTTCTCCGGTTCCTAAAGGAAGGGGTGGAAGTATACCCGCTGGAAGACGGTGTTCAAATGGACCTGATGGCCAAACAGGATGAAGATTTTTCCTGTACTGCTATGGGCTGTAGCCTGCGTAATAAAACGTGGGCGCGCGTGATAGAAGCCAAAATGGCGCAAATCCGCCAGACGAACCCGGATGCGCTGTTTATTGTATATGCCGGGCAGGGGCACACCTCCTGGCAGCTGCCGTATGCGTTGCCCAAATTTTTTGCTAAGGAAAATCCGTCCGTAGTGGAACTCAGTTTAAGTTCTAAACTTTCCCAAAGTTCGGTGGCAAACATTTGGTCCCTTCCGAACGATTTTTTGACGTATCCTCCTTTAAGAAATACATTCTTTTATTGGAAAGGAAAAGACGCCAAAGAACTGGCTAAACATACCGGGTTTGACTATTTGCTGGTAGTGCCGGAGCATTCGGAAATTTCGTTGAAAGAAGAATTGGCCTCCTTAAGAGAAGGAAACCTGCCCTTTAGCCGCTGATATGCAGCGCCGTTTGGGGCGGGCGGCCGGGGGCGCGTCCAGAAATGCTTGCCGCCGGCGGTACGGCCTGCCGTGTCCGTGGGGATTGCCCCGCCTCGGGCCAGTGGGGCGGACGTGGAATGCCCGCCGGGAAATTCCCAACGCGTAGACCTAAGGGGAAAATAGGCCCTTTGTCCTAGGGCAAATGGGTCTTAAGGCTCTGTCTTTTTAGACGGCAAAGCATTATAGTATAAGTATGAGAAAGTTCGTTCTGCTTCCGGTTTTATTGGCAGCCCTGCCGCTGTGCGCGCAGAAAAATCTGACGCCTGCGGCAAAAGCCGCGCTAGGCAAGACGGCGCCCCAACAAGCGGCGCGTGTTTTTGCGCCTGCGGCGGAGCGGCTGCCCCATATTTCCCCTTTGCTTACCCAGCCGGCCCGCGGGCCCGTACAGACGCCGCAGCACATACGCTATGTATCCCCGGGGCAGTTAACGCAAGAAACGTTGAACCGTTTGTCGGCCCGGCTGGACCGCCTGGTCCGCTTGCACACCGCCAGTGCTGGCACTCTGCGCAGTCTGGGAGAGGTGGAATCTTTCCTGCAGGACAAATCAGTTCCGGCAATGTTGCGCGTGCAGGCGTTTGAACTGTTGCAGTTTGACTTTACGCCCCAGCAGCTGCGGCTGTTTTTGTCTATTTATCCCTTCCTGACGACCCATACCCGTTTTTCGTTGGAAAACAACCAGTGGCTGGTAAAAATAGCCCCGGCGTTTAAAAGACATACCGAAAAAGTTTTACAGCAAAAAGAAACAGTTTTAGCCGGTTTAGAGGTTGTTCCTTTTTCCGCTTCCAGCCAACTGGTGGAGCAAATTCCGGAACAGACACGCCTGATTATGCTGGGAGAGGTGCATAACCGGGCGGGCTTGCCGGAAAAAACGGCAGAATTTTTAAAGGCGTACCGGAAAGCCTTTCCCAATCGGAAAATGGTTTTGCTGTCTGAATTTTTGCCGGACGCATATCCTCTTTCCTGGCGGGCGGGGGAGGCGGTTCCAAAAGATTTTTTTGTAAAAAATCCTGAGTTTTCCAATGTGGTCTACAACCAGGGAAAAAACTTGGATATGGATATTTACGGATTGGAAAATTTGCAGTTTTCCTATCATAAATTTCAGGAAATGAGTGGATTGGATTTTACGGTTTCCAATACGGCTTTTCGGGCGATGACGGTGCGGAATAAATATTGGGAAAACATTATCCGCTACGTGATAAAAACGACCCGCAGCCAATACCCGGATGCCGTATTTTTTGTGTACGCTGGCAATGCTCATATTAATAAGAGCAGCTTTGAGTCTTTGCCATCTATGCTGAAAGATGAAAAGCCGTTTTGCGTAGAGTTCCGAAACGGATTTCAAAATGGATTTTTAGGATTTTTGTTAAATAAAAATCCCGCCGTATTGGCGGAAGTTTCCACCCCCCAGTTAGTTGCTTGGAAGGGGGATGATAATTTTTCGGAGTTAATCGGGTTTGACGCAATGCTGTTATTGCCTTTTCAGGAGAAATAATCTCCTGCCCCGAGTTTAAGATACGTGAGGTGCTGTATGAAACGAAGCCTTTTTGGAATGCTTTTGTTGTTGGCGTTGCCTTTGCATGCCCAAAAGAATTTGTTCCCCGCCGCCCAAGCAGCTTTGGAAAAAACAACTTTGCAAACGGCGCAAAAGATGCTGCCCCGTGCGGCTGAAACTTCTTTGCCGCAAACGCCTGCCATCGGGGCGCAGTCCCCGCGTAACTTCCAGCCGCTTACCCCGTACGCACAGCCCTCGCCTGCTTTATCCCGCTATGCAGGAATATTTGAAAAAAATTGGAATATGGCCCAATGGCAAGAACTGTTTTCCGTGCCGCTGGAAGATGTT
Source organism: uncultured bacterium (assembly GCA_949297775.1). Lineage (GTDB taxonomy): Bacteria > Elusimicrobiota > Elusimicrobia > Elusimicrobiales > Elusimicrobiaceae > Avelusimicrobium. The sequence continues at coordinate 11,685 of CASFTM010000019.1, forward strand.
ATGCAAAACGCGCAGCTGGTGCAGCAAATCCAGCATTTGTGGAAGGGAAACGAGGCTTTCCTGAATACATGGCAGTTTAAAAATATCTATCAGCCGATGCGGGTGCCTTCGGCTTTTTCCATCAAGAACAATAAAATCGTCTTGCAGGAAACAAAAAATTATTTTGCCAAAATGAAGGCGCTTCAACAGCGCCCGGACCATGGCAGAAAGAGCCTAGAGCTTTTGCCGGGTAAAAGCGCGCTGGGTTCGCTGGCCCAAAAACTTTCCAAGGAAAACCTTATTATGCTGGGGGAAGAACACCATATCCCGCTTATTCAGGAAAATGTGGGCGAACTGGTGTTGGAATTACAGCAGCAAAACCCCCGCCGCCGCATCGTGCTGTTTACAGAGTTCATTCCCTTGCTTGGGCAAACGGTATCCAAAGATATTTCTTTATCCCGCTATTACCGCAGGATTCCTTCCCATTCCATACAGAAAATAACCGAATCGGATTTTTGCTTGACGGAAGAACGGGTTCGTTATGCTCCCTATATGTTTGAGGATTTGCTGGAAGAGGGAATAGAAATCTATCCGTTGGAAGACCCCGATTTGCTGCGCCAGGTACAAAAAGCCCAAGGACCGGTACAGGAAGAGGAAGAAACGGCACTGTCTCTCGGGTTGCGGAACAAAACCTGGGCGCGCGTGGCGGAAGCCAAAATGGCGGAAATCCGCAAAACGGACCCGGATGCCCTGTTCATCGTCTACGCCGGCAAAGCCCATCTTTTGTGGCAAATGCCCTATGCGTTGCCAAAATTTTTCGCCAAAGAACATCCCGTGGTGGTGGATTTTAATTGGGTGGTTCCCGGCGATATCTCTCCGCTGTATGCGCTGTGGCCGGAAAACGACCCCGTATTTGCGCCGCGCACCCGTACGACGGTGCATTATTGGACCGGGCCGGAAGCCCGTACATTAGCCAAACAGACCGGTTTTGATTATTTGTTAGTGGTACCCAAAGGATTTTTTGAAAAATGAGGAAATTGTATTACTGTCAAAAATTTGCGTGGGCGGTGTGTGCAGCGGCAGTTTGCTTTCCTCTTCCGCTGTGTGCACAGAAGCAACTGTTGCCCGTTTTACGGACGGCCCGTCCTGCTTTGCCTGTTGTGCAGGCCGAGGCACCGGTTTTCAAAGCGGCGTCGGCTGCAGTGTCTGTTTCAGGACGGCGTATGTCGGAAATTGCTGCCCAGGGTGCAGCGGTGCAAGAAGCTGCTTCCGCTTCGTCTTCGGCGGAACAGGCCCGGCTGGAACGTGCGGTAGCCGGCAAGGTATTGGCGTATGAAAAACAGTTGGAACAAAAAAACCAAGCCCTGCTGGATAAAATAGAACAACTTTGGGAAGAAAATTTGGAGATGTCTGCTTTTTCCACTTGGTACCCGCCTTTGTACCGACCGAGTCATTTTTCCATTAAAAATAACCGGATTGTGCTGGCTGGGGCTAAAAATTTCTTGAACAGAGTGCAATGGCTTAAAGCTCAGCCCAGCCAGGGGCAGAATGTGATTAATCAAAATGCCTCATCAGATATGATTGCGGTATTGGCTAAAAAACTGTCGGCGGAAAAATTGGTTTTTTTGGGGGAGGCCCATTTTTTGGCGCAAATTCAGCAATCGGTGGGCGAATTGCTGAGGGAAATTAAAAAACAAAATCCAAACCGCCGGATTGTGTTATTGACGGAATTTTTTCCGCTTCCGGCTGCGCCTGCCGCGCGGCAAGAAGTTTCTTATTTTTCTTATTATCGCAGCCTCAAAGAAGGGGGGCTGAAATCCCTTTCGCCGGATTTATCACAGGTGAAACTTTATTATGCCGAAAAATTATTTTCTTCCCTGCTAAAGGAAAAATTTGAAATTTACCCGCTGGAAGATCTATCCCAGTGTGCCTTGCTTATCCGCGACCAAGGCCTTTGCCCGGATATGCGGGGGGCAACATCCATGCTGGCGGTGGCGGAGCGCAACAAAAGCTGGGCCCGAATTATAGAAACCAAAATGGCGGAAATACGCAAAACCGACCCGGATGCGTTGTTTATCGTGTATGCGGGGATGATGCATACCTCGTGGATAATACCGTATGCTATGCCGAAATTTTTTGCCTCGGAAAACCCGGTTGTAGTGGAATTTGTCTGGCGGGAATCTCTTTCCCTTAATACATTGGGTGCCGTGTGGACGATTAAGCATCCGTTCTTCCGGTTTTATGAGCCTAATTCCCTGTTCTATTGGACGGGGGCGCAGGCGCGGCAGTTTGGGCGCCAGACGGGTTTTGACTATGCGGTAAGATTGTGGTTTGAATGAGAAAAGAAATGATGAAAAGTTATTTTTGGCTGTCAGCCGGTTTAGTTTATTTTCTTTTATTTATTTCCCAGCCGCTGCAGGCGCAGAAAAACCTGCTGCCCGCGGCTAAGGCGGCGGTTGGGCGAGCCCAGCTTAAACACGGGGGGAGGACGGGGGCTCTACGGGAGCTTCAACCCTATTTCCCGGCAAAGCGCGTAATGTCGGCCGGCGCTTCTGCCGCAAAAAGACAAACGGACAATATTGTCCAAACGGTGCGCAAAGCCGCCGCCGGGCAGCCAAGCCAAAACGCCGTCCGCCAAGCCTATGCCAAACAACTGGCGGCCCGTTCGGCTGAAACCTTTAAAAAGCCCGTGGAGACCAGTTTTGGGGAGGTGGTTTTCGTGTGGCAGGAAGGCGTGCGGGGGTTTGTCAATGACCCGTTATTCCGCCACATATTTGCGCCGACCTTGTTCCCTACGGTTGCTTCTTTGAAAGGTAACCGCAGAAGCCTGGTGTTCAGCCGGGAATTGTTGGAAAAGGCCATATGGTTCAAAGCACGCAAAAATGCCGGAAAAAAGAACTTGAAGACCATCAGTTCCCCGGTAACGGTCAAATATTTAGCTTCGCATTTATCACGTAAAAATTTGGTCATGCTGGGGGAAATTCATCATTATCCTTCCGTGCATCAAACGGTAGGGGATTTGCTGCTCCAGCTGAAAGCCGATAACCCCGGCCGGCGCATTGTGCTGTTTACCGAATTTGTAGATTTGCCGGAGGTGAATCCCGGCTCCCGCAACACCCTGGCTACCTATTACCGCCCAATGCGCCAGGAAGACGTACCTCCCGCTACGTTAAAAAATGCAGAATTTTTTTATGCCCCGCAGTTGTTTTTGCGGTTGCTCAAAGCAAAGATGGAAATCTACCCGCTGGAAGACCCCACCCAGCAGAAAATATTTTCCCGGGAAATGCTCCCGGAGGAAGATTCCGGCGTTTTTATGCTGACGGAGCGCAACAAAAGCTGGGCCCGCACGATAGCGGCCAAAATGGTTCAAATCCGTAAAACCGACCCGGATGCACTGTTTGTGGTATATGCCGGGCTGGCCCATACGTCGTGGATTATGCCGATGTCCCTGCCCAAATTTTTTGCCTCGGAGAACCCGTATGTAGTGGAAATTACGCAGGAATATCCGTCGGACTTTACTACACTGCACCTGGTATGGGGGGAATATGATTCTTTTTTTGAATCCCGCGGGAAAAACATGCTGCTTTACCGCTGGACGGGGGGAGATGCCCGTTTGTTGGGCAGACAAACCGGATTTGACTTTGCGTTGATTGTTCCTGATAATACAAAAACAAAATAGGAAGATTATGAAAAAACTAACTTGTGTGCTTGCCGTGTTGAGTGTATTGTTGCCGTTGGATGTTTACGCCCAGGGAAAACCTGCCGGTAAAACAATCCGCACCTTGATGGACGTGCCGGATGAATATGTTACGTTCGTGGTGGGAAACGCCCGGGTGCGGCTGCCTTCTCAGCTGATGCGTTTGCATGGGGAAGATTTAATGCTTTCAACGGTATTGGCCCATTTAAATAACAATGGCGTTTCGTTTCGCTCGTCGGCGAAGAACGATGCGCTGATTTTGCGTAATTTGCAAAAATTTATCGCCAACTACCAAAAATTCCACGCCAATGGCCCGCAGATTGCGGCAGCGATTGAAAGCCGGGTATTTACGAAGAATATCCCCTACCCGACATATCTCCCTAAAAATCTGCACACTTTATACGTGGGCGAAATACACGATGTTCCTGGAATTGCCAGGGAAGTGGAAAAATTACTTGTATCATTGAAGGAGCTTTATCCTAACCGCCGCATTTACTTGGCAACGGAATTTTTGCCGGCGCAGGAAGAGAAACCTTTTTCGTTGGAGGAAGCCCTTACTTCCCCCGCTGCCATACAGGACCGCTTAAACGGTTTTTACCGGCCAACATCCCGCGTACTGAATGCCGCTGTGCGGGCGGGTATTCCCGTGGTGGGGTTGGAAGAAGAACAGGCTATTTTCCGGGAAGTGATGAAAGAAACCCAGGTGCTTCCCACCTTGCAAATGTATGAAGAATATGCCGTTTCCTTGGTAGGGATGCGTTTTCGGAACCGGGCGTGGGCCAAGCGGCTGCGTGCGCTGCGCGCGGCGGACCCGGATGCACTTATCATCGTGTATGCCGGGGCGGGGCACTTGGGGTATAATTGGGATTTTAATTTGCCTTCGCTGGTGGGGGGCAAATCGTTTGTGTTGGTGTATACGGCGCCCAGCTATTTGTCTATGAACAATCCCTTGTTCCGCTATTTCCGCGAGTCCGAGGAAAATATAGCCCGGTTTCACGCTTCCGCCAAGGCGAAATTGGTGGAAAACTGGAAGAAACAAACTCCTTTCAACAAAATATTGGGTGCCGATATGATGGTGATTGTGAAACCTCAAAAATAGGACTGTGCCGCGAGGTGTTTAGGTATGAAAAAAACTGCGTTTCTTTTGGTTTGTTTATTGCCGGTGTGCGCGTGGACACAGCCGGGCAAGGCGGCTAAACACTTGCTGCCGGCGGCTTTGAAACCGACCCCGACGGAAATAACTGCGTTTACCGCCGGGAATATGAAAATCAGCCTGCCGTCTGGCATACTTAAAAACCACGGGGCGGACTTAATAAGGACGCACCTGGATCGCAAACTGGAATCCGCCGTTTACAAACATTTGGCGGCTCAAAACGACAGGCGGATGTTGCTGTCGCTGCAGCGTTTAGCCAAAAACAGGGAAATCTTCTTCAAGAATAAAAATAAAATCGCCGCCAGCCGGCAAGTGCATGCCGTAAAAGGTAAAATTCCCTATGCGTCGTATTTGCCTAAAGACCTAAAGACGCTCTACATCGGGGAGTGGCACAATATTCCCGGCGTGGAAGAGGAAGTGGAATCCCTCCTCCGCCAACTGCCCAACATTTACCCCGGCCGCCGCATTTATTTGGCAACGGAATTTTTGCCCAGTAACGATTGGAATGCCAGCGTGAAACAAAAGTTGATTACCACCCCCGGGCAACTGGTGCTTTTATCTCGTTATCGGACCAATGTGTTTTGCACCGCTTTGGAGGCGGGTATGACCCTTGTACCGCTGGAAGATTTAAATAGGATGTTGGGGGTTTTGTGGTCCGAAATGGGCAGCTTTCCCACAGAAACAATAGGGCAGAAATTTTCTATTTCGTTTGAAGGCGTTCATTTGCGCAACCAGATTTGGATGGATACACTGCGGGAACTGCGCCGGATGGACCCGGAGGCGTTAATCGTTGTCTATGCCGGGTTTGGCCATGTATCCTATCATGCAGACAGCAACCTCCCCCATTGGCTGGGCGGTTCGTCGTTTGTAATGTCGTTTGTTCAGCCCAAACATCTGGTATATGATAATCCGTTTGCGCGCTATTTGCCTATGCCTGCTAATGTGCTGGCTAAATTTAATGCTTCGTCTGACGTCAAACTGGTGGAAAGCTGGAAAACCCGCGCCTATAAAAAAATACTGGGTGCTGATTTGACGGTCATTCTGCCTTCCCAAAAATAATCCTTATATCGTCTGTAGTTTATTCTTTCCGGGCCGTTTGAAAACGGACGGTCCGGAAGGCTTTTTATTATCCGGCGGTGATGTTGCCCCGCGGCGGGCATGGCCCTGCCTTGTGGGAAAACGGCGTTCGGACGGATTCCCGACGGAAAATTTTATAAACAAAAAATGCTTGACAAAATATATTTTTTTATGCTATAATAAAAACATAGCAGTAATCCTACCGAAGTAAATTCTTTTATTTTCCTACAATTGGTGTGTTTGGTACAGCGTCTGTAGGGGTTTTTGCGCCCGCACGGGGGTAATTTTGACATAAAAAACCCGCCCTTGCGGGGCGGGCGGAATAAATCTCCTGCGTTTTACACCGGCGTGACCGCCAGCGCCGCAGCCAATATGGCCACCAATAATACCGTAAGTAAAATGGAAATCCACATAGCCGACTTTTTGCTCCTATGCGGAAACACCTTGCGCGTAATGATGTAAAATCCCGGCACGGCTAGCAACACTACAAAAATCAAAATAGTAATCAACGGCAGCATTATACCCTCCTTCTTTCTTTTATCTTAGTAAATTTATCCTTCCTGTGCACGTTTCTGTTGCACGCCACTCTTCTTATGAAAAATAATAACCAACCAAAAACCGATTATTTGCGCCTGTACGAGGAGCTGAAAAACGAACGTTCCACCTGGACGCCCGTTTGGAAAGAACTTGCCTCCTACCTGGCGCCTACCCGCGGCTTTTTTGACGGGCAAACCCCGAACCAAGGCCGCCGCATTGACCACAAAACCCTGTTGGATTCCGACCCGTGCCTGGCGGTGGAAGTGCTTTGCGCTGGGATGATGAGCGGACTGACCAGCCCTTCGCGCAGTTGGTTTGACTTGACCCTTGCGCCCGAAGAACTGATGAACCTGCCCGGAGCGCGGGAATGGGTGTTTGAAATCAAAAAACGGCTGGAAGACGTGTTTGCCAAAAGCAACGTCTACAGCGTGCTGCACGGCTTCTACCAGGAAATTGCCGTATTCGGTACGGCGGCCTTCCTGGTGGAGGAGGACCCGCAGAAAGGCCTGCGCTGCCGCCCGTTCACCATCGGCGAATACTGCCTGGGCACCGACGCCGCCGGGCGGGTGGACCGTTTTGGGCGGGAATTTTTTATGACGGCGGAACAAATGAAAAATACGTTCGGCCCGGAAAACCTGCCGCCCGCCGTCCTGCGCGAATGTGACGACAACCGCGCCTTGCGCTGGCACAAAATCATCCACCTTATTTGGCCCAACCCGTCCGCCGATCCCGCCCAAAAGGACCGGGCGCATATGCCCTATGCGTCCGTATATTTAACGGAAAACGGGCACCTGCTGCGCCAAAGCGGGTACCGCGAATTCCCCGTCATCGCCGCCCGCTGGGAAGTGAAAAACGCTTCCGACACCTACGGACGCGGCCCCGGCTGGAAGTGCTTGGGCGATGTGAAAATGCTGCAAAAAATGCAGAAAACAAAACTCGTTGCGCTGGATAAAAGCACCAATCCGCCGATGATGGTGTCGTCTAACGTGCAGGGGGAAGTGAACCTGCTGCCCGGCGGCATTACCCGCTACAACGGCACCACCGACGCCGCTGTCAAACCCGCCTACCAGGTACAGCCGGATTTGAAATCGCTGGAGGCGTCCATCCAAAGCGTGCGCGATACCATCCGCGCCCAGTTCTTTGCCGATGTATTTTTGATGCTCTCCACCCAAAATTACTCCAATATGACCGCCGCCGAAGTGGCCGAACGCCACCAGGAAAAACTCCTGGTGTTGGGTCCCGTGCTGGAACGTTTGAAAAACGAACTGTTGGACCCGCTGATTGACCGCGCGTTTAATCTGCTGGTGCGCCAAGGGCTTTTGCCCGAGCCGCCGCAAAGCATACAAGGCTTGGAAATGAAAGTGGAATATGTGTCTATGATTGCCCAAGCGCAAAAAGCCGCAGGCCTGGCGGCTTTAGTCCAGGGGCTTAACTACGCCGCTTCTTTGGCGTCCGCCCGCCCCGACGTGCTGGACCGCATTGACTACGACCGCGCCTTGGAAGAAGGCCTCAACACCCTGGGCGTCGCCCCGGCCCTGCTGCGAAACGCCCAGGAAACCGAACAGCTCCGCACGCAGCGCCGGCAGGCCGCACTCCTGGTGCAAGCTGTCCAGCCGAAAAACGCGTCGGCCGCCGCCGATACGTCCGCCCCTCAAGCGGCTTCCCTTCCGGACAAGTAAAAACAAAGCTGTGCCCGTGGCGCGTCTTCATAAGCGGTACGGCCCGGCACAGAGCGGGAAACGGTTGGCCGGCCAGGCGTTTCCCGCCTACCCTTTAGGTTCCGCCGCAGGCGTCTACATAAGCGAACGCTGCGCGGACGGGGAGCCCGCCCCGCCGAAAGGACGGGCTCCCTCCCCACCTTATGAACGAAAAACAACTTAAAAAACGCAACGCCTGCGATTTGCAGGCCGTCTTAAAAACCGTACAAGGCCGCCGCTTGCTGTGGCGCATTTTACAAGCCGCCCAAATCCACCAACACGGCTTTGTACCGGGGGACCCCTATGCTACCGCATTCCATTGCGGGCAGCAGAGCATCGGGCTGTTTTTGCTGGCGGAAATAGAAGAGGCCGCCCCTGCCGCTTACGCACAAATGCGGGGGGAATACCGCTCGCAGGTGCAGTCCGAACAAAACGAGATTAACCGCTTAACGGAGGAACTGAACTAATGAATCCAACCGAATCCGCGGCCCCACAGGCCGCCTTGCAGCAACCCTTGGCGCAAGCGCAAACCGCCCCGCAGCAACCGACCGATTTAAACGCCCCGTCCGAGCAGGAAACCCCTGCCCTTAGCCCGGAGCCGGCCGCCGCAAATACGCCGGACCCGGAACCCAACCGGACGGACCCCGCCCCGGACCCGGAGGCTTATGCAGATGTAAAACTGCCCCAAGATGTTGCCTTGCCCGAAGGCGCGCTGGACGAACTGAAAAACACCGCGCGCGAACTGGGCCTTACGTCCGAACAAGTGCAGAAACTCGTGGACCTGGAAGCCCGCTACGCCCGCACCGGCGCGCAGCAGAGCGAAGAAGAAAAACGCCAAATCGTGCAGCGCTGGGCCGAACAGACCAAAGCGTTTTACGGTCCCCGCTGCGGCGAAGCCGTCGCGCTCGCCGTGCGCGCCGCGGACGCTTTTGGCGGCCCGGAACTGCGCGAGCTCTTGCAAGCCACGGGGCTGGGGAACCATCCCGTTATCGTCCGTACCTTTAACGAGATTGGCAAAGCAATCAGCGAAGACTGTATGCCCGGCGGAAAACCGTCCGCCCCGCAGGATAAAACCTTCGCCGAGGCGTTGTACGGAAAAAATAATTAAAGGAGAATCAAATGGCAATTATTGCTGATAAACATTACAGCTTGGTAGATTACGCCAAACAGTTTGACCCGTCCGGCCAGGAGCTGGCTATCGCCGAGGTTTTAAGCCAGTCCAACGATATCATCGCCGACGCGCTGGTAACCGAAAGCTCGCTAGACAGCGGGCACGAATACGCCGTGCGCACCGGCATTCCGGAAGGCACTTGGCGCCGCGCCTACCAGGGCATTGAACCCGCCAAAGCCACCACCAAAGTAGTGGTGGAATCGTACGGCACGCTGTCGGCCTATTCCGTGGTGGACAAACTGGTGGCCGAAAAAGGCGGCCACGTGGAAGCCGTGCGCACGGGCCAGTCCCGCGCGATTATCGCCGGTATGTCCAACACGATGGCGTCCAACCTCATCTACGGCAACGTGGGCGAACACCCCGAACGCTTTACCGGTTTGGCCGCGCGCTACTGCGAATTGGACGGCGCCGAAAGCTCCCGCAACGTTATTGACGCCGGCGGCGATACGGAAGGACAAAACTCCTCCATCTATCTCGTGGTGTGGGATACGGACAAAGTGTTTACCTTCTTCCCCAAAGGCTCTAAAGCCGGCATCCAGCGCGTGGACCACGGCCTCGTCAACCACATTGACGCCGACGGCAACGAATACCCGGCCTACAAGGAGTACTTTGAATGGAAACTGGGCCTGGCCGTGCAGGATTGGCGCTACGCCGGGCGTATTTGCAACATTGACGTCAAAAACGTTCCGTCCGACCTGATTGACCAAATGTGCGAGCTGGAAGAACGCATCCAAAGCCTGTCTATGGGCAAGCCCGTGTGGTATATGAACCGCACCGTCAAGGCCGCCCTTAGAAAACTGACCAGCAACCGCACCAACGTTCAGTACACGCCGGACCAGATTACGTCCCGCCCGCTGATGACGTTCAACGAAATCCCGGTCCACATCTGCGACGCTATCACCGATACCGAAGCGGTGGTGAAATAGGAGGAACTATGTTACTTGACCAAAATGCCATGATGTCTGATAAACAGGCCGTAACGGCCTCCGCCGCATCCGCCAACGTGATTGACCTGGGCGCCGCCGGAAACGCCGTGCCCGGTGCGTTGTTTGCCGTGTGCCGCGTGGATGAAGCCTTTGCGGGGGTAACCCAGCTGAAAGTGTCTTTGCAAACCGATGAGAACGAAGCCTTTTCGGGTGCGGAAGAACTCCTTTCGGCTACGTTTGCCCAGGCAGACTTGAACCAGGTACAAAACCTGTTCGCTATGGTTATGCCCAACGGCGCCAAGCGCTATCTGCGCGCCTATTACACTGTTACCGGTTCCGGTTCGGCAGGCAAGCTCTCTTGTTTCCTGACCGATGCCGTTGATATGAAATAACCGCTTGCCCGGCGGCGTTGGCACCGCCGGGCAGGCTCTCTAGGGCCGGTTTTCGCCTTGTGCCGGCCTAATCCCCGGTCAGCCGCCCAAGCGGCTTGCGGCTGATCGGGGGCGGCAAAGATTTTTGCCGCAATATCAGTTCTTTATGCCGTCCGCCCGTTTATGGCTAATCCCCGTGCCCGCTTTATGTGTCCTTCCGCCTGCCGCAAAGACTTAAATAATAATATTCGTTCGTTTTACGCCGCCGGGTATCCGGCGCGGCAAGCCCATTTTACAAGTAATCTTTTTTAAGTCATACCGGGTTTCACACAAACCCGCCAGCCCGGACAAACAAAGCCCCTGGTTCCCGGCTCTTTGTTAACAAGCTTGACCCATCCGCCTGCGTTATTTAGAAAATTTAATGGATAAGTGCCAAGTAACTTGCAAAAAAGCGTAAATAGGGGGCATTTTGGCTAAAATCAAAGGGGAAAACTCCTTTTTGAACGGTTTTGATGTGTAATAAACAGAAAAACCAGCCCGCCGGGCCCTTTTTATAGCTAAATACTTCCTAACTCCCTTTACATAAGAGCCAAAAATACCCATTTCCCTCCCATTTAGCCCACCTATGAAAGGAATCATCTTTAAAATGTTTGTAGTAAAAGTTTATAAAAATAGCAATGACTTTGTTTTTTGTAAAAATGATATTAAAAATAAAAATACTTAAAAAATAATGATTTTTAAAATAATATGCAAAAATGCTTTTTAAAAAAATCAATTATTGCTATTGGGTTGAAAAAATAATA
>CASFTM010000020.1 GCA_949297775.1 uncultured bacterium
AATTTCTTTAATTTTTTCTTTTTCTTCGGCATTTCTTTGAATCATAAGTTCCTCTCGTCTGGTCCGCAGAAATTGGGGTACGGGGCGGACAGCAAAACATTATTGTACCTTTTTTTGGTGCATTGGATAATTTTTTCTGCAGGGGAACCCCTATACATAAAAAACCCCGCCGGGAAGGCGGGGAAATTTTTAATTTTGAGTATTGGCCTGTTCGGGCGTTTTGGGTGCGACGGGTTTTAAGTGCAGTTTAAAGCGGCAGTGGTGCTTGCCATCCGGCGAAAGATTTTTGGGGTTGCGCAAGTCTTTGCCGCATTCCGGGCAGGTGGTCCGGCACATCAACACTTCTTGGGTAGGACATTTTTGGTTTAGTTCCGTAATAGCTTCCCCGCAGAAAATGCAATATTCCACAGCGCCGTCTTCGGTTGTGCAAGGAACCGCTTGTATCGTAGAATCGGCGGAGCAAGACGGAATTTCTTTTTCCAGCAAATTGTAATAGTACTGGACGGTGTGCAGGGGCTTTCCGTTATTTATTTTTTTGTCAAATTTCCATATTTTCTGAGCGGCCTGAAGGCGAGGAGCCGAAAGGGTGGGCTTATCCTGCGGCGCGTCCGCTTTTTGCTGCAGGAGCTGCTGCGCTTTCCGCGCGGCCCGGGCCGATTGGACAATCGCCCGTTCTACCGTGGCGGAAATTTCTTTTTGCTCTTCTTCTGAAAGCGGATACACGTGCCGCACCTGGGCAAAGGCCGGTACAGCGAACATTACAGCGGCTAAAATAGAGGCAGTTTGTACAAATTTTTTCATGGATTCCTCCGTCAATTTAAGGGTGCTGCCGTAACTAATATACAAACAGTATTCCTTATTTCCAGTGTAATTAAATTGTATGTTATTGGAAAGGGTCTTTGGGCCTATTTTTTATTACAAAAAAGGCCTATTTTAAAATAGGCCTTTTGAAACATATCCCGGTGGTTATTTTTTGCAATTGTGTGCTACATCGTGGTAGCGTTCGTCCAGGGTGTATTGTTTGCCGCATTTGGGGCAGACGCTGTCGTCGGCCTGTTGGGCTTCTTGGGCGGCTTGCTGCAAGGCGCGTTCCTGTTCGGGGGTGGCGGCGCAGAAAGCGTTGTAACCGGCGGCTTTGCAGTGTTGCCCGGCACGGAAGCTTTTTCCGCAGCGGTAGCAAGTAACGGTTTTGGCGTCGGATTTAACAGCCGGCGTGCAGTAGGCGTCCACATCTTTAGGGCATTTGCGGTTCAGGTTTTCGTCCGTTATCGGTTCCCCACAGCGGAAGCAAACTGCGGATTTTTCTTCAGAAGCGGTAGCCGGCGTGCAGTATACGTCCTGATCTTTGGGGCATTTACGGTGCAGATTTTCATCCGTTATCGGTTCCCCACAGAGGCGGCACTTTTCGTAGTTAGCGGCGTTATGCGGATCCCCGCCTTTAAAATACGGGTTGTGGCTGGTGGACGCGGAGGTTTCTCCTTCCAAGCGGGCTGTGCAAAGGGCGTTATAATCGGCGGCTTTGCAGTGCTGCCCGGGGCGGACTTTATCGCCGCAGCGGACGCAGCGGTTGGCGCTGATAGCTTTTTGCACCTGGTTATAATAGTCGTGCAGAGAGCGTACGGCGCGGCCGTTGTGGGCTTGTTTATCTTGTTCCCATAGTTGTTTGGCCTGGTTGAAAACGGCTACATCAATTTCTTCATAACAGTCGCAGGCAGGTTCTCCGCCGTTTGTTTCACAGGAGCTGGCGGAACGGATGTAGAAATATTGGGTTTCCGGTTCTCCGTTTTGACCGTTTTTGCTGGAGATAGCGATAAAGAACGGGCCGCTGGCAGGTTCACCCCCGATATCCAGCCTGCCGGCATTTTGTTTTTGTTTTAACGCTTTTTGTGCGGCGCGCTGTATGGCGGCTGACAATTTGGCACCGAGATGATTGGGCTCTTCGGCTGGATTGTTCTGAGCAAAAGAGGGAAGAGCGAGAGAAGCTATGACTAGAATGCTTAGGAAGCACTTCGTGTTTTTCATTTATTACCTCGTTGATATGATACGACATGAACTTCTTTTACGGCTTCTTACCCATACTCTAAATGATTTTCTATGTTGCGTAAAGGGCCTTTGGACCTAGATATATACAGACAAAAGGCCTAGAATTTTCCTAGGCCTTTTAGAATGTGTCAGAAGCAGTTTATTTATTGTTGCTGGCTCATCGCGGCTTGCAATTCGGCGCTGAGTACCTGCACCGTTTTGCCCAACAGCAACCCTTTGCCCTGCGCGTAGACGAAAGCGGTAATCATCGTCATATATACGCCGGTTTGTTTGTCTACGGACGAAGCCGGGTAGACGGATTGGTTCTTTAACAACAGGTCGGTTAAATTGTCCAAGGCCGGTTCCAGTTCTTCATAGATCTCGTCGGAGGAGTTCTGGATTTTGTTTAAAATGCCCGGGATTTGTTTTTCCAGTGCCTGCTCGATGGCTTTGTCGGCTTCGGTCATAGAATTTAAATCGCGGTGCGCGTCAAACACCATCAGCCCCATCGTAAGCGCCTGCTGGGTGTTTTTTAGGATTTGCGGGTCCACTTCTTCTTCGTCCACGGCTTCGGCGGCGGTGTTGACGGACTGTTCAATCAAGGCACTGTTGCTGGATGAATTGCCCGCAAACGCAGCAGTGGAAAACGCCATTACGGCAAACAACGCAAAAAGTTTCTTTAGGTTCATACATTCCTCCGGTGGTTTGGTACATCTGTCTTAGATATCATAATACATCAACCGCCCAAAAAACAGGGGTCTTTGGACCTAAAAAAAATAAAAAAAGGACCTAGCTTTTTATAGGTCCCGGCGATACAGCGCGCAAAAATATACTACAATGTAACCATATGATTATACCTACTATTATTGAAAAGAACGTCGGTTACGACATTTTTTCCCGCTTGCTCAAAGACCGCATCATCTTTGTCGGCGGACGCGAAGGCGAAGTGGATACCGCCAGCGCGAATATGATTATCGCCCAGCTTTTGTACTTGGACGCGGACGACTCCAGCCGGGAAATTAACCTCTACATCAATTCCCCCGGCGGGTTGGTAACGGCCGGCCTGGCGATCTACGATACCATGCAGTTTATCAAAGCCCCTATCACCACGATTTGCATGGGCCAGGCGATGAGCTTTGGCGCCGTGTTGCTGGCGGCGGGCTCCAAGGGCAAGCGCTACGCCTTGCCCCACGCGCGCATTATGATTCACCAGCCCTTGATTTGGGGCGGCGGTATTTCCGGACAAGTGACGGATATTGAAATTGAATCCAAAGAATTGCGCGACAATAAAGAACACTTGCTGGATATCTTGGCAAAACACACGGGGCAGGATAAAGAAAAAATCCGCCGCGACAGCGAACGCAACTATTATATGTCTGCGCAGGAAGCCAAAGAATACGGCCTGATTGACGAAGTGCTCCCGTTGAAAAAATAACGGGGTAAACGTCGGAATTTAAAAGGAACGGGCGGACGGCCCGTTCCTTTTTTGCGGGTGTTGTGCCGGCGGCGGCAGTGCTAAACCCGTGTGGGAAAACCGTGTTCCTCCATTAATCGTGTTAACGGACATAGAGAGGGGCCCAGCCGCTGGCCCTTGATTTGTTTTTTTTTTTTGATAAATTTTGGCTATGAGCAAAATTTATCAAAAATCCTTCCCGGCGGGGAAAAACGCCGGATTTACGCTAATAGAGCTGTTAGTAGTGGTTTTAATCATTGGCATCTTGGCGGCGGTGGCGCTGCCAAGATATGAGCAAGCCGTCAAAAAGACCCGGTTAATGAGATGGACACCGTTTGTAAAGGCCTTGGCTAATGCTGAAGAATCCTATTGGATGGCTAATGGACGGTATACCCCTAAGATAGAAGATTTGGATATATCCTATCCGTCAGGAGTAAGTTTGGCTGGCTCAGAAAGTGATACAGGGTATGTCAAATTTTCGGATGGAACTCTGTTGGATTTGCTGAGAGCCGGGAATTATATTAGTGATACCAGCAGTCAAAATGCGCGGATAAGCGTAGCTATTGGCAATTCTGCCGAAAGAATTTATTATGTGCAATATTTGTCTAACTCTGCTTATCCCGACCAACGGTTTTGCTCCACGAATGAATCCCTTTGCAAAAGCCTGGGGGGAACAGGCAATTATACCTTGCCGGATATTGGCACAGCTTGGAAGCTCCCCTAATCTATCACCCCGGTTCTTTTACCCCGCTTCAGCGGGGATTTTTATGCAGTTTTGAATATCTTTTCAAAACTAGCAGACTTGCAAAACATTTGCTAATTTTAAAACAATTTGCTACAATTTATCAAACACGGAGCCGCGGCCTTGCGCCAGGCGGCTCCCTTAGACGATTTACCCAGTAAAAGGGGGATATATGACAGAAGAAATCAAAAAGACAACGCTTTCCTTGCCGACAGTAGTTCCGGCGGTGGCCATACGGGACGTAGTGATGTTTCCCGGGATGTCGCTTCCGCTTTCGGTAGACCGCGAAAAATCCATCGCCGCGGTGGAACTCGCTTTGAATACGCCCGAAAAATATATTTTGGCGGTTTCGCAAAAGCATGCCGAAATTGAAGATCCCAAAGCTTCCGATATTTACCATTTCGGCGTGATTGCCCAAATCACCCAGAACTTAAAAATGCCCGACGGCTCTATGAAGATTTTCCTGCAGGGCTTGGCCCGGGCGCGGGTGACCAATTTGGAGATGAACGACGTTGCCGGCTCGTGGTTTGCCACGGTGGAATATATTGAAGAAGAAGAGGACGACTCCCCGGTGGTGCAGGCGTTGATGCGCAAGGTGCTGGACGAATTTGACCATTATGCCCGCGTGTCGCACCGGATTGCGGTGGAAGGGGTTTCCTTCCTGCGGCAAATTAGCGACCCTTCCAAACTGGCGGATACGGTGGCTTCCAATATGCTGGTAAAAGCCGCCCAGCGCCAGGAAATTTTGGAAGCGGTGCATATTAAAGACCGCTTGGAAAAAATCTTAAAGCTCATCACCAGCGAAGTGGAAATTTTGGGGTTGGAAGAAAAAATCCACTCCAAAGTCCGCGCGCAGATTGAGAAAAACCAAAAAGAATACTATTTGAATGAGCAGATGAAGGCCATTCAAAAAGAATTAAGCCAAAAGGACGACTTTCAAAAAGAGCTGGACGGACTGCGCGCCAAAATCAAAAAGAACGGCCTGCCGCCGCACGCCAAAGAAGCGGCCGAAAAAGAATTGGACCGCTTGGCCAAAATGGCTCCGTTTTCGCCGGAAGCCACGGTATCTCGCACGTATTTGGATTGGCTGGTGAATATGCCGTGGAACAAAACCACCGAGGACGTACTGGACCTGAAAGAAGCCAAAAAAATTTTGGACGAGGACCATTTCGGCCTGGAAAAACCCAAAGAACGCATTTTGGAATACCTGGCGGTAAGCAAGCTGACCAACACCCTGCGCGGGCCGGTGCTGTGCTTTGCGGGCGCGCCGGGCGTGGGGAAAACGTCTTTGGCTAAATCCATTGCGCGGGCGATCGGGCGGAAATTTGTGCGTATGTCTTTAGGCGGAGTGCGCGACGAAAGCGAAATCCGCGGCCACCGCCGCACGTATATCGGCTCTATGCCGGGGCGCATCATCCAGGGTATCAGCAAAGCCAAAAGCTCCAACCCGG
Source organism: uncultured bacterium (assembly GCA_949297775.1). Classification (GTDB taxonomy): domain Bacteria; phylum Elusimicrobiota; class Elusimicrobia; order Elusimicrobiales; family Elusimicrobiaceae; genus Avelusimicrobium. The sequence continues at coordinate 5,669 of CASFTM010000020.1, forward strand.
TGTTTTTGCTGGACGAAATTGACAAGATGGGTTCGGACTGGCGCGGTGACCCTGCGGCAGCCCTGCTGGAACTGCTGGACCCGGAGCAGAACAAGGAATTTACCGACCACTTTTTGGACGTGCCGTACGATGTTTCCAAGGTGATGTTTATCACAACCGCCAACTCGCTGGCGAACATTCCCACGACGCTGCGGGACCGCCTGGAAATTATTGATTTCGACGGTTACACCGAATACGAAAAACACGACATTGTGGACAAATACCTTCTGCCCAAACAAATGAAAATCCACGGTTTGAAAGAAGGCCAGCTGGAAGTATCCCGCGACGCCGTAGCCCTCTTGATGCGCGACTACGTGCGCGAAGCGGGCGTGCGCAACCTGGAGCGCGAAATCGGCTCCCTGTGCCGCAAAGCCTCCAAAATGATTGTGGAAGGCGCCAAAAAAGTAACCGTCACGCGGGAAAACCTGCACGAATTTTTGGGCGTGCCGAAGTATTCCAACTTTGCCACCGAAGAAAACGGCGTGGGTATTGCCACGGGGTTAGCGTGGACGAGCGTGGGAGGGGAAACCCTGTCCATAGAAGCCACCAAACTGCCCGGTAAAGGACAGCTGATTTTGACGGGTATGCTGGGCAATGTGATGAAAGAATCCGTCCGCGCCGCCCTGACCTATGCCCGCAGCCGCGGCTATGGCGAAGGAGTGGATTTTGACAAGACGGACTTTCACGTCCACTTCCCCGAAGGCGCCGTACCGAAAGACGGCCCTTCCGCCGGAAGCGTGATTACCACCGCTTTAACCAGCCTGCTTACGGGCCTGCCCGTTAAAAAGCACCTGGCTATGACGGGCGAAGTAACCATCACGGGCCGCGTCCTGCCAGTGGGCGGCATTAAGGAAAAATTCCTGGCTGCTTACCGCGAAGGGGTAAAAACCATCCTCTACCCGCACACGAACGAAAAAGACGTTTCCGAAGTGCCGCAACGCGTGCGCAAAGAGATGACGCTCATCCCCGTCAAACATATGGACGAAGTCTTGCCCTTGGCTTTGGAAGGGTGGGCTGAATTCGCGGCGAAATTGGCAAAAAAAGCCGGTCATAAAAAACAGGCCGCTTCCAAATCCGCCAAACACGCGGGAAGCAAAACCAAAAAAGCGGGTGTTTCTGCCAAAAAGACGGCTAAAACGAGCCGCAAGGCGCAGACCGTGAAATCGGTCCGGAAAGCCGCCAAGCCCGCCAAAAAGGCCCTTTTGGGCCGTAAGCCAACGACCAAGAAGGCGGCTAAACGCAAATAACCGTGTTATGTGGTAACTAAAAACCGCCCCGGGCAAATTACCCGGGGCGGTTTGGCGTGGGCTGTGCGGGCGAGGGGGAGCTTACTGGCAGCAGAAAAAGTAGCAAAGAAGGGAAGCCCGGCTCTGGCCCGGTTACGTTTAGGGCGCGATTTTGCGAAAACAGTGTAGCTCCATTAGTCGCGTTAACGGGGAAAGAGAAGGGAGCACCGGCTCGAGGCCGTTGCGTAAGAGCGCGACAGTGCGGAAATGGTGTGGCTCTATTAATCGCGTGAACGGGCAAAGGAAAGGGAGGCCAGGCTCTGGCTGTGGCGTAAGGGCGCGACTTTGCGCAAACAGTGTGGCTCCATTAGTCGCGTTAACGGGGATAGAGTGCCTGCCCCCGGCAAGGGGGCCAGGGCCCCATAAAAATCACTTCCAAGCGGGAAATTATTTATTGTACTTTTTCCGGCGGGAAAAAGTACCAAAAAGCGCCCGCCCCAGGGTCCCATAAAAAGCAGTTTTAAGCGGGGAATTTTACAACTCGCGCGGTTCCCCGCGCTCAAACAAATAAAATTCCTAATCCGTTTAAAACGCTTTTTAAAGACGGGACAAAAGGGGCGGTTAAACGGCAACAGCAACGGCAACGGCCACGGCCACGGCAAAAGCAAAAGCGGAAACAACGACCACAGCAACCACAGCAACGACACAAGCGGAAACGACTTCCTTTTTTGCCGTTGTTGTTTTGGGGCCCTTTAGAGCCGCTTATAAAATACGCTTTCGGGCGAAAAAGGCGTTTTATCTGTTTGAGCGCGGGGAACCTGCGCGAGTTATAAACGCCCGCCCGAAATATGTATTTTATGGCTCCCCGGGCCCCACATTTTTTGGTACTTTTTTGTGCCCAAAAAAGTACAGATAAAAACAATCGTGCTAACGGGCAAAGAAAGGGGAGCACCGGCGCGGTGCCGTTGCGTAAGGGTGCGATATTTCGGAAGCAGTGTGGCCCAAGCACTCGTGTTAACGGGCATAGAGTTGGGAGGCCAGCCTCCTGGCCCTTGATTTGTTTTTTTTTTTTGATAAATTTTGACTATGACCAAAATTTATCAAAAAAACTATCCGACGGAGAAAACTGCCGGATTTACGCTAATAGAGCTGTTAGTAGTGGTTTTAATCATTGGTATCCTGGCGGCGGTAGCGTTGCCTCAATATACCAAAGCGGTGGAAAAATCCCGTTCTTCCCAAGCGCTTGCGCTGTTGCGTTCGTTTTACGACGCTCAGCAAGTGTATTATATGGCAAATGGGACGTACGCCCAAAAAATAGACGACTTGGATTTGGACATTAATTGGACCGGAAGTACCAAGTGGTATTCCGGCGCAACGGATACGAAATCCAACGGGGAGTGGAGCCTGCAAATTAATCCGTATTGGACGGGTGTATATGTAGGCCGCATTAGCGGGGCGTACCAAGGGGCCGGGTTCTATATGGTGTATAACAGCTCCAGTAACGATGCCGGAAAAATAATTTGTATGGAACGTACGGCAAGCGGATTAACTTTTGCCGGACAGGAAGGTTCCTATTGTAAGACGATTATGAATGGAACTTATTGGAGAACCGGAAACGGACCTCAATATAAGCTTAACTAATCAGAAGATTCGCAATTAACAGCCCCTCGCAGTAACCCGAGGGGCTGTTTGTTTTCAAGTTTATGCTTTTGTGCTGTCAAAATGTTGGTGGTTAATAAACAGTTCCGATTGGTCCGTCGCCCAGTTGAGTTGTTTTTCCAGCTCTGCGGCGGCGGCTTCCATTTCTGCGTCCGAGCGTACGTACACGGCTTTGCCGTAGGTAAGCGCCGTCTTGCCAAAGGGCAGAGGAACGCGCATTTTGTCCCACGAACCTACTTTTATTTTATGGCTTAATGCCGTGCCTACCGGCACAATGGGCAGGCCAGTTTTAAGAGCCAAAAACAAAATGCCGTGCTGCACTTTGTAAATGGGGCCGCGGGGGCCGTCCGGCGTCAGCATCGGGTGGTAGCCGGCTTCGGCAATGTTTTTTAATTTGATAAGCGCCCTCACGCCGCCGCGGGTGGTGCTGCCGCGCACAGCTTTCATCCCGAATTTGGGTAAACAGCGGGCGATGTATTCCCCGTCGTCGCTTAAACTAATCAGCGCGCAGATTTTCTGCCCGCGGTAGGGGTATAATAAGAAAAGCTGTTGGTTGTGCCAAACTGCAAAAATATAATTTTGGCCTTCTTTTTCAAACCGCAGCGCCTCTTCGGATTTGAACCAATAAATGCGGGTGGTCCAACCTAAAAATACCGTATACCAATAGGCCAAGGTAGAGCCTATGACGTGTTTCCAGGAAATCTTTTTCTTTTCCAGCGAAGTAGGTTTAAACATTATTTTTTTCCTTTTTTGCGGTTTTTTTGCCACGGCACCAAAAATACCGTGCTGATACGGGGGGACAAAGTCCCTTCCGCAGAAGCGGTAAGCTCAATTTTCTCCGCACTGAGTTTCTGCAAAATAACGGGCAGCGCCTTTTGGGCGAGCGGCTGTTCCAGCTTTACGGCTTCGCGCAATAGCTTGGGGGCTGCGGCTGCCCCAAAGGGGGGAAGACTGACAAACTGCAAATCCAGTGTTTCGCATTCCTCCTTTTCGGCCTGTTCTTTCACCAGGTCCGCCACAAAGGAAACAGCACTTTTTAAAAATTCCAAAATGATAATCATCGCCGCGGTTTTGCGGTCCTCGTTTTGGATGTTGTCCAAAAACGGGTCCAGCCGGGCGCCCAGCGTAACGGCGCAGGCGCTGAACATTTCTTTGTGGATAATGCTTTGTTCGTCCAGCTCCCAATGGGCATCTTGGTTAAATTCGTACACCACACCCGGGTCCAGCAATTTAAAAATGTCTAAAATAAACGCCGTTACCTGTGCCTCGCTGGCAAAACCGGCGCGGCGCAACAGCGGCAGTTCGCGCAAGAGTTTGCGCAAAATTTCGCGTTGGCGGGAAGAAATTTTAAAGCGTTTTATTTTACGCATAAGCTTTCCTTAAACGGTTTACATAGAAGCCCGGAACTTTCCAGACGGCTGTGTAAAACGTCCGGCGGGACCTTGCTAAAAGGCCCCGCCGGTATGAAACTATTTTCTGTTACGGCGCGTGCGTTTGATTTTGGTTACGGTCTTTTTAGGCGCATAACCTTCCGCTGCTACTTCTTCGCGTTTAACTGCGGCCGTTTGTTTGACAGCCGTTTTATTAAACTGGCTGCCGTCGTTCATTTCGCCGTGGCTCCACGTGTACACCAAAGGCGTGGTGAGCGCAATGGTGCTGTATACGCCGGAAAGACAGCCCACCAGCATGGCAAACGCAAACGAGTTGATCACTTCCCCGCCGAATGCGTACAAAATCACTACCGCAAAAATTACCGTAAGGGTGGTAATAATGGTGCGGGAGAGCGTTTCGTTGATGGAGAGGTTGATAAGCTCGCCGAATTTCATTTTCGGGTGCAGGTGGATGTTTTCGCGCATACGGTCAAAAATGACGATGGTGTCGTTGATGGAAAAGCCGGCCACCGTCAGGAAGGCCGCTACGACCACCAGGTCAATTTCGCGCTGCGTAAGCGAGAACGCAACCAGCATCACAAACAAGTCGTGGAACAGGGCAATCACGCCCGAAACGCCCCACAAAATGTTGCTGAAGCGAAACGCCACATAGATGATGATGAACACGAGCGAGAGCAAGATAGACCACAGGGCGCGTTCGGTCATATTTTCGCCGACGGCCGGGCCCACGGAGTTCGTCATCAGTACCGTATAAGGCACGTCAAGCGTATCCAGGGCTTTTTCGATGCGGGCCTGTACGACGCCCACTTCGCTGGAGGTGCTTTTTTCGCTGATGGCGAAAGAGTTGTCCCCGAACGATTGCAGTTCGGACTCGGCGCCCGTGGCGGAGAGCGCTTCGCGGATGGCGCCCATTTCTATGGGGGCGTCAAATTTTACCTGCACCATCGTGCCGCCGGTAAAATCAATGCCCATATTGAATCCTTTCGTAAAGAAACAAATCACGCCGCCAATGAGCACCAGCGCAAACAGCGTGTAGTAGGCTTTTCTGTATTTAAGGAAATCAATGTTTGTTTTGGGAAGTAACTTTAACATCATAAACTGATCTCCTTGGTATTAGAGGTAAGGACCAGCTCGTAAATGGCGCGCGTGATGAACACGGCGGTAAACAAGCTGACCGTCAGGCCGATAATCAGCGTAACGGCGAACCCTTTGACGGGGCCGGTGCCAAACTGCAGCAAGCACGCACCTACGATGATGGTGGTGATGTTGGAGTCAAAAATGGCGGACCAGGCTTTGTCGTAACCCAAGTTGATGATTTCGTACACCGGTTTGCCCAGCAGTTTTTCTTCGCGCATGCGTTCAATAATCAGCACGTTGGCGTCAATAGCCATCGCCAGCGAAAGGATCATACCCGCAATGCCGGGCAGCGTAAGCGTGGCGGAGAAATAGCTCATAATGGCAACCGTAAACACGAAGTTGAGCAAGAGGGCGATATCCGCAATAAAACCGGCGGCTTTGTAGTAAATAAGCATAAACAGCAGAATTACTACCAACGCGTAGAACGAAGCCGACAGACCGGATTTAATGGAGTCTTCGCCCAAGGTCGGGCCGATGGTTTTCTTTTCAATTACCTTGACGGGGGCGGGCAGCGCGCCGGCTTTTAACACAATGGCCAGCGAGCGGGCTTCTTCCGGCGTGAAGGTGCCGGAGATGCGGCCGTCTTTGGTAATGCGGGACTGCACAACCGGCGCGGACTGGACGGTGTTGTCCAATACGATAGCCAGCTGCTTGCCGATGTTGGCGCCCGTTAATTGCCCAAATTTGCGGCTGCCTTCGGCGTTAAAGCTGAAGGATACTTCGGGGTAGCCGTTTTCGCCCATCATCACAACGCGGGCGTTTTCCAGGTCGGCCCCGGTTACGGAAGCCGTATCGGTTACCACGCTGTAGCCGCCGTCTTTGTTGCGCATAATTTGGTAGCCCTGCGGCACAAGTTTGGTAATAGAGGGGATTAAAACGCCGTTTTCGTCAAACGGTTTTTCGGTCGTTTCAATTTTTTCCAACGCTTTTTGGGCGGCGGTGGTATCGTTTTTGACGATGCGGAATTCCAACATGGCGGTTTTGCCGATGAGTTCTTCCGCGCGTTGCGGGTTGGAAACGCCCGGCAGCTGCACCATAATCCATTTGTCGCCCTGGCGGGTGATTTGGGTTTCGGCCAGGCCGTATTGGTCAATGCGGTTGCGGATAATTTCCACCGCGCGGGCCATTGCTTCGTTAAGCGGTTCTTTGGCGCTTAATTTGGAAACGTCCAGCTCCAAGAGCAGGCTGGAGCCGCCTCTTAAGTCCAACCCCAGGTTGAGCATTCTTTTGGGGCGTTCGCCCAGCGTGTCCAATTTTTCACGCTCGGCAAGGGGTTTAGAGTACCACTTGTAATTGGGGTAAATTAAATACAAAGACCCCAGCAAAATGGCGATGATAAGTCCCCATTTTACGGCTAACTTGTTAGACATTATTTGGCGCCTCCTTCTTGCGCAGCAGGTAGCATATCTTTGGCAAGTCCTACGATGGCGGTTTTCAGCACGGTCAGTTTTACGTTCTCGGCGATTTTGACTTCAATCGCGTTGTCCTTAAAACCGGCCACGGTGCCGATGATTCCGCCGGGAATAATCACCTGGTCGCCTTTTTGCAGGGCATTGACTTTGGCCATCAGTTCCTGTTCGCGTTTCTTTTGGGAGCGCGCCGGCATAAAGATGACGATAAAGGCAAATACCATTAACAGCAGCCAGAAGAACATTCCGCCGCCTTGGGCAGTCGTTTCCATAGGTTACATCCTCCGGTTAAGAATAGAAATACATCAATTATTTTAGCATATTTCCCGTCGTTTCGGGCGTGCGGCCAAACGGAGCGCCAAAAGGGGGTATGGTTTGGGGGTGTTTGCCGCGTAACGCGCACAAAAAGCCCGCCGGTGGGCGGGCTTTAAATAGGGGCGTTTTGGCGGCTTACTGCTGCGGGAAAGACGTCATCAGCCCGATGAGCGCCCGGTCCTGCGGGTTTTGGGAATTCAGTTTCAACACGCGGGTGCCGCCGTCGGTCGTTACAACGGCATAATCTTCCTTGATGTCAAACACGCTTCGGCGGGCGGACGTATCAAACAGGCTGTGCCCGAAGAAAGCCTTGGGCGGTTGTATATTCAGCAAATCCAGCACGGTGGGGGCAATATCCAGCTGGGAAACCAGCGCGCTTTGCGCAAGCGGCTTTTCCACCGGGGTACGGGTAATAATGACAAAGGGCAGGTTGTCAAACTCGGGCCGGTAGGGTTTAAAGAGCTTGTTGGTGGGCGTGTTGGAATAGGACGGGTGGTCCGGCGTAATGAGGACCAGCGTGTTTTCGTCAAACAAGCCCTGTTCGTCCAACTTGGCAAGGAAGCGTTTTACGTCCTGCCCAAAGCGCGCAAACGCGCGCGGCAGGGTGGGTACGTCGTAAAATTCTTCGTCAATTTCTTCGTATTCTTGGCCCAAATAGTCTAATCGGCCCAGCGGCACGTGGGAGTCCACCGTTAAAAGCGTCAAAAACAGCGGTTCCTGTTGGTGTTCTTTCAAATATTCGGCGGCATAATCAAACAGTTTGCGGTCGGTCAGCCCCCACCAGTCCACATAGTCCTTATATTCGGGGCGGGTTTCAAAATAGGTGGCGCCGATGACTTCGTCAAACCCCGCTTGTTTAAAAAGCAGGTGTTCGTCCATATACGTTTCGTCCGCGCCGCGCAAAAACGCCGTATGAAAGCCGTTCTTTTTGAGTTCTTTGACCAGGGAAACGGGGTAGCCGTTTTCAAACGACAATTCCGCGTATGGATGCGACGTAAAAATAACCGTCAGTCCGTACAGGGTGGAAAGCGTTACGTGTTGGAGCGAAGCGGAGGGATATTTTTCCATCAGTTCGTCCAGCGGGCGGCTGGCCTGCGGGGGGATATTGGGGTTGAAGCGGTGCAGGTATTTGTTGGAAAGCGATTCGGACGCAATTAAAATCACGCGCGTATATTTTTTGCCGGCGCCCGTATTTTTGGCGGAAAACACATTGTATTGTTCCGCCAGCTGTTCCAACTCGGGGGGTAACTTTTTGTCCAGCCGCGCGGACGGGTGCTTAGCCAGCAGGGCGTTTAAGGTATAGACGGGGGAAGGCGGAATTAAATACGAGGTGTAAAAATCATTCGGCGCAGGCAGCAGTTTAAGCGGATTGCACGCATAAAGCAAAAAGAGCCCCGCCACGCAAACGGCCCCGCGGTGCAGGGCGGTTTTGCGCGGCGCGGGCACAAAATAGCGCCGCACCGCCCAAATGCAAAATACCGCTAAAACGGCAAAATACGAAAGAACGCGCCAATCGGTCAGGAAGGCATAATCGCCGCCTTCCATCGTATCTAAGTATTTGGCACCAAAACGCTCTTTAAAATACCACAAAAGCACCAAATCGGCGGTTAAAGTTAAATAGTAGATAAACGCCAGCAAGGCCGTAAGCCATTTGTTTTTAAGGCCCAGCAGATTAAGAAGCGACAGCGCCGCCCCCAAAAATAAAAATTCACACGCGAGTTTTACGCTTTCCGCCGCCAAAAAATTTGCCGCCGTCAGCCGCCCCAGCTGGTTCAAGCCGAATAAGCACAATAACAGAGCGGGGATAGAGAGGGTTAAAAGCAGTTTCCAATCGTTTTTAAAAGGGGGAAAAAGATACTTTTTTAAGGCATTCATAGTCGTTCCGTGGGTTATCAATTTGATATAATATTATATCTTAATATAAGGACCTTTGATTCCTGGCCCGGTCGTGGTGGCCGGCAGGGTCATAGCGCAAACTATATGGAAAACACGCAACTAGAAACCAAGCGCCACTCGTGCGCGCACGTAATGGCGCAAGCGGTGCAGCAGTTATTCCCCGGTACGAAGCTCGGTATCGGCCCGGCTATTGAAAACGGATTTTATTACGATTTTGATTGCCCCCACCAGTTCACCCCCGAAGATTTAAAGGCCATTGAAACCAAGATGAAAGAAATCATCAAGGAACGCCAGCCTTTTGAACGCAAAGAGATGAGCAAGGCCGAAGCGAAAGAATTTTTTACCAAGCGCGGCGAAACGTATAAGCTGGAACTGTTGGAGGAATTGGAAGACGGCACCATTACCGTTTACACCAACGGCGACTATGCCGACCTGTGCCGCGGCCCGCACGTGGAACACACGGGCAAAGTAAACAGCTTTAAATTGACGGCGATTGCCGGCGCTTATTGGCGCGGGGACGAAAAGCGCCCCATGCTCCAGCGCATTTACGGCCTGTGCTTTGACACCAAGGACGAACTGAACGCCTACATCAAGCAGCAGGAAGAAGCCGCCAAGCGCGACCACCGCAAACTCGGCCCGGAGCTGGACCTTTTTAGCATTAACGACAATGTGGGCCCCGGCCTGATTTTAATGCACCCCAAAGGCGGAATGCTGCGCAAAATTTTGGAAGATTGGATCAAAGACCAAAACTTAAAACGCGGCTACGATTTGGTGGTCAGCCCGCACATTGCGCGGCTGCACTTGTTTGAAGTCAGCGGGCACGCGGGTTTTTATTCGGAAAGCATGTTCCACCCGATGGAAGTGGACGGCGAAAAATACCAAATTAAACCGATGAACTGCCCCTTCCATGTGGAAATTTACAAAACCCACTTAAGAAGCTACCGCGACCTGCCCCTGCGCCTCTCCGAGCTGGGCACGGTGTACCGCTACGAACGTTCCGGCGCGCTGCACGGGCTCTTGCGCGTGCGCGGGTTTACGCAGGACGACGCGCACATTTTCTGCACGCCCGAACAGGTGGAGGACGAAGTCAAACAATGTTTTGAATTTGCAATGCACATTTTCAAAACGTTCGGCTTTGAAAAATACGCCGTGGAACTTTCCACGCGCGACCCGGAACACCCGGAACATTTCACCGGCGACGTAAAAGACTGGGAGCGCGCCGAAAACGCGTTAAAACACGTGCTGGAAGCCAATCATATTCCGTACACCACGCACGCCGGCGAAGCGGCTTTCTACGGGCCGAAAATTGATATCAAAGTGATGGACGCTATCGGCCGTCTGTGGCAGCTGTCCACCATCCAGTTTGACTTCAACCTGCCCCAGCGTTTTGACCTGGAGTTTGTTGCGTCCGAAGGCCGCCAGCGCCCGATTATGGTGCACCGGGCGATGTTCGGCTCCATTGAACGCTTTACGGGCGTACTGATTGAGCACTTTGCCGGGTGGTTCCCGCTGTGGCTGGCCCCGGTGCAGATTAAACTCTTGACGCTGACGGACGACCAAATTCCGTTTGCCAAAGAAGTGTTTGCCAAAATGCGCGAAGCCGGCCTGCGCCCGGAACTGGACGTGCGGCCCGAAAAGCTGGGCTTAAAAATCCGCGAAGCGCATATGCAGCGCATACCCTACACCGCCATTATCGGCGCCAAGGAAGCGGCCGAAGGCAAGCTGACCATCCGCTTAAAAGGCGGCGAAAATACGCCCGCTTTGCCGGTGGAGGAAGTCATCGCCAAGATGAAAGAAGAAGCCGCTTCTTTTAGCCTGACGAACTTGCTCAAATAGTTCGTGCTTTGTTTTAAAAGCCCCGCTTTCCAGCGGGGTTTTTTTTGTATACAATAAATGGGTAAGACGTCAAATTATACCGAGGGAATTGCTTTATGAAAAAATTGTTTTTTCTATCGCTCTTGCTTTTAGGTGCGGCGCCCGTATGGGCGGCAAACGCGCCGAAAGTGGAGGATTTATCCCTGCGTGAACAAGTCGGGCAGACGATTATGCCCCGCGTGCTCATCGGGCAGCAAAAGCCGTTTAAAAAAGCCGTTATAAATGGCGAAGTGACGGGGTTCTTTATCAAGGCTAAAGAAGGGCTGCTTGTCCAGCCCAAGCTGACGGCCAAGAACCAAAAGCGCTTTATCGCCAAACAACGCAAAAAACTGCTTAAAACCATCCGCGATTTAAACAAATGGGCCGCCAAAAGCCCGCATAAAATCCCGCTTTTGCTGGCGATTGACTACGAAGGCGGAACAGTAACCTCTCCGATGTATATGGGTTTCAAGCAAATGCCGTCCAATATGCTTTTAGCTGCCAGCGGGGACGAGCAGGTGGTGTCCGATATGTATGCCGCCCAGGCGCGCGAAATTTTGCTCGCCGGCGCCAACACGGCCTTGGGCCCGGTGACGGACGTCAACTCCAACCCGCAGAACCCGATTATCCAAACGCGCTCGTTTGGGGATAACGCCGCCCAGGTGGGCAAGTTTTCCGCCGCGGCGGTGCGCGCGCTGGAAGCAAACGGCGTGCCGTCTTTTGTGAAGCATTTCCCGGGCCACGGGGATACGGCGGTGGATTCCCACTACGCCCAGCCGGTTACCGATATGCCGGCCGATGACCTGTGGCAGACGCACATTTCCGCCTTCCAGGTGCCGGTAGACGCGGGCGTGACGGGCGTGATGAGCGCGCACGTGGTATACCCGCAGGTGGACGCGGAAAATTCGGCAATGTTTTCCACTAAAATCTTGCAGGATATCCTGCGCCAAAAGATGGGCTTTCAAGGGCTGATTGTTACCGACGGATTGGATATGGGCGCCGTGAAGGACGTCAGCGTGGAAGAAATCGTGCGCCGCACCTATCAGGCGGGCAACAATGTGTTGTTGCTAAGCGGCGACGCCCAGGACGTCAAAACCGCCCGCACCTTGCCCAAACGCGCGGCGGATTATGTGGCTGATACGGTGGCTTCGGGCCAGCCGGAAGTGTCGGCCGAACACATCCGCGAGTCGGCCCAAAAAGTGCTGGATTTAAAAGCCCGGCTGGGCCTGTTTGACAAAAAACGCCCCACCCCTGCCGAAGATACCGGCTTTGACGAGGCTTCCCGCCGCGCGGCGGAAGCCGGCGTAACGCTGGTGCGCGATACGCAAAAACTCATCCCGTTGGGCGCGGACAAGCAGACGGTCTGTGCGGCCTTCTTTGCGGACGGTATTTTCAGTACGCAAGTCAAAGCGTTTACCGATTATATGCAAAACCGCGGCAAAACGGTCCGCTCCGTGTTTGCTCCGCGCACGCCGCAGGAAAACACCGAAGCCGCGGTGCGCGCCTGTATGGCCGGGGCCGATGCGGTGGTGCTGGGTACATCCCGCACGAGCGTAATGGACGAAAAACAATTTGCCCTGGTGCAAAAACTCCTGCAGACCGCGCAGGAAAACAATCAGCCGGTGGCGTTGGTGTCTTTGCTGAACCCGTACGAAATTGCGCGCTACCCGCAGGCGCAAACGGTGCTGGCGTTGTACGGCCCTACGCAGTACACAGCCGAAATGGCGGCGAAAATCCTGCTGGGGGACGCCCCCGCCAAAGGGAAATTGCCGATTGTACTGGATTAACGGGTTTTAGCTAACCATATCGGGATTTTATAAAAACGCCCCGGACCAAAGGTTCGGGGCGTTATTTGCGGGCCGGGCGCGGCATGCATGGCGAAAACAGTATGACCCAGTTTGTTGTAGTAACGGGTATAGCGTGTCTACCCTCGGCAAAGGGGTTGATTTGTTTTTTTTTTTTGATAAATTTTGGCTATGAGCAAAATTTATCAAAAATCATTCCAGGCGTATAAAAATGCCGGATTTACGCTAATAGAGCTGTTAGTAGTGGTTTTAATCATCGGTATTTTGGCGGCGGTAGCGTTGCCGCAGTATACCAAAGCGGTGGAAAAATCCCGCGCTGCGCAGGCATTAGCCGTTTTAAAATCTTTTGGGCAGGCGTATCAAGCGTATTATCTGGCCAATGGTACATATGCAAGCAGATTTGACCAGTTAGACGTAGATATGAAAGGTTGGACGGAAAATGAAAAATGGTTGAGCGCTTCTCTTGATACCCGATCCAATGGGGATTGGTCTTTGCAAATTCTCAATGATACATATGGAAATAAAGGAATCTACGTGGGTCGTTTAACTGGAACATATAAGGGGGCAGGTTTTGCTATTTACGCCATTCGTTTAAACAATGGAGAAACGGATAATATTGTCTGTTTAGAACGGACATGCATGGGCGTTCTGTTTGAAAAAAATGCCGGAGATTATTGTAAGAAACTTTTCCATGCCACATTAGCCTCCTCTCAAGAAGGTTGTGTACGTACCTACACTATGCCTTAATTGATAAAATAAATTTACTGAAAAAGGCCTCCGCTATCAACGGGAGGCCGTTTTGTTTATATCTGCAGCGTGGTGGGTATGTTAGGGCGCGACATTTCAAAAATAGTGTGGATCAACCGGTCGTGCTAACGGGCATAGAGTGGGGATCCAAGGGTCTGGACTTGATTTGTTTTTTTTTTTTGATAAATTTTGGCTATGACCAAAATTTATCAAAAAACCTACCCGGCGGGGAGAAACGCCGGATTTACGCTAATAGAGCTGTTAGTGGTCGTTTTAATTATCGGTATTCTGGCGGCAGTTGGGTTGCCCAAATACGAGTTGGCGGTGGAAAAATCCCGCGCGGCCGAACCGCTTGCTGTTTTGCGCAGTTTGCAAAATGCGCAGGAAGTCTACTATATGTCCAACGGCTCCTATGCTACGGATGTATCTCAGTTGGATGTGAAAGTTCCGCAGAGCAAAAATTTTAATTATAGTTGGTCCGGGATATCTATGGCAGCGTATTCCAAAAAGAAACCCTATTTGCTGGCGTACCGCAGTGCCGAAAATATGGCCGCGGGCGGAGCCAGCATTGTGTGCGGTACAAATTCTCCCAGCGGTTCGTCTAATTTTGAATATGCCCGCAAAATTTGTTCTGCCCTGGGGGCCAAAACGGATACAACGGGTTCCACTTACACGCGCTGGACGATTGTCAAATAAGCGGTTTATCATAATAAAACCCCGGTTTTCATTTGGAAAACCGGGGTTTTATGCATAACAGACCAAATCCTACGGAATGGAATCCATAATTTTGCGCAGTTCTTCTTCACTTTTGTCGCGCACTTCCACCGTTTTTTCTTTGCCTTTGGCGCCCTTTACAATAATAATACTGTCTTCTTTTACGTTAAAAAAGTCCGCCAGGAATGTTTTCATCAGTGCGTTTGCGGGATCATCGTCCACTTTTTTATTTTTAATTTTTACGCGCAGTACGCTGCCAATCCGGCTGATTACTTCGTTGCGTCCTGCAGTGGGGATTAAACGGACTTTTATAATCATAAACCCTCCAAATGTTCGGCAAACAATTTGCTGCCTATTCTGGGCAGGGAAGACCCTTCTTCCACTGCTATTTCAAAATCTTCACTCATTCCCAGGGAAAGATATCTTTCTTTCCCGGCGGGGAAATCCGCGTCAAACGCTTGCTTCAGCGTGCGGAACAGCTGGTGTAACTGTTCCTTCGGCGCTCCTTGCGGAGCAATAGCCATATAGCCGCATACTTTCAGGCCGGGCAATTCCTTAAGCGTTTGTACCAGGCGGCGGGCTTGGTCAAGCGGCAGGCCGGACTGGGTTTCTTTGTCCGTTAATTTTACCTGCACCAATACCCGCAAAGTTTTGCCCGACGGCACGGCTTTGGATAATGCTTGGGCAGTATGTAAATCGTCCAGCGAGTCTACAAAATCAAATAATTGCGCGGCTTTAGCCGCTTTGTTTTTTTGCAAATGTCCAATGAAGTGTTTGACGGTGTTAAACGATGCAAAAACCGGGCTGGTCCAGCGGGCCAAAGCCTGTTGCACACGGGACTCCCCAATGTGCTTAATCAACCCTTTTTGTAAAAGTGTTAAAACATCTTGGTCTTGGGCGTATTTAGTAACAGCCAACAGGGTGATTTCTTTTGGTTCTCGCCCACTTTTTTGGCACACGGCGGACAGGGAATTCTGTACAGCATAAAAATTGTTAATAAGTATTTCTTCCCTGTTCATAAAAAATCCCTTGACATATTATATCAAAATATACTTTAATTGACCATTTTTTTATGTTTAGCTTTTATTTTTTTGATACCCCTTGACTTGTTTTTTTTTTTTTGATACAGTGGGGAAAATACGTATTGTGTGAGGGGGATTGCCCCGTTTAACCTACTCTGAATACGCCCCGGTTTTGAAGCTTTAAAAG
>CASFTM010000021.1:0-20066 GCA_949297775.1 uncultured bacterium
CTGGTGGGATTTAAATAAAGGAATAATTTGTATCCCGCGCCAAATACCCAGCGCGCTGATGGGCACGTTAATCCAAAATACCGACTGCCAGCCCCAGTGTTGGATTAAAATCCCCCCTACCGCCGGGCCTGCCAAAAAACCAATGGCCACCATTGCCCCAATGCCGCCCAAGGCGCGCCCGCGGTCCTTGCCGCGGAAGGCTTTGGCAATAATGGCCTGGCAGTTGGAAATCATCGCGCTGGCGCCCAAGCCTTGCACAATGCGCGAGAAAATCATCCAGCTTAAACTTTCCGAAAAAGCCGCCAGCAGCGAGCCTAATCCAAAAAGCAAAAAACCCGTCAGATACAGGTATTTGCGGCTGTACATATCGGATAATTTGCCGAAAACGGGCAAAAAGCAGGTGGTGGTCAGCAAATAAATACTTACCACCCACTGGATACGCTCCAGCCCGGCGTTTAAATCCCGCGCCATTACGGGCAGGGCGATGTTTACAATTCCGCCGTCTAGCGTGGACATAAAAACCCCGATCGCCGTGACGGAAAAAATCAGCCATTTATAAGCAATATGCGGTGCGTGTATTTTCATAAAATGCGGGGCGTGCGATATAATATGGGTGTGGGCGCGTCCACGCGGTCCAAATGTTGGCCGGGGCCCTTGTTGGGGACGGCTACGGCGAAAACGAAAAACGCCTAAAAGGGCGGTTTTTGTTTGGCGGCGCTCAGGCCGGGCCGTAAAAGCGGATGAATAAGCAAAAAACAGGCAAGGTTTTGCTTGCTCCGGAAGCGTTGTTTTTGGTACGCTTGTATAATATAAATTTTATTTTATTTGGCGTAAGTTTACAAACATATTTGTCTAAAATTTGCGCCCGCAAGATTGTTCCCAGCGGTATATGTTGGCGGAGGATTGACCAGATGAAACAACCTGTTATTGAAGAACTCAAACAACTAATCGCCCGGCATATTTCTCCCAACGGTGTAGATGTGTCCAAACTGGGGCCGGAAGATGCTTTGTTTTCGGAAGAAGGCTTCTTTTTGGACAGCATAGATGCCGTGGAACTGATTGCCCTGCTGCAGGATAACTATGGGGTATCTATTGAAAACGTCCGCAACAGCCGGGCTGTATTTAATACCTTAGGGTCGTTGGCGGAGTATATAGAAAAAAACCGGACCAAATAAAGGTTGGGCGGTGTTTGAATATTGGACGGAAGGAAAGACTATGCTTAATAAAAATGATGTCAAACGTATGATTTCCGATATTTTCCGCACCGAGGCAGCCCGCCGCCGTTTGGATGTGCTGGCTGTTTTGGAACCGGATGAAGAAGAAGATTTTTTCTCCCGGGTTCCACAGGAGGTGCGGGAGGCGGCTTTCCAAAAAGCGGCGGCGCTATTTAATTATGAGCCGCGGGAGTTTTCTTCTTTGGACTTAATGTCCGATTATGCCTTCGCTTCCTTTGTGCAAAAGCGGCGCGTTACTTTTTTTACTTCCGGAACCACCGGAGAGCCAAAACCCTGTGTCCACTCCCTGGAGATGATGGAAGAAGAGGCCTTTGGCGTAGCCAAATTGTTTAAAAACACCAAGCGCGTAGTGTCTTTGGTGCCTTCCTGCCATTTGTATGGGTTTTCGTTTACGGTTACGCTGCCGCACGCTTTGCGCGTTCCCGTTTTGGCGTTGCCGGCACTGCCTACGCAGCCGTGGGATAAAATCCTGCGTTCCGGGGATTTGATCGTCGGCTTTCCTTTATTTTGGAACTATTGGACACGGATGAAAAATACTTTTCCGCGGAGGGTGGAAGCCCTTTCGTCCACGGCTCCGTGCAAACCGGAAATTATCCAAGCTTTGTACGCGGCGGGGGTTTCTCGGTTTACCGAGATTTACGGCGCCAGCGAAACCGGCGCCATTGCATACCGGCACCGGGGGCAGGACCCGTTTGAAATTTTTCCGTTTTGGGAAATCTCCTCCCAAAGCCCAGTGCTTCCCCGTATTCGCCGGCTTTCCCAGCCCCAATGGCAGGAGCTGCCCGACTATGTAAGCCTGCAAAAAGGACGTTTTCTCCTGCCGCTGGGGCGTACCGACGATTGTGTCCAGGTGGCGGGCGTGAATGTGTATCCCAAACGGGTGGAAAAGGTATTGGCTTCCCACCCGGCGGTAAAAGCCTGCCGCGTGCGTTTGATGCGCCCCGACGAAGGAGAACGCTTGAAAGCGTTTATTGTATTAAATGAAGGCTACACGCCGGAACATTTGGGTATTATCCGCACCTATCTAGCCCGCCGGCTGACGGTGCACGAATACCCGCGGTCGTTTACGTTTGGGGAAAGCCTGCCCGTTTCCTCATTAGGGAAAGACGCCGATTGGTAATTTCTCTTCGGCGATAATTGTTCACAAAAGGCGCTTTTCGCACAAGCGTCTTTTTTATGTTACAATTAAAAAGGAAACGGCTTTTACCCCCCGTTTTAAGCACATACCAAAGGGTCAAGAGGTCCCACTTATTAAATGGGCCTTTTGGCCCTTGTTGCTGAAACGATTTTGTGTTAGCATTAGGGTATAAAGCCGTATAAGATTCCAGTACTAAGTGGAGACAACCGTATGCAAAAACTGATAGCTCTATTACTGAGCATATCGCTGGTTTTCGGAAGCGTAACACCTTCCTTGGCCCAATCTAATAAGATTATTAAGGGCGCAGGTAAAGCCTTAACAAAAGGCAGTGCAGAAGCCGCCCAACAGGCGCTTCCTAACGCAGCTAAAAATGCTGCCGGTGCAGGCATTAAGTATTTGCCCAAAGTACGCACCCAATTTGCTAAACCGCCTTATAAACAGGTAATTGTTCCTCCTGCCGGGCGTGTGCCGAATGCGGCGGCCCCCGTTCCGGCTGTGAATCCGGCGGTTTCTTCCGCAACAGTTTTTGATGATGAAGCCACCAAACGCTTAGCGGCGCAGATTAACAGCCAAATTCCCGTTTTAAATATTAAAGAAATTCGTGAATTGGCGGCCAACGCCAATTTAACCGAGCAGGACGCTAAAAAAATCTATCATCAGATTTTTAATGTAAAGCGTTCCGACTCCGCCAAAGAATTTTTATTATTAAATGTTCTTCCCTCCGTTACGGTGGAACGCGGTTTCCCGATAGGGGCCAAACAGGCTGCCGAAGCGCTGGAATTTTACCGCCGCACTTTAGCAGCGGAACAAGCCAATTTGGCCAATATGCCTTCTTTCTCTTCGTTGGAAGAACTTTTGTCTCCCTCTTCCAAGAACCAAGAAATGTTAAACTCTTGGGCCAAAGCCATGGCGGCTGCGGCGAACCTTGGCTTTTTTGCTCCGGCTGAAGAGAATAAATTATCCAGCCTTTCCTCCTCTGATGCGGCCCGTATATTATCAATGTATGACAGCGTTCCCAAAGCTTTAAAACCCATTACTCATGTAGTGCTTGCGCACTCTTTGTTGGCGATGAATGCCAAGCTTTCGTTGGCTAATTTGGGCGATATGGCGGCCCAGCAGCCTGCCAAGCTTTTTGAAAATGAACAAACGGCTGAAAAAGTAGGCCGCTTGCTCAGCGCGTGGAACAAGCTGAACATTATTCACGTGGATCCTTCCCCAGAAGCTACGCTTAAGTGGTTGGATTTAAATCAAAACAAAGGCAAAATTATTGAAGACCCGTTGGCTTCTTCCGCTAAAAATGAATCCAAAAAAGTAGCTCCTATGGCGGCAGCCCCCATTTTGCCGGCGGATTTGTCGCTGGATTTTGCCGATTTGCAGGTAGAGGACCTTTTTATCGGAGAATCTCCGGTTGTGGGTTCTTCCTCTTACAACGAAGCTGCTGTGGCCGCTTTTGAACGACAGCAGCAATCCGCCATCAGTGCCCATATTGCCCGGGTAAACAGCCGCTATGCGAATGTTTCGTATACCAAACAGGTTTCCCAGGGCCTGCAATATGGGTTGGAAAAAGCAGAACGCAAATATATCCAGGAATACGGCAAAGCCCCCACGTTGGACAATCCGGTATTCCAGCAAATGTGGGTAGATTCCGCTAAACCGGAATTAGAGAAATTAGCTGCCAATAATAAAAGACTTAATGAAAAAGCGCAGCAGGATGTTTTGGCTACGCTGGAAGCCAGCTTTGACCCCGCTTTTGAAATCAAAGCTATTGAAACTCCCTCTTTCTTTACCAGAGCTGCGCAATTCTTCCGCAGCAGAGCGGACCGCCGTGCGGCTGCAAAAGCCAACCGCGCCGCGCAGGAAGCCAGCATTAAAGGGATGGAAGTTTCCTATCCGGCCAGCCTGGAAAGTGCTCCCGGCGCCTTTTTCCCTCAGGATTACGAAGTTAAGTTTGTATTTGATTCCGAATCTACGAAAAAAGCCTTTTTGAATGTCGGAAAATTAGATTCTGAAACCTTTGTGATTGATTCCAATGGTTCTTTGTTGTTGCGTTCCCCCTCTGGTTCCGTCAGAGGCTTGATGGGCGTGCAGATTGAAGGCGGCAACGCGGCTACCCAGCAGGTATTCCGTGTGTTGTCCGCTCGCAACTTGGCTCCCCGCTTTGCCAACACTATGGCGAAAGCGGATGAAAATGAAGCCATGGAACTCCTTAGCGAAGTGCGTGTTCCTTTGCGTACCATTCTTTCCAAAGAAATGAAAGCCGAAAACCCGGAACTGAGCCAATTCCTGGTAGCTAAAGACCTGGCTTCTGCTAAGACCGCGTTTATGAACAGCGGAAAAGTGTCTGAATCGTTGTCCGCGGTAGCGAAAGAATTGAATGCTATTATAGCCAACAATGCCGACAAAAAAGATATTGTATTTAATCTGTTTACGGATAAAGCCGGCGATTGGGCGTTGAAGTTGACGGCTTTCTCCGAAGGCTTGAGTTCTTTCGGTCAGGCTATTTCTGCCGCGACCAAAATTTTTGGTAACATCTCTGCGTTTGAAGCCAACTTGCCTTCTTCCGCAGGGCAGTTTGGTCCTTTCTGGGCTCCGTTTATCAGCGGTCTGCAGACGAAATTGGGCTTAAAACATACAGCCTACTGGGGCCAGGCGCTCTCCGCCGCCGGATTGGGCGTATCTGCCGCCAGCTTAGCTTTTGGCGCTGCCGGTGTGCTGGACCCGATGCTCGCTTTTGACGGCATGGTCGGTGGTATTTTGCTTAACGGTATTGCCGGTAACGGTATTATCAAACAGACCAACAGCCCGATTGCCAAAGCTGTTGCCAACGATCCTGTCAGCGCGTCTTCTACGGTGGCTGACCTGAACTCTTGGGCTTCTGCCGGCGGTATGTATTGCTACCTGTTCCTGCCGGTGGTTGGCGCCGCTACCAGCTTGCTCTTCGGTATTGATACCGGTTTAGCTACCTTGGCCGCTATGTTTGGGGTGGCGGGTGCTGCGCCGCTGGCTTCTGCCGGTTTGATGAGAATGTCCAAAATCAAAAACATCAAAGAAAAACCGGTTATAAAAGCTGGCCAAAAAGGAGGCTTCTGGAGAGGCATTTGGCAGAACTTGAAGTTTGCCTTTACTGGTACCAAAAAACAGGAATTAGAACAGTTAGTAAACAAAAAAGCCGCTAAAAAAGGCGTTTCCCCGACTGAAATCAAACCGACTATCGGTATGAAAACCAAAGCTTTCTTTAAACAGTATTTGGTGCAAATGGCGGGCCGTGTAGGGTTGTATCACTTTGGCGGCATGGTGTTTAACTCCGGCCCGGGTACGGTGTTGAAAGACGTATTTGCAAAGCCGGAACAAGCTATGTTGGCCTCTTTCTTTGCCGTGTACCTGACGGTATTCTTGGGGCGCAAACTGGGTGCCAAGGCGATGGGCCAAGGGTTGATTACCGATAAGGCGTTAATTGGTCTGTCCAGCTTGATTGCCGTAGGTGCCGGTGGGCTGTCCATCTTGCCGGGGCTGGATATCTATACGCGCAGCGCTCTGTGGGCTATTGCCGGGTTAGGTTTTGCCAACTTGGCCAACCAGGAACAGGCCATGGCCTTAAACCGCCCCGAAAACGCCGGACAAAAAGCTGCTGTATCTATGATTTATGTGTTGGCCCGCTTGACGGGTATGGGCACCATCTTGTATGGTATGTTCTCTGACCAATTGGCCTTGCTGCCTGGTTTGACTGCTACGGAAGGCGCCATTTACGGGCTGTCCCTGCCGTTAGTAGCCACGGCGCTGGCTACCGCCTGGAACAAAAAACTGATTACGAAAGACTTGAAAGACCAAGTGAAAATTTGGACTACCAAAAAACCGAAAGTCTTAAGCTATACCGAATTGCGCCAGGAAGTGGAATCCGCCATTACTAATAACCCTAATTTGGGAGTGGCCAAAGACGACGCTTCTTTGCAAAAGGTGGTGGAAGACCTGGGAAACGGACTCATGAGCCGCTATCGCATTGATTTGACCAGCTTGGAACAGACCATGATGGGCGTAAGCGATAAAACGGCTTTAGATCTCTACCGGTTGGATATGATGTACAAACTGTATGACCGCTTGCCGGAAAACCCCCGTTTGGCTACGGGCAACCCGTTGACTTACGAAACTTTCCGCGCGGAAATAGAGCCCTTGTACAACAGCATTGTCAAAGCGCGTGCTTTGGGCAAACCGGAAGAAGAAATCAATAAATTGATTACCTCTGCGTTGGATGGCATTATGGCCAAATATCCGGTGGGCCGTGCGGACTTGCGAGTGATTGAAGCGCGCCTGCTTAAAAAAACCCGCATTGACCGCATCCGTATGGCTACGATGAAATATCTGTACGGCAAACAGCTGACCAAAGCTGCCGAAAACGAAATCAACGTACAGGTAAAGAAAATGGTTGTTGGCACGGATAAAGCGGACGTAATCAAACATGTGGTAGAAAAATACCAGGCAATGGCGAACGCGAAAGGCATTGAGTTTGTGCCGCCGGCTAACGCCGCACTGTAATAAAAATTAAAACTTGTTTAAAACCCCGGCCTTTTTAAAGGCCGGGGTTTTAATAGGGAAAAATTCCTTCCGCGTTAGTAAAAAAGGAGAATAAAATAGTTATAATTTTCTTCTAAAAATCGGCGTGGAAATGTGTTATAATAGTGAAGTAAGGATGTTCGTATTATCAATCAAAAAAATAGGAGACTTGAATGCTACGGAAGTTTATTGATTGGTTTAAACCGTTGCCTGACGCAGCGGAAAAAATAACCGATCCTCAAGAAATTGCAAAGCAATATAAGCGCTGGAGAATTCGCTTATTTATCAGTGCCTATATCGGTTACGCCATGTACTACGTAACCCGCCAGAACCTGAACCCTATCGCACACGTATTTAAAGAAGAAACGGGTATCACCAACGACCAGTTCGGTTTAATGGTGTCCATTTCCTTAATTGCGTATGGTATCGGAAAATTCGTAAGCGGTATGTTGGCTGATAAAAGCAACATCCGCGTTTTTTTGGCTTTTGGTTTGATGGCATCTTCGGTCATTAACCTGTTCTTCGGGTATTTGACTTCTTTCTTCCTCTTAGTGCTGTTCTGGACCTTGAACCAGGCCTTCCAGTCTATGGGATTTCCTCCGATTGCGCGTATTTTTGCGTATTGGTTCTCTCCTAAAGAAAGAGCAAGCAAATGGACGTTGTGGGCTTCCGCTCATACGGTGGGTATTTCCATTGCGGCCATTATTGCTGCGGTTATCCTGAAATTGATGGACATTACTCCGATGATACACTGGCAGTTTGTGTTTGTCTTCTCTGGTATTTTGGGGTTGATTACGTCCTTCTATATTTTGCGCAGCGTGACGGATACTCCCGCCAGCGTAGGCTTGCCCCCGGTGGAAGAATTTACGGGCTGCCAACAGCTGGTAACTAAAGAAGCCAGCGAAGGCGAAAGCTACTGGGTTCTTTTGCGCAAATACGTATTAACGAACAAATACATCTGGATTTTGTCCGTAGCGTTCTTGTGCGTGTATTTTGTGCGTTATGTAACGCTGTCCTGGGCGGCTATCTTCCTGGATTCGCGCGAACTTTCCAAAGCCAGCATTCCGCTTATCTTTACGCTGAACCCCTTGGTGGGCGCGCTCGGCGGTATTACGGCCGGTATTTTAACGTCCAAGGTCTTCGGCGGACGTTGCACGCCTTCTAACGTTATTTACTTTGTATTGTTGGCGATTTCCGCTTACGGTTTCTACCTGTTTGCGGGCCCGAACCACTTGTATTTAACGTGCTTCTTTATTGCGGCGCTGGGCTTCTTTGTAGACGGTCCGCAGAACTTGATCAACGTGCAGATTTCCTTGCTCACTACGAAAGAATCCGTGGCGGCGGCATGTGGTTTCTGCGGGTTGTTCGGATATGTGGGCGGCTTCTTGGCCGGCAGCGGTGCTTCCTGGATTTTGGAACACTGGGGCTGGGCGGGCGTGTTCAATTCCTGCATTGTTGCCTGTATTGTGGGCATTTTGCTGGTAATGACCGCTTGGAAAAAAGAAAACCGCGATATTCGCGCAGCCAAATAACGTTTCAGAAGATCCTTTACAAAACCCCGTGCCAAAGCGCGGGGTTTTTTGTATGTCCAGAATGTTTCCGGGCGGAGAATATTTTTGCGGTTTTGGTAAAACCGCTTTGGAGAATTGGCGGCGTTTTCGGTTGTGTATGATCACTCGTCCTTTTTCTAATCCGGGCGAGGCGTTTCTGAACGCTTTCTGCTTCTGAAGGTCAAATTTCCAGCGGATAAAAAATAGCCGGGCGTTTTACGCGCCCGGCCCAGGCGGGGTGAAATGACGTTACGGCACTTGTTTAATACGTAAGTCCTGCGGGGCGGTAAACTGCTTATCGGACGGTTTTTCCCCCGGCAGCTGTTCCACTATATCAAACAGCAGTTCGCCGCTGGTTTTTTTGTAAACTTTTTTCTGCTTGTTATGAGTGATTTTAAAGGGTACTCCTTCAAAATATCCGTCGGGAATATGCGCGATAGCCGCCGCCCGGTAAACTTTCCGCCCGGACATTTTTTTGCCGTTTAAAAGGACTTTGGTGATTTTAACGGGCCGCTTTTTGTTGGGGCGGCACTTATATTCTATGTACACATTTTCCGAATAGGCAAACAGCGAATAGTTTTTGCCGTCCGGGCTGCATTTTAAGCTTTGTTCGGCGGCTTGTTTAAATTTTTTGCCGGTAATATTGAAGGTGGACACATATTCGGTATACGGCAAAAGCTCCGCCAGGTCGCGCCCGGTCAAATTTCCAGGCAGTATATCGCGCCGGACGCCGGGCAGCTGGAACATAGCAAAATCCACTTTTTCCTGGGGCTCCAGCCAGGTTTTCATATAGTCAGCCAAAAGTTTGGCCGCATCCGGTGCCGCATCAGGCCCCTGCGGGTATTTATACAGTGGGGCCGGAACTGCGGCAAAAACACGCGTAAGTGTTTTATCCTCTATCTTATCCAGTTGGGCTTTTGCGGCTTTATTTTCCCCCCATTTTGCGGGATTAAGCGCGATATATTGTGCGGAGGTATGTGTCAGAACGCCGGTATTGTCATCAAAATCTAACTCCACGCGGCTTACGCCTTCCAGCATGGCGCCGCTTTCCACAAATAATGGTCCCTGCGGGCCCCATTTGCGCTGGGAATGCTGTAAATGGGCGTGCCCGCCTAAAAATACGTCAATTCCGCCGTTTTGCGGCAATTGGGCAAGGATATCCAGCAGTTGGGAAGGTTTGCGCGGGTCGGCAATAGAATCGTGCGCCAGCAGGATAACGGCCTGCGGCTTGTGGGAGCGGACTTCGGCTAACAGTTTTTCCCAGTCCGCTTTGGACAGGCGGGCTAATTCCATTCCGCTCATTCCCGGGCCGTCCATAGAAAACCCGATAACGGCAATTTTATGCCCGTTCCAGTTGAAAATATAATAAGGCCGCAAGGTTTTGCCCGGGATTTGAAGGCCATGCAGATTGGCGGAGAGAATTTCCCCGTTAAAACCGCCCAACATTTGTCCCAGGGTTTCGGCCCCGAAATCGCTGTCGTGGTTGCCGACGGTCAGCGCGGCGTAGCCTTGCCTGGAAAGATTTTTGGGGGTTTTGCCGGCGCGGTTCATCAGGTCAATGGAATAGCGCCCGTCCGAGGAGTTGGCTTCTTTGTTGCCGCTTGAAAAATCACCCGAGTCCAGCAAAACAAAAGGTTCTTTTTCCTGCAGCAGTACATTTTCCAGGACGGCAAACCCGCCCAGGGGCTGGCCGTTTTGGTCCGGGTGGGCAAAGTAATAGCCGTGGATGTCGCTGGTGTGGTAGAGGACCAGTTTTTCGGCCCAAAGCGGCGAAAAACAAAAAAGCAGGGCCGATAAAAGCGCCCAGAAAACGGATTTTTGGCACCAAAACATAATAAGCCTCCTGGCTGGGGTTTTTGATAGTGTAGCAAAAAAAACGCCCCCGTTTGAGCGGGGGCGTCAGAAAATACATTATGCGCTAATTAAACGTTAAGCACATAAAGCATATTGGTGGTGCCGGCTTTGCCAAACGGGATACCGGCAGTTACTACGACGTTGTCCCCTTCTTTGGCGAGTTTCTGGTCCAACACCGCTTTGCGGGTTTCAGCCGTCATATCGTCAAAGTTTTTCAGGTTTTCAATCACAATCGGGGTAACGCCCCACACTACGGTCAGCTGGCGGGCGGTGGTGATGTTGGGGGTCATACCCAAGATCGGCAGGCCGCCGGCGCGCTGTTGGGAAGCACGCAGCGTAGTGGAACCGGAATCGGTGAACGTAACAATCACGTTAGCCGTATCCAGGTTGGTGGCCACAATGCCGGCCGCGGAAGTGATGGCGCCTTCTTTGGTGGAATCGTTTTTGCGTTCCAAGGTGGAAAGCCCTTTGCGGTAGCGGTGGTCTTTTTCCACGGTTTCAATGATGCGGCGCATAGTGGCTACGGCTTCGTAGGGATGGTCGCCCTGGGCGGTTTCGGCGGAGAGCATAACGGCGTCCACACCGTCGTAAACGGCGGTAGCAACGTCGGAGGCTTCGGCGCGGGTAGGCATAATGTTGTGAATCATAGATTCCAGCATCTGCGTGGCTACGATAACCGGTTTGCCCGCTTTGCGGCAGCCGGAAACGATTTTTTTCTGCAAGACCGGCACGAGTTCCGGGCTGGTTTCCACACCCAGGTCGCCGCGGGCTACCATAATAACGTCCGTCAAATCAATGATTTCGCGCAAGTGTTCAATGGCGGAGGGTTTTTCAATCTTGGCGATGATGTGCGCTTTGGATTTCATCAAGCTGCGCAGTTCGATGATGTCTTCCGGTTCTTGCACGAAGGACAGGCCGATGAAGTCCGCCCCGAGCATTTCGGCGATTTTCAAATCTTCTTTGTCTTTGGCGGTCAGCGCGGAGAGCGGCAGCTTTACGCCGGGCACGTTGACGCCTTTTTTGTTGGACAGTTCGCCGCCGGCAATAACGGTGCAGTCGGCGGTGTCGGCGGTGTTGGCGTCCACACGCAGGCGCACGACGCCGTCGTTAAGCAGCAGTTCCAAGCCGGGTTTCATCGCGGCGAAGATTTCTTTGTGCGGCAGGCACACGCGGGTCTGGTCGCCGGGTTCCGGGTTCATATCCAGGCGGAATTTATCGCCTTCTTTCAAGGTAATGCGGTAGTCTTTAAAAGTGCCGATGCGGAGTTTCGGGCCTTGCAAGTCAAATAAAATACCGAGGGTGCAGTTATATTTTTTTTCCATTTTGCGGATGTTGGTGACTCTTTCCTGGTATTCAGGCAAAGAACCGTGGCTGCAGTTGCAGCGGAACACGGACACCCCGGCCAAAACTAATTGTTCAATAGCTTTTTCGTTGCTGGTGTCGGGACCGATGGTCGCGACGATTTTACAAAAGTCTGTATTCTTAGGCATAATATATGTATTCTTCCTCAATCTTAACTTCTAAAGTAAGGGAATCCAAAAACGCTTTTCCCTTCCGTCTTACATTTTATTATTTTTGGAGCGAATTGTCACCGGGATATTGCGGGGCTCCCGAAGCAAATGCAAAATTGAAATAGCGGTTCAAATCCGATA
The DNA here is from genome assembly GCA_949297775.1 of uncultured bacterium. Classification (GTDB taxonomy): domain Bacteria; phylum Elusimicrobiota; class Elusimicrobia; order Elusimicrobiales; family Elusimicrobiaceae; genus Avelusimicrobium. Next base: position 11,978 of record CASFTM010000021.1, read on the forward strand.
AAATATGTTTTATGAATACCCATTTAGAACCCAAAAAAGACTATTACGCTCCTATGCACACCGCCGAACACATTTTGAACCAGACGATGGTGCGTTTGTTTGGCTGCGCCCGGAGCAAAACCAACCATATTGAAAAAACAAAATCCAAATGCGACTATTTCCTCCCTTCCGCCCCGACAGAGGAACAGCTGCGGGAAGTGGAAGAAATGGTCAACGACGTTATTGCCCGCCACTTGCCGGTAACGGCGGAAGAAATGCCGCGCGAAATAGCCGAAAAAAGCGTGGATTTGTCCTCCCTCCCCCCTTCCGCCGGGGACAACGTGCGCCTGGTGCGTGTGGGTGCGTATGACGTTTGCCCGTGTATCGGCAAACACGTGCAAAACACAAGTGAAATCGGACGGTTTAAACTCATCAGCTGGGACTATGAAAACGGACGCTTGCGCGTGCGCTTTAAGCTGGACGAGGTTCCCGGGGAGCCGGCATGAAACATTTTTCTTGTTTTTTCTTGCTGGCGTTGCTGTTGGCAAACGCGGTCCAACCGGCATACGCGGAAAACGGCAAACGCGGCTGGGAAGTGAAGCTTTCCAAACTGGCGTTTGATTTTAACTCCACCGAGGTTAAAAATGCCGAAGCGTATCAGGATTTTTCCCAAGCGCGCTTGACGGCGGATTCCCAAACGGCGGTACGCGGCCTGCTTAATGCGTCGGCCGATTATTATGCCAAACGCTATTTGTGGAGCAACGAACTGATAATGGACTACGGACGTACCAAAATCCGCCCGGTGGATGATGAAACCATCGTCAACGAAAATGCCGACCAAATCCTGTTTACCACCGGTTATACCCAGCGTTTGTGGAACATTCCCAACTTTTTGGGCGGTTTTGAAATCGGCCCGTTTGCCAACCTGGGGTATGAAACCGAATTTACCAAACCCCAGGATGCGCCCCGCCAACGGGTGTTGCGCGCTACCGCCGGTATTAAACTGTTTGAAGGAAAATACTTAAAAAGCCTGTTTGCCGCCGTCGTGGGAGAGCGGGATTATACGTACTCCCCCACTTCTAACAAAGTGGCGTGGGAAGCCGGATTTAAGATTGAACAACCTCTGCGCGAGGGCGTAACCGCCAAATACGAAATGCTCTTCCGGGATTATTTAAGCGAGTCCCAGCGGGTGCAGACGGATTTGGATTATGAATTTTCAGCCGATGCCCGCCTGGAAGTGCAGTTATACAAAAATTTGTATTTGGCGCCGTTTATCAGCTATTATACGGCACAGGCCAAGTATTTTGGCAAGCGCGGCGAAAATATATACGTCGGTGTTTCTTTGTCGTTTAGCCACTTGTTTAAAGCGGCCCGCCAGGAAAGCCAAGAGTAGCCAGACTCCCCTTTGCATAAAAAGCCCGCCTTTAGGCGGGCTTTTTGTTTAATCCATTTTAGCGGAATATACTGTTAAACTGGTTGGTCCAGCTATTAGAGCGGAGGGTGCCTTCTTGGGCTTTTTTCAATATGGAAGGCAGGGATTCAAAACCATATTCCCCCCACAGATATACGGTGGCAATATCCGCGGGCGCGATGTCTTGGTAGGAATAGTATATGGTTTGGGTTTTGTTCAAAACCGGATCTTTGCCTAATTCCATAGTCGGCTTGCGGCGGATTTTGAAAATTACGCCGATGCCTTCTTTTTTGCTTCCATTTTGGAAAATATAGTGGCTGGCCTCTGTGGAAGAAGAAGACAAACTGATAGCCGAGCGTCCGTCCGTGCCGGAGTTCCATTTGGCGTCTTTGGGTGAAAAGCCGACGCGCATGATATTGGCTAATTCTTCCGGGGTGAGGAGCATACCGCGGTACAGAAATTGGTCGGAATCATTGTCTGCCGTATAATCGGGGCGGCTTTGGTATGGCTGAATGCGGCGCAAAAAGAAGCCGTCCAAGTAATCTGCCGGCAGGTGATAGCCGCGCAAAATTTCATTTTTATACAGCAATACGCCGCTTATCCAATCGGCCCGCTGCCGGTTTTGTTTCTGGAGCAAGCGGTTTTGAATGAGGGTTTGCGTTTTAGCGGCATGGATCTTGCGTACAGAAGGAGAAAGCAACGGGCGGGCAACCGCCTGCGCGGCCGCTTGGGAGGCGGTTACCCCCGCGGTCGTTTCTTTTGCCAAACCTTGCACGGCGGACGGGAGAGCGGCGGTTTCTTTTGCCAGGCCTTGCAGGGCCTTTTCTGCCGTTTTTGCCGGAACTTGGGCTTGCAGGGGCAAAGCCGCTGCAAGGATGCATACAGTGCCAGTAAGTGCGGCTTTATAGATAGTGTTCATTTTTATATCCTCTTGATGCTAAAATAATACGGCCTTAAATCTAATAGGACATTTCCCCTTTCCGGATAACCGGTTTTCCCTTGTCCTTTTGTGTTTTTGGGTCCTATACGTGAAAGGATTTTTAACCCTATAAACCGCTCTTTTGGGGTCAGCGTGAATGTGTCCGCCGCCCCAACAAGAGCTTTCCACATTATTATAAATTATAAGTTATGTTTTTATAGAATTCAAGCGAAAAATAAAAATATTTTCAGCGCTAAAGCTGGCGGGTATACTGCCGGGTGCCGCGCTGGCCGGAAAGAGACAGCGTGTTTTCTTCCAACGCGTCTATTTCCCAGGTTTCTGTAAAGGGAATAGTTTGCCCGTTGCCCAGGCTTTTCCCTTCTAGAATCAATTTACCGTCCTGCACTTGCCATTTTTCATACACCAGCGTAGCCATATTTACGGAAGAGGCCTTCCCCCCTTTTGCCAAGTTAAATCCCTGGGTGTGCCCAGGCATAGACGGGATGGGTTCCACCCATGTGCCGATTAATTGTTTTTCCGCAGAAGCACAGCCGCATACAGCCACGGCACAGAGCAAAGCAAGAAAAATTTTTTTCATTTTTAGACTCCTTTTGTCGTTTTTATGAGTAACTGTAACGAGCGCGTTTTTATCCAGCGCGTTGCAAGTATTATAAATTATTTAGAACGGGCGGAAAAGCGGTGCGGCGTTTTTTTTATGGCAATAAATGCATATCCTCTTTGCCCGGATATTTTAATCATAACAAAAAAAGCGGGCCCCAAAGAGACCCGCTTTTTAACTTGGTTAGAGTTATTTGTTCACGGAAGCCATGTGGGCGATCAAATCCAGCACTTTGTTGGAGTAGCCGATTTCGTTATCGTACCAAGACACGACTTTCACGAAGGTATCCGTTAAGGCGATACCGGCTTTAGCGTCAAAGATAGACGTAAGCGGGCAGCCCAAGAAGTCGGAAGACACGACGGCTTCGTCGGTGTAACCCAAAATGCCTTTGAGTTCGCCGTTGGCGGCTTCTTTCATCGCGGCGCAGATTTCTTCGTATTTGGCCGGTTTAGCCAAGTTGACGGTCAAGTCCACCACGGACACGTCCAAGGTCGGTACGCGCATAGACATACCGGTCAGTTTGCCGTTGAGTTCCGGGATTACCTTGCCCACGGCTTTGGCGGCGCCGGTGGAAGAAGGAATGATGTTGCCGGAAGCGGCGCGGCCGCCTCTCCAGTCTTTCATAGACGGGCCGTCTACGGTTTTCTGGGTGGCGGTGGTGGAGTGAACGGTGGTCATCAAACCGTCTTTAATACCCCATTTGTCGTTGAGCACTTTGGCGATAGGAGCCAAGCAGTTCGTGGTGCAGGAAGCGTTAGAAACAAACTGAGTGCCTTTGACGTAGGATTTTTCGTTGACGCCGACGACGAACATCGGGGTGGCGTCTTTGGACGGAGCGGACATAACTACATATTTGGCGCCGGCTTTGATGTGAGCCTGGGCTTTTTCTTGGGTGAGGAACAAACCGGTGGATTCAACCACGTATTCGGCGCCCACTTTATCCCAAGCCAGGTTGGCCGGATCTTTTTCGGCGGTTACGCGGATTTTTTTGCCGTTTACGATAAGCTGGCTGTTTTCAACGTCCGCTTCCACGGTGCCGTTGAATTTGCCGTGCATCGTGTCGTATTTGAGCATATAAGCCAAATAGTCCACGGGGCACAAATCGTTGATACCGACGATTTCAATGTCATTGCGTTCTTGCGCCGCGCGGAACACGAAACGACCGATGCGGCCAAAACCGTTAATACCTACTTTAATCATAGTTGCTACATCCTCCATAATTTTTTACTTCCAATATATTCTACAATTTTTTGCGGCTTTCGTATATCCGGCCCTTTTGGGTTATTGGGCCGCGGCGGGTTGTTGTTCCTGCCAGCCTTTGCATACGTCCACCCATTTTTCGGCCCGGGAGGCGTTTTCCAGCTCCGACAGCGAGAGCTTTACCGCCGTATTGCCGCTTCCCCCCGCCGGGTAGACGGTTTCAAACCGTTTTAACGAAACATCCAAATACACTTTTACCCCTTCTTTTGCGGCAAACGGGCACACGCCGCCCGGCTGAAAACCGGTTAAGGCTTCCACCTGGTCCGGGGCGGGCATTTTGGCTTTAACGCCAAAAACGGCTTTGAATTTTTTGTTGTCTACTTTGGCGTCGCCGGCGGCTACCAACAAGAGGGCGGTACCGTTATATTCAAACGAAAGCGTTTTTGCAATCAGCGCTTCCCGGCAGCCCAACGCCTGCGCCGCCAGGGCGACGGTAGCGCTGGACGAATCCAGCGTGCGGATGCGGTTATCCAGGCCGAAACCGGCCAAATATTGGGATACACGGTCTGTAGAAGTCATATCTTAATTGTAGCTTTTTTAGACCGCCCGAACTACCTTTTCATCCAGCGTACCAACTGGTGCTGTTGTAAATCATAGAGATAAACGGTTTCCGGCAGATGGGCATCCGGGGCGGTGTTTTCTATAAGAGCGGTACCAAAAGTGGACCACGTGGCTTTGCGGGTGGTAAGCTGCAGAAATTTAGCCTGCGGGTTCTTTTGTAACGCGCTTTCCAGACGCGTATGGGAAATACGGAAATTAATCCACTCGGACGTCAAGGTTTGTCGGTTGGCGCCAATCAGCCGATAGGATACCACATATTCGTCGGGGTTTAAGTTGATAAAATGCGTATCATCAATATAAAACGGCATTTCTCCCCGTCCTTGGTTGTGGTAAGAGTCCACCAGCACTTTAAGGTAACGCGCCGGCGTAACAAAAGACCGGGAATGAAAAGCCGGTATATCTTCAAAAGGGGCATCCATTGAGCTGCCGGTGTGGATGCCGACTAATTCATTTTTGGCATTTAAAACAGGGCTCCCGCACAGGCCGCTGCGTTCCCCCGCGCGAAGCGGCATTGTGGTGCGGATGGAATATGGGAGGGTTGCAAGAATTTTGCGTTTGGGTATAAAAACAAATCCTTGATGGGTAAAGCCGACGGAATGGAGCTCCGTTTCGTTGGTGATTTCCCCCAGTTTATAAGGGGTTAGCCATTGTTCGCCGAATTTGGCAAATTTAACAAGTGCGATATCCAACATATTTACCGGCGAAACCGCCACAATTTCCGCCGGAATATGGTGCGGCTGTGGATCACCCGGCAAGTAAACTGTGGCCACAAAATAGCGCGGAATGCCCAACAAATCATTTGGTGCGGCGGGTATGATGTGGGTGGCAACGGCGCCGTAAATTTCTTTTTGTCCGTTGTATTCTACTTCAAATACCGTGCCGGAAAAACGGACAGACGGGTCCCGTTCCGCAACAGCCGCAAAGATGTGTCCGTCTGGCTGAGGCTTGGCGGAGAAAGAATGAATATCAGCGGCTTTGCGGGCCAGTGCGGCGGCGTTTATTTTAGCGGAAACCGCCGAAGAAAGCGGAGCGGAGGCGCTTTTTAGCAAAGAAACGCCGGCGGCAGATTTGGATAAATGACTGGCAGACAGCGCAACAGAAGCCTGTTTGGCCCCCAGCGCTTTTACGGCGGCAAGGCCGGATTTGACGGGCTTTTGCGCATACGCCGGGCAGATATAAAAAAGAAAGCAAGTAAGCAGTAAAAAACGTTTCATATCAATTATTCTATACTTTTACCCCGACGGAAACAAGGGTCAAAAGGCCTAGCGAAAGCTAGGCCTTTTGCGGCAAAGAGGCAGGAGCACCCGGTTTATTGCCCGGTATAGCTGCCGGAAATTAACGCTTGGTAACTGGCTTTTAAAATCGGGAAAGCCTGTTGTGCATCTTCCAGCGGGCGGGCGGCGGTTTCCATCGGGCAGCTGCCGGTTTTGGAGCGGTTTAAAATATAATCCACCTCTTTATCGGCGCTATACGAGATGTGGTATTTGGTTAAAATCGGGATAGCCTCTTTGGACAGCATTCCCGTATGCAGGCTTTTGGCCCCCCCATACGCCAGCAGCAGGGCCGAAGCGCGCCCTGTTACCTTATCGTACATTTGAGCGTCTTTTAAATCGCCCGTTTCCAAATGCGTTAACAGCGGCCCCAGCCCGCGCCCGTTATACGTTTCCACGCGTCCGTCCGGGAATACGGCCACCAAATCGTGCCCTTTGGCGAGCGCCAATAATTCTTCCTGCGAAACGGTTTTTTGGGGCGTCGTGCAGGCAACGGCGCAACACAGTGCGGCAATCATACAGATTATTTTGTTCATCTTTTTCTCCTGGTGCATCCCGGGCGGGTGCGGATTAAATATTTTAGGCCGCTGCGGCGGTATTTATAGTATACGATATGCACAGCCTTTTGAAAAATAAAATTCAGCGGAGGAAAGCCTCCGGTAAGGAAGCCTTAAGGAAGCGGAGCCAGGAATTTAGGCAGTCTATATTGTTTGCCGCTGTGTAAATGATACAGGTAGGTGCGTTTGGGGACAGATGTTTCGTAATGGGGATAAATGGGAAGCGATGTATTTTGCTTGTTCCACCCAAGCTGATGCGTGTATATGCGCAAAAATTTGGCTTGCGGGAACTTTTTTAACTGTTTTTGCAGGGCAGAGCGGGAAAAGTGAAAGTCCACCGTTTCGTTTTCCAGCGAAATACCCCAGGCGTCCAGCAACGTGTAAGATACGATATATTCATCTATATTCAAGCGGAGGGTGTGTTGGTCGTCCAGGTAAAAAGGCACTACGGCTTTGCCTGCGTTGTGATACGCTTCCACCAAAGAATTTAAATAATGCGACGGCGTGGCATAGGCGCAGACGGGCTCGCGGGAAGGTGCTTTGCGCAGCGCGAGCGAAGAACCCGTATGAATGCCCACCAGCTGCTTTTTGCCGTTCAATACCGCACCGCCGCACAGGCCGCTGCGGTTTTTCTTGTCTTTTACCGGCATGGAAGTCCGGATGGAATAGGGCGTGTTTTGCAGTACTCGGCGGTTGTAAACAGGCAGTAAACCTTGGTGATTGTATCCAAAGGAGTATAGCGTTTCTTCGTTTTCCAGTCTGCCCAATGGGTAAGGCCGCAGGAAGCGTTCCACTTTGGCGGGAAACTTTACCAGCGCAATATCTAGCATACTGGTTGGAGAGAAAGCCACTATTTCAGCGGGAATTTTTTTGATTTTGTTTTGTGGCAGAAAGAAAATCGCTTCAAAGCGGCGCGGAATACCAGGCAACGCTCCCCGGTAGGTGGAAACGGCGTGGGCGGCTATTGCCCCGTAAATTTCTTTTTTCCCCTTGTGGTAGGTGTAAAATACCGTGCCCGAAAATTTAAGGTTAGGGTCCTGCGGGGATACGGCCTGAAACAGACTTTCGGGCCGGGGCGCTTTAGGGAGAGATAGGCGCGTCAGCTTTTCAGCGGGCAGGTCCGGAACCGTTGCGGCGGACAAAGCGGCTAAGGCCTTTCCAGCCCGCTTGGAAGAATCAAAAAGCTGTTGCAGCACAGTACTTTTTTTACCCCGGTTTTTTGCGGCGCGGCTTACCGCGGCGCGGAGAATTTGCTTCCCGGATTTGGGGGTGCGCTGGGCACAGAGGCGCAAGGGCAGGCCAATGGCTAACAAACAACAGCTAAAAATTGTTATCCAATGTTTCATTTTCTTCCTCTTGGTTTTTACAGGAGCGTAAATCGTAATTCCTGCGCGGATTAATCCTTGAGCGGAAGGGGTAATCGGGGAGTATCAAAACTTAGAACCAATTTTCCTGCTTCACGCTGACGATTTCTTTTTTGGTTAAATCATACAGAGCAAAAGATGGAATTCA
>CASFTM010000021.1:20091-23550 GCA_949297775.1 uncultured bacterium
AGAGGACTTCTCCCGGCAGCAATAAATAGCCCTCCGAATCCCAATTGAGCTGTTTGGTCTTTAGACGCAAAAATTTACTTTTCGGATAAGCGTTCAAAGAGGTGCTGAACAAAGAGCGGGAAAAATAATTAAATCCGGTTTGCCCCAAAAGCGGTTTGCCGTGTTTGTCCAGCAATTCATACGAATAAATATATTCATTGGGCGGCAGCGCAATGGTATGATCTTTGGATAAATAAAACGGAATGGTTCCTTTTTCTCCCTGATGATAGGCATTTACTAACGAGCGCAGGTAATCCGCCGGAACCACATAGGAATAGGTGGCGGCATCCGGATCAAAGGGGTCAAAGCGGCTGCCGGTGTGGATGCCCACCAATTCTTCCTTGTCATTAAGTACCGCGCTGCCGCACATACCCAGCCGTTCCAAGTGCAAAAGAGGCATATAAGTATGGATAATATAAGGTGTGTTTTTAAGTATGTGTCTGTCGGGAATGAAAGAAAACCCCCAGTGATTGTATCCTATGGAGTGAAGAGTTTTTTCGTTTGTAATTTTACCCAGCGGATAAGGGGAAAGCAATTTTTCCGCTTTTTTAGGAAACTTTACCAAAGCCAAGTCCAGCATATTAGGCGGTGCAAATACTACAATTTCTGCGGGTATCTTCTGCATAGTACGTTTGGAAGGTACATATACGGAGGCGATAAAATTGCGTGCAAGGGAGGGATTTTCTTCGTCTACGGAAATCGTATGCGCGGCAATGGCACCGTAGATTTCTTTTTTGCCGTTGTATTCCACTTCAAAAACGGTACCGGAAAACTGTGCCTCCGGGTCTTGTTTTGAGATGGCTTTAAAAATGTGTCCGTCTCGTTTGGGCTGGCGCGCCGCATTGGCTGCCTGGAAAGCGGTCTGCCACACAGTGAAGGCGTTTAAGCGGGCCGATTGGGAATTTGCGGAAAAACGTTTGGCGGCGGCGCGTACTTCTTTTAGGTTTTTAAAAGGAGCATAAGCGTCGGCGGAAACCGTGCGGGCGGATTTAAAAGCGGTCCGCCCGGCTTTGACAGCTTTTTGGGCGTCGGCAGGGAGAATAAACAGTAAGCACAAAATAAGTGAAAAAATGTATTTCATATTATAATTTTATCAATCCTATTATATAGAGAAACCTTATTCCATCTGGTCCACAAAAAAGGGTAAACCGTCAAACCAAAGAGGTTTCGCGTCTTGCACACTGACGATTTCTTTTTTGTTTAAATCATACAGGTAGATTTTATAAATGTCGCGGGGGCTTCTTCCCAGCTGCAGCAATTCCCCGTTTTCGGACCAGGTTACTTTCCGGGCGGTTACCCGTATAAATTGGGTTTGGGGATATTTCTGTAACGCTGCCTTGAAAAGTGCCCGGGAAAAACGGTAGACGGCTTTTTGCGTAAGCAGGGATTTCCCTTCCGCGTCCTGCAACTGGATGGAAGTAATGTATTCATTGGGCGCCAACGGAAGGGAGTGCCCTTCATCCAAGTAAAAAGGGACCGTTCCCGTTTTTCCTTCCAGATAAGCATTTGCCAAAAAACCTAACTGGGAGGAAGGCGTAACATAGGAATAGGTTTCCTCATCCGGGGAAAACGGATCAACCCGGCTGCCTATGTGAATGCCGACCAGCTGTTCTTTGCGGTTAAGCAGTGCACTGCCGCACATTCCAGTCCGTTCCATGCGCAAAAGCGGCATAGACGTGTGAATAATATAAGGGGTGTTTTTTAAAATAAGGCGTTTGGGCAGGAAGGTAAAACCCCAATGGTCATACCCGGTGGAATGAAGCGTTTTTTCTGTTGTAATTTTACCCAGCGGATAAGGAGAAAGGAGTTTTTCCGCTTCTTTAGGAAATTTCACCAGCGCAATATCCGACACATTCGCCGGCGAAACCGATACAATTTCCGCCGGGATGAAATGCGGTTGCGGATCATTTTTTAAAAATACAACAGCTGTAAAATGTTTCGCCAAGCGGGGGAATTCTTTGTCCGTTACAATGGTGTGTGCGGCAACGGCGCCGAAAAATTCTTTTTTTCCGTTTTTTTCTATTTCAAACACCGTGCCGGAAAAACGGATGTTCGGGTCCTGCCCGGAAATAGCCCAAAAAATATGTCCGTCCGGCTGGGGCGTTTGGGCGGCTTTCTGTGCCTGGAGGGCGGAGCGTTCCAGGGCGGCGGTATTTAGCCGGGCCGTTTGTGAAGAGAAAGAATAGCGTTTGGCGGCGGTGCGTACTTCTTTTAAATTCTTAAAGCGCACAGTTGGGGCAGCAGCGGCTGCGTATGGAACGCCGGCGGCTTTAAAAGCGGTCCGACCGGCTTTAAGCGGCTTTTGCGCCAGGGCGGGAAGGGTAAAGACGGCAAATACAAAAAATAGGGTAATTCTCTTCATATTATTTATTTTATAATTTGCAATTTTCGCCGAACAGGGCCAAAAGGCCCATCCATCCGTAGGACTTTGAAGGTGCACGCTTTTGATTGAACAGCCATTTTGAAAAAGACAATTGCCAGCCTACCGTCGTTTTTTTTACAATAAACGAAATGGATTTATTGTAAGAAGAGCTTTGGTAGATTATATTACCGATAAAGAAATAGAACATGGATACAAACATGTTATGACACCATCTTTAGCGACTGTAGATCTTTATAAAACTAGCGGACATTGGGATCATTATAAAGAAGATATGTTCCCAGCAATGGAACTAGATAATGAAGCTTATGTATTACGTCCTATGAACTGTCCTCATCATATGATGATGTTTAAAAATAGTCTTCATTCTTATCGTGATCTTCCTCTTCGTATTGCGGAAATAGCAAATGATTTTCGTTATGAAGCAAGTGGAGCAGTTTGTGGAATTGAAAGAACAAGAGCATTTACACAAAATGATTCTCATATATTCTGCCGTCCAGATCAAATCAAGGAAGAGTTTAAAGCTGTTGTAGCACTTATTCTTGATGTTTATAAAGATTTTGGATTTGAAAATTATCGTTTCCGTCTATCTTTAAGAGATAAAGAAAATAAAGAAAAGTATTTTGGAAATGATGAACTATGGGAGAAAAGTGAAAATGAACTTCGCGAAGTATTAAAAGAAATGAATGCTGATTTTTATGAAGCAGAAGGAGAAGCTGCTTTCTATGGACCAAAATTAGATGTTCAAGTAAAAAGTGCGATTGGACATGATGTAACTCTTTCTACAGTTCAATTAGATTATCAATTACCAGAACGTTTTGAGTTAACTTATGTAGATGAAGCTGGAAATAAAGTAAGACCTGTTGTGATTCATAGAGCTATCTTAGGTTCTTTAGATCGCTTTATTGCTTTCTTAATTGAAGAGACAAAAGGAGTATTCCCAGTTTGGCTTGCACCAACGCAAGTAGAAATTATTCCTGTAAATAATGAATACCATTTGGATTATGCGAAAGAAATAGAAGCTTATTTAGAAAAAAATC
>CASFTM010000022.1 GCA_949297775.1 uncultured bacterium
CACGTAGGCTGCGGTATTGCTGCGGGCAGGCCATGGCCCGGCGAAGTTCTTCGACGCTTGTGATGGTGAGAGTCATCATATTTCCTCCGCTTTCCAGGAAGGTGCGGATCATTGCTTCGATGCGGCGGGTTCCCTCCTCACCCTCCAGACCGTTCAGACTGACGCGCAGATCGATCGGCGCTCCCGCGGCCATAGTAGAAGTGTTCAGGCAAAAATAGGAATGCAAAGCTGCTGTTGGGCCGGAGATATCGCGGGACGGCGCAGGGGAAAGGTTTGCCGCAATTGCTTCCCGGGAGAAGCGGCCGTCCGCCGAAGCACCGATCCGTCTGCCGATGTTTACGATCCAGGAGAACGTTGCGACGCAGGGGCAGAATACAATCTCCGGATACAGGCTGGCATACCAGGATACTCTTTCCAGGAACCGGTCGATCATTTCCTCTGCGATCACGTCGACACGGCTGTTTCCATTGCCGAATTTCGGCGCTTCGTTGAGGAAACGTTGACGCAGAAGCTCGGCTCCCTCCCAGTTGTTGCGCAGAATTTCCGCGAGCTCCGGCAGGGTGAGAAGATGTTCCTCAAAGACGAATTTTTCGATCGCTCCTACCGCGTCGGCGGCGTTGGCTACGGCGTTTTCGGCCTTGGCAAAGTTCACTAAAAAGTCGTTGAACTTTTCTACCAATTTCAAAATGTCTTCTTTAAAATCCTCCATATATTCGTGCTGTTTGTCTATATCCCACAATTTTGACACCATTTTAAGCGTGCTCATAAGCGAGGTAGCCGATACCAGCGCAATGTTGTTTTTCCACGCTTCGTTTAAAATGTCGGGGTCCGCCTCCACCGCCGCCAGAAGCGCGCTTTCGGGATAGACGAACATCAAGGTATAATCGGGCTGGACTTTATCGCCCTGCGCCTGGAATTTTTTGTAGTATTTTTTGGAACTCAAATCTTTAATAGTTTTTTTAACGTCTTTGACGTGTTCCGCCAGAAACGCTTCTTTTTCTTTCGGCTCCTGCGCGTTAAAATAGCGCACATAGTGGTTAAAAATGGTTTTGGAATCCACCACAATCCACCGGTCCCCCGGCAGGGCAATTTGCACGTCCACGCGCTTTCCTTCGTCGGAAACTTGCTGGTAATAGTCCAATCCTTCTTTCATACCGGCCGCGTCCAAAATGCGCTTGAGGGTTTCTTCGCCCCAGCTGCCGCGCACAATAGCTTCGCCTTTAATGGCATTGGTTAAATGCAGAGCGCTTTGGTCTATTTTTTCGGTGGATTTAATCACGTCCGAAAGCCCTTTTTCCAGCCGCGCCTGAACGGCTGTGTTTTGGCGTTCCATTTCGGCTACTTTTTTGACGAAATTTTCCAAATGCAGCGTAAGCGGACGGAGCACTTCGGAATTTTTTGCCTCCAACCCTTTGGATTTATCTTCCAAAATTTTGGAAGCCAATTCCGAAAACTGCGCTTGGTAAGTGGCCGCCAGCTCTTTAAAATTTTTTTCTATCAAAGTTTTTTCGCGCGTCAAAGCCAGTTGTTCCTGCTCCAAGCGCGTTTTATCCACCAGCAGTTCCGCATTGGCGGCGCGCAGCTGGGCCGCTTCCGGCTCCAGGGCCGCCAGGCGGGCCGCGGGCTCCTGCAGGGCTTTCATCCGTGCCGAAAATACCAACCACGCGAAGAAAAATCCTACGCCAATCCCAGCTAATACAGCCACAATATACATATATACATCTCCTTAAAAGGGTTGTATCCATTGTACAAAGTTTTGCGGCAGAGGATACCCACACCGATGAAAAAATGTTCAAAAAGCGGAAAATGTTATACAATAAAAAAAAAGACAAAAAAAGGAGCTAACTAATGAAAAAAACGTTACTTTTTGCTGTAACTGCCGCCGTGTTGGCCGCGGGCTGCGCCTCTACCGGCACCACCACCGCCACCACCGCCAATCAAACGCTGACGCTGGAAGAAGCTTTGCAGAAATCGGCTGAAACCCGCCAGAAACTTTTGGACGCCAAACAATCTTACGAAGACGCTAAAAATGCCGCTGCCGTAGCGAGTGGGCAAAAGTCTGCCGCGGACGTTGCCAAAGAACAACTCCAGGAAAAAGTAGACTCCGCTAAACAGCAGATCCAGTCCGAAAAAGATGCCTGGGCCGAATTGCTGAAATAGCAGACCGCCTTTTACTACGCAGCCGGAGCCATCCCAACAGTGCTCCGGCTGTTTGTTTTAACCTAAAGAAAGAAAAAAAGGGGGAACCCCTTCCTGTTTTTACCCCTGCCAAACGCCCTGCCTGCCCAACGAAAAACATCGTTTCAGCCAAACAAAATCCGGCCCCGCTTGTATACGGGGCCGGAAATAGTTAAATACTTCTTATTTGGCTGGTTCTGCCGGCGGGGCAGGCGGTACATCTTGGCTGCCTTCCGGACCGGCCTTAGGACCGGGGCCCATGCGCGGGCCTACTTTCGGGCCGGGGCCCATGCGCGGGCCGGGTTTGGGGCCCAACCGCACATCCAAATCGCCTACTTCGGCAATCATAGCGTCGGTTTTTTCATCCACCCAGGCTTTTTTGGCTTTGTCGGATTTTTCCTCATCTAAGTCTTTTTGCATTTGGGCCAGGCGTTCTTTGAATTTAGCCAGCTGTTCTTCTTTGAATTTAAGCTGTTCGTCATGGATAGAAGCCACCATTTCGGCAATTTCCGCTTTTTTGGCGTCTTTCTTTTTACCGGCTTTGAGCTTATTATATTCTTCCACCAATTTTTCCATTTTTTCTTCGGTGGCTCTCATTTTAGCCTTATGCTCGCGGCGGGCTTTCTTGAATTCTTCAGAACGAGCATCTTTTTTGTCCTTTTTATGTTTACCCTGCACCGCGGCGGCCTTCGGGCCTTTGGGCTGAGGGCAATCGTCGCCTTTGCAAGAGCGAGGGCCTTCGGCAAACGCCGGCACGCACAACGCCGCAAAGAGCACAGCTAACATCATTTTTTTCATAATACCCCTCCTACTGTTTAGAATTCCTGCTCAAACAACGCCAAGTCATTTGAAAAGCTCAGGTATTCATCGTCCAAATTTTCGCTCATGTACGCAATCACTTCCGATGCGTCAAAAGCGGTTTTGTCCGGTTGCAGGCCGCCCAGGAACATCAATAAACCCAGTCCCAGTAAAGCCGTGCCTGCCAGTGCCGGCTTCCAACCGGCAAAAAAGGATTTGCGGCGGGTTGTTTTGGCGAACAATTCCTCCACCACGCTTCCCGGGGCCGCCGCAGCCGCAAGGGCTTCGTCCGTGCGCTGCAGAAGTTTCAACTCCGCCCGGCAGGAAGCACAAACTTGCAAGTGCTGCCGAAACGCTTCTTTGCGCGGCCCGTCCAATTCTCCAGATGCATATAGCATCAAATCTTCACAATACTTCATAAGCTTACCTCTCGTGCGGCCCCTTGCTGCGCCGCCAAAATACGCTGCATTTTTTTTACCGCCCGGTGGCAATCGGCCAACACGGTTCCCAAGGGCCGGTCTAACAATTCGGCTATTTCTTTAAAAGACAAATACTGGCGCAAATAAATCATTTCGCGCTGACGCTGCGGCAGTTCCAGAGCGGCCCGGCGGATTTCTTCTTCCGTTTCGCGCCCGGTCAACTCTTCCAACAAAGAGGCCTCCCCGTCCGGCAACGTATCATGCAAAAAAGCATTTCCTTCTTCGTCCGTCTGGTCCAACGAGGTAAGTTGGTCCCGGTCCCTAAAAAAATTTAACACCCGGTTACGGGCCGTCAAAAACAGCCACGATTTAAACTTTCCCCTGGGTTCGTATTTATCCGCATGTTTAAAAAACGAAATAAACACTTCCTGGAACAAATCCCCGGCGGCACCTTCATCCTGCACCATAGTCATAATATATTGGTACAGCGAATTTTTATACCGGTACACCAATTCTTCAAAAGCCGCCCCCGAACCAGACTTAAAGAGCAAGACGAGTTCATCGTCTGTTTTTTCTTGTAATATGGAATCCATATTTTTATAACCCCAACCCTTTTGTTTTTATTGCACTTTTTATGCAAAAAAATATTTTTTCACGGTTTTCTTTTTATATAATATATGAAAGAAAGAGAAATTTTGGAAAAACAAAAAAGATTATAAAAAATTTTGTATACTTTTTTCCAAAAAAATGCTACACTAAATAAAGAAGATTTTTTGGGGCCTGTTTTTTGTATTGTTTGGCCCGATGGAAAATATATATGATATACAACTCCAGCTCGTTTAAGCATACTATGGGGCGTTCTATGCTAAATATCTCTTTTAGCATGGGGCGTATTTATATGTATGGAAACTTGGGGAGAGTTTGTATATAATCGTATGATTTTGTTGTGTTGATACAAACCCGCCCTTTAAAAAAGAGCGGGTTTTTTCATAGCCTACATAAAAGAGGAAAAAGAAAGAGAATGAAAAAATTAGTTGCATTGTTGGTAAGTGCCAGTATACTCGTGCTTAGTTCCGTACCAGCGCAGGCGCAGAATACGCCGAAAAAGATTGTACGCGGAATAAAAGCAATTACGGCTAAAACGCCAAATATTAAACCGAGTCTGGCTTACCCGGGCCTTTCCGTGCCGTCCGCCGCTGCGGCTGCCGGACGGGTTTCCCAAGCATCCATAGCAGTTAATGTACCTCCGGCTTCGGCTGCGCCTGTTGCCGCAACCCCTTTGGGGCAAGCCCCTGCACCTCAGGCTCCTAAGCTTCTTTCTCAAGAAGATCTGCAAAACCTGCACCGCGGAGTAGAAAAAGCGGCCGCTAAAGCCGCCATGGGCGAAAATTTAAACTATGCCCAAATCCGCAGCCGGATTGCCGCCGGTAAAACCGCCCGCTTGGCTGAACGCATTTTAACCTATCCGAACGAAAATGTACGCCAAGGAATGCTGCGCAATGAATTTGTGCAAGTGGCCGTGGCCGGAAACGCCACCGCCAGCCAAATACAGCGTGCCGCCGATTTTTGGCGCTCTGATTTAAAAGCCGCGCTCTCCTCTTTTTCCTCTTTGCCGCAAGGCGATTTGAAAGCGTTAGCCCAAGCTTTTAAGCAGAAAAACGCCAATGTTCAAGCCGTAAACCAAGCATTGGCTGACGCCGCTGCCTTAGGCATATACGGTTCGGAAGAAGATGCTTCCTTAATTTGGGAATTGTACCAAAAAGCGGCGGGTACGCCGGCAGAGCCGCTGGTTTCCGCCACCGCCGCCAGAGCGCTTTTACGCTTGGGCGCCCAAAAAGAACTTTCCCAGTTGGCCCAATCCGCTGGGGGGAATAGCCCTCTTTGGAACAGCATTTCCCAAGCCGCTCAGAAAAAAGGACTGACCGTAACCGTTCCTTCCAAAGAAATCGCCGCCGCCCAAACGAAAGCGTTTGTGCCGGTATTGAACAAACTGGGCAAAGTAAACGCAATGGCGGCAGACCCTTCCGCCGAAGCCACGGCCTTATACTTAAATTTAGGGAGCAACCAGGCCGAAACCGTAGCCCCTGTACAGAGCCAGCTCCAGCCGATTGCCGCTGCACCGGAAATTGAACTGCCGCCTTTGGGCGAGTTGGCTTCCGCCGATGCGCTGCAAATCGGCTCCCTGTCCGTAGCCGGAGGGGAAAATGTGGCCCCTGCCGCAGCCGGGCGGACCGCCCCGCTGACCGTTTTCCAACAAGCGGCCCGGGCCATTGGTCTGCAAAAATTAGCCCAAAACCGCGCGGAAGCCCTCGCTATTCCGCAGGCCGGGCAAAAAATGGCACAAACCCGCGCGGAAGCGTTGGTTGCCAATCAATCCGCCAAAACGGCCGCTTCCAGCCGCTCGGGCGCATTGTACGGGGGTCTGCCAATTCCCGAAATGTGGAAAAGCGCCCAAAAAGCGGCGGCTTCCATTAAAAATTTCTTCAAAGCGCAAAAAGCCAACCCGGCAGCCCTGCCGCAGGAAAATTCCATCGGGGCAATGCAGCGCGCCAGCTTGTATTTGGCTTCGTTTATGATGGGGCTGGAAGTAGCTACGCCTGTTATCGCCAACATTGGAACCAGCTTTGGCCTCTCGCTGAGTGACAATATTTTAGTATCCGTTGCCACCTACTTGCCGTACTCTTTAGGGGCCTTCTTGTCCAACTGGATAAAAGAAAAAATAGGCCGCAAAGCTTCTATGAATTTGGGTCTGGCCTTAATGGGGGCCGGTTTTACGGCGGGTGTTGCCTTGTTTGGATTGAATGGGTCCTTTGTCCCTTATGCGGATATGTGGAACCACTTTCTGGGCATTTTGGGGTGCATTACCGTAGCCAGCACGGGCGGAGTGTTCGTGCACAATGCAGTAGGCCCTATTATGACGGATTTAAGCGCCGGAGCCAGTGAACTGGTACGGCAAGAGAGAATTGCCATGACGGAACTCAGCCGCGCAGCGGGGATGTCGGCTTCGTTTGCTTTCCCGTTCTTAGCAACTAACGTGTTGGGACAGGACTGGAGCTTTACGTTTGCCATGCCGATTCCGCTTGTGGCCGCCGCCGCCTTGGGTGTAAACTTAAGTAAAATCCCCAATACCAAACCGGCGGTTGCCCCAAAATTGGAACCAGTCCCGGTACCTGTGGGCTCCAAAAGAAACCGCCGCGCCTATCAAATTACTTCTTCTATTTTAAACAACAGCTACATCCGCTTGTTTAAAGAAGAAAAAGGCGTACTGCCGCTGTTAACCGGATTGCTGACAATGAACGCGGTGGAAATGTCCTACAGCAACGGGTTTTTATTCTTGGCCCAAAAATTGACGGGGGATTCGCCGTACCAATATCTTTTTGGATTGGCCCAATTTGCACTGCCGTTCTTGATGGGAAGATACCTGGCTAAAGGGTTCCTGAAATGGTTCCCTAAAAATAATATGACCATCGCTACCTTGATTTCCGCCATAGGCGGATTGGCGGCAGTGCCGCTCTCTCACGATATTTATGCCTTAACGGCAGCGTTGTTCGTGGCAGAAGTGGGAATTTCTACAGCGTTTACCCTGTCCTTTGCGCAAACGGCTAAAAACCCCAAAACGCAGGACCGCATCGTATCGCTAATTGTAGCCAGTGCTATCTCGTGTGCGTTTGGGCCGATGTTATTGACCGGATTAGCTGAAAAATTAATGAACACGGGGATTTTGTCTTCGGCGGATGCCACCACAGCTGCTTTGATTGCCGTGCCGTCCGTATTGGCCTTCTTATCTGCCGTACTCTTTAGAAAGCTTGAAAAATCCCAAGCGGCCGAACAGGCCGCGGACCAAGCAGCCGAAGAAGGCGCGGAAAAAATTCAAAAAACAAACTGGTTTAAAAAACTGTGGAACCGGTTGTTTGGAAAAAATAAATAAACCAAAACACACGAGCCAATTATGCCAAATCCCCGGGGAACCCCGGGGATTTTTATTGTTCAAAACCCTGCCGCTACAGAAGTTGAAATTTAGCTCCTTAATTTATAAAATATAGATATGTTATTTAATTCCGTAGAATATATATTTTTCTTTCTTCCCTTTGTCTTTTTTACTACTTTTTTTCTCAATAGACGCCGACACTTTACCGCCGCAAAAATTTTTCTAATTTTAGCTTCTCTGTTTTTTTATGCTTGGTGGAACCCGGTTTATCTGCCTATTATGCTGGGTTCTATTTTATTTAACTATTTTTTCTCCTTGGGCATTCAACAATACAAAAGCAAGACGCTGTTGGCCCTGACCTTGGTGGGGAATGTGGGATTGCTGGTTTATTATAAATACGCTGATTTTTTAATTGAGAATTTCAACGCTGTATTCGGCACCCAGTTTTCCCTGCTGCATTTACTCCTTCCGCTCGCCATCAGCTTTTATACATTCCAAACCATAGCCTATCAAGTGGATTGCTACAAAGGAATCGCCAAAAACCGGAATTTTATAGATTTTGCTCTTTTTATTTCCTTTTTCCCTCAGCTGATTGCCGGGCCTATCGTTCATCACAAAGAATTAATCCCTCAACTGAACCAGCCGGAACTAAAAAGGCTCAACGCCGAAAATATTGCGCGGGGAATCCTTTTATTTGTTATCGGATTAGCCAAAAAAGTGTTGGTGGCGGATTCGGTGTCGGTTATGGTAGCACAAGGTTATGCCAACACATCCGCTCTAAGCGGGACGGAAGCCTGGATGACGGCTTTTGCGTTCATCATCCAAATGTACTACGATTTCAGCGGTTACAGCGATATGGCCTTGGGGGCCGCCCGGATATTCAACATACACCTGCCCATTAACTTTAATTCTCCCTACCGCGCCACCAATTTGCAGGATTTTTGGCGCCGCTGGCATATGACGCTTTCTCAGTTTCTGCGGGATTATATCTATATTCCGCTAGGGGGGAACCGCAAAGGTTTTGCGCGCCAGTTGCTTAACTCCTTTATGGTGTTTTTTATTGGCGGATTATGGCACGGAGCCGGGTGGCTGTTTGCCATTTGGGGAATTATGCACGGGCTGGGGATGGCGGCGGTAGGGCTATGGCGGAAATATGTGTCCATTCCGCTGCCAAAATTCCTTGGTTGGCTGCTCACGTTGCTGTTTTGGACGGTTTCTATGGTGTTTTTCCGCGCGCCTACCATGGCGGATGCCGAAAATATGCTTTCCAAAATGTTTAATGTACATTCTTTTGCGCTGCCGCAGCTGGTGGACGGACAGCATTTCCTGTTTGGAAACCGCACCTGGGACAGCGCCTTGCTGTTATTAATTTTGGCGGCTGGCGCCTTGGGGTTCACCCTCTACCGTAACTCTAACGAAATAGTTGAACGTTTCCGCTTTACTAAAACAACCGCCGTATTAATAGCGTTGTTGTTGCTGGCAACCATTGGGAATTTAACAAAAATATCGGAATTTTTATACTTCCAATTTTAATGGATTTTTTCTATGCAAACCTATAAAGCTTGGCTTAAAACCTTTTTTTCCGTTTTTCTTTCGCTCTTGCTTGTGCTAACGCTGGTCAATGCAGTGGCGGATCCTATGCTGGTATTACCTTTTGTACACCGGCTTAATAACCGGGTCCGCTTTATTAACGAACGCCAGCAAAAAACCAACCAGCTGTTTTTCAGTTCTTATTACGGAACTCAAGATTTTGACTCCATCCTTTTAGGCACCAGCCGTTCTTCCGGCATAGACCCGTCGCTGTTTGCTCCGCAGTACCATATATATAACTATGCCGCAGCCGCTTTCCGCCCGGAGGAAGCCTATCAATACCTCGCTTTCGCCCAGCAACGCCACGGAAAGCCATTGCAATTGGTGGTTTGGGGGCTTGATTTTATGAGCTCCAACGGACAAAAAAGCAAAAGCCGCGTGAAAGGGGGGGCTCCCATCAGCTATATAGAAGATTTGCATAAACCGTGTTTTGCTTTAGCCAACTTGTTTAGTTTAAAGGCTTTTCATTTGTCTACCCGCGTTTTGCGCGCCAACCTGCACGCTACAAAAGAATTTTATTACGAACGAAAACCTATGCGCGTAGTGGAATATTTCCGCCCCGGGGAAAAAGACCAACAAGCCGCTTTTACAGAAAGTATGCGCATTTACCGGGAACTCTACCGCAATTTCCAATATAACCCGGACTACAAACATATACTGCAGGAAATCAAACAAGCCTTTCCGCAAACCCGTTTTCTAATATTTACCACGCCGGTTGCCCGCCCGCATCTGCAAATGATAGACGACGAAGGCTGCCGGGCAGCGTACGAGCAATGGCTGCGTGACATCACAGACGTATTCGGTGAAGTGTGGCAGTTTATGGACAATAATACCGTCAGCCGGGATTATACAAAGTATTTCACGGACTCGCACCACCTCTATCCGGACGAAACCCGCCTGATTGGGCAGCGGATAATGGAAAGGGAAAACGCCGATGCCCCGGCGGATTTTGGCGTAAAACTAACGCCGGATAATATAGAAAACTACCTAAAAACGCTTTCTTTTTAAAGCTTTTGCCACCCCGTAAAAAACCGTCCCGGCTGCTAAACAGCCGGGACGGTTTGATTTACCCCCGAACAACCTTATTCGTAGCGCAAGGCGTCAATCGGCGTAAGTTTGGAAGCTTTATAGGCTGGATAAAACCCGAAAAATACCCCCGTAGCCGCCGAAAATCCAACCGACAGCAACACGGCAGACAAGCTTAGCTCCGCCGGAATAGTGGAGTTTGCCGCCACTATCAGCGTAATAACCACCCCTAATATAATGCCAATCAATCCGCCAATGCAGGAAAGGGTAACCGATTCCACCAAGAACTGCAGGCGGATATCCCAGCTGGTGGCGCCGATAGCCATACGGATGCCGATTTCGCGCGTGCGCTCGGTAACGGATACAAGCATAATGTTCATTACCCCAATACCGCCTACAATTAACGACACGGCCCCAATGGCGCCCAAGAGCAGGCTCATTGTTTTACCCATTGTTTTGGCCTGTTCAATAAACGAAGCAAAATCGTCCAACTGGAAGTCATCCTTCCCGAGCGGGTGGATACGGTGGGTATTGCGCACCGTATTTTGGATGTCCACTTTGGTATTTTCAATGGTGTTGAAATCGGCTACTTTAATGACCACACGGTCCAGGGCGCGGCGGTCCGACTTGTTCCAGCCGGCGTTCATTTTTACTTTGCCGGTGGTATACGGGATTAACGCGCCTTCGTCCATATCAAACCCCATACCGCTTTGACCTGTTTTTTTGACTACGCCCACCACCTTAAACGGAATATTGTCCAACACAATGGTTTTATTAAGCGGGTCCACATCGCTGAAAATCGTCTGCGCGGCAGACGCCCCCAGCACCACCACTTGGGCGTAATCGTTCACTTCCTGCTGGGTAAATTCGCGCCCGCTGTCTATGGGCCAATCGTACGTTAAAAAGATGTCCGGGTCCGTAGCCAGCACACTTAACGAAACGCTGGTGTTGGAGTATTTTACGTCAAAGCTGGTAGTAATGTACGGCGCTGCGGCGGCTACGCCGTCCACCCGGCGGATGGCGTAGACATCGGTCATCGTTACGTCCTTGGGGGAGGAAATACTTTCGTCCAAATCCCACGGCTGACGCAAAAACAAAATGTTGGTGCCAAAGCGGGAAACGCTGTCCGTTACGCTTTTTTGCGCGCCGGAACCGACGGCCAACATCGTAATCACCGCCGACACACCGATAACGATACCCAAGCTCGTCAGCGCGGCGCGCATTTTATTGGCAAAAATGGCTTTGAGCGAAATTTTAAAAATAGCGTAAAAAGAATCCCACATCTTATTTCACCTCGTCGCTGATTTTTTCGCCGTCTTTGAATTTAATTAAGCGCGACGCATATTCCGCAATATCCGGTTCGTGCGTAATTAAGATAATGGTTTTGCCCATTTCTTTATTCAGCCGCGTAAACAGTTCCATTACTTCAATGCTCATCTTGGTATCCAGGTTGCCGGTCGGCTCGTCGGCAAAAATAATCGGAGCATCGCACACCAGCGAGCGCGCAATCGCCACGCGCTGCTGCTGCCCGCCGGAAAGCTGGTTAGGCAAGTGAAAAGCGCGTTTTTCCAAGCCCACAGCCTTCAAGGCTTCCATCGCTTTTTCACGGCGCAGATGGGCGGGAGTATGGTTGTAAATCATCGGCAGTTCCACATTTTCCACGGCGGTGGTGCGTTTAATCAGGTTAAACCCCTGAAACACGAAACCGATTTTGCGGTTGCGCACGCCGGCTAATTTGGATAAATCCGTAGCGGTCACGTCAATTCCGTCCAAAATATACGTACCGCGCGTCGGCTTATCCAAACAGCCCAAAATGTTCATAAAAGTAGACTTGCCCGAACCGGACGGCCCCATCACCGCCACAAATTCGCCCTTTTCAATAGACACGCTGACGCCGTTTAAGGCTTTCACTTCCACATCGCCCAGCGTGTAAATTTTGTACAAGTCCCTCGTATCAATCAGCGCCATAGCCGCCTCCTAGCGCCGTCTGCCCGGCCGCGGCGGGCCGCCGGCCTGGTTGGTGGTCGTGGCTTTGAGGTTATTCTCTCCCACAATTACCATATCGCCTTCTTCCACCTCGCCGCCGGTAATTTCAGTCTGTTTGGTGGCGATAATGCCAATCGTTACGTCCACCCGCTGGGGCTGCATACCCGGTTCCATTTTCCACACGCCGGTATTTTCGTATTTATTTTGGTTGGTGGAGGGGGAGAAGCGCAGCGCTTCGTTGGGCACCAAGAGGACGTCTTTTTTGTCCTGGGTGCGGATCGTCAGCGTGGCGGTCATCCCCGGTTTTAAGCGCAAATCGGTATTATCCACGTCAATAATCACGGTATACGTCGTGCCGCTGGAAGAAGAGGTCGTAGAGTCGGACGTATCCACATAATTGGTACGCACCTGGCGCACCACGCCGTGGAAGGTTTCGCCCATATAGCCGTCCAGTGTAAAGTCGGCCTCTTGACCGGGCTGAATTTTGACGATATCCGCCTCGGACACTTTGGCTTCAATCTGCATTTTGGTCAAATCCTGCGCCACCACAAACAGTTCCGGGGTAGAGAAACCCGCCGTAATGGTCTGCCCTTCGCTTACTTTTTTGGTCAGCACTACGCCATCAATGGGGGAGACAATCTTCGTATTGGACAAATCCTTCTCCGCCGTATCCAGGTTGGACTGCGCCTGCACTACGTTGGCCTGGGCCGAATTTAAACTGCTCTTGGCGTTGACGTAGGCCAGCTCGTATTCTTCCAAATTCACTTTGGAAACATATTCTTTTTCGTATAAGGCCTGGTAACGTTCGTAGTTTTTCTTGGCCAGCTGATAGGACACTTCCGCCGAGGACAAGCTCTCCTTGGCCGACGACAAGCGCGCTTTGGCTTCTTCGAGCGAGGCCAAAATCTGCGTTTGGTCAATAACCGCCATAAGGTCTCCTTTTTTCACCTCGGTATTATAGTCCACGTAAATTTTTAAAATTTCGCCGGACACCAAGGCACCGACTTCCGTCGTGTTGACGGGGTTAATCGGGCCGGAGGCTTCCACAATGTCCACAATATCGCCCTTTTTCACGCGCGCCGTGCGGTATTGCGGCACGGGCGGCGCGGAAAAGAAATACGCTTTTACGCCCCACGCGGCGGCCAACAACAGCACGATAATCAGCGTTTTTTTCCACCACGCCAATTTCCAAAAACCTTTTACAATACGTTTAAATATATTTTCCTTTTTCATATTAATTCGTCCCCATGGCTTGTTTCAAATCCGCCACCGCAGAGGCATAATCATACCGGGCGGTCAGTAAACTCAGTTCCGCGTCCGTATAGGCTACTTCCGCGTCTTTCAGTTCAATAATATCCCCAATGCCCTCGTTATAGCGTCCGCGGGAAAGGTCCAAATTTTCTTTGGCTTTTTCCACATTCAGCTCCGCTATCGGGATACTTTCGGAGGCTTCCTGCATATTAATATACGCACTTTGCACTTCCAAAAACACATTGTTGAGCAAGCTGCGGTTGGAGTTTAACGTATTCTCCAACGAAATTTTGGCCTGCTTCACGCCGTTGTAGGTCTTGAACGCATTAAAAATCGGTATTTCTACAGAAGCCAGCAATTTGGTTTCTTCGTTGTCCAGTGAAAAATCATCCCCGTATTTGGAATATCCTGCCGAAAAAGAGAAAGTGGGAAAATAGTTGGCTTTGGCCTGGTTTAACTTAATTTGGCTGATGCGCACGTCCGTTTGGGCCGAAAGCACATCCGGGCGGTTGGCATAGGCGGTTTTAACGGCTTGGTCAAAAGGCATTTCAAATTTTTCAAACATAGCGCTATCTTCAATATCTAAGGTTTTGGGCGTCGTTATGCCTAGGGTATTAGCCAGCTGGGCTGAAGCCGTTTTGACCAGGTTTTTGGCGCGGATGAGGCTGAGCTCTTCATTATTCAAATTCACTTCCGCCGTCGTAACATCCACTTTGGGGCGCAGCCCCAGACGGAAATATTCCGCCGCGCGCTCGTATTGGTCTTTGTACAAATCGCGCGACTGCGTACGGATACCCACCGCACGCACCGCCGATAAAAGCGCATAATAGTTTTTCTTTACCGTGCGGATGATATCGTTTTTGACGCTTTCCAAATTCAACTCGGCCTGCTCCACCGCGCCTTGCTGAATTTTGACGTTGCGCACCTTATCGGTCACCCCGCTGATGGACAGCTGCGCTTGGGCATACACGTCGGAAGAACCGTGGTCCGTACGGGAAGAACCGTCCATTTTGGAGTTGCTGTATCCCTGCGAAGCTCCCGCCGTAAGCGTGGGTAAAAAATCCGCCTTGGACAAGTTCAAATTGACGTTTGCATTTTGCAAATTCAGCTGGGCGGCTACGGCCTGAGGGCTGTTAGCCAGCGCGATTTGGATGCAATCTTCCAGCGTCAGTTTGCCGTTGATATCCGGCAAGGGCTGTCCATCGGCATCCCGAAGCACCAAAGCTGGCTTGTCGTTTTTTTCCGGGTGGACGGTGTCATTTCCCTCCGCCGAAGATGACTGGCTTTCCTCAGGAGGGAGAACTGCATCTTTTGCGGTTTCATCCGCCGCAGAAGCAACAGACGCGGCGGACGGTTTTTCAGCGTCCGGGGCCATTTGCGCTTCAGCAGAGTCCGCCACCGGAGCAATTACTTCGCACCAAGCATTCGCACCGCCCGACATCAGCAGCGCGACGCAAAGAAGAAAAAGAGAAAAGTGTTTCATAGTCATATTATACCTGTTTTGATGACGGCATTTTACGTCCGGCAACCCAATGCCGCTTCTATTGTAACACCGCGCGGAAAGTTTTTATTGCACCGTTTCTGCCGCAAGCGCGGCGGGGGAACACAACACAGGGTCCGACGGGAACATTTTGCAATAGGTATTTGGTTTGCCCGCAAAGTTATATTCTTCGCGCCCGCAGCAAGATACGGTGCCGTCGGCACACTGGCAATCGGTTTGCGCGCCGGACGAATCAAAACGGATGACATCGGCTTTCATCGGGGCCGTGCCCGAAATTACCGTCAGCTGTTCCAGCGTACCATCCTGTTTGGAAAAGAAAAACGTTTTGCCGTTTACAAACAAATGATCTATTTTTTCAGAAGGGGTTAGCCCTGCGCGCACGATGAGTTTACCAGCCGGGCCGCCCCACCGGGCAATTACCCAGCCCCCCGGAACCATACGCGTATACTCTATAAAAGAATCATCCAACAGTTTTTCCAGCCGGCAAGTCGGGCTGCCGTCCACCATACAGCGGTGCGGAGCCTCGTTATAGATAGTCAAAAGGCTTCTCCCGTTTACAAAAAATAACCCCGGTACCGTATAATCCGCCGGGAAAATTCCTTCCGCCGCAGCTGGCCGCACCGGGGCCGAAGTACCCGGTTGAGCCCCTGCTTCCGGGCCGGAAACCGCCGCGGGGGAAGACTTCGGTTCAACAGCCTGCTCCGGCGCCGGTTTGGCGGAAAAAACGTGAAAAAGAGCCCCTATTCCACCTGTTGCGGCAAGCGCCAATATTGCCGACACTCCGCAAATAATCAATAGAGAAATGAACGTTTTTTTCGTACCAGACATTTTAGATGCTCCTCCTGAATACTTATATCACCTTATATCATATGAAATTACACCCGGTTTTCGCCATCGTTTTTGCGTGCGCTTTCCGGCGGGCAAGACAAGCAAGAATTTATTATAATATAGGTAATTATGTGGAAAACTGTCGCGCTGTTATGCGCTTCTAATTTATTTATGACGGTGGCCTGGTATGGTCACCTAAAATTCAAAAACCGCGCCCTGTGGTTGGTTATTTTAGCCAGCTGGGGGATTGCTTTCTTTGAATATTGCCTGCAAGTGCCCGCCAACCGCATTGGCAGCAACTATTTTTCCGTCACGCAGTTAAAGGTTATGCAGGAAGTGATTACCTTGGCGGTGTTTGTAGGATTTTCGGCTTTATACTTTAAAGAAAGCTTTAAATGGAACCATTTGGTGGGGTTTTTGTGCCTGGTGGCAGCCGTATTTTTTGTGTTCAAAAAATGGTAATTGCGTATGAAAAACAAACACCGTTTATTTATTAAAATGGCGGAACTGGTGGCGGAACAATCCACCTGTTGCCGTCTGCAAGTGGGGGCAGTGCTGGTAAAAGACAACCGCGTAATCAGTATGGGGTTTAACGGAACCCCCACAGGCCAGCTGCATTGCGAGGAAAATTTCACCAAAATCTACCAGGAAAATTACCGTGACAAATTCCCTACTTATGCGGATTTTGTAGCCAGCCGCCTGTTCTACGATTTGCACGGCAAATGGTCGGTGGAAAACGAACTGCACGCCGAACAAAACGCCATTGCCTTCGCTGCCAAAAACGGCATTGCCACGCAAGGGGCTTCCGTATATGTGACGTGGTCGCCGTGTGTGCACTGTGCCAAGGTGATCGTCAGCGCAGGCATAAAAAAAGTGTTCTATAAAAATATGTACGACCGCAGCCAAGAAGGAATTGTGTTCTTGGCGAAAAACGGCATTGAATGCCGCCAACTAACCGAAAAAGATATTGCCGCCTAAAACTTGGGTTTCGGTCCGGCTGATATTTTACTATAATGGATATATGACAAAACAAACTACCGTTCCCGCGGAACAAAAAGATATTATTGTGTCGTTCCTTTCCAGCATTATTGATTTTTGCAAAAAAAATAAACGCGGCGTATTAACTGCCCTGATTATTTTGGTGCTGGCTGCTGTTATTGGTGCGTGCTATTCCTCCCACGTCAAAAAAGTGACGCAGGACTCTTGGGCGGCTTACTATACGGCCCAAGTGTCGCTGTTGGGCGGAAACGAGCAAGAAGGGTTCTTTATGATTGACGAACTTTCCAAAAAATACCCGGCTTCGCCCGCTGCCCAATACGCCCAGCTGCTTAAAGCGGATACCTTATATAACGGCGAAAATTACGCCCAAGCCGCCGATGTGTACCAACCGTTGGTAACGTCCGACAATCCGACCGTGGCTACCGTAGCGGCGCTTTCGTTGGCGGCTTCCCAGCAAGCTATGAAGAAATATCAGGAGGCTGTAGCCGGTATGCAGCAATTTATCGCCAACAATCCCAAAAGCTTCGCCCTTCCGCAAGCGTACCTGACGCTGGCGATGAGCCAGGAATTAGCGGGCAACAAAACCGAAGCCATTAACGCCTATAAGCAGCTGGCGGACGCCTATGCCCAAACCTACTTTGGCGCAATGGCAAAAGATAAATTGGCGAAACTCCAAAAATAATTTGCAGCAATTCCCGTCCGGGGTATTTAACCGGACGGGTTTTTTGTGTTTACCCCAACACAAAAAATATTTCTAACAACAGAGGGAATAAATGTATAAAAAACTGACAGCCGTATTGCTTTTATCCGTCCTGCTGGCCGATTTTTCCTACGGCGCGGGATTTGCTTTGTACGAATACAGCGGCCGCGCCACAGCCATGGGCGGCGCCGTAATGGCTAACAAAGCGGAAGCGGCCTCGCTGGCTACCAACCCCGCGCTTATTACCGAATTGGAAGGAACCCAGGCGCAAGTGGGGCTGACCGTTGTCACGGCGGACGCCAAAACAACCGTCGCCGGAGATTCCCGCTCTTTAAAAAACGATGTATGGTACTTGCCGAACTTTTTTATTACCCAAAAATGGAGCGACCAAGTATCCGTGGGCTTGGGCGGGTTTTCCCGCTACGGCTTAGGGGGGGAGTACGAGTCCCCGGTACAATCTTGGGCGGGCAGCAACTTAGCTTATAAAGTAAAGTTGGAAACGTTTTCCTTCACCCCTACGATTGCCGTTAAAGCCAATGACGAACTTTCTATCGCCATGGGACTGGAAGCCATGATTATCGGCTTTTCCCAAAGCTCTTATTTCAACGCCGATCCCGGCAACCCGGGTAACTTTGACATCAGCGGTTCCGGAATCAGCTGGGGGGGAAACTTCTCCTTTATCTATAGACCCGCCTGGGCGGAAAAATGGTCCTTGGGTGCAATGTACCGCAGCAAAGTAAAACAAAATTTAAACGGACGTATTGATGCTGGGGATAATACTTTCCCCGCTATCAACATCCACAGCGCCGATGCCGAAGGGGCCATCTCCCTGCCGGACAGCCTGTCTGCCGGAATTGCCTTCCGTCCGACGGATAAATGGACGCTGGAAGCCGGTATTATCGGTACCTTTTGGAGTGCTTACGACCAAATCCTGATCCAATACAAAGACAGCGAAACCAGCCCCGTTATCCGCAATAAGAAAAAATATAACGACGTGTACCGCCTGAACTTTGGTACAGAATATATGCTTACACCCAACTGGGCATTGCGGGCGGGGTATGTGTACGACAAATCCCCCATTAACGACCGCGAAATGGATACCCTCGTGCCGGTGGATGACCGCCACATCGCCAGCGTTGGCGTAGGGTACCAAGCGGAAACTTGGAGCGTGGATTTTGCATACGCCCATGTGTTCTCCCGCGATTTGAGCGGACACTCGGAACAACTGCTTAACCCGTACACGGGGCAGCCTATGCCAATGAAATACTCCGACGGCAAAAGCGATATGTTCTCCCTTACGTTTGGGTATAAGTTCTAAGCTAAAACACCTAAAAAATCCCCAGGCGGTATGCCTGGGGATTTTTTAGTTTTGTTCGGCATTCAGCAATTTGCAAAATTTTTTGCCCAGGGTCGTATAACCGGAGCAAGTCCGCTCTCCGGGATTTTCAGAATTATCCAACCAAATGATATAGGAAAAGTCCAACGGGCCTTTGCCGGCATCTGTACTAACGTCATACCCGTCAGAATAATACTGAATGTTAATATACAATTTACTAGGGTCTGTTACAATTCCGCTTCCGTTAATAATATCCACGCGGAAGAAATTTTCACATTGCATGACTCCCGTTCCTTGGCAGGAACCCTTAAAATCGATATCTAGCCCGTCCGTACGTGTGGCGTAATAGCCGTTAGCCATATAATAGGCTTCTTCGGCTCTTTTTAAATTTTCGCCCACGGTGCGAATCGCCGCAAATCGGGATTTCAATACCGCCATTTCATACTGCGGCAACGCTACCGCCGCCAATATGCCGATAATTAAAACAACGACTAATAACTCTATTAGCGTAAATCCGGCATTTTTCCCCGCGGGGAGGGTTTTTTGATAAATTTTGCTCTTATGCAAAATTTATCAAAAAAAAAAAACAAATCAACCCCCTTGCCGGGGGCAGGCACTCTATGCCCCTTAATACGATTAATTGAGCCACACTAGTTTAGGAATACCGCGCCCTTGCGCAACAGCCCTTGCCGGGGGCAGGCACTCTATGCCCCTTAATACGATTAATTGAGCCATACTACTTTAGGAATATCGCCCCCTTGCGCAACAGCCCTTGCCGGGGGCAAGGCCAGAGCCTGGCCGCCACTTTCCTTTGCCCGTTAGCACGGTTAATTGGGCTACACGGTTTCCGCACTGTCGCACTATCCAAAAAAAGGAAGTCGTTTCCGCTTACCGTTGTGTCGTTGCCGTTGCTGTTGCTGTTTATCCGGCCCTTTTGCCCCGTCTATAAAAAGCCTTCCAAACGGATCAGAAATTTTATTGTCTGAGCGCGGTACGCGCGAGTTATAAAATGTCCCGTTTGGAAGTGATTTTTAT
>CASFTM010000023.1 GCA_949297775.1 uncultured bacterium
AAAACCCGGATATGCAGGCGGCCGCAGTATTTACGCGGCGCAATCCGGCTTCTTTGGTGCTGGAAGACAAAAATATTCCGGTGGTTTCGCTTTCCGAAGCGGCCCGCTGGAAAGATAAATTGGATGTGATGATTCTCTGTGGCGGCAGCGCCACCGATTTGCCGGAGCAGACCCCTGCTTTGGCCCAATATTTTAACGTGGTGGACAGCTTTGATACGCATGCCCATATCCCCCAGCATTTCGCGGATGTGGACAAAGTTTGCCAACAAGCCGGAACCGTAGGGATCATTTCCGTAGGCTGGGATCCCGGGCTCTTTTCGCTGAACCGTTTGTATGCCGGGGCCGTACTGCCGGAAGGAAAAGATTATACCTTTTGGGGCAAAGGCGTGAGCCAGGGCCATTCGGACGCTATCCGCCGCGTGCCCGGCGTGAAAGACGCCCGCCAGTACACCATCCCGGTTCCCGCCGCGTTGGAACGCGTCCGCTGCGGCGAGAACCCGGAACTTTCCACCCGCCAAAAACATACGCGCGAATGCTTTGTGGTGTTGGAACCGGGCGCCGATGCGGCCCGCGTGGAACACGATATTAAAACCATGCCCAACTACTTTGCCGATTACGACACCACGGTCCACTTTATTTCCGAAGAAGAACTCCGCGCCGAACACGCGGGCATCCCGCACGGCGGTATGGTGTTAAGAAGCGGCATAACCGGAAAAGGAAACAAACACTTAATTGAATACAGCCTAAAGCTGGATTCCAACCCGGAATTTACTTCCAGCGTGCTGGTGGCGTACGCCCGCGCCGCACACCGCATGGCGCAGGAAGGCGCCCGCGGCTGCAAAACCGTGTTTGACGTTCCCCCCGCTTATCTGAGCCCTAAAACGGGCGAAGAATTGCGTGCGGCTTTGTTATAGGCGCGCGGGATAAGGTACGATACAAAAACCGCCCCGAACATTTTTCGGGGCGGTTTTATATAGCGCCGGAAAACGTTAAATTTCGTTTTCTTCCAGAATTTTCTTTAACGTGTCGGCCGATTTTTTAAGCGCGGTTACTTCTTCTTCGTTTAACTGCAGAGGAACATGCGTTTCCACGCCGTTGCGGTTCACGATAGCCGGCAGGCTCAGCGCTACCCCGCTGATGCCGTATTCCCCGTTCATCAAAGCCGATATGGGCAGGATGGATTTTTCGTTGCGCACAATCGCTTCGCAAATGCGTTTGACGGACATCGCGATGCCATAGTAAGTGGCTTTTTTGCGGGCGATGATTTCATAGGCGCTGTTTTTTACTTCTTCCGCAATGCGCTGGGTGGCTTCTTTATGGTTGTAGTGCCCGCGCATTTCGCAGAATTTGTCCAGCTTAATCCCCGACACGTTGGCGCAGCTCCACGCGGCGATTTCGCTGTCGCCGTGTTCGCCGATGATAAACGCGTGCACGCTGCGGCTGTCCACGTTTAAGTGTTGGCCCAGGTTGTATTTCAGGCGGGCGGTATCCAATACGGTGCCGGAACCAAATACCCGGTTGGGCGCGTAGCCGCTTAATTTGAGGGCAACGGAAGTTAAGATATCCACCGGGTTGGCGACAATGAGCAAAATACCTTTAAAATCGCGTTTGACGATTTCCGGAATGATGGATTTGAAGATGGCGATATTTTTTTTGACCAAGTCCAGGCGGGTTTCACCGGGTTTTTGGTTGGCTCCGGCGGTGATGATAATTAAGCCGGCGTCTTTTAAATCGTCGTAATTTCCGGCATAAATTTGCATCGGTTTGGCAAACGGCACGCCGTGGCTGATGTCCAACGCTTCGCCTTCGGCGCGGGCTTGGTCGCTGTCTATCAGTACCATTTCCGTAAACAGGCCGCTTTGCATTAAGCTGAAAGCCGAGGCCGCCCCCACAAAGCCGCAGCCGATAATCCCCACTTTATTGAAATTAATGAATTCTTTTTCCATAAAAACTCCTTTAGATTTTTGTGTTATCATTGTAGCAAAATAAACCTCCCCGCGCCCGGTTGGGTTTTGGGTTAGTCCCTTGCGTTTATGGGGTGGGAATATGAAGAAATGGCCTTATAATTGCTATAATCATAATTAGCTTATAGAAAAAAGAGGACTAAATGTTTGCAAATTTTAACCCGTGGCACCACGTTTCCCCCGGCGATAAAAAAACCCTGCCTTATGTGGTAAACGGTATTATTGAAATTCCGAAAGGAACCCGTGCCAAATACGAATTGGACAAAGAAAGCGGCCTGCTGCGCTTGGACCGCGTGCTGTATTCTTCCGTGTATTACCCGGCCAATTACGGTTTTATCCCCCGCACCTACGGGGCCGACCGCGACCCGCTGGATATTTTGATTTTGTCCCAGGCCGAAGTCGTGCCGCTGTGCATTGTGCCGGCGCGGATTATCGGCGTGATGCGGATGTTGGATAACGGAGAGGCCGACGATAAAATTATCGGCGTGGCGCAGGGCGATCCGAACGTCAGCCACTATACCGACATTTCCCAACTGCCGGACCATTTGGTGGCGGAAACGATGAGCTTTTTTGAAGATTATAAAAAATTGGAAAATAAGAGCGTCGTGGTGGAAAAAATCTTTGATAAAAAAACCGCTATCCAAATATTACAGGAAGCGTTTGCCGCCTACGAGCAAAAATTCCTGACGTACAGCAATTTTTCCGCATTTTCAGAAAAATAATTTGCGGTGTTTGTAAAAATATCCCCGGCTTAAGCCGGGGATATTTTTATATAGACACAAGCTCCCTTTCTAGCTATAATCTTTTTATAAGATTTTGTTTCCTTTTTTGTAACTTTATGCAACCTGGAAAATATATTCAAAACACACTATGTACACGCCGCTTATATAATTGAGGAAAACAAAAATTTTATTTTGATAATATTCAAATAGTATTTTTAAGCTGTATAATTAAATGTTATGGTATGAGTAGGACAATGTATGAAAAAATATATTTTTTTTATTTTTATTTTGCAATTTTGTTTTTTGTCGGCTTTCTTAAATGCAGCTGAAGTGGAATTTTCCCGCGGGAAAGATAATGTCCGTGTGTCGAACGGGACAAACTACACACGTTTAGGCAACACAATGCACGGTTCCGACGGCAGTCGCTATACCCAAATTGGGAATACTACCTATGGGTCGGATGGAACGCGTTACACCCAAGTAGGAAACACTACTTATAGCTCCAACGGAAGCAGCTATACCCGCCGCGGCAATGTAACCACGGGCTCTGACGGCAGCCGCTATGCTGCGAATGGAAACACGACGAATGCTTCGTACAATACGGGCAAAATAGATGCAAATCCTAAAAAAAATGCTCAAAGAGCTCAAAATGCCGCTAGAAAACCTATTTTGCCGGCCTCTTCCAGGAGTAATGTTACCTATCGTTCCAGTACGGATGAATATGGAAATACCACCACTTATGGCAGCGATGGCAGCAGCTCTTATTCCAGTACTGACGAGTATGGCAATACCACCACCTATAGCGGAAGCGGAAATGCCAACTCGGCCGAAGCCAACAAACAACATATTCCCCGAACGCCAACATTTGGGTTTTAAAAGTTTGAATAAATTTTTAACTTAACATCCCGTATAAGGCCGGGTTTGATAGCCTGGGAAACCCGCTTGCGTGTTTAACCATAAAGCCGCTACACCCGGTTACTGGGAATAATGGGGAAGTTCATCTGCGCGAAATTTAGCCGGCAGTTTAGGCGGCACGCGGAATGGCTGGGCTTTATACAAAAAGGATTTTTATGCTTATAGTAACAGTTAAAATGGGGGACATTACCCGCCTGGAAGCGGATGCAGTTGTAAACGCCGCCAACGGCACGCTTTTAGGTGGCGGCGGCGTGGACGGCGCCATCCACCGCGCGGCCGGGCCGGAACTGCTGGCCGAGTGCCGCACGCTGGGCGGGTGCGAAACCGGCCAAGCCAAAATTACCCGCGGCTACCGCTTGCCCGCCAAGTATGTGATACATACTGTCGGCCCGGTGTGGCACGGCGGAAAATACGGCGAAGCGGAAAAATTGCGCTCTTGTTATATCCATTCGCTGGAACTGGCGGAGCAATACGCCTGCAAACGGGTGGCATTCCCGTGCATTTCTACGGGCGCGTACGGCTACCCGCCGGAAGAAGCCGCCAGGATTGCCGTAGCCGCCGTGCGGGAAAAGGCCCCCCTCCTGCAACAGGTAACAGAAGTGGTGTTTATGTGTTTTTTGCCTGCGGACGCCGCGTATTACACGCAGTTGCTGCAAACGAACTAAAGCCGCCCCTTCCCTTGGCAGAGGGCGTATTTGGGGCGCCCGTGCGGGTAGCCTAGTTGCTAAAAACTACCGATACGTTGCCCCGCCTGGATAAATCGGGCAGGGCAGAAGGATTGTCCACCCGGCCGACAGGCGTGTAGCGGTAAGAGGTAGAAAAAGCTTCATAAAAAAGGACCAGGCAGTCTTTCCCAAACAACATAATATCCCCTTTTGCTACTTTTCCCACGGATTGCGGCGCCGCCGGCAAAGCTGCATCCAGATAGGCGTATTTTTCATTGCCGTTTAGTTCGCTCATTTGAAGAGAAACCGGCAGACGGTTGGTAAATGCGCGTGCGGCGGGCGTGTTTGCCAGCGTAACGGAAAAGACTTGTTTGTCCAACTGCATTTTAATTGACATGGGGATTCCCCCTTCTGCCGCGCTTGCCGCCGGCGATTGGCAGGCGGCAAGCAGAGAAACGGCTCCTAATAAAATAAGTACGCGCATCATCGTAAGTTTTCCTGGAAGAATGCGGTTATTTTGTCAAACGGGATTTTTTCCAAATTATCATACAAATCCACATGGTTAGCTCCGGGTATGATGAGCAGATTCTTGTTGTTTCCCGTGAGCTTTTTAAATGCGTCTTCACTAAAGTATCTGCTGTGGGCTTTTTCCCCGTGGATCATCATCACCGGGGTGCGGATTTCGCTGCTGTAAGCCAAAATAGGCAGGTTCATCAGCGAGAGGGAGGACGTCATATTCCAATTGCCGTTGGAGTTGATGGAGCGCTTATGAAAGCCCCGCGGTGTTTTATAGTAGTGCCAATAGTCTTGCAGGAACGCGGGTTCCTCCCCCGTCAGTTTTTCGGGCAGGCCGGGCTGCGGGGCGTAGGTACCGGATTGGTAATCTTTCGTGCGTTGGGCATTTAATTGTTCGCGCAGGGCATAGCGGGCGTTGGCGTCCATGGCGTCAAAATACCCGTTGGCGGAAACACGCGTCATATCATACATAGTGGCGGTAACGGTGGCTTTGATACGCGTATCTATAGCGGCTGCGTTTAAGGCAAAGCCGCCAAATCCGCAGATGCCCAAAATGCCGATTTTTTCGGGACCCGCATTTTTATAGGTGCTTAAAAAATCTACCGCGGCGCTGAAGTCTTCGGTATTGATGTCCGGCGAGGCTACATTGCGCGCGGAGCCTTTGCTTTCCCCCGTGAAAGACGGGTCAAACGCCAGCGTGATAAACCCCCGTTCGGCCAATGTTTGCGCGTACAGGCCAGAGGCTTGTTCCTTCACGGCGCCAAACGGGCCGGAAATTGCAATTGCCGGCAGTTTAGCGTCTTTTTGAATGCCTTTGGGAATATACAAATCCCCGGCAAGTTTAATGCCAAAGCGGTTTTTAAAATGTACTTTTTTAACGGTTACTTTTTCGCTTTTGGGAAAAGTTTTATCCCAGGTTGCTGCATTTGCCATAACAAATCCTCCTATACAAAAAATTGCGGTTAGACACCCTGCAATCCGTAATTTCATAGACCCTCCTTTAAGTGGGATATTTATATTGTAGTCCTTGGAGTTGACTCTAAGTCAAGCGTTTTTAACGAATTTATCCGCTGTAGAGGAGAATCATACAAAAAGTATTGGGTACAAATGTGAAGGGTGAAATTGATGGCGTAAAGCGTGCGCAGCTCTATATATGGAACGCAGGAAAGAGCAGTTTTCCTGCGCCAGCCGTGCAACTAAAAACCCCGCTTGCGCGGGGTTTTATATTCATACGGAGAGGGAGGGATTCGAACCCTCGATACGGGAATTAACCCGTATAACGGTTTAGCAAACCGCCGCTTTCGGCCTCTCAGCCACCTCTCCAAAATTTTTTCTGGCCGCCAGAACTCCCGACGGCTTATATATTATAACAAAATTTAAACCACTTGTCTGATATTATCTTTTACCTGCCAAATGTGTCCGCCAAGCAGACCTTGCTAGCAACGCAAATCACTCGGCTGAAAAAATACTTTTTAAAGAGCTTTCCCCTCTTAGGAATATTAAGGGTTGCTCTTTTTCCGCTCCCGGAACTAAAAACTTTTCTTTAATCCTTCTGCCAGTGGGGTAAATTTTTGTCCGGTTAAATCCTGCCATTTTTTACCCGAGCAAATCCAATGTCCAGGGATGGTGGCTTCTGTTACTTTGTCGTAATTTAACGCCGGCTGCGCGCCGCTGACGCGGGCCGCCAATTCATACACCCAGGCGGCGGTGCGGAGCATCCATTTTGGCGCATTGGGCATAAAAGGTTTGTGAACATTCATCGCACGGGCCATTTGGGTAATAAAATAATCCCAGGAATATACCTCATTTTCTGTGACGAAATAAGTTTGCCCGGCGGTATCTTCGCGCGAATAAGCCAGCCACAACGCTTGCACCAAATCGTCCACGTGTACAAAGCTGAAATATCCGTTCCCGGAGGTATTGACCATAATTCCGCGGCGCACCCATAAAGCAATTTTAGATACGCCCGAGTCGTTCCGTCCGTACACGATAGGCGGGCGGATAACCGTCCATTTTACGCCGGGGCGCAGGGTATGCACGGCTTGTTCCCCCCCCAATTTGGTAATACCATAGTCCGACACCGGATTAGGCTCCATATCTTCGGTGCGGGGGTGTTCTTTATCCGGTGCAAAACCGCTGGCGGCTAAGCTGGATACGTGCACAAAAGTTTTGATGTCCGGGCTTTGGTTGACGGCTTGCACCACGTTTTGGGTGGCGGTTACGTTGGCTTTTTCAAAATCCTGGCGGCTGAAGCCAAAAATAGCGGCAGCCAAATGAAATACCCCCACGCAGCCCTGCAAGGCCTTTTTGAGGGAATTTACATCGTTATAATCGGCTTTTACCAAGGTAACGGCCGGGTTAGCTGGCTGGGCTTTGGGCGTGCGGCGCGTGACGATGCGCACATTAAACCCTTCCTGCAGCAGTTTGTCTGTCAGCGCGCGGCCGATAAATCCGTTTCCGCCGGTAATTAAAATCGTGTTTTTCATAAATTACTCCACCTGGATATCAATGGAATCAATCAGCTCGTCGGTTGTATTGGACACTTTCTTTTTAATTTCTTTCTTTACTTCGTCTTTATCCATATCCTGATTGATGAAATTTTCTTTCCGGCGGGCATTGCGGCGTACAAAGTCAAAATTAAACGTAAAACGTTTTAAACCGTATTCAATGTCCTGCTTGGTGGGGATTTCCCCATATTTAATTTTGTTAATCGGGGTGACTTTATCTTCCTGCGGGAAGTACCACAGCAGCGAATACATAATCGCACAAATCAGCACAAAGAAAATCATCTTGTTAAGGCTTTCAAACTTATACAGCCCAAACAGGTTGGAAATAACCGACAAAATCATAATCACACCCGTCCACATGGCAAATGCAATGCCTATAAACGTCCAGCCGGCTGCATCAAAATACGGGTATAACACCATTACTACAAAACAACACACAATAAGTACTGCAAATCGCTGCCATCCGTTCATATTATTTCTCCTGTCTGAACTCCACGCTTACGGTAAGTTCGTCTTTTTCGTAATACATCGGCAGGGGCGCAAACGGGCCGGCGTTGATGACGGCTGACGTGGCGGCAAAGTCAAAGGTGTCATCCCCGGATTTGCGGTCTACCTGCAAATCTTTTATTTTCCCGTCCCGCGCAATGGCAAAAGATACCAACGCCGAAAGTTCTGTCCCGGCGGGGCGCCGTTTTTCCCATTCAATCCATAGCGAGTTGCGCACTTGGGTAATGTACCACGGATACGG
Source organism: uncultured bacterium (assembly GCA_949297775.1). GTDB lineage: Bacteria > Elusimicrobiota > Elusimicrobia > Elusimicrobiales > Elusimicrobiaceae > Avelusimicrobium. The sequence continues at coordinate 8,038 of CASFTM010000023.1, forward strand.
GAAATTGGCAAAATCGGTTTGAATGTGTCCGCCTGCAAACTCCCCTTCTTTGGCTGCTTCCCCGGCCCCGCCTTGGGCGTTTTTCCCTTCGGCGGAGTCGTCCAGCACGCTGGGGGCCGCTAACGGGGCGGCTTTGGGCTGGGCTTTTTTGGCTTGTTTTTTAGTGGTAATTTCACTTTTGGAAGCGTAGGCCTTTTTGTTGGATTTCGTTTCCGGTTTGGCAACTGCTTCCTTGGCGGGAGCAGGCGCCTGTACAGCGGCTTTAGGTGCGGCGGGGGCAGCCGCTTCCTGCCCGGTAGTGGCCACCACTTTCCCCGTTCCGATAAAGTCAATCGTATACGTGGCCGCGGCCTTCTTGGCGGAAGGGGCCAGTAACAATATCAGAAACAAGGCGGCTAATATATGCAAGCCGCTGGAAAGGGCTAAGTAGCGGTTCATCAGTTTTTAGAAAGCACTCCAATTCCCAATTTGGCGGCACCGAGTTTTTTAGCGATATCAAACACATCCACTACCTGTTGTATCGGCACATCTTTATTGGCTTGTACCAAAATGGTCTTTTTGCTGGCTTTTCCCATACGCAAGATCAGCTCGCGTTCCAGGTTTTTAAGGGTCAGCGTTTTATTCATAACGGAAATGGTTCCGTTTTTTTGTACCTCTATGCGGATGACGTCATCTTCCGCCTGGGTGTTGATAGCCTGGGATTTAGGCAAATCTACCGTCAGCTGCATTTGCACCAGCATCGGGCTCATGACCATAAAAATAATCAGCAAAATCAGCGTGATGTCTATAAAAGGCACCATATTGATTTCCGCCATTACCGTTCTTTTTTTGTGCGTGCTCATAATTAAAAATCACCGTTTTCGTCTTCCGGTTGGCGGAAAATTACTTCGTCTGCGGCATTTTCCAATTCTTTGGCAAAGTAATTGGTTTTGGACAGGAAGTAGTTGTACGCAATAACTGCCGGAATGGCTACAAACAACCCGGCCGCGGTGTTGATTAACGCTTCGGCAATGCCGGCCGCTACGACGGAAGCCCCCGTGCCGGCGGCTGACGTGGAAGCCAAGTCCTTAAATGCGTGCATAACCCCGATAACCGTGCCAAACAGCCCGATAAATGGCGTAATACTGCCTAAGGTGCCCAGTACCGTCAGGCGGCGCTGAAGTTTGGAGGTTTCCCAATCAATAATAGAGTCTGCCATTTTTTCCAGTTCGGCCTGCGGGCGGTGGCGTTCCTGCACCAGGCGGGAAAGCAACGCCGCCGCCGGGGTGTTTTTGACGACGTCTTTGTGGCAGGCGTCTTGCACTTTTTGGTAATTTTCCGAGCGGATCGGATGGCGGCAATAGGCAATCAATTTGCGCGAAAGCGAAATGGAGGAACGCAGTTTAAAAAAGCGCTCCAAAATAACGGAAATGGAATACACGGACAACAGCAACAGCAAAATGAGTACCGGTCCGCCGGCGGCTAAAAGCTCGCGCACGTTGGTCATATTGGAAAAGTCCATAAACAATTATCTCCTCGGGTTATCCCTTTACAAAAAATATAATAAAAAGTTGTATCAAAATATTGGCCATTAAACCGCCCGCCACATCGTCAAACACAATGCCGAAGGCGTTTTCCATCCGGTCAAACGTTTTTACCAGCCACGGTTTAAGCGTGTCAAACGTCCGAAACAACACAAATGCCGCCAGCAGGTAAGGCCAGGTGCGCGGCAAAAACGCCATCGCAGTAATATAACCGGCCATTTCATCAATAATAATTTTGGGGTTATCGTGCCCCGTTTGTCCTTTAAATTGTACTTTTTTACAGATGATTACCGCAAATGCCCAAAACGCCAGCATGGCAATCAGATAGAGCATTTGGTCCGTTGGAAAGGCTTGCACCAAAAGTACTCCCCACAGCGTACCCAAAAAGCCTGCACCGGTATTTTTTTTATATTTAAACACCAGGGGCGGCAGATAGCTGACGAACATCCCCGTCGCCAGAGCGCGTATGATTACTTGCATACAGGCAAACTCCAGGATTTTTTCAGCAAATCCCAGTTGTTTTTTAAGTAAGAAATAGCGCTGATCCACGTGATTACCGCCGCGATAGCGGTAATGGCGTAAGGCACTTTTTGCAGGGTGATAAACAAAAATATGCTGGTGGCTTTGGCACCGCCCGTTAAAATATGGGAGAGGTGGTACACGTCCAGCACAAAGAAAATCGTTCCTACGGCGGTCATCTGGATAACGGTTTTAAATTTCCCCCACCGTTCCGCCGCCATTACTTTGCCTTCCAGCGCGGCGATTACGCGCAGGGTGGAAATCATCAGTTCGCGCAGCAAAATAAAGAATACCGCCCAAATGGGAATATCCAGTTCTTTAATGCCCACAAACGCAAAGAACGCCGCCGCCACTAAAATTTTGTCTACAAACGGGTCCACAATTGCGCCAAAAGGGGTGATAGTGTTAGTTTCGCGGGCGATTTTGCCGTCCACCCAGTCGGTGCTGGCGGCTACGATAAAAATGAGCGTGGCGGTAAAGCGGGACCACCCAAAGGGCATCAAAATAAACAAAAACATCACGATAGAAAGCCCAGCGCGGGTGAGTGTAATCTTGTTGGCAAGCGTCATCATTTGTTAAATCCTCCAAATACGTCCGCCGGGAGCGGGCTGTTTTTGCGGGTATTTTTTAAATCAGCCCGCGTGTGCATCAAATCCGACTGGATGGTGATGGCCAGCGGGAAAAAATCTTGTTTGGAAAGCGTTAAATACAGGACATATTCTTCCCCTTCTTTAGGGGTAAGTTTTAATACAGCGGTTTCCCCGTCCTGGCTTTCCACCGAAGCTTGGTGGCGGTCCACCAGCGTGGTATAGTTGCCAAAGTCAAACAAGGCTTGGTTGGGCTGGCCCTGCTGCCAGTCGGTCCAGGATAAAGTGGTAACGTGTTGGTTGTTTTCGTCCAAAATGACGATATCCTTCTTATCTGTAATGGCGGATTGTTCCACCAGACCGTGCGGGCCCACGGTATCCAGGCGCAGGCGGTTTTGGGGGTTATTGTAAAAAAGTTTGCCTTGCGAACGGCTGATTTCTACGCCGTCATAGGAGGAGGTTTGGTAAAAATCCGTTTCCAGCGTGTTTAATTTTTTATCCCATTCTTTTAAGCGTTCCGCCAATTCGTGCGCCGGTAAAGCCGGAATTTCTGGTTCCTGCGGCTTAGGGGCGGGGGGTTCCGCGGCGGCGGGAGCCGGCTCTTGGACAGGCTGCACCGGCGCCGGCTGGGCGGCTGTCTGCACGGCGGTTTCCGCTGGAGCTTGTTGTGCCTGCGGGGTGGGGTTGGAATCCGAACACGCGCCCAGCAATAAGGCCGCGCATACGGCGGGGAACAGTTTATTTGTACACAGTTTCATAGGTTTCTTCCTGATAGTTTTTGTCATAGGGCAGGGAGTTTAATTCCTCCAGCGCCTGGTCAATCATTTCGTAATGGATTTCCCAGCGGTTAGAACCCTCCGGTTTGGAAATATACCCTTTCATTTCCAATACGCTTAGCATATTGGTCGCGCGAGCGCTGGAGCCAAAGTGCGCTTTTAACAAATCCTGCGATACGCGGCGGCGTTCTTTAATTAAATTTAACGCCTGCATTAATTCTTCCGGGCTGGTGCCCAACCCGTCCTGCGGGCGCTGATGCGGGTTTTGCTCCGCTACGATTTGCACCGGATAATCCGGCCCGCCTTGGGCGCGCAGGAAATCGGCCACTGCCTTGATTTCTTTTTCGGATACATACGCCCCCTGAATGCGAAGTGGCGTTTTATCGGACGTGCTTTGGTAGAGCATATCCCCTTTGCCGAGCAAATCTTCGGCGCCGGTGGCGTCCAAAATTACTTTAGAGTCTATGGAAGAGGCCACCTGCAGCGCAATGCGGGAAGGCAGGTTGGCTTTGATGACGCCCGTAATTACTTTGACCGACGGGCGCTGCGTGCACAAAATCAAATGAATGCCCAGCGCGCGGCCCATTTGCGCCAGCCGCTGGACGGAATCTTCAATAGACGCTTTGGTTTGCAGCATTAAGTCGGCCATTTCGTCAATAATAACGAAAATATAGAACATTTTTTCTTCGTTATTTTGTTTGGCCCACTGGTTGTACCCTTCAATGTTTTTGACCTTTGCCAGCTGCATAATCTTCAGGCGTTTTTCCATTACTTTTACCAACATCTGCAGGGATTTTGCCGCGCCGTTAGCGTCGGTTACCACGTCTACATCGTCGCACGAGGTTTTGGGGTCATACAGGTACGGAATGCCTTCGTAGAGGGTAAGTTCTACGCGTTTGGGGTCAATCATCAAAAATTTCACTTCGTCCGGGCGGTGTTTGTAGAGGATGGACATAATAATCGTGTGCAAACAAATGGATTTACCGCTGTTGGTGGCGCCGGCAATCAAAATATGGGGCCATTTTTCAGCCACGGACCCCGCCGGGTTACCGTCGGCATAGCGGCCCAAGGCAATCGGAATGACGGCTTTGGAAGCAGCGTACACGGGCGATTGGAGGATTTCCTTCATCGTTACCATGACCGGGCGTTCGTTGGGAATTTCAAACCCGACGGCGTTTTTGCCGGGGATAGGCGCCTGTACGCGGATGGCGCGGGCTTCCATACTAGCCTGGATGTCCTGCGTGCGTGCGGTAATGGAAGCAATGGTTACGCCCGGGTCGGGTTTAATTTCATAGCGGGTAACCACCGGCCCCGGCGATACGCCGGTTACGCTGGCGCGGATGTCAAAGCTTTTAAGGGTGGATTCCAGACGGCGGGTAGCTTGAGCGATTTCGTCATCCGTCGGGCCGACGATACCGTCCCCCACCGGGTCGTTTAATAAATCCAACGACGGCAAGACGAATGTTTTAGGGTCAAATTTTTTCACTTCGCCGGTGTCGGTGTCAGCATCGGCGGCGGGGGCGGCTTCCGGTTGCGTGTGCCGGGCGGCCATTTCTTCGTGGCGGGGCAGCGTGATTTGTTCTGCCACCGGGCGGCGGATTTCCGGCTTAGAGCGGTGGATTTCCGGCGCTTCGTGTATTTCTTCCGCCACCGGGCGGATGGATTCCCGGGCGGATTTTTCTTTCAATTCGCTGCGGCCTTCGCTCACGCGCTGTTTCAGTTCGGCGCGCGCGTCCAGCCAGCCGTTAAAATCGTTGCGGACAAATTCCAGCGTTTTTTGCAAAATAACGGACCAGGGAATGGCAAACAGCATATGCACCCCGACCAGCAAAATCGCCAGTGAGAATACCGTCGCCCCGACCGTCCCGCTTACGCCTTTTAGGGCGTAAAACAAGGTTTGACCCGTTTTACCGCCGCTGATGAGCGAATCCGTAAAAATCAGTTTTAAAAGCGTCAGCAGGCTGGAAAAAGCCGCCAGCGTAACCGACGAACCTAACAAAAAGAATAAAAAGGACGCGCTTTTGTTGCGTACGGTTTGAATAAGCCAATAAGCCAAAAACAGCGGAATAAGCCCCGCGCTCTGCCCCAGCAGCTGGGAAAGATAGGAAGCGACAGCCTCCCCCGCCGGCCCTTTGGATACGTTAAACCACAAAATGCAAAACAGCCACAAACACACCGCCCCGGCCAAGATGTACAAGGCCGTGCGCATCCACGCGCGGGAGGAAGTCTTTTTTGTTTTCTTTTTGGATTTTTTAGCGGCGTAATAATACTTTGGCATATCAATTATTTTACATTTTTTTACGAAGTATGGGGAGTATTTGCCGCCGCAGAAAAAACTTAGGGCAGGCTGCCCCGTGCCGCGGGGCCGGAAAATGATAAAAAAGCACCGCTGTTGCCTGCGGAGCCGTTCCTTGTGCAAGGGGTCCGGCCCCTCCCGGCACGGTTATGCATAAAAAAGCCCGCCGAAGCGGGTTCTTGCCGTATGCAACACCCCCGGCCAAGCCGGGGGTGCCAAATTACATATTTTCTTGGATAGGAGCCGGGGCGGGCACCGGGGCGGGCTGTTGGCCCCAAGTAACGTGATAATTAATGCCGTCCGCTTCCAGAGAGATTTTCCCTTGGCTTAGCAAAGCTCCTAACGCCAAATACAGTACCGAGCTGGACAGGCGGAACATAATTTTAAGCTGCCAGGAAGTGGCGGTTTTATGCTCCGTCAGGTATTCGGTAATGCGGGTGGTGGCCGTTTGGATGTTTTCTTGCAGTGGCGTCATAGTTACACCCGTTCAATCGCAAACAGCGCGTCGCCCTGTTTAACGGGCTTGCCGTTTTCCACCAGCACTTTTTTGATAATGCACGGGAAATCGGCCCGCATTTCGTTAAATACTTTCATCGCTTCAATCAGGCAGATCACGTCGCCTTTTTCCACCCGGGCGCCTTCTTTTACAAACGGCGGGGCCGACGGAGTAGACCCACGGAAAAAGATGCCCATCAAAGACGATTTGATTACTTCTTTATATTGTTCCTGTACCGGCACGGGAGCCCCCGCCGCGGCAGCCTGACCGGCTACGGCGCCCACATTTACCGGCACCGGCACCATAGCGGGTTTGGCTTTTACCAAGCGCAGGTACAAGCCTTTCTGATCGTATTCAATGGTGTCCAGGTTGTTGTCCTGCATAAAACCGTAAAGCTGTTTGACTTCCTTTAAAATCGGGGATTCCTTTACGGCGGGCTTATGAACTGCTTTGGCTTTTTGGGCCGGAGCCGCTTTTTTGGTTGCTGTTTTTTTCATATAAGAAATAACCTCTGTTTCAGATTGATACCAAAACTGCTTTTATTTATTTTACATAATTTTTGCGTCCGGATACACATCCTCGGCGCAACGGCGCTGCACGGGAAGGGCCAAAACTTCTTCGCGGCGGAGTTTTTCTTCATCTATGGGTTGGTCAATTCCCAGGGTGCGTTTTACTTCAAAAGCGCTGATGGCGAAGCCGATATTTTCGGCCAATTTCGGGTTTATTACGGCGGTGTTTACCCCAATCACTTCGCCCGTTTCGCGCAGAACGAGCGGCCCGCCGCTGTTGCCGCCGCTGATGGCGGCGTCGGTTTGGATAACGTCTACCCCGTTATCGTTTTTTAAACCGCTGATGATGCCTTCCGTGACGCTAAACTGCTCCGTGGTGGGGTTGCCCATCACCAGCACGGTGTTGCCCGTTTGGTAGTGGGAGCGGTCGCTGTCCAATTTAAAATACGGGAATTTCCCCTCCGCTTTCAGGAGCGCCAAATCCCGCGCGTGGTTCACTTTCACCACCCGTGCATAGCGGAAAGGCGGTTCGGCGCGGCGGGGCTCTAAGGGCAAGTCTTCGTAAAGGTAGTAGCGTACGTCGCGGTAGTCTTCCACTACGTGGGCGTTGGTAATAAAATACCCGTCCGGGCTGATAAAAAAGCCGGTGCCGTGGCCGGAGGGTGTTTCTATATAGAGCGTTTTTTCCAGCAATGCACGGTAGCGGCCGTCGTTGCGGGGGTAGCCCACGGACTGACCGGGCGTAAAGAGAATGCGGTTTTCTTCCAACTCCTTCATTATCTTGCGCAGGCAGGTGCGCAAATCTTTTTCCAGCGTTTTGCGTATGCTGCCGCCGGCGGCCGAGGTGTATGCCGGCGCAATGACCGGGAACAGCAGCGAAAACGTTACCCGGTTGAACCAATAAATGCCTACAGCGGTATTGTTGAAGGATAAAGCGGTAAGTTTATCATTGTATAGCTGGATGACGGGCTGGCGGGTGTGCGGGTCGCGCAGGGTTAAGGTAACATAGGTGTGAAACCGGGGAACAATGTATTTGCGGAAGAACAGCAGTCCTTCTTCTGTAACTGGGCGGTAAAAAGAGTCGTTGTCTTCTTCCACTTTATAGTCCAGCTCGGCGATATAGTCGTAGTTTTGGCGGTATTTATAGAGGTTTACTTCTACCTCGCTAAAAAGCGTGCCCAAGGCGTCTGCCGCCGCCACGGCGGCGCCGTCATCTACGCGGATGGTATAGGAATTAATGGGGGTTAGATTGTGGTCTTTAAAGGTAAAGGTCTGCTGGATGTATTTATCCGCCACTACCATCACGCGGGCTTCTATTTTGTGGTCAAACGCCGGGGTTTTGTAAATCCCCCGTTTAATCCGTCCGTGGTAGTTACACCCGGCCGTCAGCAGACATACTACAACCGCGGCGCACGGCAGCAGCCGGCGCGCAAGAGAATAAAAGCAAACCATAATTAAATTATACCAAACTGAAAAACCGTCTTGTCTAAAAAAGCAGAGAGGGAGTCTTTTGTATTTCTTGCTGTATTAATGGGAAAATAGCCTTTTCAAGCGGTTGTCCAAGCGGGCTTGGCGGTTGGACGAAAACAAAACGCGGGTAAGGCAAATAGTGCGGAAGCACCAGCGTTGTTTGTTTTTTAAATATGTAACTGGCGGGTTTTAAACGGTGGCGTTTCCTATTTGGCTTTATGCCGGTGCGGATGAACCGCTTTTTATTTTAAAGGCAATTCAAATTCTGCCAATAGCCGCTGGCAGCAGCGCAGTATCTTCCCGGCGGTTTGGGGGAGCGTTTCGGCAGGCGGAGGCGTTTGCAGGCCCGCGCGTTCGGCTGAGTTTTGCAATCCTTCAAGTAAGGTTTGTTTGTTGGTTACATACTGCCCGGTGCGGGCAAAATGGGCGGCTTGCAGGGCAAAAAATAAATTTTTGCGCAAAGAACGGAGAAAATCTGCCGTCAATTCCCCGTGCACCCACGTATGCACTAAAGCGTGGTATACCGTTCCCGCCCCCGCTTGCGCGGCTAAGGCCGCATCCTGGCGGGTAGGCGGCGGAAGAATCCCTTCCAGCGAGCCGTAAAACAGGCGGGTGTCCTGCCCAAATTGAAACAGCTCCGCACGGGACCAGTTTTTTAAATCCTCTTTCCCGCCAAAAAAACCGCACACGGGGTGAGAAGCGTCCGGCATTTGCGCTAAAAGGCTTTTGTAGGCGGTTATATCCGCCGGAGAAATCCGGTCCAGCACCACCACAGCGTCTATATCGCTTTGGGTCGTTTCCTCCCCCCTTTTAAAACTGCCTTGCAGTCCAACTGCCGTCAGGCGCGCGCCAAAAGTTTCTTGCAGGCGGCGGACGAGTTCTTCCATCCAGCGGGTGATATCAAAAGACATTGGGTTTCTCCTTATAAAACAAAATCCCCGGGGGTTTAAAATTCCCCGGGGATTGGTACGGCTTTGAAACTATTTGAGCAAGGCTTTTCTGGAAAGTCTCACTTTTCCGTTATTGTCAATCTCTACGCATTTTACTTCCACAATGTCGCCGAGTTTGAGCACGTCTTCCACCTTGTTGATGCGGTGTTTTTCAATTTCGGAAATGTGCAGCAGTCCGTCCTTGCCGGGCAGAATTTCCACAAACGCGCCGAAGGGCTGAATGGAAACCACTTTGCCTTTGTAAATTTTGTTTACTTCGGGTTCAGCGGTCATCATTTCAATTTCGGCTTTGGCCTGGTCCAAGCGGTCGCTGTTGGCGGCGGCGATGGTTACCGTACCGTCTTCGGCGATGTCAATCTTGGCTTCGGTAGATTCCGTGATGCGTTTGATGTTCTTGCCGCCGGGGCCGATCAAAGCGCCGATTTTGTCCACCGGGATCCGCATCTTGTAGATGATCGGAGCGAAGCGGGAAATGGCCTTTTTCGGTTCGGCGATGGTTTTTTCCATATGGTCCATAATGAACATACGGCCCTGGGTGGCTTGGGAGATGGCTTGGCGCAAAACGTCCAGCGGGATACCCGTTTTAAGTTTTACGTCCATCTGGAACGCCGTGATACCTTTGCGGGAACCGGTCAGTTTAAAGTCCATATCGCCCAGGTGGTCTTCCAGGCCCATAATATCGGAGAGCACGACAAATTTGCCTTCGCCGGAGATGGCGCCCATCGCGATGCCGGAGCAGGCCGATTTCATCGGCACGCCCGCATCAAACAGGGCCAAGGAACCGCCGCAGACGCTGGCCATGGAGGAAGAACCGTTGGATTCCATAATGTCGGACACGACGCGGATCGTGTACGGGAATTCTTCTTCGCTCGGGATAAGCGGCATCAAAGCGCGGCGCGCCAGTTCCCCGTGGCCGATTTCGCGGCGGCCCGGAGAGCGGTCCGGTTTGCATTCGCCGGTAGCAAAACCCGGGAAGTTGTAATGCAGCATAAAGCGCTCGTAGGTGGTGTCGTCCAACCCTTCCACCATTTGCTGGTCGTCCGGGGTGCCCAAAGTGGCAACCGCCAAGGACTGCGTCTGCCCGCGGGTGAACAAAGCGGAACCGTGGGCGCGGGGCAACAGGCCGACCATAGAGCTTAACGGTCTGATTTCGTCGGGTTTGCGTCCGTCCACACGCACGCCTTCGTGCAGCACCAGGTTGCGGGATTCTTCGTACATGATGTTTTCCAGCGCGATGCCCGCATACGTGGCGGCGTTGTCGCCGTAGGTAGCGGTCAGTTCTTCGGTAAACGAAGCTTTCAGCTGGGCAACCTGCGTATCGCGGGTTTGTTTGTCGGAAAACGCGTGCAGGATTTTTTTGGCTTCTTCGCGGAATTTGCCGTTGGCAAGGTCCGCCACTTCCTGCGGCAGTTTTTCTACAACATATTCAAATTTCGGTTTGCCGGCCATTTCGCGCAGTTTCATTTGCGCGGCACACATTTTATCAATTTCCGGCTTGGCGATTTCCATCGCTTTGATGATGGCTTCTTCTTCCACTTCTTTGGCACCGCCTTCCACCATCAAGAGGCCTTGCGCGGAACCGGCGATAACCAGGTCCATATCGCAGGAGTCTTGTTCTTCTTTAGTGGGGTTGACGATGTACTGACCGTCTTTGCGGCCGATGCGTACGGCGGCAACGGGTTCGTTGAACGGAATGGAAGAAATGACCAGCGCGGCGGACGAAGCCAAGACGGACAATACATCGGCGTCGTGTTTGTCATCGCTGGAGATAACCATCGCCGTTACGTTGGTTTCGCAGGCGAAACCTTCCGGGAAAATCGGGCGGATGGTGCGGTCAATAATGCGGGAGGACAGCGTTTCTTTTTTGCTGGCGCGGCCTTCGCGTTTGAAAAAACCGCCGGGGATTTTGCCCGCGGCGTAGGTTCTTTCTTTATAATTGACGGTAAGCGGAGTAAAATCGGAAATGCCCGGTTTTTGCTCCTTGGTGGAAACGGCGGTGGCCAGCACCATTGTTTCCCCCATCGTGGCGACTACGGCGCCGTCGGACTGTTTGGCGATTAGGCCGGTTTCCAGCTTAATCGTCTGGTTGCCAACGGTCACTTCCACGTTGTGGATGTCAAATTTATGGTTGAAATTTTGCATTAGAGGTTATTTCCTTAATTTGAGTTCTTGGGTGACTTTTTGGTATTTTTCAAAGTCGGTTCTTTTCAGGTAAGCGAGCAAGCGTCTTCTCTGCCCGACCAGTTTGTTAAGCCCTCTTTCGCCCGCAAAATCT
>CASFTM010000024.1 GCA_949297775.1 uncultured bacterium
ATAGTTCTTATCCAACGCACAACGACGCTCCTGCTCCGTACGCACCGCCGCCATCAGCTCTTCCGCTTCCGTCGTCTTGCGCGTTTCTATTACTTTATTGAACTTCGGCAATACCACTGCCGACAGTATGCCTATCACGATAACCACTACCAATAATTCCGTTAAAGTGAAGGCTTTCTTCCTTTTAAAAGACATAGTTCCTCCTCTAACTGTTTAAGAGTCCAAAAAATAACACTTTTAAGAGAGGCGGAAATCTAAAAATATAAAAAACAGCCCCTCCTCATACACCATTTTAAATCTACTAAAAAAGTTATAAATCGTCAAGGGGACATTTTTAAAAAGTGATTTCAATCCCCGTATATTAAGAATCGTAGTTTGTCCGAAATTCGTGAAATTTTTTGAATTCTTACCCACATAGTAAAAAAGTATTGTACAATGACTTCAAATAACAGGAGAATGTTTGCATGAAAGAAAAACTGATTTGTATTTCCACGCCTTCCGGCCGGACATACTACCGGGCCATTCCCTTGGCAAAAGAATTTTTGGACAAAGAACAAAATATTGTAAACACCACGGGAACGCTGCCCAACGGAGAAATAACCGAATTAAATGTTTCCTCCGCCACCATTAAGCATTTGTTAAACGGCAAATTGCACGGGAAATTTGAAGTACTGAACTTGACCAATAATACCGTTACTTACAGTGAACAATACGAAAACGGACACTTAGTAAGCATTACGGAAAAAAACCTCTTAAAACCTCAATCTAAAGAAACAAAAGAATACAAGCCCGCGCCACACTATCCCGGCACATTATTAAAAAGCAACAAAAACACCAACTCCTTTTATATTAACGGAAAAGAAGTTGCAGAAGAAACACTTTCCTCCAATGGTGTAACGCTGGAAATTTTGGGAAATATTCCGGATGGAGAGGTAAAAGAATTTAACGAAAACGGCTCACTTAAAACGGAAGCCCATTACAAAAACAACAAATTAAATGGTATCGTGCTGAGATACGATGACAACGGAGTGCTCCTTTCGCGTGAAGAATATGTAAACGGAATTCTGCAAGGTCCCGCCGAATATTTTACCACTCTGAAACACGATACGCTGCACGCCCAATGCACTTATAAAAATTCTTTGTTGGACGGGAAAAGAACCGTGAAGCAGAAAGACGGCATTTTACGCCAGGAAGAAACATATAAACACGGCAAACTGCATGGGCGGCGCACGATCTATTATCCGAACGGATGGAAGGAAAGCGAATCTATGTTTGAAAACGGTAAACTGCACGGAGAACGTTTGCTTTATTTTCCCACCGGGGAATTATGGTACCGCGAACATTACGACAAAGGCCGTCTGGACGGCGAACGCTTTGGTTATTTTGCCTCCGGCAAAGTACACTTAGAGGAATTCTATACCGAAGGAATGTTGGAAGGACGCCGCAGTGTGTATGCCGAGAACGGGGAACTACTCTGCTCGGAAGAATACCATTGGGGCTCTTTGGTGCACAATACGGACAGGAAAATAAAATGAAAGTAACCCGCTTTTGCCCAGCTAAAGTAAATTTATTTTTAGAAGTTACCGGCAAGCGCCCGGACGGCTACCACGAATTAGCCACGCTGTTTGCTAAAATCAACTTGGGCGATACGCTTACCCTGCAAGCGGAAGAGGCCCCCCAAACAGAAATTTCCCTGAAACTTACCGGCCCTATTGGGCCTATGCTGCGGGCAGACCAGAGCAATTTGGCCTGCCGGGCGGCGCGGGCCTTTCTGGAGCATTTTGGCCTTTCCGCACGCATTGATATGACGCTTGAAAAGCATACGCCCACCGGCGCGGGGCTGGGAGGAGGCTCTTCCGATGCGGCAGGTGTGCTTTTGGCTTTGTGTGAAATTTTTAAAAAAGATAAAACGGAACTGCTTCCTGCTGCCGCCAAACTAGGAGCAGATGTACCGCTTTTTATGTATGAAGATACGTTCCTAAAAGGGGAAGGCATCGGGGAGAAACTTACCCCCGTTCCCGCCCCCGGCCCGTTGCCGTGGCTGGTGCTGGTGTACCCCAACACAGCCGTTCCCACCAAAGGGGTTTTTGCACGGTTAAAATTGCCTTCCAAAGAAACCTCCTTGACAAATGCCTCTAATTTAGATAAATTAATAACATACATAAGATGTGCCAGTCCGCTGGCCGGATGGAAACATTTGTTATTCAACCGGCTGGAGGAGTGTGTTGTTCCTTTTACAAACTCTGTACGAAATGTGCTGCTCGATTTGAGAAAAACAAATACAGATGCAGTTTTAATGTCCGGTTCCGGCTCCACGGTTTTTGCTTTAGTTGAAACTGAAAAGGATGCAAAAAATTTGGTAAATAAATTACAAAACAAGGAACGGATAGTTTTCTTTACGACATTTCATAGGAGCTTAAAGGATGAAAATAACGGAAATAAGGATACATCTTATGGGGGAGGATCGGCTCAAAGCGTTTGCGAGCGTAACGTTTGACGATTCTTTCGTAGTTCGTAATATGAAAGTTGTGGAAGGAACTAAAGGCGTTTTTCTCTGTATGCCTTCCCGGAAATTGCCCGACGGAACTCATAAAGATATGGTCCACCCTATCAATCAGGAATTTCGGGAATATTTGGAAACCAATGTTTTGAAAGCTTACGAGGAAGAACTTAAGAATAATCCAATGGGCGCAGCGAAAACAACCGAAGCTTCCAACTATGACTTTAACGCCGCGGCAGACAGCGGCAAAGATGTACAATAAGGGTGTTCAGCACAGATTTTCCGTTATTCATCTCGCTCTAGCTGTGATGAAACAATTTACTTCCGGATGGTGAAATGGTATCACTACTGGTTTTGGTCCAGTCATTCTAGGTTCGAGTCCTAGTCCGGAAACTCCTTGTAAAGAGTAAACTTACAAAAAGGCGCTTTAAAAAGCGCCTTTTTTTGTTTTCTGTCCGGATAAACAGCTTACAGACAATTACCTTTTTGTTCAAGCCTTCCCCCCGCTCCGCCACCCGTCACTCCAGCACGAGCACCCGTTCTTCTACTGGCAAAAATGTTTTTTTGTCCGGCGGGGCATAGGGGGTGCCAAAAGGCATTTGCGCCACCAGCTTCCACACGGCAGGCACGCCAAACGCATGTTGCACGCCTTCGTCCACTAACGGATTATAATGCTGTAAGCTGGCGCCCAGCCCTAGTTCATTAAACGCGGTCCAAACAGCCAGTTCCGCCATTGCATTGGCTTGGTAGGCCCAAATAGGAAAATTCTCCGCGTATGCCGGGAATTTTTCCTGCAATGTTTCTACTGCCTTCCAATCTTCAAAAAACAGCACTGTTCCGTGTGCCGCGGCAAAAGAAGCTATTTTCTGGGCTGTGGGTGCAAACTTATTCACCGGAATAATCCGCGCCAGCGCTTGATGAGCGATTTGCCAAAATTCCCGGTGCCGTTCACCAAGCAATACCAGTGCACGGGTACCCTGCGAATTAAAGGCGCTGGGCGCGTGCAAAACCGCCGTTTGAACGGTTTGAATAATTTCCGTATCCGGGACGGGACTTTTGTCTGTTAATGCGTAACGGGTGCGGCGGGCTTTTAGTGCCTGCAAAAAGCAACTTGTTTTATGCATATGTTTCTCCCTTTCCTTTACCTTAGATTCTTTGGCTTCCAAAAGCAAAAGTTTTTTTGGGTTAGAACCCCGCCCGAATATAAATAACCACGGCAGCAACAAAAAGCGGAAACAGCTTCCTTTTTGCAATAGCGCAACAGTACAGCAGCCGTGTGGCGCAACCAGTCGTGCTAACGGGCATAGAGAAGGAAGCCTCGGCGCGGTACGGCAATGTGGCAGGCATACAAAAACGCCCTAAGCAAAAACTTAGGGCGTTTTATAAAAAGGGCAAGTTTAAAAATTGGAATTGTTGGATTCGCAGCATCCCTTTCAGAAAGTTTTACCCCCGGCGGGAGTTGAACTCGCAACCTTCTCCTTAGGACGGAGCCGCTCTATCCATTTGAGCTACGGGGGCAAAATTTATTTACGGGAATGTGTCTTTTTAGCAACAGCCTTCCGTTTTTTCGCTGCTGTTTTAATAATTTTTTTCGCCGCCGGCTTGTGCGCGGTTTTAGAAACAGATTTAGCAGCAGTTTTCACCGTGCGAAAATTTTGTTTGCTTGTTTTTTGAACTTTTAAAGCCTTTTTTGGGGCTGTACGGCGGACTGTTTTTCCCCCGGCAGTTTTTACGGTTTTTTTTGCGGGCGGATTGGATTTTTTAGCAGAGGATTTTTGGGAAGCAGCCGCCAAAGACATCCGTTGTTTAATCAAGCGGGCTAGGGGGCTGTTATCCACGGTTTCGCCTAAAATATTAGTTTTTAACCGGGGGCGCATCGCACTGTGGAGCTTGCGCGTGCGCAAATCAATATTCGTTACTTCCAAGATACCGGCCTTCTGTGCCTCTTTGCGAAGCGTATTGACAGCGCGTTCTTCTATCTGGCGCACACGCTCGCGGGAAAGGCCCAAAATTTCCGCCACTTCCCCCAGCGTTTTAGGTTCGTTGTCATCCAACCCGTAGCGCATAATCACAACCTGGCGGTCGCGGTCGTTTAAATCTTCCATACTTTGTTTGATGCTCTTTTGGTTTTCTTTTTTCAAAAAAACATCGTGCGGGTTGCCTTTGCCGTCATCGCTGATTAAATCTTCCAAGGTGGTTTCTTCTTCTTCGTGCACCAGAGTGGTCAGGGAGTCCACTCCCTTGGCGGCGCTTAGCGTGTCCATAATGGATTTAACCTGCCGGGCCGTTAAGTTGAGTTCGGCCGCCATTTCGTTTAAAGACGGGTCACGCCCATTGGCTTCTTTCAGTTCATTCCACGCGCGGAACCATCTTTTCAGGTTTCCCCACGCGTGCGACGGAATTTTAATAGATCCGGATTGTTCTTCAATATATTTGCGGATGTATTGTTCAATCCAATAAACAGCGTAGGTGGAAAAACGGTACCCTTTTTCGGGTTCAAATTTATCAATCGCCTGCAGGAGCCCCAAATTGCCTTCTTCAATCAAATCCATCAGCTCCATACCCGGGCGCTGAAAACGTTTTGCCGTCGGAATAACCAACCGCAAATTCATTTCCATAATTTTATTTTTAGCGTCTTTGTCCCCTTTTTTGGCAAGCTTCCACAAGCGGGACATTTCTTCACGGTCAATTTCTTGCGTGATTTTACCCAAGTGTTTAAAATATTCGTTTACACTGTCTAAGGAATCGTTTTCCATATATACATAATATCAAACTTTTTGCTTCCGCTCCAGCCCGTTTTGCATTTCATAAAAAACTCCCGCAGGCCAATGCCAGCGGGAGTTTTACAAAAGGCCGCTTGCTTACAGCGGGATATTGCCTTTGCGCGGGTTTTTACGCGGATCGCGCTTGTTCTTAAGCACTTCAAACGCACGGATGATTTTTGTACGCGCTTCAGCCGGTTCAATAATTTCATCAATAGAACCATTGGTCGCCGCCTGGTAGGGAGAAGCGAATTTGTCGGAATATTCCTTCGTCATTTTCTGCTTCAATTCCTCTTTTTTGGCGGGATCCGTTTCGGCCTTTAAATCGCGCGAGTACAAAATCTCCACCGCGCCGCGCGGGCCCATAACGGCAATTTCCGCGCTGGGGAACGCAAAGTTGAAATCCCCCCGCAGGTATTTGGAGCCCATTGCAATATAGGCGCCGCCATAGGCTTTGCGCAAGACGAGCGTTACTTTGGGGATGGACGCTTCGGAATACGCATACAAGAGTTTCGCGCCGTGGCGGATGATGCCGCCGTGTTCCTGCTGAACGCCGGGCAGATAGCCGCCCGTGTCCACCAAGGTCAAAAGCGGAATATTAAATGCGTTTAAAAAGCGGATAAAGCGAGCGGCTTTGTCGCTGGCGTCGCTGTCCAACGCGCCGCCCAAGCAGGCCGGGTTGTTGGCTACCACGCCCACCACACGCCCGCCTAAGCGGATAAAGCCGGTAACGATATTCTTGGCAAAATTCTGATGAATTTCAAAAAACCCATAATCATCCGCCAACCGCCAAATGACGTGGTGAATGCGGAAGGCTTTTTTGGGGTCCATTTCGCACACGCGTTCCAACACCGGCACACTGCGGCCCACCAAATCGCTGGTAGTATCCAGGGGCGGGTTTTCTTCGCAGTTTTGGGGCAGGAACGACAAAAGCTCGCGCACCTGGCGGAAGCAGTCCTGTTCGGACTTGGCGACAAATTGGCAAACGCCGCTTTTTTCGCTGTGCGGGTGGGAACCGCCCAATGTATCAAAATCCACTTCTTCGCCGGTGGCGGCCTTTACAGCACCGGGGCCGGTGATGAACATATGGCTGATGCCTTCCACCATAAAAATAAAATCCGTCAGCGCGGGCGAATACGCCGCGCCGCCCGCACAGGGGCCTAAAATAACAGAAATCTGCGGAATAACGCCGGAAGCTTTTACGTTGCGGTAGAAAATTTCGCCATATCCGTTTAAGCTGTCCACCCCTTCCTGGATACGCGCCCCGCCGGAATCGTACAACCCGATGACGGGTATTTTCGCTTCAATGGCGCGGTCCATCAGCGCGGCGATTTTTTTGGCGTGCGCCAAACCGAGAGAACCGCCCAGCTGGGTAAAATCCTGCGCAAAAAGAGCCACTTCGCGTCCGTTGATGCGGCCAAAACCGGTAATGACGCCGTCGCCTTTGATATGTTTGTCTTTAATACCAAAATCGCTGCAGGAGCTTTCCATCAAACTTTTAATTTCAATAAAGCTGTCTTTGTCCAACAGGTAAGAAATACGTTCGCGGGCAGTCATCTTGCCTTTGTCTTTTTGGGCTTTGATGCGGGCCTCGCCGGCGCCTTTTAAGGCGTCCTGGGAAACTTGCCGAAATTTTACCAAGCTCGCCGGAGCGGGTTGGTCCGACGGCTTATCATGTTTGGGGTCCTCAAAAAGTTCAATCATAGTCCCTCCGAAATCTGTATACCCTATATTTTACTAAATAATAAGGTTCAATGCCCGTGTGCCAGCGTAAACATAAAACCGGGTATCCGCTCATCCGTCTGCAGGGTAAGGGCCGGGCTGCCCAAGCGGGCGTAAGCTTCCTGCGCGGGGCCAAAAAAGAACGGTTTCCCGTCAATACAGCGCACATCATAACTGTTTAACGAAAGCCCCGTCCCCAATACCTTCACCACGGCTTCTTTTTGCGTCCACAACGCGGTCAAAAATTTATCCCCCGTTCCGCTCAGTTCCGACGGGTGAAAAAAATCCTTCGCCCACGCATCCAAGCGGTGTTCAATTTTTTCCAAATCAATGCCGACAAACCGCTCATCCGCGCTCAAAGCCGCCACGGCCCAGCCGTGGCTGTGGGTCAGGCTAAACGCCAGCGGAACGCTTTTTCCCCCCACCGTCAACGCCGGCTTGCCGGAAGGCTGCGGCAAAACTTCTATCTCCCGGTACGAAGCGCCGCAGGCTGCACGCACCAATTCTTTTAACGCAAATCTGCCTCCGAGCCACTCCACCCTGCGCTTGGGGAAGCGCAGCGTTTGGAAAAACGCCGCTTCCCGTTCGCTCAGGATTTCGTCAGCCGGAGGCAGACGGTTTAAATCAACTTCTTTAATTTGGCAGGACATGCCGCCCCGTGTTACTGGCCGATGGCCTGGTAACCGTGGATTTCCACCCACACATTGCCCTGCGCGTCAAACACATAGGCATCGTGCAAGGTTTTGCCGTCGGCGGTATTGCCGCGGTTTACGCCGTACAAGTACAGCTGGGCCGGCGGGACTTGATTATTGAGCACAGCAACTTCGGCAATGCCGTCGGGCAAGGTCATCTTGTGTTCAATGCTCATATCCTGGAAACCGCAGCACTGAAAGGCCGCTTCAATTAGCATCGGGTTGGCCAGCAAGGTGCGGGGGCCGTCGTTCCACTGCGGGCGCGGGGTGGTGTTATACACCGCCAGCGAGGCGTGTTTGTCCACGCGGATAATGCCTGCCAACACCTGGAAGGACGGGCCGTGGAAATACTTTTGGTAAATTTCCTCTTTGCTTACGCTCATCGGAGCGGTGAGCCCGGTCATCGCTTCGGCCTTTACGGAAGCCCAGTTGGAGGTAAACCCGTCCAGCGTTTTGGCGGTGAAGTGTCTGCGGGTGTTGCCCATCTTCACGCCTTTGCTGTTGATAAAGTCGGATTCAATTTCCATAGAAGCTTCGTTGCCGGAAGCTTTGCCGATAACGCGCACGGCCTGCGGGCGGTTTCTCAAGAGTTTAATCGGCAGGTAGAAGTGCACATCTTTTAATCCTTGCGGAACCGCACCCGTTAAAGCGGTGGCCGTTTCCATAAAGGTTTCAATACCCATCACCCCCGGCACATACGGCGTGCCTTCAATGGCGTGGTCGGCCAGGTACGGATCGGAATTTAAGTTAAATTCTTTTTCCAGGTGGATTTCCGAACCTTTCTGCAGGGAAGTGACGTTGCCTAAAAAGTGCGTTGCTTTAGAAGCGTCCACCCCTGCGGCGGCCTTCGGTGCAGCCGGCGCGGCAGGCGCGGCGGAACCGTTGCCGGGCGTATTGGACCCGGTGGAACCGTCGGAGCCGGCTTCGTCGGCTCCGATTTCGTCCCATTCAAACTTTAACTGATGGTCCCAGTCCAGTCTGCCCAAGGAACCCGTCAACACGATTTCCGGTACTTGTCCGTAGACGATTTCGTCCAGGAAGATCTGCATACCGTCTTCGGGGTCCACAAAGTCCACGCCGTTGGAGCGCAGGAAGGTTTCCACCCCGGCGCGCACGCCCATACCTACGTTCTTGTAGGCGCTCATGGCAATGCTGATGGCGCGGTAGCCTTGGTTGGACAAGGACAGGGCCGATTTAGCCAGGTAATCGTTGGCGCTGGCATAGTCGCTCTGGCCCAGGTTGCCGTATTTGCCGGCAATGGACGAAGCAAAAGCAAAGAAGCCGTCGTCGCGCACGATGTTGTTGGCCAGGAACGTGGCAAAGCTGGTGGCCTTTACGTCAAAGATGCGGTAATATTCCGCCGGGTCTTTATCGTAAATCAGCTTGGAGCGTTCCAAACCGGCAAAGTGGATGAGTCCGTCCACACGTCCGTTTTTGGCTTTGATTTTGGTGCAGACTTCTTTCATCATAGACGAATTCATCACGTCGCAGTGGTAGTATTCCACTTCGCTGCCAAGGTCGCGCAGTTTCTGCAGGTTGTTATAGAGCGTGATAGAATCTTTCACGCGTCCGAATGCGCGTTCCAACAACACCGGGGTAGCCTTTTGGGTCTTATCGGCCTTGAGGTCTTCCCAGAGTTGTTTTTTAAGGGCGGCCAGTTCCGCTTCGTTCATAGAAGCCCACAGCGGTGTCTTTTCCTGGATTTCAATGATATCCAAGACGATGATTTTGCTGTGGTACTGCGCGGCGATCTTCTGCGAGAGCATCGCGCCGATACCGCGGCCGGAACCGGTAAAGATAATCGTCTTGCCGGCAAGGTCAAAATGTTTGACGCTCTTGTCCAGGCGGGTCGGCAGCGAGAGGATGGTGGAGCGGACATTGTCGCGCGTACCAATCATCAGGCGCATATCGCCGTGGAGTACTTCGTCCATCGTTTTTTGGGCCATTTCGTCCGGCGTGGCGGTGGGTTCAAAGTCCATCAATTTGGAAATTGCGCCCGTGCGTTCGTACACGTCTTTGCGGTAGCAGGTGGTGCCGCCGGTCAGCGCGCCCACAATGGGGTTGAACTCGTCTTTGGTGGTATAGCCAAAGTTACCGTCAATCTTGGTATTGACCGCAAAGAACGTATCGGCGTCCTGGCGGTTAGAAAGGCCTTTTTCAAATACGCGAAGCGCAATGAACAGCGGCATTACGTATTTGGTCAGCTCGGCGTGCGGGCTGGCTTTTTTGTCAAACTTCTTAATCGTAGCGCCCAGCAGGTACACGATACCCTGGATGTTCGGATCCTCGGCGGCGTAATCTTTCAGCGCGGCTTCGGTTTCTTCGTACGATTCCCAGTTTACGATAGTCGTGTTTTTGCTGCGGGTTTTGAGCGTGGTGAACACGTGGTACTTCACGCCCAGTTCTTTAAATTCTTCCGTATACGCTTTAATCAGCTGCGAGTTGTCCGCAAACAGTAACACGGTGCGGTCTTTAGACAAGCGTCTGTTTTCGCGTTCCGAAAGCGGCGCATCCGCCACCGTGGTAACGTAGCGCAGCTTTTTCTCGTGGCAGTGTTCGCCCTGGTAGCCTTCCCGTTCGGGGCGTTCCGCTAAGGAGAAATGTTTTTCAATCGGAGCCGTCGGGTTGGTAATCAGCGCGTCGGCTTGCGGCGCACCGATGTGTTCCGCCACCACGTGTTCCGGTTTTTTAGCCAATTTCGGCGCGGGGGCAGCAGGAGCCTGTACCGGAGCCGGAGCAGGCTGAGCCGCAGGCGTTACCGGGGCTTGCACCGCAGGGGCCGGAGCCGCAGGCGTGCTTACCGCAGGCGCGGCAGGCTGGGCCGCAGGAGCAGCCACCGCCGGAGCAGGGGCCGCTTGACCGCCCGCATTGGCTAACGCAAAATTAATGCAGTGGCGGATTGTCGGATAGTCTTTAAGCTGGATGCCTTCCTGCTGGGCAATGCCGTAATGTTCGCGCATGGCGGCAAACAGTTCAGCTTGTTTCACCGTATCAATACCCAGGTCGGCTTCCATATCCAGGTCCAGTTCCAGCATATCTTCCGGATAACCGGTTTTTTCCGCTACCATTTTGACGATTTCTTTCGTCACCGTCGCTTCGTCCAGCGCACCGGACGCGGCTTTCACAGCCGCAGGGGCAGGCTGAGCCGCCGGGGTTACCGGAGCTTGCACCGCCGGAGCCGGGGCCACCGGAGCAACCGCCGCTTGGGCGGCAGGGGCAACAGCCGCCGCGGGTTTACCCGCGTTGGCTAACACAAATTTGATGCAGTGGCGGATCGTCGGATAGTCTTTAAGCTGGATGCCGTCCTGCTGGGCAATGCCGTAATGTTCGCGCATCGCGGCAAACAGTTCAGCTTGTTTGACCGTATCAATACCCAAGTCGGCTTCCATATCCAGGTCCAGTTCCAACATATCTTCCGGGTAACCCGTCTTTTCGGCCACCATCGCCACCACTTCTTTGGTCACAGCGGCTTCATCCAACGCAGCGGCTTGCGGGGCCACCGCAGGCGCGGCAACAGGAGCCGCCGGAGCCGGGGCTTGCACCGCCGGGGCCGCAGGCGTTACCACCGCTTGCGCCACAGGCGCGCTTACCGCCGGGGCCGCAGGAGCAGCCGCCGCCGGTTTGCCGGCGTTGGCTAACACAAATTTAATGCAGTGGCGGATCGTCGGGTAGTCTTTAAGCTGGATGCCGTCCTGCTGGGCGATACCGTAATGTTCGCGCAGGCTGGCAAACAGTTCGGCTTGTTTGACCGTATCAATACCCAAGTCGGCTTCCATATCCAGGTCAATATCCAGCATATCTTCCGGGTAACCCGTTTTTTCGGCTACCATTTTGACCACTTCTTTGGTCACAGCCGCTTCATCCAACGCAACGGCTTGCGGGGCAGCCGCAGGCGCGGCAACAGGAGCCGGGGCCGCAGGCGTTACTGCCGCTTGCGCCACAGGCGCGCTGACAGGCTGGGCCGCCGCGGGTGTACCCGCGTTGGCTAACACAAATTTAATGCAGTGGCGGATCGTCGGATAATCTTTGAGCTGGATGCCGTCCTGCTGGGCAATGCCATAATGTTCGCGCAAGCTGGCAAAGAGTTCGGCTTGTTTTACCGTATCAATACCCAAGTCGGCTTCCATATCCAAGTCAATATCCAACATATCTTCGGGGTAACCCGTCTTTTCGCCCACCATTTTGACCACTTCTTTGGTCACAGCGGCTTCGTCCAACGCAACCGCTTTCGGGGCCGCCGCGGCTTGCACCGCAGGCGCAGCAACAGGAGCTGGGGCCGCAGGCGCAGCAGCCGGTTGGGCGGCTTCGTGCGCGTGGACGGCATTTACCTTATCCACAAACGCCTGAGAGCCTTCCATCACCAAAGCGGGTTTTACACCGTGCTGATAGTTGTCTTTAATGCGCAAGGTGTTCTGCACGACTTCCAACACCGGGGCCTGCTGGCCGGAAATTTCTTTCAGCCAAGCCTGGTGTTTGGCTTCATCGGCGATACGAGGTTCGCCTTCCTGCCACATTTTTTCCAGTAAAGTCATACCTAATTGAGAGCCAAAACCGGCCGCTAAGCGCAGGGCGTATTTAAAGTTGTAGTGCCCCCCTTTGCTAAGCGTAATGCCTTCCAGTTCCGGGTCGGCTTCTTTAAAGTTGGCAATCGGCGGTACGAGGCCCGTATTCAGACAGCGTACGGCGATGGCGTCTTCCAAACCGGCGCCCATGGAATGGCCGGTGAACCCTTTGGTGTTGCTGACGATAACACTGCTGACGTCTTTGCCAAAGGTAGATTTAAGCGCATACGCTTCCGCGCTGGCGGAACCGCCGCGGGCGGGCGTATACGTTTCGTGCGAAATGAACACCAACTGCTTGGCAATGTCCGAACGGTTCAGGCCGTATTCCTTTTCCGCCGTGGAAACCAAGCGGTTCATTACCTGGGCCACGTGCCCTACGTCCAAGCGGGTCACGTGGAAACCGCTGTTGGCAATTTCGGTGGAAAGCAGTTTAGCCAGCGGCTTCATACCGCGTTTGGCGACTTCGCTTTCTTCTTCCACCACCAAGGACACCGCTCCCATACCCACAATCATACCGTTTCTGCGGCGGTCAAAGGGCAGGGCGGCTTTGGTTACGTCGGCTTCCGTCGTAGCGGCGCCAGAGGCTAAGAAAGCCGTCAAAATCCATTCGGACACATTATCGTTGGTCGGGTCGTCGGCGCTGATAACGATGACGCGTTTGCAGCGGCCGAGCTTAATCCAGTCCTGCGCCACGGCAATGGCTTGCGCGGTGGAAGCACAGGCGGCGCTCATCGCGGTCGCCGGTCCGCGGGCGCGGATCCACTGGCAGAAGTGCGAGTGCGCAATGATAATGGTCTTTAAGATAAATTCAGAGGTAAAGGCTTCCGGTTCAATTTCTTTGTCTTTAAAGTTGGTGTTATACCAAGCTTCAATTTCGGCTTTGAGGGCCGGGTCGGCAATTTGGGAAATGAACTTATCGCAAAACGCGCGGACTTCTTTGGCGGTTTTGTTGTTGAGTAAACCCGCTACGCGTTTGGACAAATCGCCCATCATGCTGTTGGCTACGGGGAACGCGGAAGTGAAAATCACGCCGGTTTCGTCAATCATATCCGCCGGCAGGCCCCAGCGGTCCGGCAGGTAGCCGCCCGTGGAGGTGGGTTTGTAATACAGCACCAGCGGGATACCCGCGTCTTTAAGTGCCAAGATACCCGCGGCAATCGCCAGCTGGAAGCTGCGGTCCATCGCGTGCACCCATTTGGCAGGCAGGCCGAATTCTTTTTCCAAATCAAACGCGCCGCCTTTAGCCGCCAGTTTGACGGCCTGCATCGGCGAGGTTAAGCGTTCAAAGCGGTGGTTGCCGTCTTTGGATTTGATGACGAACTCCACGTGCTTGTCAATCTGTTTTTGTTGGATTTCGGAGCTGACGGGTTCAATCATATTGCGGCCGGAGAGGATTTCATCCAGCACGCCTTCGCGGAAAATTTTATCCCAGCTGCCGGGGCCGCCCGCGGCAATACCGCTGATGACCACGGATTTCTTGCCGCCGTTGCCATTGGAAGCACACGGGGCCGCTTTGCACGCGCAAACTTTATTTTCTTGCACGGTGCCGGCGGATTTTTCCGTCGGGGTGGCGTTGCCGGTTACCCAATTGGCAAACGCCGGGTTGAAGGTGGAATTATTGCCGTACATATCGGTTCCGTTCCAGTCCAAGTGAATGCCGGAAGAAATCAAGTTGGCGAACAAATCGTTAAATTCCACAATACCGCCTTTTTTCGGGTGGTTGGAAGCCAACACTTTGATGTCCTTTTTATCGGACAGCGTGTTGGAAGCCAGCGCGGAAAGGACGCGTTTGGGGCCGCATTCCACAAACAGGCGTACGCCGGAATCGTAGGTGGTTTGCAGCTGTTTAATCCATTCCACAGAGTGGGAGATCTGGGTTACCATCAAATCTTTGATTTTTTCCGGGTCGCTCGGATAGAATTCCGCCGTAACGTTGGTGGTAATGGGCATCTTGGGCGCATTAAACGTCAGCGTATCCAAGAAAGCGCGGTATTGCGGCATAGCCGGGCGCACAATGGCGGAGTGGAACGCGTGCGAAACCGGGATTTGCACCGCCTGAATGCCCATATCAGTAAACATCTTAATAGCGTCGTCAATGGATTTGCTGGCACCGGCGATAACCGTTTGGGTCGGGCAGTTTTTGTTGGCTACGGCTACATACCCGCTGATGCGCGAGAGTTCCGGTTCCACCCGGTCCACCGGCGCGGCGATAGAGGCCATTTTGCCGTTGTCTTCCACTTTAATTTCGGACATTACTTTCCCGCGGGTGCACACGGCTTTAAGGCCGTTTTCAAAATCAAAAATACCAGCAGCCACGGCAGCCGCGTATTCGCCCAAGCTGTGGCCCATCACCACGTCCGGCTTAATGCCAAACGAGGACAAGAGGCGCATCATCGCAATATCAGCCGTCAATACGGCGGGCTGAGTCATTTCGGTTTTCTTGATAGCGGCTTCGCGCACGGCGATTTGTTCTTTCGTTTCGCCGGGTTTGCTCCACAGCGTATCCGTCAGGTTCTGGCCGATGATGTTCATCAGCAGGCGGTCGGCTTCGTCAAAGGTGTCCTGCACTACTTTATATTTGGAAGCCAAATCTTTCATCATATCCACATACTGCGAACCCTGGCCCGGGAACATAAAGCACACTTTGGGTTTAATCTCGGTAGGCGTAAACGGATAGATGCCTTTCATACGCAGATAGAGGGATTCCTGTTCCCACACATTCTGGGCAGAAGCGGTCTTTTTGAAAAATTCAATTTTTTCTTTTAGCTTTTCCGGAGATTCTACGTTAATCGTCACCGCAAATTTAGCCGGCTTTTGGATATGGTTCTTATAGGAAATGCTCGGCAAATAGGTGGGGTCGTACTCAATGGCGATAAGCGCTTTATCCAACACGTTAAACAGTTCCTGTTTGGTCGGGGCGGAGAAGGTCAATACATCTCCTTGGATTTTCTCGCCGGGAACGTGAAGGGTATAGTTACTGCTGGTCATAGTAGGTTTCTCCTGTACAGGGGCCGAAACGGTCGCTTGTTGTTTGGATTCTTCGGCCTTTTTCAAAAGACTGTCGTTCATTTCTTCCATAGCCACGTGGAAGTTCGTGCCGCCAAAACCAAAGGCGGATACGTTGGCGCGGCGGATTTTGCCGCCCGGCCATTCTTCCGCTTTGGTAATCACGCGGAAGGGGCAGGTGTTCCAATCCACAATCGGGTTGGGGGTTTCAAAGTTTACAGAGGGAGGCAACACCTTATTATATAAGGCCAGCGAGGTTTTGATTAAAGAAGCAATCCCCGCCGCCGCTTTGGCGTGCCCAATTTGGCTTTTTACACTGCCTAACCCAATGGAGCCGGGTTTGACATACGGACCAAAAAGTTCCGTCAGGGCACCCAATTCCACCGCGTCACCCACGCGGGTGCCGGTGCCGTGCGCTTCTACGAGGCCGACGGCTTCGGGCGTGTAGTCCAGCTGTTCAAAGGCTTTTTCCACCGCCAGCTTTTGGCCCTTGGGGTTCGGCGCGGTAATGCCTTTGCCTTTCCCGTCGGAAGAAGCGCCTACGGCGCGGATAACGGCGTAGATTTTGTCACCGTCTTTTACCGCATCCGAGAGGCGTTTTAAAATCACCATACCGGCGCCTTCCGCCATCACGAAACCGTTGGCGCGGGCGTCAAACGGATAGGAACCCGTTTCGGACAGCGCGCCGATTTTGCAGAATTTAATGTAAGCGGACGGGGACATCATCTGGTCCACCCCGCCAGCTACCGCCATATCAAAGTTGCCCATGCGCAGGCCGTTGACAGCTTGGTCAATCGCCGCCAGCGAAGTGGCGCAAGCCGCGTCCACCGCAAAGTTGGTGCCGTGCAGGTCAAACACGTTGGCTACGCGGCCCGGAATAACGTTGGCGAGTTCGCCGGGCATGGAATCTTCGGTAATGGGTGTGAATTTTTCGCGCACGCCCGCGTCCATTTCATCCAGCATTTTTTGGGCGTCGGCCGGGGCCAGCGATTTAAAAGAGGAAGTGTTTTTGAGAATTTCGTACAAGAACGGACGGTTGAGGCGGGTGTTGGACATTTCGTTCTTCATACCGCCCATAGAGTTGCCAATAATTACCGCGGTGCGGTTATGGTCAAATTCTTTTTTGTCATAACCGGCGTCTTCCAGCGCCATACGGGTGGTTTCAATCGCCAAATGCTGGACGGTGTCCATCTGTTTGGCAATTTGCGGAGGAATGCGGTATTTTAAGGAATTGAATTTAAAAGACTGAGGAATAAAGCCGCCGATTTTGGAGTAAAGTTTATCTTCGGCCTTATGGTCGGGACTGTAGAAAAGTTTATAGTCCCAGTACGACGCAGGAATTTCAGTAATGCAGTATTTGCCTTCTTTAATATTGCTCCAGAATTCGTCTTTGTTCAACGCTCCGGGCATAATCGCCCCAATACCAACTATGGCGATAGGTTCAAGGTTTTTATTTTTCATTTGTTCTCCTAACGTAAAATCCTCTTTCCTTGGCATACGTATATAGGTATATTTTATGAAATTTTACGGGAGCAAAACAAATCCGGAGGCAAAAATTTTTACACAACTATTGACAAAACCTAATTGCTTTTGTCAGAATTTTGGCCTTTTTGGGGCCTCCGATACCGGGCGCCGACTCAAAAGTGACAAACCTTTTTAATGGAGCTAAACGCAAATTCACGCCTTTTTTTGATTTTTCAAAAAGCAAAACATCTATTTGTTTTTATTATACATATGTATAATAATTGTAAAAATCTCCTGTTTTAAGCGGGAACAGAAAGGAGTTTTGACTTTTCCCCGCTGTCCGACAGACAAAAAACCGCCGCAAAAAAGCGGCGGTTTTTAAAAAGCGTTTGAAAAATAGAATTTATTTTTCGGCCTTATCTTCAGCCACTTTCATATTTTCCAATTCTTCAATTAAACTCAGCAAAGTGGGCTGTAGTTTGCCTACATATTCTTGTTCAAAAGTGCTTAAGCGCTGTTCCAACCGGGAAAGCTGTTTGGATACTTCCGCAGAGGATTTATCATGCGCGATTTTAAGTTCTTCCAAACGGTAATGCAAATCTTTTACCTTTTCTTTTAAATCCGCTACTTCCAAAGAGGATGACCCTTGCAGCGAATGCAACAGGGAAGCCCGCGGCTTAAAGGCAGGCGCCTGGGCCACGGTAACCACCTTTAAATCTTCTACGGCTGGCTCAAAATCCGTTTCGTGCGCCAAAGCAGCCCGGTATTTGGCCGTAAATACGAAAAGCAAAATAAAGCAAACGGTAAAACCGATGAGTTGTAAAATAATGATATTATCCATAGCACATATCATATCATATTTTCGGGGTGAAAGATACGCCAAAGCAGGCTTTTCCTCCTCCGCCAAACAGCAAAAACGGCGGGTGCAAAACACACCCGCCGAACCGCGCTATTTGGAATAGTAATTGTCAAAATACCCGGTAATATAGATGACGGGAGTGCCCTTATCACCGGAGCCGCTGGTCAAATCGCACAAGGAGCCCAGCAAATCCGTCAGTTGGCGCGGAGTGGTGCCCAAGGCTTGGCCGCCGGCATTGGACTGCACTTCTTTGGCTACGTCTTTGCCGGAATCAATCAGGGATTTTAATTTCGTTTCGTGCGGCATACCGCAAAGCCCGTCTGTGGCGGCGGGGCAGACAATGGGGTCCGCCAATTCCCAAATACCGGTGGCGGGGTCTTTGTAGGCGCCGTCTCCGTAAATCATCACTTCGGGTTTTACTCCGGTTTTGGCAAGCAGCTCCTGCTGCAGCCGCTGGACAAAAGCCTGGCAGTCCCGCGGGAACAGCTTTACGCGGTCTTCGTTGGAATAGTTGGAGCCCAGCAGACCAAAGTCCGCATTGAAGCCTGCGCCGGGCCGCATCGGCTTAGCGCAAATATCCGCTAACGTATGGACTTTAAACCCGGCCTGGGCCAATTTTTGGGAATATACTCCCCGGTTATGCACCGTACACACCAACACCTGCCCGCCCGCGCCGGCAGACGCTTTGATAAAATTATCAATCCCCCACACATAAGAAATATCAATCCGCTGCGGGTCCAGCGCTTTGTAGAGCTGGGAATAATTGGCCTGGGTAATCGGATGGACAAATTGGAAGTACGGGCTGTCTTCTCCGCAGAGACCTTCCCGGTAGGCGTAAGGGTCCGCGCAAGACGGGTTGCCTACTTCGTCCGAAGGCAGCGTCAGCACGATGTGCACTTTCCCTTTAATCCCCCCCACAATGCCTTTTAACATCGGCAAAAAGCGGTTGCGGCTCAAAATAGGAGAAAAAATGACCACATCACCCTGCGGAAATAGCTCCGCCACGGAAGCGGAAATATCCGCCAACGTTACAAAGTTGCCCTGGCTGCGCGCCACCAGCGATTCGGTCACCCCTACCACCGCCCGCTCTTTAAAGACAAATCCTTCCGCTTGGGCGGCCTGGGCCAAGGTGTCGGCAATCACGGGAACGATATCCGTGCCTTCTTTAATAAGCGGCATGCGAATGCCGCGGGACACTACACCGCTGTATCTGGTCATAAAAACTCCTATATATAAGGTAAACCGCCGTTTGACAGTGTAACTTTTTCCGCGCCCAACGTCAACCGTTACCACACCGGCGCGGACTGCCCCTGCCCGGGTAAGCGTAAAAAAACTATCCCCCGGCGTAGCCGGGGGTTTTTCACAATACGGGCATAGCCCTCACTCTACTAGCTACTACTTTAAGTAGTTTCCACTACCTGTCATT
>CASFTM010000025.1 GCA_949297775.1 uncultured bacterium
CAGTTGCAAATGCCGGTTAAGAGAAAGGATTTCCGAAGATGAGTATGCGGAAGTCAGAGACTCGGAAGGGTATTGTATGGCGCCGAACGAGTTTAAACCGCAGTATGTTTCTCAGGCAACGATGTTTATAGACCCCACCGGTGCAGATCGGGGCTTGTATGAAGGAAATGTAGAAATTGATTATTCGAACACTTGCGGCGGTTTGCAGTTGGCACCGGGCACGGAGTTAAAGCCGATGACAAATTGGACGCCGTGCAGTGACTATGGGTCCCCTGCTGAAATGTGTAGCCAATGTTCTCCAGCTTCGGAAACTTGTGACAAGACCTGTGTTTTGTACAATTTGCCTCAAGGAATGACGGTAGACCGTACTGTTACGTATGAGTGTGATAATGCTGGGAATATTACCAAATGTAATCTTCCGAGCGGAGTATATTGGACGAATTTGTCTTCCGTGTGTCGTTCCAGTTCAGCTACTATGTGCAGTGGTTTCCTCACGGGGGCGAATACTTCAGTGCCTAATAGTATCGGAGCCTGGACGGAGGCGAATATTACCATTCGTTCTACTACGGGTTCCTGTAACGGGACTATCCAAGCGTCGGGCTATTTGCGCAGTACCAGACTGGGTGCCTCTGTGTATGGATGTGTCTTAAACGAATAAGAGTGTTCGTTGTAAAATAGGTTTACCAAACGGTTCCCTGCAAAGGGAACCGTTTGTTTGTAGTGCGCCTGGGCACCGGCGGGCTATTTTTTTATAAAACACCTCATTTATCTTCTTACCAAACAGCCTTCTTTCAATCTTGATTTTATTACTTTTCCTTCTATACTTTTTTATAGGCAAGAAAAATTCTTTCCTGGAGGAAATGATGAAAAAAGGGTTCACTTTGATAGAACTGTTAGTGGTCGTTTTAATTATTGGTATTTTGGCGGCGGTAGCCTTGCCGCAATACCAAAAGGTGGTTACAAAAAGTCGTTTAGCGGAACTGTTGAACAATGTCCGGGCCATAGCACATGCGGTGGAGGTATATTATATGGCCAATGGAACATATACAACGGATATGAACAGTTTGGACGTGGATGTGGGCAAAATTACTGGCTCCTGGGGGCATACGGCGAAGTATGCGTATGCAATTGGGGCAGATGGCGCTGTGTATGGCACGTTAACAGAGGTCCCATCCAGTGATAAGCGGATAGACATTGCCTATTGGTCCAAAACCCACGATTTTTTCTGTCGCTATTATCAACGGGGTGGGGAAGGCGAAGCTGTCTGTAAATCTATGACTGGAAATTGTGCTACCAGGCTAGGAAGCGGGATATATAATTGTGGTACATTTTACTGTTGCAAACTGTAAAATTTTGGAGGATTTGTCTTATATTGACCGGCTGGTTTTGAAAGAAGCCGGTCAGTATTAGCCTTAATAGTAGGCGGAAAATATTTATCTCCCGGTTTGGCAATCTTGACAATGGGGTTTTTGTTTATAGTATACTGTGAATATAGCCTGATTTTATTTGCAAGGGGTAACGAAATGAGCGAAGTAATTTTGAATGATGCCAATTTTGAAGCGGAAGTATTAAAACACGAAGGACCGGTAATGGTGGACTTTTGGGCCACTTGGTGCGGCCCGTGCCGTATGTTAGGGCCGGTGGTGGAAGAATTAGCCGGCGAATACGCGGGGAAAGTGAAAGTCTGCAAATTAAATGTGGACGAAGCTCCCGACACCAGTTCCAAGTACCGCATTACCTCTATTCCCACTATTATTTTCTTTAAAAATGGCGAAATAGCCGGCCAAACCGTGGGATTGCAATCCAAATCGGCGTTACAAGAAAAACTGAACGCCTTGTTATAAAGGTGTCTTATGAAGAAACTGTTTTTTGCTTTGTTGGTCTGTGCGCTGGGCGGGGGTATGGCCCAGCCGGCGTGCGCCCAGCAAACTCCCAGTTTGGGTAATTTGACCAGCAAGGCCTATTCGTCTATGAAAAAGGACGATGTTTACGTGATTATGTTCACGGCGTCCTATTGCGGACCTTGCCGGGTGGCTCAAAAAGAGATGTTTCCGGTGTTGCAAGAGAAATATGCCGCCTATCCGAATGTACACTTTTTTGCATTAGACGTGGAAAAAGACCAGGCGGCCCCGGATGGCAGCTTCCTAAAAGACCGCTGGGGAATAAACGGAGTGCCTACTTTTGTGGTGCTGTATAACGACACGGTAATGTTTTCCTCCACCGGTTATTCCGGCAAAATCAGCCGGGTTTTGCAGCAGTCTATTGAAAACAAGATTAACGCTTTAAAATAGCTGTTTCCTCCCGCCCTATCCGGGGCGGGAGGTACTTTCTTTTCCTTTCTTTTTAATTTATGATCAATCCAGCTCCCCAGTTTTTTTTAATTGACGCACACAACTTTCTGCACCGCAATTACCACGCCTTGCCGAAACTTTCCACTTCGTCCGGGCAGGAAGTGGGGGCTTTGTTTGGTTTTGCACGCTGGCTGATAAAAATGCTGCGCGAGCAAAACCCGGCGTATGTAGCCGTTTGTTTTGATTCTCCCGGCGGCTGTGCCCGGCGAAAAGCCTTGTTTCCGGCGTACAAAGGCACCCGCAAAAAGCCGGATGATGCCTTAATCAGCCAATTAAACTTGGCCCGCGAATTGGTGGACACTTTAGGCCTGCGGGTGGTGGCCCAGCCGGGGATTGAGGCGGATGACTTAATGGCTTTTCTTGCCAAAAGCGCCGCTAAGGAGCAAGTTCCCAGCGTGCTGGTAACAACGGATAAAGACGTATACCAATTTTTAAGCGATTACATTTCCATTTGGCCCGCCGGCGGCAAAGACGGGTTTAAAGGGCCGGAAGCCGCCAAAGAAAAATTTGGCGTAGACGTACCCTTCCTGCCGGATTATTTTTCTATCGTGGGCGACGCGGCGGACAATGTCCCCGGCGTTATGGGCGTGGGCCCCAAAAGTGCGGTGGATTTAATTAACAAGTTTGGTCATTTGGAAGACATCATCCGCGCCGCCCAAAATGACAGCCCGGATATCAAGCCGGCGGTAGCCAAAAAAATTCTTACCCACGAGGGGGAAGCACTCCTTTCCAAACAGCTGGTGGTGCTGGACCCTAACCTGCAAATCCCTTTTACGCTGGATGACTACCGCGTGCGAACGCCGGAAAAAGCCAAACTGACGGAACTGTTTGAACGGTACGAATTTAAAAATTTGTTGGATTTTTTCCAAGCGCCTCGCCCGGCGGTTTCGCTTGCTGCCAAAGAAGAAACGCTGCCGCCGTTAACAGTGCAGCAGGTGTTGGACCGTGCGGCGCAAAACGGCAAAATCTTCCTGCACACACAGGAAGAACTGCTGACACTGGGGTTAAACGAAAAAGAGTTTTCCATCGTTCCGATTTCCGATGTGCAGCCCTGGGAGCTGGACGCCCTTAAGAAAATAGTGGAAAACGACGCCGTGGAAAAAACCGGCTACGATTTAAAGCTTACCCTGCGCGAATTGGACATCAACGTGCACGGGCAGTTCATTACGTGTTTTGATGGGCGTTTGGCGCGGTATTTGCTGGATCCGTCGGGCGATTTGAGCTTTGCGGGCGCGTGCGCGGATTATTTTTCCGCCACCGTCAGCGAGGAAAACCCCCGCGTTTTAATGGCGCAATACAACCGTTTTATTTGGCCGCTGAAAGAAAAATTAACCCAAAAACTGCACGAAAGCGGACAGTATGAATTGCTGGTGAACCTGGAATTGCCGCTGATGATGGTGTTGTCGGATATGGAGTTTGCGGGGTTTCGGGTGGACCCGGGGTGGCTGGAAAGTTTTAAAGCGCTTTTAGAACAGGAAATCGCCCGCTTGCAAAAAGATATTGACGCCCGGGCCGGCTATCCCGTCAACATCAACTCCACCAAACAGCTGGGCACGCTGTTATTTGAAGAAATGAAAATTCCTCCGGTCAAAAA
This sequence comes from uncultured bacterium, assembly GCA_949297775.1. Classification (GTDB taxonomy): domain Bacteria; phylum Elusimicrobiota; class Elusimicrobia; order Elusimicrobiales; family Elusimicrobiaceae; genus Avelusimicrobium. The sequence continues at coordinate 3,946 of CASFTM010000025.1, forward strand.
AACCAAAACCGGTTATTCTACGGACGAAGAAGTATTGGAGCAAATCGCCCAAACGCACCCCATCGCGCGTGCCATTTTGGAATACCGCGCCAGCAATAAATTAAAAGCCACTTATGTAGATAATTTACTGCTTATGGCGGACGAAAACGACAAAGTCCACTCGTATCTGGACCAAACGGGCACCGTTACGGGGCGTTTGTCCAGTTCTACGCCTAATTTACAGAATATTCCCGTCCGTACCGAAAAAGGCCGCCTCTTGCGCAAAGCCTTTTGCGCCGCGCCCGGCAAGGTGCTTTTGAGCGTGGACTATTCCCAAATTGACTTGCGCGTCCTGGCGCACGAAAGCCAGGACCCGGCCCTCGTACAGGCGTTTTTGGACGGGGGGGATATTCACACCCAAACCGCTGCGCAAATTTTTGGCGTAATGCCTTTGATGGTTACGGAGCAAATGCGCTCTAGTGCAAAGGCAATTAATTTTGGTATCATTTATGGACAGGGCCCTATGGGCCTTTCCCAATCGCTCGGCATTTCCATGCGCGAGGCAAAAGAATACATAGACAATTACTTTAGAAATTTCCGCGTCGTGCGCGAATGGATTGATGCAAACATCGCGCTGGCCCGCCAAAACGGATACGTCAAAACCATGCTGGGCCATGTGCGGTACCTGCCCGAATTTAATATGGGCGTGGGTTCCATGGCTTCTTTTGCCCAGCGTGCCGCCATTAATACGATTGTGCAGGGCGGCTCGGCCGACATCATTAAAAAAGCGATGATAGACGTTTTCCGCGTGTACCGCAATACGCCGGTCCAAATGACGATGCAGGTGCATGACGAACTGATTTTTGAATTGCCGCAGGAAACCTTGAACGAAACGGCCGCCCTCATTAAAGGGCTGATGCAAAACGCCGTGCGCCTGCGGGTGCCGCTTTTGGCCAGTGCAAAAGCCGGCAAAAACTGGTATGAACTGGAAAAACTGCCTTTATGATTCTACGCGCTAAAGATAAGTTGGTAGTAGGTCTTACCGGGAGTATGTTAAGCGGCAAGAGCACGGCCTTGGCGTATTTTGCCAAGAACGGGGCCGATGTTCTTTCAGCGGACGAACTGGTACGCCGTTTGTACCAAATGCCCACTGTGCAAAAACGCTTGGCGGCTTGGTTTGGTTCATGCGATCCGGCGGCCGTGGCCCGGTGTGTGTTTGCCCAGCCGCAAGCCCGCCAAAAGCTGGAAAACTATATCCACCCCCAGGTGCTTAAGCAAGCGGCGCAGTACATTAAACAATCTCCCCATAAACTGGTGGTGTTTGAAGTGCCTTTGCTGTTTGAAGCCGGGTGGGATAAATTAACTGATTTAAATATTGCCGTATTGGGGGACAGCAAAACCCTGCCTGCCCGCTTAAAAGCCCGCGGGGTTACTGCGGCGGAATACAAGCGGCGTATCGCCGGGCAGCTGCCGGAAGCGGAAAAAGCCCGCCGTGCCGATATTGTGCTGACCAACCGCGGCGGCAAAACCGATTTGGGGTTAAAAATAAAACGCCTCTGCCAGGCGTTTGAAACTATTTACGAAGTGAAGTAAGGAGAAACAATGGAAGAAATCATCCCGCAGGAAAAAACCGAAAAACCTGCCAAAGAAACCAAGCCGGTCAAAGCGGCTTCAGAAGAAACCAAAACCCAACGCTCTGCCCGCCCGATGCGCCCGGTGCAAAAAAACGCCGTTTCGTCCGCGCCGCGCCAGCCTAACGGCGCCAAACCGATGGACGCCCGCGCCCTCAATAAGCTGAGTATGCCGGAGCTGACCAAGCTGGCGGTTAATTACAATTTGGAAGACATTTCCGGCCTGCGCAAGCAGGAGCTTATTGGGCGCATTATTGCCGTGCAGGCTAAGCAGAACGGGTCCGTATACGGCGGCGGCGTGCTGGAAATCCTGCCCGACGGCTTTGGCTTTTTGCGCTCCGAGGAAAACAACTACCTCGCCGGCGCGGAAGATATTTACGTTTCTCCTTCCCAAATCAAACGTTTTGGCCTGCGCAAAGGTGATACGATTGAAGGCCTCATCCGTCCGCCCAAGGACAATGAACGCTTTTTTGCTATGCTGCAAGTGCAAAAAGTAAACGGAATGGATTCGGATAAAATCTACAACCGCCCGCTGTTTGAAAACCTTACCCCGCTTCATCCCAATGAACGTTTTACGCTGGAGCTGGATAAAAACTCGCTTACTCAGCGCGTAATTGATTTGATTGCTCCCATCGGCAAAGGCCAGCGCGCGCTTATCGTAGCGCCGCCCAAAAGCGGTAAAACGATGATTTTGCAGGCGATTGCCCATTCTATTGCCGAAAATTACAAAGACGCTGTTTTAATGGTGCTCCTGATTGACGAACGCCCCGAAGAAGTAACCGATATGAGCCGCAGTGTAAAAGGCGAGGTGGTAGCTTCTACGTTTGACGAACCGGCCGACCGCCACGTCCAAGTGGCCGAAATGGTGCTGGAAAAAGCCAAACGCCTGGCGGAACAAGGCAAAGACGTGGTCATTTTGCTGGACTCCATTACCCGCTTGGCCCGCGCGTACAACACGGTGGCGCCGTCCTCCGGGCGTGTGCTGACGGGCGGTTTGGAAGCTACTTCGCTGCAAAAGCCCAAACGCTTTTTGGGCGCGGCCCGCAATATAGAAGAAGGCGGATCTCTCACTATTATCGCTACGGCGATGATTGAAACCGGCAGCCGTATGGACGAAGTGATTTTTGAAGAGTTCAAAGGCACCGGCAACAGCGAACTGTGCCTGGACCGCAAACTTTCCGAGCGGCGCATTTTCCCGGCGGTGGACATTAACCGCAGCTCCACCCGCAAGGAAAACCTGCTGCTCAGCGAGGACGAACTGAACAAAGTGTGGATTATGCGCAAAGTGTTGGCGCCCTTAAGCTCGGTGGACGCGATGACGCTGGTGCTGGAAAAGCTTTCTTCCACCAAGTCCAATAAGGACTTCTTTAAACAAATGGAAGTAAACGCGTTCTAGCTTAGGCGGGGGAAAGAAATTGCTTTTCCAAAAACCGCAATATATGGTAAAATAAACTATAAGATTTTCAAAGGAAGACTAAAATGAAAGAAAAAATACACCCTACTTACGAATTCGTAGAAGCCGTCTGCGCGTGCGGGAATAAATTTATGACCCGCTCTACGGTCAAAACTTTAAAGTTGGACATCTGCTCCGCCTGCCACCCCTTCTTTACCGGCAAACAAAAATTACTGGACACCGAAGGTATGGTGGAAAAATTCAATAAACGCTTTGCGAAAACCGAAGGCAAAACCATGGTCCGCAAACCGAAAACCGAAGTAAAAGCCAAGGCCAAATTGGTCAAAAAACCTGCCGTTGCCAAAAAAGCGGCGGTTAAAAAACCGGCTAAAAAAGCTGCCGCCAAAAAGACCGAAGCCGAAGCTAAATAGCGGTCGTTTTACCAAAGAGCAGACTGTCCGAAAGGGGGTCTGCTCTTTTTCTTTGTAGGTCTGCGTCGTATGGGGGCTTTCCCAGCGGCCGGCGGACAAAATTTTTGCAGGAAGGATGTTTATGGATACCTCTAAATACGTAGCCGAATACAAACAGCTGGAAGAAGAACTTTCCTCCGGCAATTTATCCAGCCAGGAGTTGGCCCAAAAAGCCAAACGCCACGCCTTTTTAAAACCGATTATTGATAAAGAGCTGGAAATCAATGCGACGGAAAAAGCCATCGCCGACGACCGCGCTATGATTGAAGCGGGAGAGGATAAAGAGCTTGTCAAAATGGCGGCGGATGAACTGGCGGAGCTGGAGGCCAAACTGCCCCAGCTGCAAAAAGAGCTGCGTATTTTGGTCATCCCGCCGGACCCGAACGATTCCAAAAACATTTACCTGGAAATCCGCCCCGGCGCCGGGGGGGACGAATCGGCCCTGTTTGCGGCGGAACTGTTGCGTGTATACCAGCATTTTGCGCAAACCAAAGGCTGGACCACCGAAATTTTGGAATACACCCCCACCGGATTAAAAGGCTGCAAGTATGTAAGTATGTTTATTAAAGGGGACGGTGCCTACTCGTGGCTTCGCAACGAAGCCGGCACCCACCGCGTACAGCGCGTGCCGGATACCGAAACCGCCGGGCGTGTGCATACCTCCACCGTTACGGTAGCCATTATGCCCGAAGCCGAAGAAATTGACATTGAAATCCGCCCCGAAGATTTGGAAATGGAAACCTGCCGTTCCGGCGGGGCCGGCGGGCAGAACGTCAACAAGGTGGAAACCGCCGTGCGCATTATCCATAAGCCGACGGGCATTGTCGTTTCCTGCCGCGAAGAACGCCACCAGGGCAAAAACCGCGAAAAAGCCATGGCTATGCTGCGTGCCAAACTATATCAGATTGAAGAAGAAAAGCGCAATAAAGAAATTTACGATGAACGCAAAGCGCAGGTGGGCACGGGGGACCGCTCGGAAAAAATCCGCACCTATAACTTCCCGCAAAGCCGCGTGACGGACCACCGCACCGACAAATCGTACCACAACTTAATGGAAATTATGGAAGGTAACATAGAGCCTATCCTGGAAGATTTGCGTGCCTACCGCGTAGAGCAAAAGCTGAAAAATCTGCAAATCTAAACCGTTTTTACGGTATGCGCCGGGCGGCGGTTTCGCCGTCCGGCCTTTTTATAAGGAGTGTTGGCAAATGGATGTTTCGCACCTGTTACAGCAAGCCGTTTCCCGCCTGGAAGCCTCCGGCTCTGACGAGCCGCAAGCCAATGCCCAGTGGCTGTTAGCTTATACTTTGGGCGTCAGCCGCACATGGGTGCTGGCAAACGGCGCGGCAGAAGTGCCGGCGGAAGCGTGCGGTAAATTTCAGCAAATGCTGGCCCGCAAAGAGGCCGGGGAACCGCTTTCGCACATTGTGGGCACGCAGCCGTTTTGCGGGCTGGACATCCGCGTAACGCCCGACGTGCTGACGCCTCGCCCGGAAACCGAAGAACTGGTGGAACTGGCCGCCGGTGCGTTTGACCGCCGCGGACGGTACGAATTTGTGGATATGTGCACGGGCAGCGGCTGTATTGCGGTGGCTTTGGCACATAAATTTCCTAATTCTACGGTGTTGGCGGTGGATAAATCCGAAGCGGCGCTAAGGGTGGCTCAGGAAAATATCCACGCCCATCGCTTGCAGGACCGCATCCAGCTGTTGCAAAGCGATGTTTGGGAAAACGTGATGGGAACGTTTGATTTGATTATTTCCAACCCGCCTTATATTCCCACGGCGGATTTGGACGGCCTCACGCGGGAAGTAAAGCACGAACCGCGCTTGGCGCTGGACGGGGGAGCGGACGGCTATGCCGTTACCCGCCCGTTGTGTGCGGCGGCGGACGGCTATTTAAAGCCGGGCGGGCTGTTGGCCTTGGAACTGTGCAAAGGGCAGGCCTGGCCGCTGGCGCGGGGACTTGCCGAAATCGGGTGGAAGGCCGACGTAAAAAAAGATATATTTAACATAGAACGGTTTGTATTAGCCCGGAGAGATTAATTTTATTTTTAGGAGCTTGGTTATGGACAGATTTATTATTCACGGCGGAAAAAAATTGAATGGCACGGTTCACATCAGCGGCAGCAAAAATGCCGCTCTGCCGATTTTGGTGGCTACTCTATTGACGGACGAACCGTGCGTCCTGCACCGCGTACCCAACTTGCGTGATGTGCGTACCACGCTTAAAATTTTGGAATATTTGGGCAAGAAAGTGGAATATAAGGATAATACCGTTACGGTTACGGCGGACGGCGTACTGAAAAACAATTTGCCTTATGAACTCGTCAAACAAATGCGTGCCAGCTTTTGGGTGGCGGGGCCGCTGTTGGCGCGTTTTAAAACGGCCGAAATTCCGCTGCCCGGCGGCTGTGCCATTGGGGTCCGCCCGGTGGACATCCATTTGAAAGGATTTGAAAAATTAGGCGCCCAATGCGAAACCAAAGCCGGAAACGTTATTATCCACGCTAAGGAATTGGCCCCGGCGAAAATAGTGCTTCGCTTCCCCAGTGTGGGGGCCACGCAGAACCTGCTGATGTGCGCGTGCCTGATTCCCGGCGAAACGGTGTTGGAAAACGTCGCCAAAGAACCGGAAGTGGACGATGTAATTTCTTTCCTGCAAAAAATGGGGGCGGACATCCGCGTGGGCGATAAGGGGCAAATTACCGTACACGGCAAACAATCGCTGCACGGCGCGGCGCATACCATTGTGGCGGACCGTATTGAAACGGGGTCGTATATTTTAGCCGCCTGCGCCACCCGCGGGGACGTGACCGTTACCGGGTGCGTGCCCGAACATAACTCCATTTTGCTGGAAGATTTACAGGAAGCCGGTTTTACGCTGGACGTAGCGGGGGATTCCGTGTACGTCCGCGCCTACGACGGCGTTATCAAACCCGTGCGTGTGCGCACGGCGCCGTACCCGGGCTTTGCCACCGATTTGCAAGCCCCGTGGATGACGCTGATGACACTGTGCGAAGGAACGGCGGAAGTGGACGAAGATATTTTTGAAAACCGCTTTATGCATGCCCCCGAACTCGTGCGTATGGGGGCCAATATCGTAACGGAAAAAAGCGTCGCGCGTGTGACGGGCGTAAAGGAACTTTCCGCGGCGCATGTGCAAGCGTCCGACCTGCGCGGCGGGATGGCCCTGGTGATTGCCGGGCTGTGCGCCAAGGGCGAAACCGAAGTGGAACGCGTGTACCACATTGACCGCGGATACGAAAATTTGGAACAGAAATTAACCTCCTTGGGGGCGGATATCCGCCGGTATAATCCCGAAAAACAATGAGCTTTGATATTGTATTTAATTATATTCTAAAACGTTCCGGCATCGCTTGTGGGGCTGGGCCGGAGGGGTTTCGCTCCTTATTGGAACGGTTGGGAAATCCGCAGAACCAATATAAAATCGTCCACGTAGCCGGCACCAACGGCAAAGGGTCCGTTTGCACGCTGATGGCGCGCATACTAACGTGCGCCGGGTACAAAACGGGGCTGTTTGTATCGCCGCATTTGGTATCGCCTACGGAGCGTATTCAAATCAACGGCAAAGCCATTTCTAAAAAACAATTTTCCCAGGCGGTGCTGGATGTGTTTCAGGAAGAAGAGGAAGAACTTAACTTTTTTGAAATTCTCACCGCCGCCGCATTGGTGTATTTTGCCCGCCAAAAAGTACAGTGCGCCGTGCTGGAAACAGGCTTGGGCGGTCGCAAAGACCCTACCAACGCCTGTACTCCCGTGCTTAGCCTGATTACCTCTATCGGGCTGGACCATATGCAGTATTTGGGCTCCAGCCTCAAGCAAATCGCGCGGGAAAAAGCCGGCATTATTAAGCCCGGTGTGCCCGTCATCAGCGGCACGGTCAACCCCGCCGCGCGCGACGTCATCCGCCAAGTTGCCAAAAAGCAAAAAGCCCCTCTGCGCTTTATAGGGGAAGGCGAACCTTTTTTTGAATATGCGTACGATTTTGTAAACAACCAAACCGTTTTGCATACGCGCGACGGCGGAGAATTTATCCTGCACGCGCTGGGGCGCCGGCAGACGATTAATGCGTGCGTGGCGTATCAAGCCGCCCGGCAGCTGGGCGTGGCGGAAAACAGGGTGGCACAGGCGTTTGAAACGGTTTCGCTCCCGGGCCGGTTTGAAGTGGCCCGCAAAGGGGAAAACACTTTTATCCTGGACGGCGCCCACAACCCGCAGGCGGTGGAACTGCTGATGGATTTTTGGCAGAAGACTCCTTTTACGCACGACACCACATTGTTGTGCGGTTTTATGCGGGATAAAGATTACAAAAAAATGCTGGCCCTGCTTTGCCCGCATTTTGAACGGATTATCGTTACCGTTCCACCTTCTCCCCGCGGTGCTGCGGAAGAAGAACTGCACGGCGCATTTCCTAAAAAGGCCCCTATTTCCTTTGAGCCGGATTGGCAAAAAGCCCTGCGGCTGGCTAAAAAATCTCCCCGGGTATTGTGCACGGGATCTTTTTATTTGGTGGGGGCGGTGCGCGGAAAGTTGCGCTTGTAAACGGTGCGTTTTTCCGTCAGAAAACGGGGTTGACAGTAATGGGGCGTTTGTGGTTAAATTAAATGTAAGCATCTTTAGGATGGGGAACTGCCATGGCGTTAGACAATAATCAATTTGACGGACACGGGGATATCGCCCAGTTTTTAGAGAAATTTAAAGAACAGTCTTTTTCGGACGCGAACCCGTCCGACGGTGCCTATGCTCCCCGCGAAGGAGCCGCCCCCGCTAAATCTTCCCAATACGAACGCTCTCTGGATAAATTGGAACAGAAAATTATGGAACTGGAAGAACGTTTTGAAGCTTCTTCCAGCCAAAACCAGATGATTCTTTCCGAATTGGCCCGCACGCGCGAGGCTATGGAACGCCAGAAAGACAAAGATGCGTTTTTGGAACATCTCTCCCGTACGATTGCCAATTTAAAAGCCAGCGTGGAAAACCTTTCCCGCGCCCAGCAGCAATCCTACCGCGAGCCGGACGTCCAGCGCAGTTTTGACCCGGTTCCCCCGGCTTTTCCTTCGGCCCCGGCGGACCACACGGCGGTGTATCATTATACGTCCAACCCGTCGCTTAATGCCAAAGGACCGGCCGAACGGGAAGAAAAAGAACGTATTATTACCAGCTTGCGCCAGAAGGCTTCCCAGTTAAAAGCCGTCAACAGCGCACTGGACCGCGAAATTAAAAAAGCGCAGCAGGAAAAAATGGAAGCGCTTAAAAAATCGGCCGAGCAGGCCAAGGAAATCCTTTCCCTGCGCGACCAGCTGACTGCCGCCGAAGAACGCTTTAAATCGTTTAATTTTGAAGGGCGCATTATTTCCATTAAACAGCAATACCAGCAGAAAGTTTCCAACTTGGAAATGCAGCTGAAGGAAATTTCCGACACTTGTATGAAGCAAGTGGAGGAAATTGAATCGCTCAAAGCGGAAAATAGTAAACTCCAGCACGCCGCCGCCGAAAAAGAACAGGCCCTGGCCCGCTTGGAAGCCAAAGAACGCGAATTGCTCTCGCTGAAAGCGGAAATAACCTCGTTGCAAAACAGCCATGCCGAAAGCGACCAGAAACAGTTGGCTGAATTTTCGCAGCGGCTGCGCAAATTGGAAGCCCAGCGCGACGGCCTGGCGGTGGAATTGGAACAGGCCCAGGCTTCGCTGGATGCGGTGCGCCAGGAAAAAGAACTGCTGGAGAAAAACTTTAAAGAATTACTGGAAAAAATCAATCATAACGACACCGTCATAGAACAGCTGAAGCACAAAATTGAAGTGCTCGGACAGCAAAACGACGAACTGACCCAGCACAATGCAGCCTTGCAGACGGCGAATGATGCTTTGTCGCGCGAAAAGGCGGAACTGTCCGCCCAGGCGGAACATTTATCCCAGGAAAAAGAAACTTTGGCCGGGCACGCGGCGGATTTGGCGCGTGAAAAAGAAGCCCTTTCTTCCCGTGCGGAACATTTATCGCGCGAAAAGGAAATGCTGTTTGCCCATACGGAAACATTGACGCGCGAGAATGATGAGCTGGCCCTTCGGGCGGAAAGCCTTTCCCGCGAAAAAGAAGCTCTCTCTTCCCGCGCAGAGCACTTAGCTCAGGAGAAGGAAGAACTCTCCGCCCGCGCAGAACATCTGGCCCGCGAAAAAGAGTTGTTGGACCAAAAAACCCGCCAGCTGGGGGCTGAAAACGCCACGCTTTGCGCCGATGTAAAAAACCTGCATGCGGAAAAAGAATCCCTGGAAAAGGAAAAAGCTTCCCTGGCGGCCCAAAGCCGCGAGTTGCAGCAGCGGGCCCAAGCGTTAGAAAGTGAAACCCAAGAACTGGCCAAAGAAAACAAACATTTGCGCAACCAGAGTGCGGCCTTGTTGGCGGCCCGCTTGGTGCAGGAAAAAGAACGCGCCGCGAAAGAAGAAACCCTGCGCAAAGCGTCCGCCCAGCCTGTACCGCCGCATAAACCGTCCGCACCGGCGGAAACTGCCAAACATCCTTCCGCGCCGGAGCAGGCTTTTGTAGCCAAAGCCGTATTTACGATGGCAAAACATCCTCTTCCGCAACAGCCTGTGGAGGCCCCGGCTGCGCAGCAGACCCAGGTAAAGACGGAAGCAGATTTGCCGGAAATCAAAGTAGCCGAGCCGACCCCTCAGCCCGAAGCGCTGTTTGACGGAGAAGATTTCCTAAAAACGACGGACAGCTTTATCGGACGAATGAAATGGTCTATCTTCCGGGAAGATAAATAAAATTTTATTTGGGCCTGGTGATTTTCATCAGGCCTTTTAAGCAAAAGGAATATAAGTAACGTATGTCATTGTTAAAAGTAATTGTGCTGTACGGTGGTAAATCCACCGAACACGAAGTTTCCGTCCACAGTGCGCAGACCGTTTGCCAACTGTTGGAAAACCAAAAAGACAAATATCAAATTTACCCCATTTTTATCAGCAAGCAAGGCCGCTGGTTTTTGCAGCAAACGTGTGGCCCCCAAACGCCGCAGGATAAGCCCGTAACGCCCGTGTTGCGGGAGGATGCCCATGTGGCGGCGGCGGACGGTTCCTGGACGCTTAAAGCGGATGTGGTGTTCCCCGTGCTGCACGGCACCAACTGCGAAGACGGCACCATGCAGGGGTTTCTGGAAACCTTAGATGTCCCGTATGTGGGGTGCGGCGTGTTGGCTTCGGCCATGGGAATGGACAAGGAGATTTCCAAGCTGATGGCCCGCGAAGCGGGTGCGCCGGTGCTGCCGTACCGGGTCGTTTCCAAGTTCCAGCCCTATGACCGTTCTTCCCTGGAAGATTGGGTACAAAAAACCGGGATTCCGGTATTTGTCAAACCGGTGCGGCTGGGGTCGTCGGTCGGAGTGCGCAAGGTAAAAGATTTGGCGCAGCTGCACGAGGCTATTTCCTTTGCGCTTCAGTTTGATACCGATGTGATGATTGAAAAAGGCGTGTACCGCGCGCGCGAAATTTTCTGCGCCCTGTACGGGGATGAAACCCGGGTGGTTTCTTCGGCTTGCGGGGAATTGCGCACCCTGGCCGGAGAATTTTTTGACTATAACGCCAAATACATTGTAGCCGGCGGGTGCGAAACCAAGGTGCCGGCTGATATCGCGCCCGAAACGGCCCAAAAAATGCGCCATGACAGCGAGCGCATTTTCCGCGCGTTGCGCGGCAGTGGGCTGGCGCGGGTGGACTTTTTGATGGATAAGGACGGCTCGTATTATTTTTCCGAGATTAACACTCTGCCCGGCATGAGCCAAACCAGCCTTTTCCCGCAGTTGTTTGAAGCCTGCGGCGAAGATTACAGCCGGATTTTGGACTGGCTGATTGAACAGGCATGCCAAAGACACGCGCGCAAAGCGGCCTTATCGCTTTCCAGGTAAGTATGGGTAAATTGATAAACCGTTTTTTTAGTTTAAATATTTGGGTAAAAATCATTTGGTGGTTTTGCCTGTTCGGCGCCTGCGTGAATAGTTTGCTGCTCCTGCGGGATATACGGTTTGACGGCCTTTTGTTGCAGCTGCACGCGGGTTTTTGGGTGTTGTATGTATCCCAAGTGGTGTTTATCCTGCTTAAAGAACGGTATGTATGGGTGTTGGCGGCTTTACAGGGTGTTTTAGCCCTTTTGACCAATGCGGATTTTACGTTTGTGCCGCTGTTGCGGGTGCTGGGGGGGATATATGCTGTGGTGGGGCCGGAACTGTCGGTTGAAGGGCTGACGGTATACAAGTATGTGTTTACATCGGCGGCGTTTACGTTGCAAATGCTCAGTGCGTATGCGCTTTTTTCGCTCCTGCCCAAGACTGAACCCAAAAAGAAAACGCCTCCGACACCGGTTGCCGAATAAATGGGCATACGGGCCAACAGAGTCTTTTGAAAAACGGGCGGAACCCAAACGGTTCCGCCCGTTTGCGTAATGGCGCGGACGTGCGGGAACCGTGTGGCCCCAGGAGTCGCGCTAACGGGTAACGAATTGGGAGCACCGGCTCGGTGCTCTTGATTTGTTTTTTTTTTTTGATAAATTTTGCGTATGAGCAAAATTTATCAAAAAACCCCACAGACGTGGAAAAACGTCGGATTTACGTTAATAGAGCTGTTAGTGGTCGTTTTAATCATTGGTATTTTGGCGGCGGTGGCATTGCCGCAATATCAATTGGCTGTTTTGAAATCACGGTTGGCAAGTGCAATGTCCGGGGTCAAAACCATTGCCGAGGCGGCGGAGACGTATTATTTGGCAAACGGTGCATATCCCGACGATGATATCACGGTGCTGGACATTTCGGCTTTTACAGGTTGTACGACGAAAGGATCCGGACAGGTATGGTGCGGGTTGGTAAATTATGATTTAAATTCTGGTTTGGAACATAACGGATGGGAGCATATCAATGGCGTGATCCGAACCCAAAAAGACGAGGGAGCCAAAGTCTATTACAGGCAATATCTGCAAAACAGCAATCGCGCGGGGGAGCGGCATTGCGTTGTGGTGGACAATGATACCTTGTCCCACAAGCTTTGTAAAAGTATAGGCGGCGTGCTGACGGGTTCCGACAGCGCCAGCACCGTTTATAAACTTCCATAAAAGGATATGGAAAAGATTGGTTTTAGTCAAAAAACCGAAACGGAGAACCGTTTCGGTTTTAAAATGCTTTTGTTTGTTCCGTTTATTTAAAACTTTGGTATTTGCGGATGACTTCGTCCTTAAATTCTAGGAAGGTCCCGTTGGCAATCGCTTCGCGGGCGCGCTCCATCAAGCGGATTAAAAAGCGGATATTGTGTATGCTCATCAACCGGTGGCTGGTCAGCTCGGCCGAGCGGTACAAATGGCACAGATAGGCGCGGGAATAGCGGCGGCAGGTATAGCAGTCGCATTCCGGGTCCAGCGGGATATCCTGGGTGCGGTATTCGGCATTTTTGATGTTCACGCGCCCAGCGCTGGTCATAGCCATTCCGTTGCGGGCTACGCGGGTGGGCCATACACAGTCAAACATATCCACGCCGCGCTCAATGGAATTTAAAATTTCCACCGGCGTTCCAAGGCCCATAAAATAGCGGGGTTTGCCTTCGGGCAGATGGTCGGTTACCGCTAAGACGGACTCGTTCATCTGTTCCAGCGTTTCCCCCAAAGACAACCCGCCGATGCAATAACCGTGCGTCGGAAGCGACGCCATATGCAGGGCGGCTTCCTTGCGCAAATCCGGGAAAATGGCCCCTTGGATAATGCCAAACAGCAAGGAATTGCCCACCTGAAAACTGCCGTCCGTATTTTGGGTGAGATGCTGTTCGGGGACGGTTTTTTCGTACGCTTTGGCGGCCCGTTCGGCCCAGCGTTTGGTGATGTTTAACGCTTCGCGTGCATCGTGCTTGGACGGGTCCTTAGCGTGGATGCACACATCTAGCATCGTCCAAATATCGGAACCGATTTCACTTTCAAACTGAATGACGTTTTCCGGCGTGAAGAGGTGTTTGCTGCCGTCGTGGTGGGATTGAAACGTTACCCCTTCCTCTTTAATCTTGCGAAACTTGGACAGACTGTAAACTTGAAATCCGCCCGAGTCTGTCAGCACGCTGCCGTCCCAGTGCATAAATTTGTGAATACCGCCCATTTGCTGCAAAATTTTTGTGGTCGGGCGCAAATAGAGGTGGTAAGTGTTGGAAAGCAGACATTCGGCCCCGGCGTTTTTTAAATCTTCATCGGTCAGGGCTTTGACGCAGGCCTGCGTGGCAACCGGCATAAATACCGGGGTATGCACCGCGCCGTGCTTGGTGTAGAGAATTCCGGTGCGGGCTTTGGAACGGGAATCTTTGGCTAAAATTTGGAAAGGAGAAAGCATATTTATATTTTACCATATCTGTTTTTTGTCTTTCCGGTACAACGGCTATCTGTGTGGGAATAGAGAAGAGGGAAACCTTTTGGCAAAGGAAAACTTTTTAAAAAGAGACTTTGATTGTTTTATTTCAATAGCGCTTGACTTGTTTTTTTTTTTTGATACAGTGGGGAAAATACGTATTGTGTGAGGGGGATTGCCCCGTTTAACCTACTCTGAATACGCCCCGGTTTTGAAGCTTTAAAAG
>CASFTM010000026.1 GCA_949297775.1 uncultured bacterium
TATAAAATTTCCCGTTTGAAAGTGATTTTTGTGGCTCCCTGGGGCGGCGCTCTTTTTCGCCCTTTTTCTGGCGCCAGAAAAAGGGCCCCTTCCAGGGGGCGGAGCTCTGCCTCGGACAGGGTTTTGCAAAATACGGTACTTACGCCACAAGGGAACAACCTGCTGGGAATGTTCACGCAAAAGGCGGGCCAGAGCCCGGCCTCCCCACTCTATGCCCGCTGGCACGACTGGCAGGCCCGCCAGTCTTCCGGATATACGCGCCCGCAGCGTGTAAGGCTCCCGCCCTTTAAATTTGTTATCATTACTATATGTCCGCCAAAAAACATTCATCCGCCAAAAAAACGCGCCAGCCGGCGGCAACGTCCGCCCCCGCGTCGTCCGCACCGGTTAGCCGTGCGGCGGCGTTTCTGCACAAAGCCCTGGTACACGTAACAGGCTGGCTGTGCGTACTGGTAAGCATTTCCTTTTTCACCGCCACTTACGATACGGCCCAGGTAAAATTAACCCTGCTGCATATGGGGTCTGTTGTGTTGCTGGCGCTGTGGACGGCCTTAAAATTGACGGAGCGCAAAAGCCCGTTTACGCGGCAAAACTTCCCGTTTTTATTGCCCGTGCTGGCTTATTTGGCGTGGAATATTTTTTCGTTTGCGCTGGCGCCCTACAAGCTGGAAGCGGCGGAAGAATTCATCCGGCTTTTAATGTATGGAGCAATTACCCTCCTGGCGGCGTGCGAATTTACCCGGCAGGACATTAAAACCATTACCAAATTTATCCTGGCGGCGGCATGGATTTCATTTGCGTATGCGCTGGTGCAAGTGCTGGACGGGTTTTTCCCCGGTATAGACTTAATGCCCTGGCGCGGATTTTTCACCCGGCGCGTATTTTCCACCCACGCCAATCCGAACTTTTTTGGCGCATTTGTGATTTTTACTTCCTGCCTGGCGGGAGCTTACTATTTAATAACGCGCAAAAAGAGCCTGCTGGTTTTATTAGCGGCGGGGCTCATCGGGCTGGTGTTTACCGAAAGCAAAGGAGCCTGGCTGGCTTACGGGGCGGCGTTGGCGTGCTTCGCCGGGTTATATACCAACCGCCTGCTGCCGGGGGACGCCCGCAAACACTTGAAAAAAATCAACCTGGCTGCCCTCTGTGTGTTGGTTATCGCCTTGGCAGGGGCCGGTTTTTACGCTTCCAAGCGTTTTCAGTCCGTCAGCTTCCGCGCGTTTACGTGGCTCTCCGCCTGGGAAATGGTGCAGGATTCGCCCATTATCGGCACGGGGCCGGGCAGTTTTAAAATCATTTATCCGGCCTACCGCCGCCCGCAGATTTTTTATATAGAAAACGCCCATAACACCGAAACCCAACACGCCGAAAACGAATACCTGGAACAATGGGCCACCACCGGCACCGTCGGATTGGCGGTGTTTTTGTGGTTGGTGGTGTTTGTATTCTTCTGCGCGGTACGTAACTTGCACCCCCTTCCCGAAAACACCCGGGAGCGCAATTTGCTGTTATTAGGTTATGCAAGCGCATTCTTTGGCCTGATGGCGCACGCGTTTGTGGACATCAGTATCCGCTTTGCCTCCAGCGGACTGTTTTTTGCGCTGTTCTGCGGCGTGATTTTGGCGCTGTGCCGCCCGGAAACAGAACCCCTTGCCGCACACCCGGAACCCGTTTCCCCCAAGTGGCTGCGGCTAGCCGGGCGCGCCGTTTTGCTGGGAGCTTTGGCCTATGGCGGGTGGCTGGTTTGTACGCAATTTGCCGAAGTAACCGGCGCGATGCGAACCAGCACCCTGGGCGAAGGACTGCTGTGGGCGGTTTCTTGGGCGGTGCTGGCGGGAAGCGTAGGCGGCGTTATCTTCATCTACACCCGCGCGGCGTTTCTCAGCCAATCCCTGCGCGTGAGCCTGGTGTGCACGGCGTCGGTTCCGCTCTTGGTGTTTTTCTACGGGTTTTTCCAAGCGAACCATTATTATAGCCTGGGCGTCAGCCTGGTGGCCAAAGGCAACGCCGAAGGCTCTCTGGGATATTTTACCCAAGCCATTTTTTTAAACTCGCTGCAAACGGAATACCGGCAATACCGCGCCAACACGCTGGCAAGCATTTCAAATTTAAATACCAGTTTTTCGCCCTCCCGCGGCGATACGGACGCGCCGTCCAACGACTACGAACGCGCCATGAAAGATTATGCCTTTGTGTTCACGCACGCGCCCAACCACGTAATGCTGCACCAAAACATCGGCCAGCTGTACTATTACATGGCGGTTCGCCAGGCCAAAAGTGCCGCCAAAGCCGCCGGCGCGGCCCAATACCGGGAGCTTAGCCAATCCTCCCGCCAAAATATGGAGCAGGCCAAGCTGGCTTTTAAACGGTCGCTGAAGCTGGACCCGGTAAATGCCGACACCTACCTCTTTTTGGCCAGCATTGCACTGATGGAACGCAAACCGGACGAAGCCCAGCGGTGGGTAGATCTGTACCGCCGCGGGCCGGAAGGCGTAACGGAAGAAGAATTTTTAACCAAAAACCGCACCAACCCGCGTTTTAACGACGTGGAAAAACAAATCAAAACGCTGCGGAACTCCGTCGGAAAACATCCTTCCAGGAAATAACTAAATGCAAAAAATGTAAATTTTTTGTAGAATATATCTACAACGATTTGACTGTTTTCCCGCCAAGATAGCTCAGCTGGTAGAGCAACCGCTTCGTAAGCGGTAGGTCGGGGGTTCGATCCCCCCTCTTGGCTTTTATTTATGCCCTCCTTCGGAGGGCTTTTTTACGCCTGAAAAGCTCTTTTTAAGCCATTTTACCGACGATAAAATAACCCCGCGGTCAGCGCGGAAAAAGCGGGCACACGCACAACGCGTGTCAGCAAACCGTCCGCATAACTCAGAATTTTCTGCAAGGGGTTTCTCCAATGATACGACAACCGCAACACTCGCGGCAACAGAACCCGTCTGCAAGACATTCGGCCCAAACCCGACGGCTGGCTAAAGGGGTGGAAGCGAACAGAGAAACAAGCCTCCTGGCGAATTACTGGTCTTTTGGCGGTGTTGTTTTCCGGCGTTTTTTTGCTATACTATGGTTGTAAGCGTACAAACGCATTTTGATTAAGGGAGAAAAGTATGAATAAAGGTTTTACGTTAATTGAATTGCTGGTAGTCGTGCTGATTATCGGCATTTTGTCCGCAGTGGCTTTACCCCAATACACAACGGCGGTGGAAAAAGCCCGCTCGGCTGAAGCGCTGACCCTGATGAGTTCCGTCCGCTCCGCCGCGGAAAGATACCGCCTGCAAAAAGACCAGTGGCCGGCTAACTTTAACGTGCTGGACGTGGAAATCCCGTTAGTGGAAGGAAGCACCTCCAACTACGGCGGCAAAAATTTCATCATCACCATGGGCGCTCCCAGCGGAGCGGCGGGTTCTACTTTCGTGGTAACCGCTACCCGTAATGCCAATAAAGACAAATATGCCTTGAAAACGGTAATGACCGAAAACTCCACCACGGGAACTATTACGGCTATTCGTTGCTGCGGTACCAGCACCGACACCAGCACCAGCTGCGGCAGTTTAACAGCCGGTTCCACCGTTGAAAAATATTGCAGTGCCATTACCAGCGGCAAAAACTCCAGCTTTTAACCGCTCTTTTATAAAAAACCCCGGCTGCCAACAGCCGGGGTTTTTGTCAATTGGGAAAACGCCCTCATTTGTATTTTGCACAGGACGGAGTATAAGAGGTAAACACAAACTTGCCATCTTGCAGTTTCACTTCCCCCCACTGCAGTTTTCCATCCACCTTTAAAAGCGCGCTGACGCGGTAAATCCAAGACGGCGGAATATCGTGCGGAACCGAAACGATGGATTTCTTACCTAGTTTTTTAAGATGCAAAATGACCGGCAAATATTGTCCGCACTCATTATCCGTCATAATATAATAAACAGCGCTTTGCGGATCATGCGTTGCAAAAATAGCTTTCGTCCCGGACGGATATAGTTGCTCATCATAAGAAGCCGTATTATCGTAATGGGATTTGGAAACTTCCAGTCCGTGTTGCAAAATATAACGCAGGTCTTCTCCGCCGGAGTCCAATACCATACCGCGGTACATTTCTCTATCAGTCTTATGAAACTCAAAAGGGAAAGGCGGGATAACCGCTCCCAGCTGCACATCAGCCCGATTAGGGGCAAAAGCGCGCAAGGAACGCTCGTGGAACAATGCCGGGCGGAAAGAAACTTGACTGTTTTTTATCGCGCGCCTAACGGCAGACTCTACCTCCCTCGTAGCGCAAAGGGTCGTATTTTTGATTGTTTGAGGAGATAAAGCTTTTTTAATTCCCCGCCATTTTTGCGCTTGAATATGGGAAGCATTTCCCAGTAATACAAAAACGACCAAAATGCTAAAAAATTTTTTCATATCATTTTAGATGTTTCTCCGCCTTGGCCATAAAATAGGGTGGTCTCTTAAAATTTATTTTATGACAACCCGGCAGGAACTTTATTTGGTTTCCGCAGCGGGCAGCGAATACGGCAGAAACACAAAATTATCGCCCTGCAATTTTACTTCGCCCCAGCGCAATTTGCCGTCCACCTTCAACAGCGCGCTGACGCGGTAAATCCAGGAAGGCGGAATATCGTGCGGGACGGATACGGTCGGTCTCCAGCCTACTTTTTTGATATGCAAAACAACCGGGAGATAGGATTCAACGCCCTTTTCCGTCAACACAAATAATGTAGCACGGTCCGGACGGTGCGCGGCATAAATAGCCAATGTTCCATCCGGATATCCTTTGCCGTCATAAGCGGCAAAATTTTCATAATGGGATTTGGATACTTCCAACCCGTTCTGTAAAATGTGACGCAAGTCGTTTCCTTCGGCATCTAAGGCCATGCCGCGGAACATTTCTCTGTCATTTTCTTTAAATGGAAAAGTCGGCAGCTGGTAAGGGTCCACCAATTCGGTTTTTTTAGGGGCAAACACCGCAAGAGAAGGCACCCCCTCCCGCTTAATTAATCCCGCCGAAACAAAGGCCCGGCTTTTGGCTGCGGCATGGCGCAGTATGGCGGCTTCCGCTTTGCGCTGGACGGAATAGAACATCATCTTTGTTTTAGGCGTAACCAACGCCTGCTTAAATGCGCGCCATTTTTGGGCATGGGCGCACGGAGAGACGAACAACAAACAACTAAAAACAAGTACGCTAAAAAACTTTTTCATATTCAATATGATAGGTTTTTTAGTGTACTTGTTACATGAGTCTTTAGACCTATATACAAGGGGCTTTTAGTCCTAACAAAAATCAGTTTACGTGCATTTGCTTTCGTCCCGGCACAGGCAATAATGTACCAAAAGCGCCCGGGCGTTTTGGTCGTTTACTCCGGGATCTTGGTAGTCAAACTCCACCCGGCAGGCCGAAGCATTACTTGTTTTTAGCGTCTTGCAGCCGCCTGCGCACATTGCTAATAGACATATCGTTAACATTATTTTCAATCTCATGAGCCCGCTCCTGTTCTTCAGCCAGCCGTTTTGCTTTCTCTTTCAAAATATCCAGCTGGGCGGCCTTTTTGCCGTTGTTTTTTGCCAGCCAAAGAGCCGCCCCCAACACTAAACCAAAGCCGCATATGCCGCCAATGGTTATCCACATTTATTTGCCCTTCCCGATTAAGGATCCATCCGGATTGCACAAGGATAAGGCCGACAGCACCTTCAGCACCTGTGCCCAAACGGTGTCGTCTTTATCGGTAGAGGTCAACTTTACAACGGCGGTAATAATCAAAATCACCGCGCCGATAATGCTTAGTACGTCATTCCAGTTGTTTTGTATCCATTCCATCTTTTTCTCCTTTACGTGTAACGGGTTTTCCCGTCCGCTCCGTGCGGGAGCGGTTAGTTTTTGATTTCAATGTGTGGGTAGTCTTTGAGTGTATTCCACTCCCCGCCCCATTCAAACTCACTTTCAATTTCACCGCGCCCGCGCATCAGCCGGGCCAGCGCATCAAAACGGAGCCACATCTCCCGAAAACGCATTAAATTTTGCCAATCAATTGGGTACGGTGCTATGTCCACGGCGTGGCTGGGAAGTTGGTTGTGCGCGCTTTGAGGGTAAACCAAGCGGCTGGAACCGCGCTCAAACGCTTGGTTTTGTTCGGCTTTACTACGGTGCCCACATAAGACGGCAAAATCATACTGTTTGATGAGTTCGCGGCAGACCGCCACAATATCCGGGTGGCAGGTTTGCAAATGCGCCTCGCTGGTTTTGGAAAAAACAGGCATTAATTTTCCCTCCCGTGAAAGCCCAAAATATGGGTTTTAATGGTTTTCACGTCGTCTAAAATAATGTCAATTTTCACCGTGCTTTCGGCAAGTTTTCGGTCGTGTTCCCGCACGCGTTCTTCCAGCTTGTCCACGCGCGGCGGCAGGCCGTACATGGTAAAACACCAAAACAGTACGGCACATGCCACGCCGATGAGGTAAATCCAATGGTGGATTTTTTCCGTATTCATATTCTCACTCCCGCAACACAGCGGCCCACGTTTCCAACTCGTGCGCCAGTTCTTTCACATATTCGCTCGCGCCGGAGTTTTCCGCCAGCACGAGCTCGCGCACCACCCGCGTCAGGCCCGTTTGCGCTTCTTTGGCCTGCACGCGTTCCTGCAACGTAGGCTCCGCCGGGGCGGGGTGGGCGGCAATCACATAGCCGCCGGCTTGATTTTCAATATGCGCGCCGTTTTGATTGCACCAAATGGCGGCTTGCGTGTAATTCTCTTTCGTTACGATTTGTCCGATTTCAAACATAGTTATTCTGCTCCTTGCCCGCAGGCATACCAATAAAAAGGCACCGTCCCAATCGTTCCGCTATATAATTTAAACGAAAGTTCCGTCACTTCATTGAGCACATTTGTAGCCTGCGTGGAAGGGGAATAGGCTCCTATGGGCCTCACGTTTATATAAGATGCCGCCACTGGCTTTAAAAACGTAACTTCCAATGCGTTTCCGCCTGCCAGGGGAGCCGTTTTCCCGCCTTCTTCTACCCACCCGCTTCTATACACGCGGTACCAGTTTCCCTCATCATCGGAATAACTGTCCACCACGTAGTCCATCGCATTGGGCATAATGTTGTTGATATTCGCTTGTGTGGCTTTAGTACCGTTGGAAAGGTCCTTGGAGGCCTTAGCGTTTAATGCGGTTTGCACGGCAGACGAAGCGGAAATGCTCGTTACGTTGGAGAGGTCCTTGGCGGCGGGGTTGCCTACGGAAGATACCAACTCCTGGCACGTTTGGACGCTTTGGCTGGCGGACGCCGCCGAACCCGCGGCGGCGGACGCGCTGGAAGCCGCTTGGGTTTTAGCCGTTTCCGCCGCGCTTTGCGCCGTTTGCGCGGCAGTTTTGGCGGTTTCCGCCGCGGTTTTGGCGGTACCAGCCGCGGACGCGCTGGACGCGGCTTGCTGGGCGTGATACTTGGCGGAATACTCGCCGCCCGACACCGCGCCGTTCGTTTTGACGGCCCAGTTTTGCGCCAATGCAGACGATGCACCAGCCTCCGCAGCCGAATCAGCCGCCTCATCTGCAGCACCTGCCGCCTGGGTTTGAGCGGATTGCGCAGCGGTTTTGGCGGTTTCCGCCGCCGTCTGTGCGGCTTGTGCACCCGCTTGGGCCGTTTGCGCAGCGGTTTTAGCCGTTTGGGCCTGCTGCAACAAAGAATCGGTTTCTTCCTGCGCCGTTTGGGCCGCCCCGGCGGAAGCTTGCGCCTGCTGGGCCGACAGCTCGGCTTGTGAAGCCGCGGCCTGCGCCTGCTGCCGCTGAATGTTGAGGGCATTTAAAAAAGCCTCTGTTTCCGAATCAGATACCGGTGCAGAAGCGGGATATTTCACACTTCGTTCCATTTTTTCGTTTAATTCCTGCACCAAAAGCGTCAGCTTATCGTACCCGGACTCCAACACTTCGGCGTCCAACTCGCCCTGGCGGATTAAATCAATGTCCTGCGTCATCGGCGTACGGCGGAGCACCGTCAAACTCCACCCTTCCGAAAGCGGCGCCAGACCGCTTTCTGCGGTAGGATACGTAAGCGTATGGGTCGGCAAATCTACGGTATATCCGTCGGTCAATTCGGTTTCCACCCCTTCGGGCGAAGTAAGATACACCCGCACATCTGCAGCGGCCAGCAAGGGAAAGTCCACATCCCACTGGGTGGTTACCCCGTTTCCCTGGTAAGTTCGTTTGGTTATTTGCATTGAAACAGTCATATTTTCTCCTAAATGTCACACAGTTCTTTTACTCGTTTCCACGCCGCAAGCGGTTCCCCGGTTTCCGCCGCGGACGAAAGAACGGCGTATTTTATTTCCTGCACATCTTTTTCCGCAAAATTTTTCTTTTTGGCCCATTGTTCAATTCCCCGGCAGAGCAGTTGGGTTTCGCGGTCGCTGCCCCCGGACCGACGGCTGTGCTGCACCGATTGCAGGACGCAATAATCGCGGGCGGAGAGCTGCCCCTTTTCGTACGCGCGAGCCAAGGCTTTTTCATCGGATGAAAAATACAGCTGGTTAAATTTTTCCGCTTGCGAAACCGCTTCCGGCCGGCTAAACATTTCCCGCGCCGCGCGGCGCGCCGACGGCAACTGCGGGGCATCCAAATCGCGCTGGCGGGTTAATGCGCCCAAGGCTTCTTCCGCGTTAGAGGCTTCCAGCACCGACCGGTATACCTGCGCCTGGCGTGCATGCCGTTGGGCCTGCGCTGCCCCGCGCAAAAAAGAAAGCGCCTGCAGGGCCTCCTGTTTAAGCGGCCCCTGCTCCTGCTGTTCTAATTGGCGGCGGGCCCATTTTTCCCGTTCGTCTAAAGACGCGTCCGTTTCCAGCGATGAACGCTCCCACACCTGCCGGGCGCGGGAATCCGCCGCTGAAAACAATACTTTTTGGGCGCATTCTTCCCGTTGGCGCGGCGCCATTTGGGAAGCGTATTTTTTAAATACCTCCTGCGCCTGCGCATCCTGGCCCGCCGCCAGCGCCCGGCGCACGCACGAAGCTGCCGTGTCCGCGCGTACGGCGGCGGATACTTTTTGAACGGTTTCCGACGGCATACCGCCAGCTTTCAGCCGTTGTTCATACGCCGGGAGCTGGTGGGCAAGATAAGCCTCCAAACTGCTGGCAGAAGAAGCGGTGGAACCCACCTGCCGAACCAGGTTTTCTTCCTGCGCGGCACGCTGCCATTGCTGTTGTTTTTGAGCGGCAAGGGTTTCCTCCTGGGCGGTACGGCGCAGGAGTATATAATCCTGCGCGGCGGGGCTATCGGCCTGCTGCGGCGAAAAACGCTCCGCGGCAAAAGCGTCCAAATCCTGCGTTTGCACCGTTCCTTTTTGGGCAACGGTATCCCGCACGGACTGGACCAATTCTTGACGCAGCTGCAAGTCCGCATCGGCTTGGCCTTCGGCAGAGGCGGAAGCGTTCAGGCCACCCCCCGAGGCCGAATTAGGCCGGGAGCCGCTCCGCTCAAAAGGCTGTTTGGCGGCGGCGGTATCCAAAAAGTTCAACGCGTTATTGGAAAATGTTCCAAACTCCTGCAAAGTGTTTTCGTAAGCTTGCGGCAGGCGGGAAGGCGCCGGCGCCGCGGTGCTTACGCCCGGGGCCTGGTAGCGCTCCTGCCGGTTATAAACGGGGATGACTGGCATTTCTTCCTCCTAGCTAAATAAACTTAAAATATTGTTGCCCAGCTTCCACCACGAACCGCGGTTTTGGGCCGCACTGCGGTATTGCGAAGCCGTCTGCGTCAAGCTGTAAATGCGCTCGGCAGCGGCTAGGTTATTTTCATACAATGCATCCTGCAGGGATTCTTGCAGCGCCTCCTGGTCCTGCAACGCATTGAAACGGCTGTTTTTAAGCAATGTCTGCACCGTGGCGGAACTGGACGTAAGCCCCGAAGCCGCCAGCGACGCTTTCTGCGTGCCGGTGGTTTGGCGGTAATTTGCGTACAATTCCCGGCTTCGCTCGGAAGCGGATTTAAATAAATATTCCGCTTGCCGCTGTGCGGCGGCGGCCGTGTAATTGGCCTGGCGGTCCGCATCGCGCGCCAAGGAATCGTAATAATCCACTTCGGACTTGCGGTCCCCCAGCAACGAAGCGGCGGTGGACACCACTTGTCCTCCTGTTTTTAAAACTCCTCCCATATCATTTCCTCCTAAATGTGAAGCGTAAAAACCGAGCGGCAGGCATTTGGTATGCCGTTCCGTCAAATGTGCCGCCCAGCCGACCGATAAACCGCAGTGCGGCGGTATACCGTTCATCGGCAAAATTGTATAGTTCCGCATACGACGCTAAAGCCGCCGCCACAAACCGCTTGGCGGTGCGGAAAAAGGTTTTTGGGATTTCCGCCACCGCGTTCCCGGTCAGCAACCACACGCAGGCGCGCGGCCCCAATAAAGCGTCCGGCACCAGGCCGAACATCGCGGCGGGGCGGCTTTTGTACACCAACACCCAACACCAGACGGAGCGCCGGCAAAACTCGGTCAGCAACGCTGCCGGGGCCTCCCCCGGGCGGGAAGCCGCCAGCTCCGCCCGGTCGGCCGGGCGCAGGTCTTTTGCCAAAGAGGCACAGTCCGCCGGGCGTGCCGGGCGCAAAAAAGTGATAGGATTTACAAACATAAAAAGTTATAATAAATGGAAATAAATTGAATATAAGGAGCAAAAAATGATCTGGTTGATTCTGTTACTGCTGGCGGGAATATTGGTTACTTATGCGGTATTCTTCCTGGTATTTAAAATTATTTGGATGATTATTAAAAAGCAAGGCAACAAATGGCCGCTTATTTGGGCGGGCGTTTGTACAGTGGTATTTAGTGTGGCAGTGGGCGCCACGATGGCGTGGGGCGTTTATAAAGTGGTATCGCCTTTCCGCGGAATGATGGCCCGCTACTCCCAAAACCCGGAACCGGTATACGGCGAGCGGGTGTATACGGACCCGGTGTACCGCTTTGAACTGGACGTATTTGACGGGATGGACTTTTCCGACTGGATGGAATGGGATGATATAGACGTAAAAATCGGCGTAGATATGAACGTATTAAAACAAGACGCGCCGGAAAATATCCAAGACGGCAGTTTGCTGGGCGCTATTTTGCTGCGCCAAAGCGATATTGACGTAAACGAAGAACATCCGCTGGAGGATTTGCGTGAGACAATGGCTTCCTTAAGCCAATCCGCCAGGATTCAAATTCTGTCGCAGGACTATTATACCGTCAACGGCCAGCCGGCGGCTTTTATCACGGGGAAGATGTTCGGCAACCAAGGGGAAATTATCCCCATGTGGCTGACGGCGCTGACCGCTCCGTACGGGCAGGTGTTCTACGTAGCTACGTTTGTATTCCGGCAAGACGGCCCGAATGACGCCGAAAGCGCCCAAAAGGCCGAGCAAATGGCCCGCAGCCTGCGGCTGGAAAACGGCGAAGCGTTGCCGCAGCCCGCTGCGGCGGCGGAACTTCCCGCAGCCCAATAAATTCAGTTTGTGTTGCCGGGGGCTTCCCAGAAGCGGGGAAGCCCCCTTTTTTGGGTTTCTTACGCTAGACGAGGCGGCAGATGAATGCCAGCACCGTCACGGGAAGCGGATCGGTCTGCTTAAAAATGACCGAAGGCGCCAGCGAATGCGTGCCGGAGAGGGTATGCACGTAATCGCCCGTTTGAAGCGCAATGGGCGTGTTGAAATTTTCGCCGCTTCGCTGAATAATTTCATCCAGCCGGTCGGGTTCCGTTCCGATTTTTCCGCCCCGGCTGTCCAACATCTTAACCGTCACGGAAACCAACCTGCGGCGGCGGTCCTGCCCGGTTCCGTCCGCCAGTTCCAACGCAGCCGGCAAAGTTTGCAGTTCCGCCTCGTAAGGCAGGCCGGCGTGCACACACTTCATCGGGCGCGGCAGTTGGATTTTTCCGTTTTCCACCATTAATCCGCCGAGCGGGCTTCCGTCCGCCAACACACTGACGGTTTTGCCTTCCAAATGGTCCAGCCCGCTCATTTCGGAAAACGCAGTATCACTCTTGCACGACACCGCACAATCCAAAAACAGTTGTTCCTGCGGGTCTTTGCTGGACATACGAAGCGCCATTCGTTCAATAAAATAACTTCCGCCGCGTTCTACAGCGCACCATAACTCATCGTATCCGCGGTTAGGAATGGTGCAGATGCTTTTAAAATTGCCCTGGGTTTCGTGGTGGGTCCAGGCGCAGATGTTTTGCTCGGGCAAATACGTCAGCGCCGCCAATATGCCGTTATCCAGCACGCACCAAATGAGGTTATCGGGCTCCTGCTGATAACAAACTTCGCAAATTTCCCGGTTAAAAAACAAGTGCTTGGCGTAGAGGGTTAAATCGTTGCTGGTATACGAAGCGGAATTATACTCGTAGTAAAAGTCCCGCAGTACACCGCCCCGGGCCTGCACATACAGGGCTTTGTTACCCACCATCAAGGGGGCGGTGCGGCTGGAGCCGCGTTCGCTTTGCTGTTGGAGTTGGATGTTATACGGGGTCAGCGCGCCGCTGGAACTGAGGGTCCATTCGCTGCCAGCGGTAAACACCAACAACCGGCCCGATACGGCTACGGCGTGAATGGCATTTAACTTTTTGCCGGATAAATTAATGCTGATAGCGTCGGAATCCTCCAAGGTGCTGCGGGCGTGGCCGAAGTCCGCGTATTCACCGGTTTTGGAGAACCACACAGTCTGCGCTTCCGTAGCGGTGCCGGCCAGGCCCAGGCGGTCTTGGTAAAAGAACACACAGGCAGGATATCCCGCCGCCTGGCTGAACGAACCTTCCGCCCAGTCGCTGGTCCACTCGTCGGAGCCGAAGGGCCGCTCCAACTGTGCCACGGCCTTGCGGGCGTCAATATACCCGCTGACACGCAAAATGCCTTCCTGAATGCAGGACTCCGACTGCAGTTCGTACCCAGCCTCTCCGCTGATTCCTTGGGCACGGAGCCGCAGGCAATACAGAATATTTTTATCCTCTATTTGGCCGAAGGTGTTTAGGTTTTCTTCCTCCAGTTCGCGCGTAAAGAGTTTGACGGTTTCCCATGTTTCGCCCAAATCGGTGGACATTTCCAGCGCCAGCTGCCCGCTCCAGGAACCCGTTGTGCGCAGCGTCCAATCGCCGGCGGATTTAATAAAATCCGAAGACTCCTCGTACCCCAGCGTGCCGGAAAGATACTGGCTGGGCACTTTGTGGGTCAAGGCAAATAGTCCGCCCACATGCCCGGGTTTAAAGCAGTCAAAATCGCTTTCCAGCTGGTACAGATTGTCCCCGGCAGGGGCCTGCTGGCCCGGGTTGATGCCGCCGCTTAAAGTTTGGGTAACCACCAGTTGGGGCGGGTCAAAAAAGTCGTAATAATACTTAAACACCAGCTGTTTGCCGTTCCAATCGCCGCCGGTATCTTTGGGGGATTCTATTTTTACCACGCCCCCCAAATAATAAGCTTTTACCCCGGTATCGGCAAATACGGTATTAAACTGCTCCACCATAGCCGCTACGTCAAACCCGAACGTTTTCCCGGAGTAGAACCATACGTCATTAAAATACCCCCATACGGCCCAGTTCGGGTAAATCAGCGGCTGGAATGAAAGCGTCGCGCTGACGCCTTCGGATTGTGCCGTTTCCTGGTACTGCGTTACACGCAGCTGTTTGGTTTTGTCGGTATTGCCCAGCATAAAAGGGCCGTTTTTAATCGGCACATCCGTCAGGGAAAATACCCCCCTTTCCACGCGCAGCAGCTGCTTGGGCGGATACTGCGGGTGGGTTAAAAAGAGCGTTTGGTCGTGCTGGGTATAGTTGATATAGCGCACATCATACGCTTCGTACGGGGTTTCCAGCTCGTAGGGGGCTCCGGCGGAGGTGCAAACTTGCCCGCTGGAAGTGTATACCCGCAAATAATGCTCCCCCAATTCCAGCACATAGGCTTCGTCTTCCCCCAATACAAACGGGATTACCCGGCAGTCTTTGCCGCTGTATTTGGCCTGGCCCATAAACAAGGTGCCGGGACGGTTGGAAGCCCCGCCTTGCGGGTGGACGTAAAAGTTTTGGGCCGTTTTAAGCCAGGAGCCATAGGCCGCACTGTCTGCCCGTCCGTGCAGGGACGGGCTGATTTCTCCGCCGGAAAACGACGGTTGCAAATGGTGTATAGGCATTAGCGCACCTCGGTAAACGCGCTGGAATCATCGGCGCGGGTAAAATTTTCGGTCATATTGCTGCGGCGGGCTTCGTCCAGGCTTAGGGTATACTTTTGAAGCAGTTGGGAAGCCAGCGTGCTGTCCCCCGTCAGCGCAACCGCCAAATCGCAGGCCAACGCCAACGAAAAAGACTTCACGAAAGCCGGGTCAAACAGGGTTTCATCCAAAATCCGGCGGGTATATTCGGCAAAAGCCTGCGGCTGGGAAGTTTCCAACACGCGGCAATGTAAATCGGAACGGAAATATTCCCGGAATTTCAGCGCCGCGGGCCGGCTGCCGGGGCAAAAGACGCGCCGGATAAATAAAGCTTCCGCCGGATATTTATACAGAAACCGCCCCGGGGCCGCTTCCGGCGTTTCCAACGCCGCCAGCGGTTCTTCCGTACCGGCAAAAGCCCAATTATGGGTGCGCAGGACTTCGTCACGAACCGGTTCATAAAACAATTTCAGCCGGCGGGCTTTTTCATCATCTTGCTCTAAAGAGGAGATGGGCGACTGCCCCAGCTGGGCCAGAGCTAAGTTGCAAATAGCGATTTTTGATATCATTTTTGCTACTGTTTTTAATTTTATTTATT
>CASFTM010000027.1 GCA_949297775.1 uncultured bacterium
TATTCCTTTATTTAAATCCCACCAGCGCGTGAAAATGGACTTTATGGGAGCCATTTGCTTTATTTTATTTTGCTTCTGCTTTCTGTATGCCTTAGACGAAGGGGAAAGCCGCCATTGGACGTCGTTTTTAATTATGGGTTCGTTTGCCTTGTCGGCGTTGTTTTTTGTGATTTTTTATATGCGCGAACGGACTTCCAAAAACCCTTTTATCGGGCTTTCCTTATTTAAAATACAAGCCATTTCGTACGGATGTATTGTATCGCTGTTGGGGTTCATCGCGCTGAACTGCAACAACATTTTATTTCCGTTCTATATGGCGGACATTCTGCACTTAACGCCCTTAAAAATGAGCCTGCTGATGATGCCTTTCCCGGTGGCTTTGGCGGTTTCGTCGCCCATATCGGGCTGGCTGTCGGAACGTTACTCCGCCCGGTTAATTACCACCGTCGGGTTTGGGTTTATTATTATCGGGGCTTCTATGTTCGTGGGGATTGGCACCCACCCTTCCTTGGCGTACATTATCACCGCCCAGCTGATTATGGGCTGCGGGTCGGGCACGTTCCAAGCGCCTAACAACAACACCATCATCGGCGGAGCGCCGCAGGACCGGCTGGGAATGGTGGTCAGCTTAAGCGCGCTGGCGCGCAATATGGGGGCGGTTATGGGGATTGCGCTTTCGGTACTTATTTTTTCCGCCGTACGGCGCCATTACACCGCCGCCGGGCAGGACGGCGTTACCGCGTTTATGTATGCGTATCAGGCGGCGATGGTGTTTTGTATTATTATGTCGCTGGCGGCGGCGTACTTCTCGGCCGCACGCGAAAAACGCAAAAAACGCAAGAAACAGCCCAAAGGATTTTATGAAACCACGACTGCTTAACTTGCCCTATAAATGGCTGATTTTTACCGTTACCGCCACGGGTACTTTTATGGGTACCCTGGACGGGGGTATCGTCAATATTGCACTGCCCTCTATTGCCAAGCAATTTAACGCCGATATTGAAAGCATACAGGCCGTCGTGAGCATTTACCTGCTGGCGGTAACGTGTTTTTTGCCGGTATTTGGAAAACTCTCCGATATGTACAGCCGCAAAAAACTGTATTTGGGCGGATTTTTTATGTTTGGCGTGGGCAGTGTGATGTGCTCGCTGGCTACGTCGCTGCCGATGCTGATTATCGCCCGCGCGGTGCAAGGGCTGAGCTCTTCTGCCATGATGGCCAATTCCCAGGCGATTATCGCCAAGGCTTTCTCCGGCAAGGACCGCGGACGCGCCTTAGGCGGCATTGGGGCCGTGGTGGCGCTGGGGTCTTTGGCGGGGCCGGCGGTGGGGGGCTTTTTAATCCAGCATTTCGGCTGGCCCAGCGTGTTTTGGGTAAATATCCCCGTATGCGCCATTGGCATTTGGCGCGGCGTACAGCTCATTCCGCGGTTTAACCCTAAATGCAAAATGCGGATGGATACCTGGGGGGCGGTATTTTTTATTATTGCGTGTTTTTCCTTCCTGTATGCGCTCAACGAAGGCCCGTCTAAACATTGGGACTCGCCGCTTATTTTAGGCGGCTTTGCGGCGGCGGTGGTGTTTTTTGGACTCTTTTATTACCGCGAACGCGTATCCAAAACGCCGTTTATCGGGCTGTCCATCTTTAAAATACCGGCTATTTCCTACGGATACGCCGTAGCGGTATTAGGCTTTATGGCTATTTTTACCAACTCGGTGCTATTTCCCTTCTACGCAACGGATATTTTGCATATTGACCCGGTACGCACCGGACTGCTGATGCTGCCTTTCCCGGTGGCGCTGGCGGTATCTTCGCCGCTTAGCGGGCTGCTGTCGGAAAAATATCCCGCCCGGCTGATTACCACCGTCGGGCTGGGGATGACCGTTACGGGGCTGGTGCTGTTTTCGCTTATGGACGAAACGACCTCGTTTTTCTACATTGCCCTGGCGCAGCTGATTGCGGGCTGCGGTTCGGGCACTTTTCAGGTGCCTAACAACAATACCGTCATCAGCGCGGCGCCGCGTAACAAAGTGGGGATTGTGTCCAGCGTAAACGCGCTGGCGCGCAACGCCGGGATGATTATGGGCATTGCGCTTTCCGTTGCCGTCTATGCGCTGGTACAAAGCCGCCTGGCGGACGGCGGCGCCACCGCCCAGGAGGCGTTTTTGGGCGGATACCGTGCGGCAATGCTTTTTGGCGCGGCGGTAGCGGTAGCCGGGGGGATTTTGTCCGCCAAGCGGGATTAATTACACCCCGCCGCCGGAAGCCGAACAATTACGTCACGGTTTGCAGGCAGCTCTTGCGCACAAAACAAAGGCTTGTGCGCGTTTGTTATACCCGGTAGCGGGCTCCCGTCCACAACAACCTGCTATCATACGCCGCCCTGCCTTTTATCTTCCGCACGGCAAGGAAATTTGGGACATAAAAAGCCCCGCGTTTAAGCGGGGCTTTGTTACGGCTGAAAGCGGAAAATTAGTAGTTTTCCGGGTGAATCATAAAGTAAGCCTGCGGGTGGGCGCACACGGGGCACACTTCGGGGGCTTTTTCGCCGATGTGGATGTGACCGCAGTTGGCGCATTCCCACATCACGATACCGGCTTTTTTGAATACTTCCTGGGCTTCTACATTGTGCAGGAGCTTGCGGTAGCGTTCTTCGTGCATTTTTTCAATTTTGCCCACGGCTTCAAACAGGTAGGCCAATTTGTCAAAACCTTCTTCTTTGGCTTCTTTGGCGAAGGTGGCGTACATATCGGTCCATTCGTAATTTTCACCGTTGGCGGCGTCTAAAAGGTTTTCCGCCGTGGTCGGAATGCCGTTATCGTGCAAGGCTTTGAACCACAATTTGGCGTGTTCGCGTTCGTTGCCGGCAGTCTGTTCAAAAATTTTGCTGATTTGCACAAAGCCTTCTTTTTTGGCTTTGGACGCATAATACGTATATTTGTTGGTGGCTTGGGATTCTCCCGCAAAAGCCGCCATCAAGTTTTTTTCCGTTTTAGAACCTTTTAATTCCATAGTTTCTCCTATAAGTTACCCAAATGTGCCTATTTTACCGCCTGGCACTTTTTGCAAATTCCGCGAAGCTGCACATTCATTTGCCGTACTTCGCCCATCTCCCGCGCGCCCTGGGGAAGCGGCAAAGCCGCTTCTCCCGGCTGGGGGAAAATATCATACACTTCGCCGCAGCGCGTGCAGACAAAGTGGCTGTGGGGGCGCAAATCCCCGTCAAAGCGGGCTTTGGACGAAAGCCCCACCCGCGTAAGTAAATCCATATCTTCCAGCGACGAAAGCGTACGGTACACCGTATCCAACGACACATTCGGCAGCTGTTTGCGCACCGCCATAAACACGCGCTCCGCGCTCGGATGCGCACACGACTGCGCCACCGTGCGGAAAATCTCCCGCCGCTGCTGCGTTACGCGCAGGCCATGCTCCCGGCAGGATTTTTCAAAACGGGCTAAGCGTTTTTCCAATTCTTCTTTTTGTTCGTGTGTAAGCGTGTTCATAAATTATTAATAATTATTCCTAATAAAGTATAGCATATTTGTCAAACAAAAAGTCAACTTTTCCGCTATTTTATGATAGCATAAATTCCCGTCAAACGCGCCTAAAAAAAGGATTATCTTCCCAGAAAGGACGATTTGTTATAATAAGGGTACAGGCTTCGGCCCTTAAGGAGGATATATGAAATTTGATTGCTATTTACCGACGAGAATTCTGTTTGGTGCCGGCCGCTTAAACGACCTGGCCACCGCCAAACTGCCCGGCAAAAAGGCGCTTATCGTCATTTCCGCCGGTACGTCTATGCGCAAGTACGGTTATTTGGAACGCGTGCAAAAACTGCTGGCCCAACAAGGGGTGCAGAGCGTGGTGTTTGACAAAATTCTGCCCAATCCGATTTTGGACCACGTTACCGAAGGGGCGGAACTGGCGCGCAAAGAAGGGTGCGATTTTGTCATCGGGCTGGGGGGAGGAAGCAGTATTGATTCTTCCAAATCCATTGCCGTAATGGCTAAAAACCCCGGCAATTACTGGGATTATATCGGCGGCGGCTCGGGCAAAGGGCAATTTCCCAAAGAAGGCGCTTTGCCGATTGTAGCCATCACCACCACCGCCGGCACCGGCACCGAGGCCGACCCGTGGACGGTGATTACCAACGGGCCCGAAAAAATCGGCACCGGGTGGGATTTTACGTTCCCGGCCCTGTCTATCGTGGACCCCGAACTGATGACTTCCGTCCCGCCGCATTTGACGGCTTACCAAGGGTTTGATACGCTGTTTCACTGCACGGAAGGGTATATCGCCAACATCGCTACCCCGGTGTCGGACGCGCTGGCGTTAAAAGCCATTGAGCTTATCGCCAAATACCTGCCGCGCGCCGTCAAAAACGGCAACGACCTGGAAGCCCGCTCCCAGGTGGCCTTAGCCAATACGCTGGGCGGAATGGTGGAAACGTTCTCCTCGTGCACGAGCGAACACTCGCTGGAACACGCGCTGAGCGCCTATTACCCCAAACTGCCGCACGGGGCGGGGCTGATTATGATTTCCCTGCCGTACTATAAATTTTTCCTCGGCAAAGTGGCGGACGAACGCTACGCCGAAATGGCGGAAGTTATGGGAGAAGACGTCCATTCCCTGCCCGCCGAAAAACGCGCCCAAGCGTTTATCTCGGCCCTGGAAAAATTGCAGAAAGCCTGCGGCGTGGACAACCTGCAAATGAGCGACTACGGCGTAAAAGCCGACGAAATGGACAAACTGGCTAAAACCGCCAAAGAAACAATGGGGGGATTATTCACCCTGGACGTCCATTCGCTCACGGACGAAGAAGCCGCCCAAATTATGAAAGAAGCCTATAAATAAGGCCTTTGCCAAAAATAGCGGTGAAAAAACGCCCCGGGGGAAATCCTCCGGGGCGGTTTTTATTGGCTTATTGTTTTACTGCAGATAGCAAGTATTTGCGCCGCATAGTCCTTTACACAACTTTCTGCCGGTTTCAGTTGACCCGCTGCATTTAAATTTTCCCGCCACATCCGCGGCATTGCCTGCATTTAGGAAATAATAGGTATATACTACACTATTTCCCTCATATGCTAAATCCGCCGTACGTTTGGCGCTGTCCCAACCAATAATATTGGTAGCGTTTAGGTCAACACGGACTTTTTGGCATACTAAGTCTACTAACGTAGTATTCTGTCCCGGAGCACATCCCTGTATATCAATATCCAAATCAGACCAGTATTTGGGATACTCCCCGTTCGCCATATAATACATCTCTATCATTTTGCTCAGTTGGGAAGTGACGGTTTGCAATTCGGTAAACCGCGCCTTGAGCACCGCCAGTTGATATTGCGGCAAGGCTACCGCTGCCAGAATACCAATGATTAAAACAACGACTAATAACTCTATTAGCGTAAATCCGGCGTTTTTCTCCGCCGGGAGGGTTTTTTGATAAATTTTGGTCATAGCCAAAATTTATCAAAAAAAAAAAACAAATCAAGGCCCAGAGGCTGGGCTCCCAACTCGTTGCCCGCTAGCACGA
Source organism: uncultured bacterium (assembly GCA_949297775.1). Lineage (GTDB taxonomy): Bacteria > Elusimicrobiota > Elusimicrobia > Elusimicrobiales > Elusimicrobiaceae > Avelusimicrobium. The sequence continues at coordinate 5,537 of CASFTM010000027.1, forward strand.
CCAGTTTAACCTCCACTGTTCCCGTTTTACCGCGCCCTTGGCAGGCAAGGAAGATCCCGCCTTTCACAGTTGCCCTTTTCCACCGGCGGCAAAAGAACTGCCAAAACGATGTCCGTTCCCATACAAAACAGCCGCTTTTTTGCTATTCTATATACAGATGACCACCCACAACGAACTAAAAAATACCGTTTTTCATACCGCTCTCATCGGCGCGGGAGCGTCCGGCCTGATGTGCGCCGGCTCGTTTGACCGCCCAAAAATTATCATTGAACACAACGCCAAACCCGGCGCCAAAATAAGCGTTTCCGGCGGGGGGAACTGCAATTTTTCCAACCGTTTTACGGCCCCGTCCGATTATATAAGCCAAAACAAGCACTTCTGCAAAAACGCCCTGGCCGCGTTTAAGCCGCAGGATTTTTTGCGTTTATTAGAAGAAAACCACATCCCTTGGGAAGAACGCGCCAACGGGCAGCTGTTTGCCTTTGGCGCGCAGCATATCGTGCGTATGCTTGTGCGCCGCGCACGGGAAGCCAATACCCAAATTTTAACCAATACCCAGGCCCTGGACGTTCGGCGGGAAAACGGCCTGTTTGTAATAGACACTTCCGCCGGGCCGGTACGCGCGCAATACCTGGTATTGGCGTGCGGGGGGCTTTCGTTCCCGTCGTTGGGAGCGTCGGCTTTCGGCATTAAAACAGCGCAAAAATTTGGACTAAAAATTATTGAACAGCGTCCGGCGCTGGCGGGATTGACTTTCCCCAAAGAACTGCGTGAACGCTTCAAAATGTTGGCAGGAAACAGTTTAAAAGCCGCCGTTTCCTGCGGGAAATACAGCTTTACGGGGCAGCTCCTTTTTACGCACGAAGGCGTTAGCGGCCCGGCGGTCTTGCAGGCGTCTTTATACTGGCAGCCGGGAATGGAGGTTTCCGTTAATTTTCTGCCGGACGAGGACGCAAACGCCCTTTTGCACGCACAAAAAAATACCGCCAAAACTTTTACAGCCGCCTTGCGCGGTAAATTACCGGGCAAAACCGCAAAAGTCCTGCTGGCGGGCCTGAATGACAATTTATCCAACGCTTCCCGCACCGAGCTGGAACAAGCCGCCCTCCGCTTGAACGCATTTTCTTTTGTTCCGCAGGGGACCTCCGGCTATACCCGCGCCGAAGTAACCGCCGGCGGCGTGGATACGCGGGATATTAAACCTTCCACCTTGGAAGCGCGGCGGGTGCCGGGATTGTATATTATTGGAGAATTATTAGATGTAACCGGAAGGTTGGGCGGGTTTAATTTGCAATGGGCCTGGAGTAGCGGCTTTTCCGCAGCAAAAGACTTGGAAAAGAAATTTTAATTTTTAATTTTCTTGCACTACCCCACACGCGTTTTGCTATAATGTGGGGGAAGATTAAAAGGAAAAAATATGGATTTAAAAGAACCACAAAACATTTTTACCTTACTTTGGGAAGGCCTAAAACTGGTCAACCGTTCCGGCTCTGTACTGATTTTATTTATTCTGACAGCCGTCTTGTTAAATGCCGCTGCACTGCTTTTGCTGCATTTTGGCATATCAAGCCTGTTGGTGAACTTATACAGTGCTGTTTGCACCGCTTTTCTTGTCGTTTTATTATTCCGCATATTAGCGGCAAAAGCCGACAATTTTGGAGAATCTTTTTCCAACTCTCTATCGGCCTCGGTATTTCCCACAATATACTTGTTGATATGCAATATATTGCTTTTTATTGTGTATGTCGTGCTGGTCATTGTGGGAGCTTTTTTGGGGCATTTGCTCCAATTTGTCGGGCTGGGTATTGCCGCTTTGCTTGGCGCGTTCTTTATCACACGCCTTATTTTTTCCATTCCCGCCATCGCCCTGAAGGACCAGGGGCCGATACAAGCCATTTTGTACAGTTGGAATATGACCCAAAGTCTAAAAAGCTTTTTAAAAACTTTTTTGACTTTTTTTATAACCTCTATCCTTTCCACTCTCTATATATTGGGCGTGCTCCGTGCGTTATATGTGGTCATTCCGCTGTACTTTGCCGACTCGTTTGACATAACCGCCCTCACCCCCGAATGGTACGCCGTAGGTATCGTGTGCCTGTTGGGATTAGGAGTAGTTTGGTTTTGGTCAGCAGCAACATTTGTCCTGTTTTTCTTAAACAGCGACTATGGCGAAAACCGCGGCGCTTACACGCCTTCCGCCCAGGCCGATTTGCTCAGCCAGCAAACGCAGGTATTTGGCGCGGATAATAATGTGTTGCCCGCCAATTTGGGCAAGCCAGTCCGGCAGGAGGATGTGAACAACCGGTTGGAAATTGTCCAAGCTTCTGTAAAAACTCACTCTGGGGATGAACAAGTGCAAGAACACCTGTCCCAAGTCTATCAGCCTAAGCCCGAAGATTTTGTGGAATACACCGAAGAAGACCGTATGCCCACGATCCTGTTTGATGACGATATGGCTAAGCAAATAGAAGAAAACCGCCAAATGTGGGCTAAGAAAAAAGAAACCGATGCCAACAAAACTGATGACGAGGACGATTTTGGAACTATAAAAATGTCCAAATAACTATGAACACAAATAATTACTATCCCAGCCTTGTATGGCGGACGATGATAGCGGCGGAGTGTTTTTGGGCCGCTGCGAGAAAGCAATTTGTTGCCGTATTTTACGGAGGGAGCCCTTTGCGGAGCTCTCTCTTTTTTTAACCCTTTGGTAAGGAGAACCATTTATGTCTACCCTGCTCAATATGCTTAACTTGCTAGGCGGCTTAGCCATTTTTCTGTTTGGTATGAAGATTATGAGCGACGGCCTGCAAAAAGTGTCCGGCGATAAAATGCGCCAGCTTTTAGGTATCGCCACCGCAAACCGCTTTGCGGCTACCGCCTGCGGCGCCTTGGTTACCAGCATCATCCAGTCCTCCAGCGCCACTACGGTTATGGTGGTGGGATTTGCCAGCGCCGGATTACTGAACCTGTACCAGTCCTTGGGGGTCATTTTTGGGGCCAACATCGGAACCACGATGACGGCGTGGATTGTCAGCTTGTTCGGGTTCAAAATGCAAATTTCGCTCTTTGCCCTGCCCGTGATTGCGGTCGGCTTTTTTGCCCAGTTTACGCCGCGGTTTATCGTGGTGCGGCGCATTGGGGAAACAATGGTGGGCTTCGGGCTGTTGTTCCTGGGGTTAGATATTATGAAAAACGCTATCCCGGCCGATTTTGCCCAAAACCCGCAGGTGGTGGCGTGGATTTCCCGTTTTCAGCCCAATAATTTAATCAATTTACTGATTTTAATTTTCAGCGGCACGATTTTAACGGTCATCTTGCAATCCTCCAGCGCGGTTATGGCCATGACGCTCACTTGCGCCGCAGCGGGAATTATTGACTTCCCGACTTCCTGCGCCTTGGTGCTGGGGGAAAATATCGGCACCACCATTACCGCCAATTTAGCCGCCATCGGCGCCAGCAAAACCGCACGCCGCGCAGCTTTAGGGCATTTTCTGTTTAACGTCATCGGCGTTATTTGGGTGGTATGTATTTTTAAACACTTTGTCCATTTGGTGGACTGGCTGGTCCCCGGTTCGCCCTATACTAAAGAAACCGAAGTGCTCACCGCAGTCCTGCCCTATCACATTTCGGCCTTTCATACAGTTTTTAACGTGCTCAATACGATGTTGATGCTGCCGCTTTTGCGCCAACTGGCCCAGCTGACCTATTTGATTATCCCCAAATCCAAACGCGAAGACAAAAAAGAGCACGAGCTGATTTACCTTTCCACCCGGTTCACGCAAACGCCGGAACTGGCACTGATTGCCGTACGTAAAGAAGTGGAGCGGATGATGAGCTTTGTAACCAAAATGACGGACAAATTAATCCACGCCGTAAAAGTGGATGACGAAAAAATGTTCCAGCGGTTGATTGAAGACGTAAAAGAAGCCGAAAAAACAACCGACGTATTGGAACATAAAATCAACCTGTATTTAACGTCCCTCACGCACGGCAATTTATCGCGCCATGCGGTGGCGCAGGCGTTCTCGCTTTTTGACGTGTTGAACAGTATTGAGCGCATGGGGGACTGCGGGGAAAAAATCGCCCGCATTTTGGAAAAATTCCATACCCAGCAGCCTTTCCGCCAGGAAGATATTGACGATTTGGAAAACATCGCCAAACTGACCAAAGAAATTACCAAACGCACCCGCCGGGTGCTGGTGGATTTCCAACAGCCCACCCGCCAATGGCACGCCCAGGCGGAACGGACATTCGCCGAAGCGATTGCCGACGAAGAAAGATTGAACGCCCTGCGCAAACGCCTGCTGCGCGACCGCCGCGAACGCATTTACGCCGGGCAGGAAGCCTCGCCGGATTCTATTACCGCATACGCCGATATTCTGAACAATTTTGAAAGAATCGGCGACTACGCCATGCGCGTAAACGAAAATATTTTAGGTATGCGGGCGGAAGAAAAAGTATATCACGGCACCGTCCCCGCGGAGCCGGCCTTGCCGCCGCAAGCATAAAAACAAAAGGAGCGTCCCCGTGAAATTCAGCCCGTTGGAAATTTTAAAAGATTTTGCCAGCTTTTTCCCAATGGTATGGGCCATTTTGCGGGGGCGCTGGAAAATGCCCTGGAAAACCTTCTTCCTGGCGCTGTTGTGCTTGGTTTATTTCATCTCGCCCGTGGACGCTTTGCCGGATGTGTTGCCTCTTTTGGGCATTGCAGACGACAGCGCATTTATCCTTTTGGTATTAACCCTGCTGCATAAAGATTTGACCGCTTTCCGCCAAGCTAAAAATCAGGATAAAACAGTCCTGGAAGCGCAAATCGTTCCGCCCTCGGAAGAAAACGCCAAAAAATAACCTTTTTGTTTTCTTGCCACCTCTCCTGTAAAAATCTACAATATAGCTATGAAAAAATTCTTAAAACTGTGCTTCAAAATCGCGGTTGTCATCGTGATTTTGGGGGCGGCCGCATTAATCGCCCTGCGGTTGATGTTCCCGCCCGAAAAACTCAAGGCTATGGCGCTTGAGTACGCAAAAAACAATTTGCAAAGGGAAATTACCTTTGACGATATTTCCCTAAATTTGGTAGGGGTAACGCTGGATAACTTTGCCATTTCCGAAAACACCACCTTCCAAAACGGCACGTTTGCCAAAGCCGACAAACTGGTGGTAAAAATAGCGCTAAAACCGCTGTTTCAAAAACGCATTGAAATTTCCACCGTGCAGCTGGACGGTTTGGATATTCATGTAATTAAAAACGCGGACGGTTCGTTTAATTTTGATACGTTTATCCCGGCCTCGGATCCGAATACCCCCGTAGAAGAAAACACCGCTTCCGACGGATCCGCCGCGTTTGTGCTGCTGGCGGACAAAATTGCCGCCAACAACTGCAGCTTCTCCTACCAAGACCTGCAAACCGGCATGAGCGCCGCCATTGACAACTTAAATCTAGAAATCAACCAGTTTGATATGGCGGAACCGTTTGACGTAAACATCAACTTTACCACCGCTTACCAGGAGAAAAACGGCCCGGCAGTTTCCATTCCGCTCAATATCGCCCTTCGCGTATTTTTGGCTAACCTGGATATGCAAAATGCCTATGTAACGGTAAACGATATTTCCGCCTCGTACAAGACGGTCAAATTCCAATTAACCGGCGGCGTGCGCAACTTTACCGCTCCGCAGTTGGATTTGTCCGGCACGTTAAGCGGCATCAATAACCAAATTTTCAGCGATTTTCTGCCCGATTTGCCGAACTTTTCGCTGCCGGTTATCAATATGAACGTAAAGGCCTCCGCCAATTTGGAAAGCTCCACCGCTTCCATTTCCGAGGCTAAATTGTCCGTTATGGACAGTGCTTTATCGGCCTATGGCACCGTGGGTTGGAACAGCCCCACACCGACTTATTCCGTCAATGCGGACTTGACCACAGACCTGAGCCAAATCGTCCAAATGACCGACACCGTAGCCGGTTTTAAGCCAGCAGGCGTCATCTCCGGTTCGTTTAAAGCGACCGACAAAAACAACGGGCAGGACGTCAGCGGCACGGTTACGTTTAAGAACATCAGCGCCATGTACGACCCGTTCACCGTTTCCGAATTCAACGGCACCGTCACCATTGCTTCGCTGGACAACATTTCCAGCCATTCGCTGACGGGCTTGTTAAACGGTGAAAAGTTCACCACCTCTTTCTCGTACCAAAACGTCAAAGACGTGATGAACATTGTGCTAAATTTGGACTTGGCTAAATTTACCTTAGCCGAACTGCCGGGTGCTTCTGCGGCCGCCTCCGCCGATACGGACGGACAAACCGCCGGCGCCCAAACGCAAGCTGAACCCCAAACCGAAGAAGCTCCCGCCCAGCAGGCGGCTTCGGCCGGCCCGGAAATGCTGATGAACATCAAAGCCAATGTAAAAGTCGGCCCGATTGACGTGCCGTATTTCCGCACGGACGGATTTACCTTAACCGCCAACCTGACGGATGTGTCCGAAACAATGACCAAAGCCAACGGGCAGGTGTCGTTCAACCTCCAGCCCGGCGCCATTACGGATTTGGATTCCTTCGTCAAGGACAACAAAATCGTTAAAATTTTGTTGCTGCCTATCAGCATTGTGCGCAAGGTAGCGGCCGCGCTGAATGTGGAGCTCTTCCCGGTGCAAGAAAATACCCACAAAGGCGAAATTGCGTTTACCAGCGGGGAAGGCGTATATACCTTTACCAACGGCGTAATGAATATAGACAAAACCACCTTCAACTCGCAGGTAACGGATATTTCCGGCGCGGGTACGATAAACTTCTTTACCCAGGCCTTGGATATGAAAGTATCCGCCACCGTGCTTACTTCGCAGACGCCGGTCGTCATCAAAATCGGCGGCACGATGGACAACCCCAGCGGCAAGCTGGACGTGCTCAGCACGGTAGGTTCCGTGGTGGGAGGTATTTTGAACTATAAAACCCCGGGCAAAGTCGTCAGCGGCACGGCTAACGCCGCCACCAATGTGGCGTTTCCGCTGACGACGATCTGTTTTTCGATTATGCTGCTGATCAGTATCGGAACCGCTTCCCGCTTTTCTCTCGAGCTGGGCGCCGGCCGCCGCGAATCGGCTGCCGAGACGGTCGGCAACGCCTTCATTATGATGACGGCTGCCGGAATCGGATTTCTGATTCTGGTGCAGATTTTCTGCCGGCCGCTGCTGCTGCTGTTCGGCGGAACGCCGGAGGTGATGCCGTACGCCGAAACATACACCCGCATTACGGTGATCGGAATGCCGCTGATGATGGCCGTCAACGGAATGAGCCACGTAGCGCGCGCCGACGGCAGTCCGCGGTTTTCGATGCTCTGTCTGGTGACCGGAGCGGTGGTCAACACGGTGCTGGACCCGATTTTTATTTTCGGATTCGGTTGGGGCGTCGCCGGAGCGGCGTGGGCGACAGTTATCAGTCAGGCGGTCTCGTTTCTGATTGCGCTTGCCTATATTCCCCGCTTTAAACAGATTCGGCTGACGCGCCGGACGTTCCGGCCGCAGCCGGCGGTCATGCTCCGCCCCAGTTCCAGGATGATCTT
>CASFTM010000028.1 GCA_949297775.1 uncultured bacterium
GGGCACCCGCACGAGTTATAAAATTTCCCGCTTGGAAGTGATTTTTGTGGGACCCTGGGGCGGGCGCTTTTTGGTACTTTTTCCCGCCGGAAAAAGTACAAATAAATTTATTTCCCACTTGGAAGTGATTTTTATGGGGCCCTGGGGCGGCGCTCTTTTTCGCCCTTTTTCTGGCGCCAGAAAAAGGCCCCGGTGCCTGGGCTCCCTACTCTACGCCCACTAATACGACTTGCGGAGCCACACTGTTTTCATACTGTCGCGCCCAAGCGTAACGGGCCAACAACGGCCCGCGCTTTTCGGCACTTTTGGCGGCGCCCACAAAAAGTACTCAAAAAAGCGCCCCTGCCAACTTGGCAAGAGCGCTTTTCCAAAACCGTTTTAAAGCGTTACTTCTTTCCGCCGAACAGCACTTGAATAAAATTCCGCTCGTCGGGCTGTTTGGCCCCCTCTTTGCCATAGCCCGTATATTTGACGGGCGGCTCCACCAGCGATATGCCCGATACGCGGCGGATGACGTTATTGCCCGTATCCACAAAAAACAACTGGTCAAAGCGCGTAATGACCATCGCGCCCGGATAGGCCAGTTTGGCGTCCCACGCGTCCATCCCATCGCCGTTATAGCCGCGTTCGCCGCTGCCGGCCACCGTCACCACCTTGCTGTCCATTTGGCTTTCCACCGTCAGGCGGCGGATACGCTGGTTGTCCGTATCGGCAATATACAGCCGCCCGCGTTTATCCACGGCTAACCCGGTGGGGTTGCTAAACGCGCTGTCGGTGCATTTGCGGTCCCCGTCGCCGGAAAATCCGCGCTTACCCGTGCCGGCAATCGTAAAAATAAAGCGCTTCCGCGGCTCCACCCAACGCACCTGGTGGTTGCCCGTATCGGCAATAAACAGGTTGCCTTTATCGTCAAACACAAGGGCGGAAGGCTTATTCAGTTCCGCATTCATCGCCAATTCCCAATCGCCGCTGTTGCCCGGGTCCCCCGTGCCCACCACGTTTACCAAAAAACCGCTGTGGCGGTCTATCTTGCGGATTAAATGGTTGCCGGTATCGGCGATATAAAGTTCCCCCTGCGGGCTGACGGCTACCCCGGTGGGCGTATTTAAGCTGGAAGATACCGGGCGCAGTCCGTTGCCGTTGTAATCTTTCCGACCGTCCCCCGCCACCGTATACATATACCCTTTGGGTGTTACGATACGGATACGGTGGTTGCCCGTATCGGCAATATACAGGTTGCCCAGCGTGTCAAACGCCAGGCCCGTCGGGCCGTTTAAAGCCGCCATATCGGCGTTTCCGCCGTCGTTTTCAAAACCGCGTTTGCCGGTGCCGGCAATGGTATCCACTTCGCCGGTGCGGGCGTCCACGCGGCGCACGCGGTGGTTGGCGGTATCCGAAAAATACAAATTGCCGCGGCTGTCCACCGCAATTCCCATCGGGCTGCCTAGGCGGGCTTTGAGCGCGTCGCCGCCGTCTCCGAAATACCCGCGCTTGCCGGGTACACCGGCTACGTCGTCAATCTGCCCGGGGCGCGAAATCCCCGCCGCTTGCACCGTCAAACCGGCGCACAATAAAAAACCAATCAGTCCCAGGTGCCGTTTTTTCATAAAATCTCCTTACTGCCATACTAACAAACTGCCGCCGCACACGCAAGCCAAAAAATCTGTTTCACGCCCCGCCGGCTTTTTGCTATAATAATAATGAGGGAGGATTTTCCTCCGTAAATTTTCCGCTCCCGCCCGGGAACAAAAAAGGAATTTATCCATATGATTATATTATTTTTAAACTGCGGCAGCTCTTCGGTTAAATACAGCGTGTACGACTGGGACCAGAAGAAAAGCCTCTGCGCCGGCGCGGTGGAACGCATCGGCATTGACGGGTCCTTTATTTCCCAGGACCGCAACGGTTACCCCACCTTTGAACTAAAACGCAACTGCAAAGACCATAAAGACGCCATCAACCTCGTTATTGAAACGTTAACCGACAAAGAACACGGCGTCATTGAAAACATCAACGTCATCAGCGCCGTAGGCCACCGCATCGTGCACGGCGGGAAATTCGCCAAGTCCGTTATTGTGGACGATAAAGTCGTGGAAGAACTCAAAAACATCTCCGACCTGGCCCCCCTGCACAACCCCGCTCACATCATGGGGATTGAAGCCGCCCGCGCGCTCTTGCCGAACGTTACCCACGTGTGCGTGATGGACACCGCTTTCCACCAAACGATGCCGGCTTCTTCCTATATGTACGCCCTGCCGCGCAAATGGTATACCGATTACCAAATCCGCCGCTACGGGTTCCACGGCTCGTCTGTTTTGTACACTTCCCGCCGCGCGGCGGTGCTGCTGGGCAAAAATGTGGACGAAGTAAACACCATCGTCTGCCACATTGGCGCCGGCGCCAGCGTAACGGCTGTAAAAAACGGGCAGTGCCTGGATACCAGCATGGGGCTTACCCCACTGGAAGGGCTTGTAATGGGCACCCGCTCGGGCGATATTGACCCGTCCATCTGCTTTCATATGATGAAAAAACTAAATATGAACGCGGACGAAATGTATAAGATTTTGAACAAGAAAAGCGGTATGTACGCCCTCACCGGCGACCGCTTTGCCGACCAGCGAGATGTGCGCAAAGGCGCCGCCAACGGCGATGAACTGTGCAAACTGGCCTTGGACGTGGAATGCTACCGCGTGAAAAAATACATCGGTGCTTATATGGCCGCCCTGGGCCGCTTGGACAGCATCGTCTTCACCGCCGGCGTAGGCGAACGCGCCACCAACATCCGCGAGATGATTTTAAAAGGCCTGGAAAACTTCGGCATTGTGCTGGACGAAGAACGCAACAACGCCGCCGACACCAACAAAGCAGAGTGCTGCATTTCGGCGGATAATTCCAAGGTAAAAATCTTTGTCATTCCTACCGACGAAGAAATCGTGGGCGTGCAGGATATCGTGGCCCTACTGGCCGGCACGTATGACGTATACACCAAGTTCCGGTATATCTTCCAGGAGAAAGATTACCGCAACAAGCTGCGCGATGCGGCCTTTATAGAGGAGGTTAAAAAACGTCCGTTCCTATTAAAAGCCGCCATTAACCTTCCGGAGCAGCTTAAGCAGGAGTTAAAAAATTAGGTTTTGTTTACGCCCGTTTGTTTTTGCAAACGGGCGTTTTTAATCCGATTTCGCAGTAAATGCCGTACCCTCCCGGCCGTCAAAAACGCGCCGGGCCCGCAAGAAGCAAGATGAAAAAAGAAAAAGAAAATAAAAAATAAATGGAGCAGAAACATATGTTCTTACCGAAAGAAGTGAAATTCTTTGATTTGTTTGACAAGCAAGCCGAAAACATCGTCCGTGCCGCCGGGTTTTACAAAAAACTCGTGGAAAACGGCGAATTTACCCCCGAGAACGTCCGTGAAATGCACGAAATGGAACACTACGGCGACGAACTCACCCACACCACCATCAACACGCTAAACGAAACGTTTATCACCCCCTTTGACCGCGAAGACATCCTGGCCCTGGCCAACCGCCTGGATGACATCATTGACGGCATCTACCTGATTACCAATCGGTTCTATCTGTACAAAATCCAAAAACCGACCGAATTCAGCCGCAAAATGGCCGCTACCATTGAAGCCACCTCCAAAGCCCTGCAAAAAGCGTTGGCCTCTTTAAGAAGCAACAAAAATATGAAAGAAACCCTCCACCAGTGCGTGGAAATCAACCGTTTGGAAAACGAAGGAGATGTCCTGCGCGACGAAGCCATTTCCTACCTGTTTGAAAACGAAAAAGACCCCTTGATGGTCATCAAACAAAAAGAACTCTACGAACTGGCGGAACTCGTAACCGACAACTGCGAACACGCCGCCAATATGGTGGAATCTATTTTGGTTAAGAACAACTAAGGCGGTGCCCCAATGCTTTGGATATTATTCTTAATCATTTTAGCGTTGTTCTTTGATTATTTAAACGGATTTCACGACGCGGCAAACTCAGTAGCCACCGTGGTGTCTACGCGCGTGCTATCGCCTAAAGCGGCGGTGGCGTGGGCGGCGTTTTTCAACTTTGTGGCCTTTTTGGTATTCCACACCGGCGTAGCCAAAACCATCGGCGCGGGGATTGTGGACATCCACATCGTTGATGCCGACCTGGTGTTCGGCGCACTGATGGGCGCTTGCGTGTGGAATATACTCACCTGGTGGTGGGGCTTGCCTTCCAGCTCGTCCCATGCGCTTATTGGCGGCCTTATCGGGGCGGGGTTTGTAAAGGGCGGCATAAACGCCTTGGTGGCGGGCGGTATTTTAAAAACCGTTCTGTTCATCTTCCTTTCCCCGCTGTTAGGGTTCCTGCTCAGTATGATTATCGGAATTATCGTGTTTAATGCCTGCCGAAAGGCAAACCCCTACAAAGTGGACCATTGGTTCCGCAAAGGGCAGCTTTTGTCGGCCGCGGCCTATTCGCTGGGGCACGGCGGAAACGATGCCCAAAAAACGATGGGGATTATCAGTATGCTCCTTTTAGGCGGCCTGGCGGGAAGCGAAGTGGCGCCGATACGCGATTTTCTGCTGACGCACGAAGAAATGCACGCCGTGGCGCAAGGCGCGTTTATCGTGCCGCTTTCCGTAGTACTATTGTGCCACGGGGCAATTGCTTTGGGCACGCTTTCCGGCGGGTGGAGAATCGTGAAAACTATGGGCCAAAAAATTACCCGCCTGCGCCCGGTGGACGGTTTCTGCGCCGAATCCGGCTCGGCTATTTCGCTCTTTATCGCTTCGGTCTTGGGAGTGCCCGTAAGCACCACCCACACCATTACCGGCGCGATTGTGGGCGTTGGCTCGCTGCGCCGTTTATCCTGCGTACGCTGGAGCGTGGCAAACCGCATTGTGTGGGCCTGGTTTGTTACCATCCCGGCGGCCGCGTTAATATCCGCCGCCAGCTATTGGCTGAAAACGTGGTTGTTCTAACGGCCTTTTACCGCATAAAAAACCCGGGTCAACACCCGGGTTTTTTACTATCTTTCAACGTTACTGAGCAGAACGGAAATGTTGCTTTTGTTGAAAAAAATCAATCAGTCTGTTCCAGTCTTTTTCCACAGCCGGATTAGCGGAAAAATGATCTGAAAAATCTTTCATATTTTCTATAAACAAGTCCCGCAATTTAACAACAGAAGTAATATGTTGATTTTCCGCTTCGTAAGCGGCCTGTTTGGCACACTCGCGCATGGCCTTTTTGATGGAACCATAATACTCCACATATACAATCTCTTGACCGCAGGCAGCCAAGGCCTCGCGGATTTCCCGGTATAAAAATGCCGTGTGCAGTTCCTGCCAATTCACCGGGCCGGAAAAGAGTCCGCTCATCAGCAGCTGCAAAAAGCGCACCCGGTCCGCCGAGCTGAAATGAGGCAAAATATAGCTTTCCAGCCGCTGGGCCACAGACTCTCCCAACAAGGATAAAAAGGCCGGATTGTTTTGGAAATTTTCCGCAGCCTGGGAATACTTATACCGCTTTAAAAATTCAGTTTCCGCTTCCTGCTGGGCTTTTTTTAGTTCCTGTTCCAGCAATTTTAGCAAGGGCTTGCTTAATTTTATGCTCTCCCGTACCCGGTGAGCCAGTACCATCAGCCACGAGTTCAACCCTAGCATATTTCCTTCTTCCCAGCGGTATTTGTTTACCGCCGCCCGCCGCCACGCTTGCTGCAGAAGCACGCGGTTTACTTCTCCGTCTTTTAAAATGGATGCCGCCGGATAATTGCGCTGAACCGATACCCCCAGCGCACGCCGCAGAACCAGGCCTTCTTTCCCGCGGGCAACCATCTCCGCTACCTGTGCATTGGAAAGCGGTTTTAACACTTTATCTCCGCCCGCCAGTGCCTTAGCGGCGTTTTTAGGAAGCAACTGCGCAAAAGCCGCCGCCGGGAAACAACATAATAATAGTAAAATAAAAGTTTTTTTCATAAATAGCTGTTTTTATATTTTTTAATAAATTTATTCTCTTTGCCAGGGCCATTCGTCCTATTTTTCCCCAGGACTTTGGGCCCATTTCATCCGCTCAGGGCTTGATTTTTCTCCGTCGGCAATTATACTTATTACACACCATTCTTTTAATACAAGGAGCCGGGGGTATGAAAATCACCTTTGCGGGAAACAAAAAAGTAAACGTACACGTCAAAGATTTTGACATTCTAACCGACCAAAGCAAAGAACACGGCGGAGAGTCCAGCGCGCCTACGCCGATTGATTTGTTTTTGGCCTCTCTAGGCAGCTGCAGCGGCGTATTTGTGCTGAATTTTTTAAAACAGCACAACCTGCCCGAAACCGTCTATCTGACTTTAGAACCGGAGTGGAATATTAACGAATACGTTATTGATAAGATTAAAGTATTCATTCACCTTCCGCCTGGATTCCCGGAAAAATACGAAAACGCCCTTGTAGAAGTAGCCAAACGCTGCCTGGTAGCCCGGCATGTCAAAATTACGCACGAAATTTCCATTGTACACGACCCTGCTTGATATTGTGTGATTTCCCGGCGTATCTATAATGACAAAAAATTCCGGGTTTTAATACCCGGAATTTTTTAGTTTAGCCTATAAATTTTCTTTAATCGTCTGTGCCAGGCGTTTTAGCCCTTCCACAATCTGTTCTTTGGACGAATAAGAAAAATTCAAGCGCATATCATTCAAAACATCTGCTGCGGGATAAAAATCCACCCCGGCTACATATGCCACTTTGTTTTCAATGGCTTTAGCAAGCAGCTTGGCGGCGTCCATATGCTTGGGCAGCGTCAGCCACAGGAAAAGCCCCCCTTCCGGGCGTGTCCAAGACACTTCTTTGGGCATAAATTCTTCCAGTTTGCGCAGCATCAAATCGCGTTTTTCCCGGTAAGCGTCAATAATATGGTCCACATGCGCCAGCAAAAGCCCCCGGCGCAAATATTCCGCCGTAGCCAGCTGCAAAATAGGCGAGGTGCATAAATCCATCGCTTGTTTTAAAATAACGTATTTGCGGATAATTTCTTCCGGCCCGATAATGTACCCCAGCCGGAACCCCGGGACGAATACTTTGGAAAACGTAAAAAGCGTAACCACATGGCTGCGGCTTTCATCCAACGCGTAAAAAGTGCGTGGAGAAGTGCCTTCAAAACGGACTTGCCGGTAGGGAGAATCTTCCAAAATAAACGTATCGTATCTTTTAACGATTTCCAAAATTTTCAGCCGGCGTTCCTCCGGGATAGTGGTCCCGGTCGGGTTTTGGAAATCAGGCACCAAATACACAAATTTGCACGGGCGGCCCTGTTGCTGAAGCAGTTTTAATTTAGCTTCCAAATCGTCGGGCAAAACGCCATATTCATCGCTCTGCGCGCCCAAGATATCAGCCCCCGCCACGTGAAACGCCTGCAACGCGCCCAAATAGGTGGGGCAGGCGGTAATGATGGCATCCCCCGGGTTCACAAATAAACGCGCCGTCATATCCAGCGCCTGCTGGGAAGCCGAAACCACCAGCATTTGTTCGGGCTTAACCTCAATATTTTCCGTTTCTTTCAGCAATTTGACCAATTCTTTTTTCAGGCAATCCTGGCCTTCGGTCGTGCCATACTGGAGCGCTTCTTTAGGTGAGTCTTTAACAACTTTGCCCATAATATCGGCCACTTCGGCGGTCGGGAATAATTCCGGATCCGGCAGTCCCCCTGCAAAAGAAATGATATCGGGACGGGAAATAATTTTTAAAAGTTCTCTGATAGCGGACGCCTTAGAGCGGCTGACTACCTGGGAAAACAACTTGTTATAATTCATGCACAGCTCCACTATTCTTCAATTTTCTTAACTAATATATTGTACTATTTTTAAGCTCAAATCTTTGGCGGGAACCGAATGCGTCAAAGCCCCCATGGAAATCACGTCCGGGCCGGCCTGGCAGTAGGCCTCCAAATTGTCTTTATTAACCCCTCCGGACACTTCTATCACGGCGCGGCCGGCAATTTCCCGCTTGCATTGCGCCACCTGCTGGGGCGTCATATTATCCAGCATAATAATATCCGCGCCGGCTTGCAAAGCCTCTTGCACTTCCTGCAGGTTGGTGGTTTCCACTTCCACTTTGGGCGTATGGCCGATGACGTCTTTAATCTTTTTGACGGCGGCCGTAATAGAGCCGGCGGCCGCTATATGATTGTCTTTAATCATCACGCTGTCCGCCAGGCTGATGCGGTGGTTGCGCGCGCCGCCCACCCGCACGGCGTATTTATCCAACCGCCGCAGGCCGGGCTGTGTTTTGCGCGTATCCACAATCATCACACCGTATTTTTTACCTACCGCCGCGTAAACGCGCGCCGCCGTGGCAATGCCGCTTTGGCGCTGCATAAAGTTAAGCGCGGTACGTTCCGCCTTTAAAATGGAAAGCGTCCGGCCTTCCAATTCCAGGACTGTTTCCCCTTTTTTTACGTTGTCCCCGTCTTTTTTAAGCGGCGTAAAAGTAATTTCCGCATCCACCGCGTGAAAAACCTCCCGGGCGGTTTCCATTCCGCACAGGACCAAGTCCTCTTTGGCGACAATCACCGCTTTGGCGCGGTTTTCGGAGGTAAAAATCGTATCGGAGGTAATATCCCCCAAGCTCAAGTCTTCCTCAAGCGCAAGTTCAATAATTTTATCCAGTATCATTGGGCTAACTCAAACATTTTATCTATCGCTTTTTTAGCTTCTGCGGCAACCGCCGGGTCCACTTCCACCACCTGCTGCGGCTGCGGGTCCACCAGTGCTTCCAGCGTGTTCTGAAGCGTATTGCGCTTCATAGAGCTGCAAACGCCAAAAGGCCAGATAAATTTTTTCTGCGGGAATTCCGCTTCCAGCCGGTTCACCAAGCCAAACTCCGTCAGCATCCCAAAAGTGTCTGCGTCCGAACTGGCTACATAAGACGTCATTCCTTTGGTACTGCCGACATAATCACACAGCCGGCAGACTTCTATCGGGCATTCCGGGTGGGCCACTATTTTAATGCCCGGATATTGGGCGCGGAGTTTTTCCACATCCCGGGGTTGGTATTTATCGTGCACACAGCACGAACCGCCGGCGGCAATAATCTTTTTAGACGTTCCGCGGCGGATGAGCGCCGCTTCCAAATTTTTTGCCATCAGCAAATCCGGCACAAAAATCAGCTCATTGCCGGGCATTTTTTCAGCGATGTCAAACACATTGCCGGAAGTAACGCAAGCATCACACTGGGCTTTTACTTCCGCCACGCTGTTGATGTAGCACAACGCCGGCACGCCGGGATGTTGGGCGCGGAGCTTTTGCATATCAGCCCCGGTCATTGCGTCCGCCAAGGAACAACCTGCATGCCCCGCCGGAATAAGAACTTGCTTGTGCGGATTTAAAATTTTGGCGGTTTCCGCCATAAACCATACGCCGGCAAATATAATAATATCCGCCGAAGAATCGCGCGCTTTCAGGGCCAGCTCGTAAGAATCGCCCCGGTAATCGGCCACGCCGTACACCAAATCGGGCGTCGTGTAGGAATGGGCTAAGATAATGGCGTTTTTTTCTTTTTTAAATTGGTTAATCGCCAACGTATAAGGGGCTGCGTGCAGGCAGTCCTCATACGTCCAGCGGGTGCCGTCCTCTTTGGACACAGAACTAAGAAGCCCATAGAGTCTATGGGCTTCTTCGGTAAGCCGGGCTTCTTTTTCCAGTGTTTGAAGCATAAAAGATTACAGGGTGTCCGGGAGGGCTTCTTCGCTGGTGTAGGTGGTAGTGGAAGAAGAAGAGGCCGGAGCATCGCTGTTGATATAGTAAATATTGGTGTTATTAATTACTTTTTTATTCGTCGTCACATCGGTAGAAGAAGATGTGCTGGAAGATGAAGAAGACGCCTTTTTAGCAGCCGTTTTGGAAGATTTTTTGACGGCTTTTTTGGCTGCGGGTTTGGTGGCGCCTTTCAAAGCGGGGTTGGCCGGCGGGAGGTACGAATCGCCGCAGGACTGCAGTTCATACGCAGGGATAGAATCGTAATCGGCATCCGGGGCGAGCATATTGTCAAATTCCTGGTCGATAATCTGGTATTTATTATCAGCAGAAGAGCCTGTATAATAACTTCCGTCTGTATAATAATTTCCGTTTTCATCTTTAGTATTGCCGGAAGAGCACGCAGCCACGCCCAGCACAGCCACACAAGCCGTAAGTAAAAGTTTTTTCATAACCCGTCTCCTTGATATTGCGGGCAATGCCCGCGCGTTATTTCATTATATATCATATTGGGCTTCATTTGAAAGAATTTCTGCCCTAAGCAAAAATAAAACATTCTTACGATGTGATTTTTTAGTAAAATAAAAAAGTTGTACCGTTTAGGAGGAATCAAAAACACTCATGCAAAGTATTCAACAGTTGTGGCTTGCACTCGTTGCGTTTGTAACTGGACCCTCCGTCCACAGCGCATACGATTTGATGAACGGCTTCAATACACTGATTTGGGGCCCGCCGATGATTATCATCTTGCTCTTTTTGGGGATTTATTTTACGGTACGGCTGCATTTTATTCAAAAATATACCTGGCCCGCTATGAAGCTTTCCGTTACGAAAGTGGAATCGGAAGGGATGGTAAGCAGTTTTGGTTCGCTGGCGGTAATGATTGGCGCCACCGTGGGAACGGGCAGCATTATCGGCGTAACCACCGCCGTGGCCGAAGGGGGCCCGGGGGCCTTGTTCTGGATGATTGTAGCCGGATTTTTTAATTTTGCCATCAAGTACTGTGAATGTATGGTGGCGTTTAAATACCGCGTGAAACTGCCCGACGGGGAATATGTGGGCGGCCCGATGTATTACCTTTCCAATATTCTTAAATTTAAATGGCTGGGGATTATCTTTGCCGTAGGTACGCTTTTGATGGGATTGACCGCCGGTAGTGCGCTGCAGTCCAACTCTATTGCGGACGCTTTGCGCGAAGGGTATAACATAAACCCGTGGTATGTGGGCTTATTTGTGGCCGCCGCTACGGCGGTGGTCGTTATCGGCGGGGTAAAACGCATTGCGGCCTACTCCGAATGGCTGGTGCCGATTATGGGCAGCCTGTACCTGTTAATTGCGATCATTGTGCTGGTAATGAATTTTAAAGACATTCCTTCCGCCATTGCCATTGTGGTTAAGAGCGCTTTCACCGGCAAAGCCGCCGCGGGCGGCGCCATCGGCGTAGGGATTATGGGAATTATCCAAGCAATGATCCCGGCCGTTAGCGCGGGCGTTACGCGCGCCGTACTGGCTACGGAAGCCGGCCTGGGCAGCGCTTCTATTGCCGCCGCCGCCGCCAAAACCCGCAGCGCCACCCAAATGGCTATCGTATCGGCTACGTCCGTGTTTTGGGCTATTTTCATCTGCACGCTGACAGGTATGGTCATTGTGCTGGCGGGCGATTGGCAGAACCCCAACGTATACGCCGCCAACCTGTGCAACAGCGCGTTCAAAACCGTGCCGTATATCGGTACCCCCATTTTGATCTTCTCGCTGGTGATTTTCTCGTTCACCACGATTATCGGCTGGGGCTATTATATGGAAAAATCCCTCCAGTTTTTGTGCAAAGGCTCCAATGCGTTAATTAAGCCTTCGCGCATTTTGTTCATCCTGCTGGTGTTTATCGGCGGCTGGATTGGAACGAGCTTTTCGTGGGATTTTACCATTGTAGACTCCTTAACCCGCACGGCTGAAGCCAATAACTCCACCCGGTTTATGTGGGCGCTGGCGATTTTGACTATGACGATGATGACGCTGCCCAACATCTGGGCGCTGTGGTGCTTCCGCAAAGTAATCGTAAAAACTACCCGGAAGAACATCAAAAACATCGTGGGCAAACAACCAAAATCCGAAACGAACGCTTAATTTTCCCCCCGCCAACCGGCGGGGGTTTTTTATGAGATTATCCTCCTATTGGGCCGGAGAAATTTGCGCTAAAAGCAGGCGCAAACGTTCGTTTTTCCTCCGGCAAAGTAACATACACCAACAAGCTTTAAAGCCGCCGCAGCCCAGCCTAAACGCAGTTTTCCGCGGGTCATTCCAGACAAAGGCAATCGGTTGACACGTGCCGGCCCCGGGCATTTTCCGGTATAAAAAACTATCCCCCGGCGTAGCCGGGGGTTTTTCACAATACGGGCATAGCCCTCACTCTACTAGCTACTACTTTAAGTAGTTTCCACTACCTGTCATT
>CASFTM010000029.1 GCA_949297775.1 uncultured bacterium
CAGTTGCAAATGCCGGTTAAGAGAAAGGATTTCCGAAGATGAGTATGCGGAAGTCAGAGACTCGGAAGGGTATTGTATGGCGCCGAACGAGTTTAAACCTGTCAAAATAAATGATTTGACCGCTTTTTATCGTCCTGTTTCCGGAACCTCTGCCATATATGAAGGAACGTTAGAGGTAACGAACCAATCGTGCGGAGGGTTAGTGGTTATAGGGAACGCTGATATTATCAAACGCGCAGACTGGAAACCTTGTTATGAATATGGTACTTACGTCGATATGTGTAAACAATGCCCCGCGAACGCTGAGACGTGCGACTTGACCTGTGTCAATTATGACCCCAGACATTTCTCCAAGAACTCTGACACGACGGTTAAGGTTTCTTGTAACGGGCCTGGGGGCATAAACTGTACCAATGTGGATTCTTCTTGGATGTTTATAGGGCGCCCGGCATCTTGCATCTCATCTGGCTCTGTTTGCTCCAATGTATTCCCCGGAAACTGGCCGCAAAATGAACCTGATATCACGGGGATGGAAAGCATTCAAGTAAAATTTGATACTACTGCTGCTGCCAGCGAAGGTATTTGTCGGAGTTACTATGAATCGATAGTCACTTATACTACTGCATATGTACGTAACTGGAGGTACAGTGTTTCGGAATATGGCTGTGTACTGAAGGATGATTCCTCTTCCGGGCAATAAACACCTTGGCGTTTATGAAACCATCCAAACGGTTCCCTGCAAAGGGAACCGTTTGTTTGATGGATTAATCTCAAAAGTGAAAAGAAAAAGCGGAAAGCCGCTGGATACGCTATCTTTTTCGTACGATTAAAATTCCTTGGAAGAGTGCCCGCAATCCCCTGCTTTCCTTTCGTCCCCCTTTCAGATTTAATACAATATACATATATGCAGTCAGACACCCGCCGCGGAATGATTATTATTGCCATAGCCAACGGCCTTTTGCTGTTTGGGTACGGCCTTTCGCTGCCGTTTTTTACCATTTACCTCATCACCCAGCGCGGGCTTACGTCCGCCATGGCGGGGCTGGTAATTGCGCTGGCGGGGCTGTCGCGCTGTGTGTCCAGCGGCATCAGCGGCGAATTGGCCGACGCCTTCGGGCGCAAAACGGTAATGATGTGGGGGCTGTTCTCCCAAATTGTGGCGATGTTTGCGCTGGGGCTGTGTATTGAGCTTAAGGTGCAGGTCGGCTGGATGCTGACGTGCTACTTTTTAACCACCTTTTTAGGGGCGTTTTTCCGCCCGGCCTCCAACGCGTGGGTGACGGACAACACCACCCCCAAGGACCGTGTGGAAGCGTTTGGCATTATCCGCATTGGGCTTAACATCGGTTGGGCTTTAGGGCCGGCGGTGGGCGGTTTTTTGGTGCGGTATTCCTACAGTATGGCATTTTATTTTACGGCTTTGCTGTACGCGGTAACCATTTTGTATCTGCAGCGGCAGGTGTCCGATAACCATATTCCCTGCAAGTCCCGCAAGCCGAGTTTCGTGTCGGCCTTGCTTTCTTTAAAAGACACGCGGCTGGCTAAAATCTGTTTTTATGTGGTAGTCATCACGGCGGTAAATTCCCAGCTGGTGGTGGGGCTTTCCATCCACTGCAAGCAATATCTGCATATGCCGGAATACTACATCGGCTGGTTTTTTACGATTAACGGCCTGGTGGTCGTTTTCCTGCAATACTGGGCCACCAAATTAATGGCGAAAATGCGTTTGTCGGCGGCGATGTTTTTGGGCTGTGCCTTGTATGCGGTGGGGTTTGGTTCCGTCGGGTTTTTTGATAGTTTTACTTTGATAGCGTTTGGCGTATTTTTGGCGGGGCTGGGTGAGCTGATTGTTTCGCCCGGGGAGCAGACGCTGGTGTCCAACATTGCTTCGCGCGAGACGCGCGGGCGGTATTTGGGGATGCTGATGGTGTTTTACAATTTGGGTTCCGCGGCCGGATTTTTCGGCGCGGGCGTGCTGAGCGATTACGTGGCCCCGCATTATCTGCCCGGCCCGTGGCTGATTGTCGGAGTGGCGGCGTTGCTGGCCGGCTGGGGCTTTTGGCGTATGCGCCGCAGCCTTACGGACGCCGAGGACGGCAAAACCAATGTGCCGGTGCCGATTAAAAAAGATACAATCACTTTAAACTAATCTCGGGAGTTGTGTATGAGAGGAATCGTATTTGCCGTACTGACTTTACTGCTAGCCGCGCTTTTGGGAATCGGCTTGGAAAAAGTGGCTTCCTTCCTGCCTATGCAGCTGGAACAAGCCCTAACCCGCGTCTATACCATTGGCGTTCATCCGGTGGCGCTGCGTGTGAGCATTTGCGGCGCTGTCGGCTTGGTGCTGGGATACATCATCATTTCTAAATTTGTAAGGAAATAGTATGCGCCTTATTTTGGCTTCCAAATCCCCGCGGCGGATTGAACTGCTAGAAAAACTGGGGATGAAGTTTGAAATTATTCCGTCCCAAAACCCGGAGCACAGCGTTAAAAAACGCCCTGCGGCCCGCGTAAGCGATTTAGCCGTGCAAAAAGCGTTTGACGTGGCACGCAAGTACCCGGGGGCGGTGGTTATTGGCGCCGATACATTGGTGTACTGCAAAGGGGAAATTATCGGCAAACCCAAGGACAAGGCCGACGCCCTGCGGATTTTACAAAAGCTCAACGGTTCGTGGCAGTCGGTGTATACGGGCGTGTGCGTGATGAATTTGCAAGGGCAAAAAATGCTGTTTGGCTATGACGTATCCAAATGCAAAGCCCGCAAACTTTCCGATGAAGAACTGGCCCATATGGCCGGCAAACATATGGACAAAGCCGGCGCCTACGCCGTGCAGGACAACGATGATAAATTTATAGAGCGCATTGTGGGCAGCCGCACGAATGTAGTGGGGTTCCCGGTGGAATTTTTCCAAAAATTATTTAAGGAGTTTTTAGCATTATGATTGAAACGGATTTAGTGGTTATCGGGGCGGGCCCGGCGGGCTGCAGCGCGGCGATTTACGCGGTGCGCGCCGGCATTAAAACGGTAATTGCCGGGGGTTCCGTGCCCGGCGGGCAGCTATTGCAAACCAGCGATATTGAAAATTACGCCGGCTTTGTGGACCCGGTGGGCGGTTTTGAACTGATGGACGCTATGCACAAGCAGTGCAAGCGGCTGGGGGTGGAATTTACGCCGGATGAAATCGTCAAGCTGGAAGGGGAAAAAACGCCCTTTGTGCTGACGTGCGCCGACGGCAAACAATACAAAGCCGCCAGTGTGATTATCGCCACCGGCGCCAAAGCCCGCTGGCTAGGGCTTGCGGAAGAAGAAAAATTTAAAGGCCGCGGGTTATCCGCCTGTGCCACGTGCGACGGGTTTTTTATGCGCGGCAAAAACGTGTGCATTGTAGGCGGCGGCAATACGGCATTTGAGGACGCTTTGTTCCTGGCGCAGTTCTGCCCGCAGGTAAGCTTAATCCACCGCCGCAACGCGTTCCGCGCCGACCAGGTAACCGTGGAAAAAGCCAAAAATACGCCCAACATCAAACTGGTGTTAAACAGCGTTCCCGTTCAAATTTTAGGCTCCGACGCCGTAGAAGGCGTACGCGTGAAAAACGTGCAGACCGGGCAGGAAAGCGATATTGCCTGCTCCGGCCTGTTTGTGGCGGTGGGCGCCGTGCCGCAAACGGATTTTTTGAAAGATTCGTTAGTGGCGTTGTCGGACAGCGGCCTGGTGCTGGCGGACGACCGCACCCATACCACTATTGAAGGTATTTTTGCCGCCGGAGACTGTGCCGATAAGCACTACCGCCAGGCGATTATCGCCGCCGGTTCGGGCGCCAAGGCCGGCATTGAGGCCGCTGCATTTGTGAACCTGCACCGCTGAGGTTTGTTGTGTCCCCGGTAACCAAGCCGGGGATAGCCTTTTAATCGGCTTGCCGGTTCTTGGCGGGGAAGTTATAATAAAAAGAAGGGGGAAATTATGCAAAAAGTTCCGTATAATTTTAACGCGCAAAAAAATTTGGAAATTCTTTCCAAAGGCGCCTTTTTGACAACCAAATCCGGCAACAAAGTAAATACGATGGTAATTGGCTGGGGTAATTTGGGTATTATGTGGCGGTTGCCTATTTTCAGTGCGATGGTGCGCCAAAACCGCTTTACCTACGAATTGATTGAAAAATCGCGCGAGTTTACCGTTACCATTCCGTATGTGGATTTGCCGCAGGCCATTGCCGTTTGCGGCAGCAAGTCGGGCCGGAATATGGATAAGCTGGCGGCGTGCGGGCTGAAGACACGTAAATCCCTGCAAATTGCTACCCCGGTGCTGGACGTGCCCGGTATGCATTTTGAATGTTCGCTGGTATACAGCCGGTTAATGGGGAAAGACAACCTAAACTCCGCGCTGAATGAACTGTGGTATAACAAAGAACCGGACGATTACCATATGTTCTATTTCGGCGAGATTTTGGAAAGTTATATTACCGAATAGCCAGCGCGCCGAGTGTTTTTGCAAAAACCTCCCTTCGGGGAGGTTTTTTTCATCTATCCGTCGGAGCAAGACTTCTGCGTCGGGCACAGTTGTTTGCTCCCTGCGGCTTGGCGCCAAGCGGGTTACGCGCCCCGTATGCAAACTAGGCCGGCCCGTTGGCGGGTTAAGGGAGGGGAATGTTTAAAAGCGGTTTTTCTTTCCAGCCGGTTTTGTCAAAGTGCCACCATTCGGTGCGGGTGTAGGTAAAACCGACGGAAGTCATAATTTTTTTAAGCGTTTCGCGGCGGTTTAATATATCGGGCGGCAAATCGTAAAAATCCATATGCGCGCGGGGGGAAAAATTGTCAAAGTCCGTAGGCATAGGGAGGGGATTTCCGTTAAAATCGCACGGGGTCAAATCCACCGCCATGGCGCGGCTGTGGCGGGACCCTTTTTTAGGCGGGGCTACATAGCTGGGGTTGGGCACGGCGTCCCACAATTTTTGTTGGGCGTCCTGCGGGCGGTAGCAATCCCACAGGCAAAAGGTAAAGGGGTCTTTTTCCTGTGCGGCCAGCCGGGCGGCTTGGGCCAGGGCGTGGGCGGCGTCTTGGTGCAGGTAACAGCGGGGCGAATCGTAAATTTTTTTACCCGTAAAATTGTTTGGGGTGGCGTAGCGCAAATGGACAAATACCTGTTGCAGACCGGGGTAATTTTTCGCCTCCACCAGGCCGGCGGCCTTTAGGCGTTCTTCGGCGGACGGAGCCGTTTTGGCCTGGGCGCGGCGGGCCGGCTGCGGACGGGTTATGGCGCCCGCCGGATAAGGGGAACGGAGTTGCGTGTTTTCTTTTTCCGGCGCGGGGGAAGCCCTCAGCGCCAAAACAGCCAAACCAAGCAGCAGAAAAATTTTCATACTTTAGTATAGCACTTTGCGCGTTGGCGAAGCGGGCAAAAATAAGTACAATACTTCTATGGACGATAAAAACTTTAAAAGCGGTTTTGCCGTATTGGCCGGCCTTCCCAACGCCGGCAAATCCACATTGCTTAATAATTTGGCCGGCGGCTTGTTGTCCGCCGTAACGAACAAACCCCAAACCACGCGCCAAAACATTTTGGCGATTGCGGAAGGGGACGACTACCAGGTGGTGTTTGTGGACACGCCCGGTTTTTTAACGGCGCAGTACAAGCTCCAACAAACGATGGTGGGGTGCGTGGACCGTGCCGTGCGCGAGGATGCGGACCTGGTTGTGTTTTTGCTGGATGCAACGGCGGATTATGCGTTAAACGCCAAGCTGGTGGAAAAATTAAAAACCGTTTATTGTCCTGTTTTCTTAGCCATTAATAAAATAGATTTAGTGCCCGATACCGCGGCCTTGGATGCTTTGGAAGCGCGCGTGAAAGCGGATTTACAGATAGAAAAATCGTTCCGTATTTCCGCCACCGAAGGCACGGGAACGGACGCATTAAAACAGGCCGTGATTGACGCCATGCCCCACAGCCCGGCGTACTTTCCGCCCGGGCAATGGACGGACCGCTGGGAACGGTTTTACGTGGCGGAATTTATCCGCGAGCAGATTTTTTTGCTGTACAAAAAAGAAGTGCCATACAGCACTTATGTGGAAATTGAAAAATTTACCGAAGATTTAGGCCCCAAAAATTACATCCGTGCCAACATTCACGTGGAGCGCGAAAGCCAAAAGCCTATTATCATCGGCAAAGGCGGCAGTGCGATTGCCGAACTGAGAAAGCGCGCCCAAAAGCGCATAGAAGAATTTTTGGGCCGCAAGTACCGGTTGGAACTGAATGTGGTGGTATCGCCCAACTGGCGTAACGATACAAAAATGCTGGAAGAATTCGGCTACATCGTGCGCGACGAAAAATAACTGCATTTTACAGTTATCAAACACCCCGGGTGAAGGGCCTGGGGGCGTTTTAAAAAACATAAAAAACCGGGGCTTGTTTCGGCCCCGGTTTTAATTTATTTGTTTTCGTATTTGTAGATGACTAGCCCGCTTCTGAGTTTTGGCTCAAACCAGGTGGATTTGGGCGGCATAATTTTGTGCGCGTCTGCCACTTTCATCAGTTCGTCCATAGACGTCGGGAACATAGAAAACGCCACCTTCCATTCTCCGCCGTCCACCCGTTTTTTTAGCTCGCCGATGCCGCGTATCCCGCCCACGAAATCAATGCGTTTGTCGGTGCGCGGGTCCCCAATACCCAGAATGGGCGAAAGCAGGTTTTCCTGCAGGATGCTCACGTCCAGCGCGGCCACGGGGTCGGACGCGTCAAACGAGCCTTTTTTAGCCGTCAGCGTGTACCATTTGCCGTCCAGGTACATGCCAAACTCGTGGCGTTTTTGCGGTTTTTCCAGGCCGGTTTCGGCTACGTCAAATTTCTCGGAAATTTTTTTCAAAAACGCTTCGCTCGTCAGTCCGTTTAGGTCTTTTACCAAGCGGTTGTAATCCATTACATACAGCTGCCCGGCGGGGAAAATAACACTCAAAAAGAAATTATATTTTTCCTGCCCCGTATGTTTGGGATTATGCTCCTTGCGCTGGCGGGCCACATTGGCCGCGGCAGCGGAGCGGTGGTGCCCGTCGGCGATGTAGAGCGTGGGGATTTGCGCAAACGCGTCCATTAAAAATTTGATGTCCGTCGGTTCGTCAATTACCCACAGCGTGTGCTTGATGCCGTCGTCCGCCGTGAAATCATATACCGGAAATTCCGCCGCAATTTCGGCGATTTTGGCGTCAATATCCGCGCGGTCCGGGTACGTCAAAAACACGGGGCCGGTGGTAGCCGAAAGGGCGGAAATATGGCGGGTGCGGTCTTCCTCTTTATCCTTGCGGGTCAGCTCGTGCTTGCGGACGATGCCTTTGTCGTACTCCTCGCACGAGGCCGCGGCTACCAGCCCATACTGGGTGCGCCCGTTCATCGTCTGGGCGTAGAGGTAAAAGCAATCCTTGGGGTCCTGCTTGAGCACACCGGTTTGGATAAAACGCTCCAAATTTTCTTTGGCTTTTTGGTACACTTCCGGCGCGTAGAGGTCGGTATCTTCCGGAAGGTCAATTTCCGGCTTGTCCACGTGCAGGAAGGAGTATTCATTCCCCGCCGCCATTTGGCGCGCTTCGGCGGAGTTTAACACGTCATACGGCGGGCAGGCGATTTTGTCCGCGTGCCCGGAGGGGCGAAATCCCCGAAAAGGTTTAATCGTAGCCATTAGTTCACCTGGAATAAAAATTTGCCCGTGGCGGCGTATTCGTTAATAATGTCCACCGCGCGCTGGGCTACGGCGTCCTGCGCTTGTTCGGTGCTGGCGCCGATGTGGTGCGTGCCGTAGAAGTTTTCCGCTTCTTTAAACGGCGCAAAGTTAAACACTTTGTCGTTGGCTTTGGGTTCCGTTTCGTACACGTCCAAGGCGGCGCGGATTTGTTTGTTTTTCATCGCGTCCACCAGGTCCTGCGTAACGACCAATCCGCCGCGGGCTGTATTGATAAACGTGGCGCCGGGTTTCATTGCGTCAAAGAATTTTTTGTTAAACAGACCGTGCGTTTCGGGTGTGTCGGGCAGATGGACCGTAATCACATCACACAGGCCCGCAAGCGTATAGATATCCGGTTCGGCGGTGATGTTTAAGGCTTTAAATTGTTCCGGTTTGTTGTACGGATCGTACGCAACGACCTTCATCCCGAAGGCTTGGGCTCGCTTGGCGACTTCTTTGCCGATGTTGCCCAGCCCGATAATGCCCAGCGTCCGCCCGAAAATGCCTTTGGCTTTGCTGTATTCGGATTTATTCCAAACGCCGTTTTGCAAATCTTGCGTGTTGTGCACAATGCGGCGGTCCAGCGCCAGCATCAAGCCCATGGCCAGTTCCGCCACGGCAATGGAATTCGTGCCGGGGCAGTTGCACACCGCTACGCCTTTTTGGGCGGCGTGGGAAATGTCAATCGTGTCGTACCCGGCGCCGGCGCGGATGATGAGCTTTAAGTTTTTCCCGGCGTCAATCACTGCGGCGGGTACTTTGGTGCTGCGTACGATAAGCACTTCGTTATCCGCGATAGCGGCGGGAAGTGTGGTTTCGTCCAGGGCGGGATTATCGGTAATTTTGTGGCCCTGCTTGGCAAGCACTTCTTTCCAATGGGCGGGGAATTTATCGGCGATTAAAATATTCATTTGGCGGCCTCCTTGCGCAGTTGGCGGACGATTTCGTCCACTGCGGCGGTCAGTTTTTGGTATTCGCCCGTGCCGTTAATGTCCACAAACGGGAAGCACGCGATGCGAAGCGAATTTTGTTTGACGGACGAATACTTTTTAATACCGTCTGCCAGGTTGGCTAAGCCGGTGGCTTTTAAGGCGGCGGAGATGTCGGCGTCTTTGATGTTCGGGTCGGTTACTTCCAGCGTAAGCGTGGTGTAGGAACGGAAGCGTTCGTCCTTAATCAGCGGGGCCAGATAGTCCGACTGGGCGGCCCAGTCCAGCAAGAATTTGGCGTGCTGGCGGCAGAGGGCGTCCATCGCTTTTAAACCGCCGTTTTCGTTCATCCATTTGCAGGCTTCGTTGAACATCCAAATATTGGTGGTGGAAGGCGTGTTGACCGTTTGGCATTTGGCCTGCGCTTTGGCTACGGCTTCCGACAAGTCCAGCGCATAGGGAATGGGGCGGTATTTTTTTACTTCTTCCAGCCGCTTGACGGCGGCGGGGCTTAAAATAATCACGCTGGAGCCGCCGCCCACGCCAAAGCATTTTTGCATGGAAAATACCATTACATCAAATTTGTTTTTGGGTAAATCGCGTCCGCCGGCGCAGGAAGTGCAGTCCCAGGCGATGAGGGTGTCTTCTCCCTTGGATTTCCAGGCTTCTTCCAAATATTCATCGGGGATTTGGGTGCCGGTGGAAGTTTCGTTGGGCGTCAGCACCACCAGGCTGGCGTTGTAGTCGGGCTTTTCCTGGGGGAAAAACTCGTCTTCGCCTGCTTCGCGGATGGCGCGGATGACGTTAGCTTCCAGGCGGGAAGCGATTTTTTTCGTCCACAATTTGGAAAACGCCCCAAAGGACAAGCCGGACAGCGAGTTTTTGGTCAGGTTCCAAATAATGGCGTCCATCGCCGGGGTGGCGCCGCCTAAAAAGAAAATGACGGTATAATCGGACGGTAAAGATAATAATTGGCGTAAATTTTCGGTAGCTTCTTTATATAAGCCGTCGGTAGAAATATCTTTGGCGCGGTGACTGCGTTCAAATTGGGTTTTACAGACGGGTGTTTCGCGGATAACCGGGTGTCCCTGGCTGGGGCCGCACGTAAAAGTGGAGGCGGGCAATTTGCTCGCATCTAATTGAATGCTCATAATTTTTCTCCTTTTTTACTGCAGATTTACTACATATATAATTTCATTTATTTTAGCAAAGTTTGCGTGCGCTGTTACCGTTAATTTTTAGAAGCATTTTGGGAAAATTGTTCCAGGTGTTGCAGACCCGTTGTTTGGTGGCAGAAAAAGAAAGGCGGGTGCATAAGGTGTGCCATTTCAAAACCGTAGGGTTTTCCCAATCGAGTTTACAGGCATAGGGCCGGGCGGAAATATTTGTCTGCGGCAAGAGCCGTTATGGGAGGAAAAGACAGAACGGAAAACTGTATGGCCCGACTAATTTTGTCGGCGGGTAAAAAAGAGAAAAGAACCTAGGTTTTCGTTTTCTAATTTTTGATGCGGTAGTATTGATTTTTTTATTATTAATTATTAAACTGCAATTAAATTTTTTAATTCCTATTTCAAAGAGTTTTCTTTATGAAAAAAGGTTTTACTTTAATAGAGTTGCTCGTCGTTGTTTTGATTATTGGTATCTTATCGGCGGTGGCGTTGCCGCAGTATACTAAGGCTGTTAAAAAGTCTCGTATATCTACCATGATGCCCCGTTTAAAAGCTATTTTGGACGCGGGGGATGTCTACCTTATGGCAAACGGGACCAATCCTGCTTCTTTAGATGATTTGGATATTTCTATAGAGTCAGATACGTTTGATTTAAAAAGTGACGGCGTTTGTACGTTTGCTTATGCTTCTAGCAGCTGGGCTCCAATCAAATCCATTGCTCGTTGCTGGGGGCGCCAGAATGATGCGAACTTGATTTTTGGTTTAACTAATACCGGAGTACTGTTTTGTATTGCCAACGAGGCTTCCATTTGCAAAGACTATGGGTTTCCAAATAGAAGTTCTTTGAGTGCCGGAAGCGATTTTGGCGGTATGGTTACAGGGGAAATTTATACGATGTAAACATTGAATTAAATAATATTTTTCCTTTCTCCCCAGTTTTGCTGGGGAGTTTTTGTATGGAAGTCCAAACGGGAAAATTCTTGTTTCGTTTGCAGGGCAGCATAAGAAAGGCCCTTTAGATGATTGTGCCCGGATGTGGCAGTATAGGGACTGTGTGGCTCCACTAGTCGTGCTGGCGGGCATAGGATTGCCTGCCCCCGGCAAGGAGTGTTTCGTTAGGGTGCGACATATCGGAACAGTGTGGCCTAAACTAGTCGTGTTAACAGGTAAAGAGAGGGGAGGGGCGGCTCGCCCCTTGATTTGTTTTTTTTTTTTGATAAATTTTGGCTATGACCAAAATTTATCAAA
>CASFTM010000030.1 GCA_949297775.1 uncultured bacterium
CGGGGATTTTTTTGCCCGTAAACGCCAAAGCCGCGCGCCGGCCTGCAAGGGGCCGCACCCGCCCAAACAAAAGAAAGACAAACCTTTTTTAAACGCTGCACTGCACGCCGCACCGCCAATACCTGCCCGGGATTTCCGCCCGCCGTTTCCCGCCGAGAAAGCCCTTTTTAAAAAGCCGCATTTTACAGCTGACGCCCGCGCGGAAATATCATATAATAGACAATATATGGGATACCTTTTATTGCTGTCTACTAATCTTATTTTCCCGTTTGCCGCGCTGAGCGTGGTAATGGGTTTTTTGCTCTCGCCGCGGCGGGGCCTTTTAAAACACTTGCGCCAAGAGCTCAAAGAACGCTTTGGCCTGGAGGACGAAGGGGAAATCCCGCAGCATGCCATTTGGCTGCACTGCGCCAGCGTGGGGGAAGTGATGTCTATGAAAGAAGTCATTTCCCGGTTGAAAACTTTCTACGGGCGGGATGTCGTAGTAACCACCACCACCCAGGCCGGCAAAGAAACTGCCCAGAAAAACCCGGATATTAAAAAGGCCTTTTTAGCCCCACTGGATTTTTACCCTTCCTGCAAGCGTTTTATCCGCCTGGCCCAGCCGCATAGGCTGTTTGTAGTAGAACGTGAAATTTGGCCCAATATGCTGGAGGCCGCCCATAAGGCCGGCGTGCCGGCGGCGCTTGTCAACGGGCGCATTTCTGCCAAATCGGCCCGCGCTTACCAATGGGTCCGCCCGCTGTTCGTACGCGTATTAAACACCCTTTCTTTTGCCGCGCTCCAAACCAAAGAAGCCGCCCAACGCTACGAAGAATTAGGCCTCTTCCGCGATAAAATTTTCGTCTGCGGAAACGTCAAATACGATACGCTCAACGACTGCCCCGCCAAAACAGACGAAGTCAACCGCCTGCTGACGGCCCTAGGCTGGAGCGGAAAACCCATTTTAGTTTGCGGAAGCACTCACCCCGTGGAAGAAACTATGCTCCTGCGCGCCGCGCCGGAACTGGCTAAAAAAGGGATAAAAATTATTTTCGCCCCGCGCCATTTGGAACGTAAGCCGGAAATTGAAATCGCCCTACGCCAAAGCGGTTTGCATTACGCGTTTGTCAGCCAAAAAGAATTTAAGAAAGAAACAGATATCCTCTGTGCCGATGTAATGGGGTTGCTGCAGTCGCTTTATGCGTGCGCGGCGCTCACGTTTGTGGGAGGGTCTGTGGCTCCACGCGGGGCACACAACCTGCTGGAGCCGGCTATTTTGTCTAAAACCGTTTTATTCGGAAAACATTTTTACAACGCGCCCCTGACGGCGGAATCCTTGTTGGAATGCGGCGGCGGCGTGTTGGTGGACGAAAACAATTTTAAAGAAACCGTACTGCGCCTGCTGGCGGACCCGGAACAGCTGGAAAATATGTCCGAAAAAGCGCGCAAAGCGGCGCTAAGTTTTAAAGGAGCAACCGACAAAATAATGGAAGTGGTAAAGAACTATGAACGATAATCAACCTAAAATTTTGATCGTACGCCTTTCTTCGCTGGGGGATATTGTATTATCTTCCCCGGTGTACAAAAACCTAAAAGCCAAATGGCCCAATGCCCATATCACCCTGCTGGTAAAGCCCCAGTTTGCCCAGGTGCTGGCCGGCCACCCGGATATTGACGAAATAATGGTGGCCAAAAAGGGTTTGTGGGCCAATATACGCCAAATCCGCGCGGGGCATTTTACCCACTATTTGGATTTGCACGCCACGTTAAAAAGTATTTTGATGGGGTTTTTCAGCCAGATTCCCAACCGGGTGCGCTACGATAAAAATTCCGTTGCGCGGCGGATGTTTGTTAAATTCCACAAAAATTCCCCGGTATTGGAAAAGCACACGCTGGATAAATATTTGGCTGCTTTGAAAGCTTGGAATATTGACATCAAATACAAAGAACCCAAACTGGGGGACTGGGCCTACGAACACGCCAATATGAACGGCAAAAAAGTGGGCAAAATCGGTATTTTCCAGACTTCTTTCATCGGCGACAGCGTGCTGACTACGCCGCTTATTCAAAAAACGGCAAAGCTGTTCCCGGAAGCGAAAATCGTCGTTATTACCCGCCCGCAGACGGAAGATATTTTCCGCCCGATGAAAGAAGTGTCGGAAATTATTTTAAACGACAAAAAAGGCTGGAACAAAATCTTTGGCGTTTGGAAAACCGCCAAAGCGATAAAAGCCTCCGGTATTGACATTTTGCTGGTGCCTCACCGCAGCTTCAGAAGTGCGCTGATTGCCTGGCTGTCGCGCGTGCCGGTGCGCATCGGCTTTACCTCTAGCGAAGGGTGGTTCCTGTATACTAAAACGGTGCCGTTCTCGTGGATGATACACGACGCGGAACGCAATCTCTCCTTATTGCAAGGAATTGTAAAAGAAAAATTCACGGCTGAAAAACTGAATATGCGCTACGCGCCGTCCGCCGAGGAAAACGTCGCCCGGCTGATAAAAGACTTTAACCTGGAGGGAAAAACCCTGGTGGGCATCCACGCAGGAAGCGCCTGGCCGACCAAGTGCTGGCCAATGGAATATTTTGTAAAACTCATCAGCCGCCTGCAAACCGAACTGGGCGTAACGGCGGTGCTCGTGGGCGGGGGCGCCAAAGACGCCGACCTGGGCGAAAAAATCTGCCAACTTTCGCAAGGGCACGCCGCCAACCTGTGCGGAAAAACCAGCTTGGCCGATTTAATGGCGTTGATGAAACATTTTAAATTGTTCATCACCAACGATTCCGGCCCGATGCACATTGCCACCGCGTTTGACGTGCCGACCTTGGCTATTTTCGGCCCGACCACCAAAGAATTGGGGTTCTTCCCGTACGGGGAAGGGCACCGCGTGATAGAAATGAAGGACCTGCCTTGCCGCCCCTGCGCCTTGCACGGGGGGAGAAAATGCCCCTTGAGTCATTTTAAATGTATGAAGGACATCCTTCCGGACCGCGTATTTGAAAACGCCAAGGAAATGCTGGAAGAACACCACGCCTTGCCGGTCCAGCCGGCGGCACATCGCTGATTTAAAAACCCCCGGCTACGCCGGGGGATATTTATTTTATGCGTCACCGATACCTCACCCAACAACCGGTCTCTAAACGCCTCCAGCAAAAGGAGCGGCCCATCCCTCTGCAAAGTAGCGTTTGTTTTTTCTATAGGAGCCCAGCCCTTTGCCGCAAAACCGCCTTGCGGCGGGAAATGAGCGCTGCTTGTTAAAATACCGGGAAACACGTAAAATTCCCCAGAAGGGAGCCGAGCCGTTTATTTGGGAGCAAGACGGATAACACAAAAAGCCCCCGGCCTATGCCAGCCGGGGACTATACATAAAAAGGCTGGGGAAGCATTTTTGCTCCCCAGCATTTAAAAACACTACAGCACTTTATCAGTCAAAAAGGCTTTACCTGCAATTCTGCAAAGATAATACTTTCACAGACTGCCCATCACTGGTTTTGCGAGATTCCCAGGCTAAAGTGCAATGGGTGAGCGGATAACCCGTATTGGTATAAGCCCCAACCGGCACAGGAATATCATTCCCCGCCAAATGAAATCCATATGTGAGAGAACCGCCATATAGAGAAGAAGAACTTCCACCATTTCCGCTGATAGTAAAAATATTAGAAACGGATAAATTTTTAGTCTTTTGCCGCAGCATATTAATAGCATCCAGAGTCTTTAAATACGAATCGTACTTAAACTCCAAAGTGCCTCCCTTAATCGTAACTTGCGGCACCAAAAATCCTTCCGGGGGGAGACTTGGTGAAGAAGATTGATACGAGGAAAAAGCATTTTCATTGGAAGCAGAACTCCTAAAAGTAGATTCAGGCATATTAATGGAAGAATATTGCTCTCCTACAATATCAGTATCAATCCAAAATTTCCAATAAGTAGCGGTAACAGAAGAAGGCCCTCCTTGAAACGAGAGAGAAACCGCCCCGCTCGCGGCAGGATTAATATACAGTTCATCCGTTTTCAAACCACTTTTTATGGTAGCTTTATCGGACACTTTCAAGTAGGTGTAATCCCCCATGCGGGAGGGGTTAAACGAAACAGTGGATATCGTCTCCGCCGCCCACAACGCTCCGCTAAACGACAAGACGGCAACACTCCATAAAATCTTTTTCATAAATATCCCTCGCCATAAAAAATATCCAGTCTAACTTTCCAACTTTATCAAAAAAGAAGCACTCTCGTCAATGCAAGGACTTCCGTTTTATAAAAAATCATCTACCGGTTTTTCGTCCAAAGCCTCTTTGGCTTTTACGAATAACTGTTTTATTTCCGAAAGTTTTTCCAGCGGGATCCAAATGCCTTTTTTGGTAAATCCGCAGTCTTCCTGCCACTGGCGCAAATCCAGCCCCCGGCGGCCTTTAAAGGTTCCCACGGAAGCCACAATACAAATACCCGGCCGTTTGGCAAATTTGCCCAGCTGGCCGTCACAAATAGCCGCAGGAGCTTCCGGAAGGGCCGCCACCATTGGCGCCAAAATGCGTACAATTTCCGGGGTAAGCGTTACGCCATCGCGCGTAGCGCCGGAAAAAGTGTCCGAAAGCACATACCGCCGTACAGACACATAGCGGTACCCCCGATAAGCATCAATACTCACCCGGACCTCTTCGCCATTCTCCAAGGCACAACTTCCAATGTTCCTAAGCAACGTAAAGCTGCTTTCGCTCATAATATACTTCTGCAGCCTATTGCCGGCCGCAGCCCCCTGTTTTTTATTAAGCAAAATATGATATGATAGCTGTAGTTATATTTTAGTGCTTGATTGGGATAAAATCAAGCAGTTTTTGTATAATGATATCAATATTAGGTCATTTTTGTTTTTAAGGAAAGCTATGACAGAAAACCCAGCTTCTTCTTTGGTAGGAAAAGAAATTTCCGGATGCGAGATTTTAAATAAAGTAGCCGAAGGCGGCATGGGCGCCGTTTACAAAGCGCGCCATAAAGCGCTGAACCGGATTGTATGCGTTAAAATCTTAAGCCCGGCGTTAGCTAACGATAAAAAAGCTGTGGAATTATTTCTTACCGAAGCACGCGCTATTGCAGAGCTGGACCACCCTAACATTGTAAATGTATACAATGTAGGAAAAGAAAAAGGGTATTATTTTATTGTCATGTCTTTCATTGAAGGGCAGACGCTTTCCGTAATGCTCAAAAAAAATAAAATACTGCCCATCGGCCTGGTATTGGATTTATTTGAAGGCGTACTTTTAGGGCTGCAAGCCGCCCACGAAAAAGGCATCATCCACCGGGATATCAAACCGTCCAATATTTTAATCAATCCGCAAGGCCAGCCTAAATTGGTGGATTTTGGTATCGCCAAAAAAATGGATAAAGAAAAAGGCTCCACCAAAACCACTGAGCTGGCAGGGACGGCTTACTTCATTGCGCCGGAACAAGCCCTGGGCAAAGATTTAGATACCCGCGCGGACCTGTATTCCCTGGGTGCCAGCCTGTATTATGTACTGACGGGGCAATTTCCCTATAATGGCAAGAACACCATTGATATCATTCAAAAGCACATCAATGATCCTATCCCCAATCCTGCGAATCTTCGCCCAGATATGCCAGGCTGGCTTTCGTTGGCGGTGCAAAAATTAATGAGTAAAAACCCAAACGACCGTTTTCAAACCGCTAAAGAAACTTATTTGTACTTTAAAAAAATGCGTGCGGAAGAACAGTTGCACCTAAAGATGGGCAATTCTGGACGGGCCATTGACTTGGGAGAAGAAGGGCCGTTGCGCATTGTAAAAGAAACAAAAACGCACACTCCATCAGACGCGGATGTGA
Organism: uncultured bacterium; assembly: GCA_949297775.1. GTDB lineage: Bacteria > Elusimicrobiota > Elusimicrobia > Elusimicrobiales > Elusimicrobiaceae > Avelusimicrobium. Next base: position 5,816 of record CASFTM010000030.1, read on the forward strand.
TTAAAAGACAACGCGCCGAAGAGGCCGCTACCCGCAAAAAAACCACCTCTTCCTCCCGGTTGCCTTTAATGCCCCAATTGGATTCGTCTGTGCCAGATAATAAAGAACCGGCCCGGCCTCAACAAAGTCCTAAAGAAAGCATTCAAATGCTGTCCGCCCAAAATGTAAAACCGGTGGAAGTGTTTTCTCCTATGAAGCGCCCAGGAGCGGCCCGCTTGTCACAAAACGGAAAAATGCGCGCCGTATCTCTGGAAATACGCATGTTGATAAAACTGGTTATTTTTGTACCGCTCTTTGTAATATTTACCTGGGCCATCGCGTACTTGTTCCACCGTTTGGGAGTTATTTGCTCAGTACATATAGAGGAACACGCCGGTTTACTATCCAACTTGATCATGCCGTTCTTCGCCTCCCAATATGAACCCAACCAAATGCTGTTCACTGGCTTGGCTATTGGCGCCATTGCACTGATTTTCGCTTCAGCAACGCTAAAAGCTTTTTCGCGCTCCACCTTGCTGTTGCTAATTGTTGCACTGGTTTCATATATGGCCGGGCTGTTTACCCCGCAAGTTCCATTTATGCAAATGAACACCTTAGCCCAATATTTGTTCACACCCGAATACTATTTATGCTACTTTGTATTCGCCTTAGCTTGGGCTATGGGATTGTGCGGAACCCTTAACCGAACCATGCCCCAAGGTGTTTTGGGGGCAGCGTTGGTCACACTGGCCTTGGTATTGGCCTATTTATCGTCCCATTTAACTATTCCGCCGGATTCCCATACCCTGCTGATTAAAATTATTTTTTACGCTGGGTTATTTTGTGGGGTGTTGTCCATATACTATTTGTTATCCAGAGCAGAAAAAGATACTTTGCTGCCCCCGTTAATTATGTTGCTTGCCGCTACAGCAGGACTGTGGGTTTATTCCGTTTCCGGGCTGGCACATAATATAACCTCCACGCTCAATACGATTACCGCCAACATTGTAGTGACGGACTCCCGCAACGCAAAATCTTCTGAAAAAATGGAAGAACTCGTCGGGCTGGACAGCCGCCGCCAGTTGTTTGCCACTTTTGACAAGACAAACGAATTGACGGATCTATCCGATGAACAAGCCATGTCCGTACTGGAAGGGAAAGTGGATAAAGAATTCCCCGGTTTGTTTGACGAAAATACCAAACCGCTTTTTATGTATTTCCTGTTACAATACTACAGGGGAGGGGAAAGCAAAATGAATTTTAGCGTATGGGATTATACGCTGAGTTTTCCGATAAAAAATTTCAACCGCAACGCCGAAGGGAATGATGCTTACTTCTTTCTGTTAGTATTGCTGTTTGTATATGGAACCATTTCCTGTGCGGGAACAGTCTTTTTCAGCGAGGATTTATGAGCAGTTTTGATATTGAGTTTGCAGCTGTAACGGATATTGGAAAAATCCGTGAAAAGAATGAAGACAATGTCCTTATTTCTTCTGATTTGGGGCTTGGCGTCGTAGCCGACGGAATGGGTGGGCACAGCGCAGGTGAAATTGCAAGTAATATTGCCGTGTCCGTTTTGGCAGAAACCGTACGCAAAGTAAATACCCAAAAACTTAAAATACCGGATAATTTTTTACCCAAACTCTCCCCGGTAGACCGCAAGCTTTTAATGGCGGCCAACCTGGCTAACGCGGCTATTTATGCAACGGCCCAATCATCGGAAGTATACCGTATGATGGGCACCACGCTGACCGGCGTTTTGTTTGACAAAGACAACGCCACCGCCGTCCATGTGGGGGATTCGCGCCTCTATTTATTTAGAGATAATAAGATGATTCAAATTACCACCGATCATTCCCTCGCCACCGAGCATGTGCGCCGCGGCCTGCTGACCCGCGCCGAAGCGGACCGCTCCAAAATACAAAACGTCTTAACACGCGCCATGGGCATAAAAAAGAATATAGAATTTGACCTTCTTAAATTTCCGGTAAAACCCAATGATATTTTGTTATTGTGTTCCGACGGGCTGTATAAGGGGCTGAGCGAAGCCGAAATGGCCCAACAGCTAAAAGAAGGCCAGCAAATGCCCTTGGTTAAATTGTGCAAGCAATTGGTGCGCATATCCAACGAAAACGACGGGCAGGACAATATCTCCGCCGTTTTAATTAAAGTTCTTCCCACTAAAAAAGTTACTTTTAAACAACGCATAAAGCGCTTTTTTTCAAAAGCGTAAAAACTGTTTTACCGTCTAAAACGCCAACCCCTTTTTTAGCACTCTAAGAAAGGGGTTGACAATTTTAAACAGAAATGCTAAATTAGCATTAAGCCAAAGCGAGTGCTAATAACACCGCCGGCGAGTTTTTAAACATATTGTCACACAAAAAAGGAGTGGAGGAATATGGCTGAAGTAAAAATTAAACCGTTGGGCGACCGCGTTATCGTCAAGCCCATTGAAAGAGAAACTATGAAGGGGGGTATCATCATTCCTGACACCGCCAAGGAAAAACCGATGGAAGGGGAAGTATTGGCCGTCGGTCCGGGCAAATTAAACGAAAAAGGCGACCGCGCGCCGATGGATGTAAAAAGAGGCGACCGCGTGCTTTACGGCAAATATTCCGGCACGGAAATTAAGCTGGATGACGAAAACTATTTGATTATTCACCAAGACGAAATCTTGGGTATTTTGGGGTAACTAGGAAGGAAGTGAACGAATATGGCTAAACAGATTATTTACGGCGATGAAGCCCGCGCCAAAATGAAATCGGGCATTGAAAAAGTTGCAAATGCGGTAAAAGTTACGCTGGGGCCCAAGGGCAGAAGCGTAGTGCTGGAAAAGAAATTTGGCTCTCCGCTTATCATTGACGACGGCGTGACCATCGCCAAAGATATTGAGCTGGAAGATAAATTTGAAAATATGGGTGCGCAGTTAATCCGTGAAGTAGCGTCCAAAACTAACGACGTAGCGGGTGACGGCACCACCACCGCCACGGTGCTCGCCAACGCGATGCTTACCGAAGGCATCAAAAACATTACCGCCGGCGCCAACCCGACGCTCGTTAAAAAAGGTATTGAAATGGCTGTAGAAGCAACCAAAGCCGAGCTGAACAAAATGCACAAACCGGTCAAAACCAAAGAAGAAAAGGCCCAAATCGCCACCATTTCTTCCAACGACCGCGAAATCGGCAATATGATTGCCGAAGCCATTGAAAAAGTAGGCGCGGAAGGCGTTATCACAGTGGAAGAAGGCAAAACCGCCACTACGCAGCTGGATATTGTGGAAGGTATGCAGTTTGACCGCGGCTACATTTCTCCTTATTTCGTAACCGATTCCGAAAGAATGGAATGCGTGTTGGAAAACCCGTATATCATCATCACGGACAAGAAAATTTCTTCTATGAACGAGCTGCTGCCGGTACTGGAAAAAATCGTCCAAAGCGGCAAACAGTTCCTTATCATCGCCGAAGATGTAGACGGTGAAGCCTTGGCTACCTTGGTGGTAAACAAACTGCGCGGCACCTTGAAAGGCTGCGCCGTAAAAGCCCCCGGCTTTGGCGACAGACGCAAAGAAATGCTGGAAGACATCGCTATTTTGACCGGCGGCGACGTTTTAAGCGAAGAACGCGGCATCAAATTGGATAAAGCGGAACTGGCAATGCTCGGTCAGTGTGCCCGTGTAGTTGTGGATAAAGAAAACACCACCATCGTCAGCGGCAAAGGCAGCAAAGAAGCCATCGCCGCGCGCGCCGAACAAATCCGCAAACAAATTGAAAATTCGAAGAGCGAATACGATAAAGAAAAACTCCAGGAACGCTTGGCTAAATTGTCCGGCGGCGTAGCCGTCATCAGCGTAGGTGCGGCCACGGAAACGGAACTGAAAGCCAAAAAAGCCAAAGTGGAAGACGCCAAAAACGCCACCAAAGCCGGCGTGGAAGAAGGCCTCGTGCCCGGCGGCGGCGTAGCCTTGGCCCGCTGCCAGCAGGCGCTGGACGCTTTAAAAGCCGACAACGAAGATATCCGCACGGGTATCAACATCGTCCGCAAAGCTTTGACGGCTCCGTTGAAACAAATCGCCGTCAACGCAGGCTTAGACGGTGCGGTAGTCGTGGACAATGTGCTTAAAATGAAAGGCGCCTCCGAAGGCTACGACGCAGAAACCAACCAATACTGCGACCTGCTGAAAGCGGGCGTAGTGGACCCGGCCAAAGTGGTCCGCACCGCGTTGGAAAATGCGGCCTCTATCACCGGGACGGTCCTCTTGACCGAAACCCTGGTGGCGGACGCCCCGGAAAAAGAAGCTGCCCACGCCCCGGCTATGCCCGGTATGGGCGGAATGGGCGGTATGATGTAATTTAACTGCCGTTAAAAAAGCCGGCCCGTTCACCGGGCCGGCTTTTTGTATGTTGTGAAAACCCCCAGCTAGGCTGGGGGTTCGGTAAAGGTTTCACCGGTAAGGAAGATAAAAAAACTCCTTTTGTATAATAAATTGCCT
>CASFTM010000031.1 GCA_949297775.1 uncultured bacterium
CGAGTTATAAAATTTCCCGTTTGAAAGTGATTTTTGTGGCTCCCTGGGGCGGCGCTCTTTTTCGCCCTTTTTCTGGCGTCAGAAAAAGGGCTATATAATTAGTGATTTTTATGGGGCCCTGGGGCACCGAGCCGGTGCCCCCTTTCCTTCACCCGTTAACACGACTGGTTGGGCCACACTGTTCCTGCAATGTCGCGCTCTTGCGCAACGGCACCGGGCGTTTTTTGGTACTTTTTCCCGCCGGAAAAAGTACTCCCTTGGCCCCGGCCGGGATCCCGCCGGATAATATGCTAAAATGTAAATATGATAGCGTATTTAAAAGGCGAAGTGCTGGAAGTAAAAGAAGACGGCGCCGTCATCGTATGCGGCGGGGTGGGGTACGAAGTGAATATGGCCCACAGCTCCGCGTTGGAGCTGACGGCGGGAACCGAAGCCGCGCTGTATGTGGCCGAATCCATTTCCCCCTACGACGGAACCGTCCTGTACGGATTTTTAAACAAAGAGGACAAAGACCTTTGGCTCCTGTTTAAAACCGCCATTCCCAACACCGGCCCCAAAAAAGCAATGGAATTTTTGAACAAAGCCTTGCGTTCAGTGGCCGATTTCCACAACGCCATTTTAAAACGCGACCCGAAAATTTTGACGGGCATTTTTGGTTTTACATCCAAAACGGCGGAAAAACTCATCAATTCCTTAAAGGACAAGATGGACGCCGTCACCGTCCAGGGCGAAAGCAAAATAAAAGTGATGGACGAAGCGCCGTATATGAGCGGCGTGCTGGAAGCCTTGACCGCGCTGGGGTATTCGGCGGCGGAAGCGCGCCGCGCGATGGAAAAACTCTACGCCGAAGGCATCAACCCCAACGACAAAATTGAAAACATCATCAAAGAGGCCCTGCGGGTACTGAAAAAATGAGCAACCAAAACGAAATTTTAAACGTTACCCAACTGCCCGACGAAACCGCCGGGCTGGAAGCCGCTCTGCGCCCCAATACGCTGGACGAATTTGTCGGGCAGGAAAAACTAAAAGAAAACTTGCGCATTTTTATTGCGGCGGCCAAATCCCGCAAAGAAGCCCTGGACCATTGTCTTTTTTACGCGCCGCCCGGCCTGGGCAAAACCACGCTGGCCAACATTTTGGCGCGTGAAATGGGAGTAAACATCAAAGTTACTTCCGGCCCCGTGCTGGCCCGCCCCGGCGATTTAGCCGCCATGCTGACCACCGAACTGTCCGATGGCGATATCTTGTTTATTGACGAAATACACCGCCTAAACCCCGCCGTGGAGGAAGCCCTCTACCCGGCAATGGAAGATTTCACCTTTTTCATCAACACCGGCAAAGGCGCCGGCTCCACCACCTTAAAACTGGCGGTTCCGCGCTTTACGCTCGTGGGCGCTACCACGCGCTCCGGCCTGCTGACCGGCCCCCTGCGCGACCGCTTTGGCATTGTATTTAATTTGGGGTTTTACGAAATCCCCGAAATTACCGATATTTTGGAACGCTCCGCACGCCTGCTTAACATTCAGGCGGACCGCGAAGGATTAACCGAACTGGCCAAACGCTCCCGCGGTACGCCGCGCATTGCCAACCGCCTGCTGCGCCGCGCGCGGGATTTTGCCCAAGTAAAAGGCAACGGCATCATCACGCACGACATCGCCCAAACAGCTATGGAATCGCTGGACATTGACAGCGAAGGCTTAGACAGCGTGGACAAGCGGATTTTGGAAGCGCTTATTGACCGCTTTAACGGCGGGCCGGTGGGCGTGGACAATTTGGCGATTGCCGTGTCCGAAGCGGTGGATACGTTAACGGACGTCATAGAGCCGTTTTTAATTAAAGCCGGCTTTATTGCGCGCACCCCGCGCGGGCGCGTAGCCACCCGCAAAGCCTACGAACATATGGGGCGCAAGCAACATACCGATTTACTTTTTTAACCCGGAGAACATATGAAATCTACCCCCCGTTTCCTTTTGGTTTTGCTTGCCACGGGCTTATTCTGTGCCTGCGCGGCCCCTTCCAAACGGGCGGAGCTGGCCCGGACAGCCCAAGGGGAAGCAAACAGCGCCTTGCTCAACCGGGTGGAAATGCCCCAATCACAGGACCCGCAAGCCAAATCCCGCCCCAAAGACGTTACCGTGCGCATACTGTTGGCGGAAAACCAAAAGTCCGCCCGCATTAAGCACTCGGGTAAAATATACATCTACACCCTGGATTTGGCAAAAAAATACAAAATTTCTTCCTCCGGTACTCTTGCCGTCAAAACCTTAGGCGGCGGCAAAGTGCAGGTGGGCACGCTGCAATCAGCTAAAACTATCGTCATAGAACCCGCAGGCAATACCCTGCTTAGCTGGAACAATAATTCCTATTCCGGCAAAATTTTTATTATTCCCGCCGGCAAAACCTTCCACCTGGTGGAATACGTCCCGCTGGAAACGTACCTCTACGGCGTGCTTCCCTACGAAATGAGCTATACCTGGCCCTTGGAAGCCTTAAAAGCGCAGGCCGTTGCCGCGCGAACCTACACCCTTAAAACGCTGGAAAATGTAAAAAACCAGCACTTTGACTTATATTCCGACGTCCGCAGCCAAATGTACAAAGGCGGCGGCAAACAGTACGACTCCGTCAAAAAGGCCGTGGATCAAACCCGCGGCGAAGTACTTACCTATCAGGATAAACTATTCTTTACCTATTACCACGCCAACTGCGGCGGCGGCACTGATGATGTGCGCAGCTGGAACCCGGGCACGGCCTCTATCAAGCCGCTTTCCGGCGCGTCCTGCAAAACGGATTCCCATTCCAAAAGCTACAAGTGGGAAATGAATTTGCCCCGCTCCAAAGTGGAAACGTATGCCAAGACCATCGGGCTTTCCGGTACGTTAAAAAGCCTTAAAATCGCCCGTAAAACGGATACCGGCCGCGCCACCAACTTAACCGTACGCACGTCCAAAGGCTCCAAAACCGTCCCGTGCGGCAAGTTCCGCCTGGCTACCGGCATACGCAGCTGCAAAATTACCAAGCTTTCCGTCCGCAAAAAAGACGTTCATTTTGAAGGCAAAGGCTATGGCCACGGCGTGGGTATGTGCCAGGACGGCGCCCACGGAATGGCCAAAGACGGCAAAAACTACAAAAAGATTTTAAAAAACTATTACCCTGGTTCGGAAATACAAACAATTCAATAATATGGCATTTGAACGCTTTAAAAAATTAGATTTGGACCCGCTGATTGCCAAACAACCAGCCACCCCGCGCGACAGCTCGCGCCAAATGGTGCTCCACCGCGACACCCACACCATTGAACACCGCATCTTCCGCGATATTCACGAATATTTCAACCCAGGCGATGCCCTGGTAATTAACAACACCAAAGTTTTCCCCGCCAAATTGTTCGCCCACAAACCTACCGGCGGCAAAGTAGAAGTGCTGTTGGTTCGCCCACTGGAAAAACCGAATATTTGGGCCGTCTTAACGCGCGACTATAAAGACGGCGTTACGCTGGATTTTGGCGACGGCCTGACCGCGCTTATCAAAGGGAAAACGGAAAATAACGAAGCCGTTTTGGAATTTAACCAGGAAGACATCCTGCCGTTCTGCAACGCCCACGGCCTTATGCCCCTGCCGCAATACATTGAAAAAGCCCGCAAACACAACGGCATGACCCCCAGCATCGCTACCGACAAAGACCGCTATCAAACCGTGTACGCCAAATACACGGGGTCTATCGCGGCGCCGACGGCGGGCTTCCACTTTACGCCGGAACTTTTGCAAAAACTGAAAGATAAGGGCGTAAAAATTTGCTATATCACCCTGCATGTGGGCTGGGGAACATTTAAACCCCTGCGCGGCGAACCCGAACAGCACCATATGCTGGCGGAATTGGGCGAAGTGTCCCCCGAAACGGCCGATACGCTAAACGCCGTGCGCGCGGCGGGCAAGCGCGTGTTTTCCTGCGGCACCACCAGCACCCGCACGCTGGAAAGTTTTACCGACGAAAATCACATCACTCGCCCCGGCAAGAAATGGACCGATTTGTTTATTTATCCTGGATACAAATTCAAAGCCATTGACTGCCTGATTACCAATTTTCACTTCCCGGACTCTACGCCCCTGTGTATGACGTCTGCTTTTGCCGGGGAAGATTTCATCTACGAAGCCTATCTGCAAGCGGTGGAGAAAAAATACCGTTTCTATTCGTTTGGCGACAGTATGATGATTTTGTAATACAAAACTACAATCCCCTTGGCATACCAAGGGGATTATCATTTCCGGGTGGGATAAAGTGTCTATTCGGCACGACGGCAAGTACGTCCAAAAAATTGCCTCCATAAAGGCCGGAAACAGCCCTGAGTAAGGCTGGAACCTTGCCCCCACGGACTGCTGTAATTAACGGAGATAGACCGGATTTCGGATTTTCCGCCGCAGCCGTTTTCACACTCTTCGCTTACAATATCTTTCCAATAAAGATGCGATCCGGGCCCGCTGCAAAGTTCTTGGTTTCCCGCACCGCGATTAGCCAAAGCGACCAAAATTCTTCCCGTAGCATTGTTGCTGCTGTTTATACTTTGGTAAGAAGCATCACATGATCCATTGATAAATCCACCGCCGGTCAAGTATCGCTCTTTATTTAAAGCTTCCACAATATCAGCTATGTCTTTTTGCTCATAGCACGAGACATTGCATTCCTCGGCAGACGCATCACATTGGGCGCATAATGTTTCTTCCGGATCCCCTACACAGGCATTGATGGGCGTTCCGGTATAGTCGTATTGGCACGGAGTTCCGGTTTCTTGGAAATCAACATAAACATTAGAATCCCCATGTACCATAGTAAGCGCCACAGGATGAGGCACAAACCGCTTTTGACACCCCTTACCATCATAATAATAGTTAGGCCCTAAATCACTGCAGTCCAAGCATTTCCATTCTCCGTCCACATAAGTGCCAACCGCCCCTTCCGGGCAACACAATCCATTAGAAGGGTATTCGCCTTCCGGGCAAGAGGCGCAGCAAGTAGCAATAAACTCTTCCACGCTGGCATTTTCGGGCAAAGTAGCATCTAAAAAGTCCATAGAAAATATTTTGCCCGCCTGCAGGCACAACCCATCCACATCCTGGTCTAAAGACCAGTCATCACAAGTCTTTGTTCCGCTGCATTCTTCTTCCGTTTTGCTGCAGTTGCCCCACGCACTCGTATCCCATTGCCCGGTGGCCGTGTTGCACGTCACCGTGCGCGTCTGCGTGCCGC
>CASFTM010000032.1 GCA_949297775.1 uncultured bacterium
TTTAAGAAACGGCGGGGGCATAAAAATACGCCCCCGTTTCTTCCTGTCTTGGTGTATGAGGAGGGACAGAAAGAAGCCTTTTAAAGCTTCAAAACCGGGCGAATTCAAAGCAAATTAAACAGGACAATCCCCCTCACACAACACGCATTTTTCACACTGTATCAAAAAAAAAAAACACAAGTCAAGTCGTAGTCTAACCAACCAGGGAAACAAATCTTTCAGCGAAACAAAAGCAACAAACAAAAAGCCTTTCAGCCCAAATAAAATCTAAAAACAGGCGTCCATCTCCTACCGGGGTTTTACACCCAACAAAAAAGGAGCCGAAGGACATCTTCGACTCCTTTTTGCTGCAACCCCTTGTGTTGATTTTATTCTTTATACATCGGATAAAAATAAATGCCCATATACACCGGGTTATCTACAAAGTTTTTTACCCGCGAACGCATCGCCCACAGCCCGGTGGGGTGCACCGTATAGATTTGCATAGCATCCTCGTGCAGCAGGTTATGCACTTGTTTGTACAGCGCGTTGCGTTTGGCAAAATTGGTTTCCGCCACGGCTTGTTCAATCAGGGCATCGGCCTGCGGATTGCTGTAGCCCTGCGAAAGCGCATAACGCCCCTGGCTGTGGATGAACGGGAAATAAAAATTGTGCGCGTCGGCATAATCGGCCACCCAGCCGCGGGCCCACATGGGCATTTGGCGTTTGGCGGTTTTTTCCAAAAACGCCGGCCAGGTAACGCCGCGCAAATCAATTTTAAATTTGGGGTTTAAGCTTTCCACATTGCGTTTTAAAATCTCGCTGGCAATTTGGCGCATATCGCCGCTGGTGTTGTAGGTAATGGTAAATTTAAAACCTTTTTCCCACACTTGGCCGCCCCACGCTTTTTGGAAGTGTTCTTTGGCTTTTTCCAAATCAAAGGAATACCGTTTGAAGTCCTTGTCATACTGCACCAAACCGGCCGGCGCAGGGCCGATGGCCCTTTCGCCGCGGCCTTCCATTGATTCCTGCAAAAATGCTTCATAATCAAAGGCGTATTCAAACCCTTTGCGCAGGTCTTTGTCGGCAAAGAAATCCGCCGGGATGCCGTTGCCGTCCAGTTTGCCGGAACCCACGTCCGGGTTGGCTTCCATATTGATATCCAGCGTAAAGAAAATCGCCGGGTCGGTACGCAGGCGGGGCAAATTATCATACACCACAACCTCCGGATTGCCTTTGAGTTGGGTGGCAAATTTGGTGGAAATTTCCGCCACATCCGCGTCGCCGGTTTCCAACATTAGGCGCATGGTAGACGGTTCGTCCACCGTCATCATATGAATAGTTTTTAACCGGGGCGCGCCGGCAAAATAATTTTCATTGGCGGCTAAGGTCAGGCGTTTGGCGGCAATATCCCAGCGGGCCACATAAAAAGGCCCCGTGCCGTTGGTAACGGAAAAGAAAGGGGACTCGTCTTTGGCAAAGTTGTTAAATTGTTTCCAGGTAGCTTCTTCGCCGTCCCAGGCGCCGTTCCGGACGGCCCAGTCTTTGCTGACGATATAACTCCACCGCGCCAAAATGGACAAGAACGGTGCAAACGGGCGTTTTAAGGTAATCACCACGTTATCGCCTTCCACGCGTACGGCTTCGGCGGCGTCTTTAAAATTCACCACGATATTTCCTTTTTCATCGCGCGTAGAAGAAACGCCCAAAATCGGTTCCAACAACAGGCTGGAAGGCCCGCCGGAAACATCGGAAAGCATAAAGCGCAACAGAGAATAACGCACGTCCTCGGGCGTCAATTCGGTGCCGTCGTGGAATTTGACCCCTTTGCGGATGGGGAAGGTATACGTCCGCCCGTCGGCGGAAATCAAACCGTTTTCCCCGCTGGGCACTTGCGTAGCAAGGGACGGCTCCAAATCGGTAAGCGAACTGCCTTTAAATTTCAACAGGGTATCGTAAACGTTAATCAGAAGACCATGCGTCACCCCATCGTACGAATAGACCGGATCCAGCGACTCCATCTCCCCTTTATGCGCTACGATGAGCGTATCTTTCATATCCGGCTGGGCGCAGGCGCAAAGCAACCCGGCCAAGCACAAAAACAACCCGTATTTTTTCATTTTCTCCTCACTACATACGCGGCGCCCTTTTTATGGTTCAGCCACGCATTTGCAAATTCCCGTGCGGGATACGCACGCAAAACGGTTTCTTTTTGGGAAGCCGCCGGATCCGCCACCAGCACCCGCCCGTCTTTCCAACCGCGGATGACAAGCAAATGCCCTGCGGTGTGATCCATCGCCGCGCCGGGCAATTCCCCGCGTTCATAAGCCACGCTGGCCGCCACCAGCGAATCCGGCGTGACAAAATCTTTCAGTTCCGACAGCGCACCAAAACGGCGCACATACCCTGCCGTTTCGTCCGAACCGGCATAGGCCATATTAAACATCCAATTTCCGTAAATGTTGGCAGTAGGATCAAACACGCGCTGCAACACTTCCGCTAACTCCACCTTGCGGCCCAGCGCGTTTAACATCATACATACGGATACGGGGCTGCACACGCGGCGGCGGTCGGGGTGTTTAAGTTCCATTTGGGAAATAGGACAAATCTCTTTTTCAAACGAGCCGGGCGGCAGGCGGGAAGCGGTCTTTTCATCATATTCAAACGAAGAGCGTACCCCGCAAGCGGCAATCCCGTACCATTGGGCTGCGCCGGAAGATTTTATCCGGAAACGATACCCCGACGCGGGTTTTGCCAACACCAATTCATCCGTTTCCAAATGGCCGAAAGCCGTTTGCTGGGCCGGGAAACTGGTTTTAATGTGCGGCGAAAGCAGGCCCAATTTATAAAATTCGCTCCATTGGTCCGCCGCCTGCACTTGCACCTCCAGTAACAACGAACCGCCTTCGCCTGCTTGGAAATTGGCGGACAACACCAACGAAGAAAACGGAAAAGGCGAAAGAATAGGAGCCGAAAGAGCGGTTTGAATACCGTCGGCGGAAGGTTCCCGCTTGCAATCGGCGGGAGAGTGCAAATTGTTGAATACTGGCGGACGCCACGGCGCGTGCTGAACCATAAAAACCCTTATCGGGGCACCCGGACTTGAACCGGGAACCTCCCGCTCCCAAAGCGGGCGCTCTACCACTTGAGCCATGCCCCGAATGTGTATATTGTAGCAATTTTAGGCAATCTTCTAAACGTAAAAAAGAAAAACACCCGCCGCGGGGGCCAAAACCGCCCGCACACAGGAAAAACCGTCCTGCCCGAACTGTGCCGGCTTACAGCACATAAAAAAACCGCCCTTTGGCGGTTTCAAAGCTGGTTCCGGGACTAGGACTCGAACCTAGAATTAATGCTCCAGAGGCATCCGTGTTACCATTACACCATCCCGGATTAACATATATATTTTAGCACATTTTTTTTAAAAAGGAAAAATTTTTCCCTTTTCCCCAGCTTTCTCCCCGCCCGGCGTTGTAATTTGTTATAATAAAAAAAGATTTAGCGCCTATAGCTCAATCGGTTAGAGCAACCGACTCATAATCGGTGGGTTCCAGGTTCAAGTCCTGGTGGGCGCAGTTTTAAAACCCGCGTTTGAACGCGGGTTTTTGTGCCCTCAGCACACCAACTGCTTGGTGTGCGGCAGGACTTGAAAGCCGCAGCGATGTTTTTGTTTGCACCGCC